>DATHRK010000045.1:0-9299 GCA_035465395.1 Longimicrobiales bacterium | reverse complement strand
AGCTAGAACCCCAGCACCGGGAGCGTGACGAACCCCTGGACGATCTCGAGCACCAGCGCCATGAACGCCAGGATCGCGTGCGTGCGGACCCGGCGCGAACGCATGCCGACGGCGACCGCGAGGAGATGGACCGCCCACAGGGCCCACGTCCCGAGTCCCAGGTCCTCGATCAGGTACTGACTCCCGCCCTTGAGCCACCCGTCGACGATGTCCAGGCCGGTGGCCCCGAGAAGGAGCGAGTAGAACCAGCGCCGCCGGTTGAGGAAGTAGACGTCTAGATCCTGGACCGCCTCCCAGCGGCGCGGGACCAGGATGACCGCGAGCAGAAAGAGCGCGACCGCGTAGGCGACGAGGAAGAAGTACAGCCCCATCGGCCACTCGGACCTCAGCTCCGAGAAGCGGAACTCCCACCACCAGAACTGCACCATCCAGACGAAGACGAAGGCCAGCCAGACGGGATGCGCGCGCCCGATGCGGATGGGCGGACCGTCGGCGCGGCGGTCGATGATCGCTCCGAGGCCGAGCAGAACGTGCGTGATTCCGAGGCCGATGATGATCGAGATGAGCACCATCACGTACTCGAAGCGATTCACCGCGCTCTCTCTCCGGCGTCGGAGCCGCGATTGGCTGAGGGACGGGGCCGAACTTCGAGCGCGCGGCGGCGGCGGTCAACCGGTCGGAGCTCCGGGGATGGCGGCACGGAGCCGGTTTTCGCGTTTGCGATGCACGCGCCACCACTCCCACCAACGGCTCCGGCTACGCCTCTCGGCATGGCCGGGGCGAGGATCTGCGCATGAACGCCCGATCGATCCCACGCAGCCTGATCGCGCTCGTCACCCTGCCTCTGGTTGCCTGCTTCGGCGACGACCCGTCGAGCCCGCTGGCACCTCCGCCCCCGCATGATCCGTCCAATCCGGGGGCCGTCTTCTCCCTTTCCGAGGTCTGCGGGGAGCAGACGTTCGACCTGATCGCGGGTCAGTCGATGACCGTCGGGACCGTTCGGGTCGCCAACGATGGAGAGATCCTCCAGGTGCGCTTCGAAACGAGCGACCCCTGGGCGATGGCGGCGACGCACGTCGCGGTCGCCGAGGACGTCGCGGGCGTGCCGACGGTGCGCGATCGCATCGCGCCCGGGCAGTTCCCGGAGGGGGCGCTGCACGATCCCGCGGTCACCACGTACGAACACGAGTTCGACCTGTCCGCGTTCGGCGACGCCGCTACCCTCGTGGTGGCCGCGTACGCCAAGGCCACGGACGGCGGAACGACGGAGGGTGCCTGGATCGAGGGCGACCCCTTCGTGGAGAGAGGCAGCTGGGCCTCCTACGCCACCTACGACGTGGGCGAATGCGACGGCGACGGCGGGAGCACGGAGACGATCGGCTCCGATGGCGGGATCGCCACCTTCGAGGACGCGTCGATCGAAATTCCCGCCGGCGCGCTGTCGTCCGACGTCGACATCACCATCGAGCCCCTTGCGGACGACGTATTCCCGGAAGCGCTGCCCGGCACGACGTACGACTTCAGCCCCGACGACCAGATGTTCGATGTGGACGTCACGATCAGCATCCAGTACGACCCCACTGGCATGTCGCTCGAGGATGAGGAGAAGCTCGCGATTCACAGGCTTGAAGGCGGCATCCGCGTGGCGCTGCCCAGTACCGTGGATACCGACGCCAACGTCGTGTCCGCCCAGACCACCCACTTCAGCGTCTACGCGGTCGCGCCCGGGGTGCTGCGGATGGAGCTGCGAGCGGTCCCCGACACCTTCGCTGGGGAGGGAGCCCTGTTCGAGCACGTGGTCTCGATTCGCAACCTGGGCGCGTCGGTCATCCCGGGCGGCGACGTGACGATCGTGTTCACGCTGGTGGGGGACGTCGACGACGAGCCGTTCGGCTACAACTCGTTGTCCTGTTCCCTGGTCTTCGATCCCACGCCGCCGGAGACGCGACAGTACACCTGCACGCTTTTCGCCGATGTCACGCCGGGAGGGCCGGCCATCGCGCTGGATTTCCGACACCGGGCGCCGATCGGAAGCGCGGGCGATACGGTCCAGGCCTCCGCGTCGTTCGCGTACGACGGCTGGGCCGGGAGTGTAGCGGCTCCACGGTTCCGTTTCTTCGAAGAGTTGCTGACGGACGTGTGGGTGGAAGCGTACGCCGGTAGTCTCATTTTCGAGGACACCGCGGACATCGAGGTCGCGCTGACCAACCTGGGTCCCCGAACGCTCTACAGCGCGGAGATTCAGGTCGACCTGCAGGGGGTTCTCGATCCTGCGGAAATCGTCGCACCGCCCTTCTGCTCCTTCTTCCACACGCTCGACTCGGACGGCGACGCCGTGGACGACGGAGCCAGCTACCACTGTCGAACGAACTTCGCTGTCGGCTCCGGGTTCAGCGTGCTCTTCTTCTTCACCGTGAGGCCCCGAGCCGCCATCGGCTCGTCGCCTCTCGAGGTCTTGACCCAGGTGAGCAAGATCCTCGGGACGACCGATCCGGTGGCCGCCAACGACTTCTTCTTCAACGGGTTCCCGGTGGATCCCTAACCACCGTCGTGAACGCGGCCGCGCTGCGAGCGAGTGCGTTCTAAGGGAGCGCCGCGAGCATACGATCGATGCCCGCCAGGCGCGGGGCCATGTTGGGATCGGCCCCGCGCCACGCCGCCCGCGCGGCGCGAAGGTGCGCAGCCGCGCTATCCGCCTCACCGGCCGCGTGCCATATGCGGCCCAGCAACTCGTGGAAGTCCGTCCGTGTGGCGTACATCCCGTTCGACTCCATGGAGTTGCGCAGGGCGGCCGTGGCGATCGCCGCGGCCTCACGGTGCCGACCCTGCCGCAACAGGCTTTCGGCCAGCTCCAGGTTGATGCGGCTGTAGCCTTGTGAAAGGCTGTAGATCGCCGCGCGGAGGTGGCCCTCGATGTCCTCCTCGCGGGCTCCGCGCGCCTTCGCGAGCAGCGCGTTCAGGTAATGGTGAAGGCGCGGGTCCCGCCCGTAGACGCTCCGGGCACCCAGAGTCCGGACCCTGCCGATCAGCGAGGCGAGTTGCGTCGTGTCGGCGGCGGCCGCCCAGGCCGTGCCGGCATGCGTGAGGTACCACGCCTGGTCCCGCGCGATGCGTGAGGAGGTGAACTCATCGTATCCGCGGGCGCTCTCCTCGAACACCGCGGCCGCCTCGGCCGGGCGTCCCCCGCCCAGCAGCGCCAGTCCCAGCGCGACGCGACCGAGGATGTCCAGGCGATCGCCGGGAGGCCGGCGCCGTGCCTCCTCCAACAGGGCCTCGGCGGCGTCCCCGGCCTCGCTCCACCGCCCCTGTGTCCTCAAGCTGATGGCCAGCCAGTGGGCGGCTTGTATGCGAAGGCGGGGGTTGCCGGTGCGGATGTGCAGGCGGAAGAGCCGATCGGCTTCCTCGAAGTCTCCTCTCCGCAGGGACACCATGCCGGGGAAGAGGAGGTCTCTCGGATCCCCCACGCGGAGCGCGGCGGCACTACCCTGCGCCTCCAGCGCCGCGTCGTGCCGTCCGGCCTTCAGCAGCGCGTGGGCGAGCAGGTACCACGCCCGTGCGGAATCCGGCTGGCGCCGGGTCCAACGCTCGGCCACCCGCACGGCCGCCGCGATGGAGTCGGCCTGCCAGTAGGTCCGCATCAGCCGCTCGAAGGCGTCGCAGGCAACGCACCTCGCCCCACCGGAGTTGAGGCTCAAGGAGTCCAGGGCGATGGCGTTTTCCAGGTGGTCGGCGGCCTCCAGGAACCGGCCGGAATGGAAGAGGGCGAGGCCCAGCAAGTATTGCCCGTCGGGCTCGGCGGGGAACCGCCGGACCAGAGAGTCCGCGAGCACGTACAGCCGCGGGTCGTCCATCTGCGCCGCCCAGGCGGTGCGAATGACGAGGCGCTCCCGGTCGGGCGCCCGCTCGGCCAGCCTGTAGGCCCGGTTCAACAGCTTGGTGCCCCGATCCGGCTGATCGTCGTAGGTGGTCCGGGACGCGTAATAGGCGGCGAGGGCGAACGCAGTGTCTTCGTCGAGCGCGGCGTGGAAGAATCGGTCGGCCACCCTGTAGTCGCCCGCGCTGAAGGCCGCGAGACCCTCGATGTAGAAGCCGTATGCGCGCGGACTGGACGTGGACACTCCGGCGAGCGAAGGACCCGTCGCCCGAACCCCGTATTGTCCCAGCAACTCCGTGGAAGCCAAGTCGACGAGCGCGAACGCGTCCGACCCTCGCACTCGCACCGAATCCAGCACATCGCCCGATCCCGCGTCGCGGCGATGGATGACGAGCTGGAGCTGCCCATCTCCGAGCTCCCGCACCACGCCGGTGATGATCTCCGACGCGCCGGCCTGCATCGCAGCCTCGCGGATCGCGGCATCGCCATGCGTGCCCGTTGCCAGCCGCACGACCTGCAGCTCTTCGTGGTCCGCCAGGTTGGTCGCGAGCAGCTCTCCGATCTGCCGGCCCAGGTTGGAGGCCGAACCGCCCGTCTCGTCCACGACCCGACCCGTGGCGATCCAACGGACGTCCAGCGGCGCCTCATCGCGCGCGCCGAACGCCAGCCAGGACAGGGCGACCGCGGCCACGGCGGCCGCCGGGATCGCGAGCGCCCCGGCTCGCCGGCGGAGGAGCTTCTCCAGCCGGTAGGCCCGGGTGGCACGCCTGGCGGCGACGGGCTCGCCATTCAGATAGCGGACGATGTCCTCGTGCAGCGCATCGACGCTCTCGTAGCGCGTCGAGGGCTCGCGCTGCAGGCAGCGCACGACGATGGCGTCCAGGTCCCCGGCGAGGATCCGCGAGAGCTCGCGCGAATCGGAGACGCCTTCCATCGGAACGGGGCGAAGCTCGGTCCGGAGCGCCCGGCTGGGCAGCTCTGGGTCGGTGGCGGTGATGGTCTTTTCGTACTCCCTGCCCGACTGTCCCTCGAAAGGTCGCGTTCCTGTCAGGAGCTCGTGGAGCAGCAGCCCGAGCTGATAGATGTCGGAAGCCTCCGTGATCGCGTATCCGAGGACCTGCTCCGGGCTCGCGAAGCCCGGCGTCATCGGGCGCGAATCGGGCGCGGTCGGCGGAGCGTCGTCCCCGGAATCGGCGCGCTCCAGGACCTTGGCGATGCCGAAGTCCAGGAGCTTCACGTGCGCTTCGTCGCTGGTCACCAGGATGTTCGACGGTTTCAGGTCCCGGTGGACGATGGCGTGCGCGTGCGCGTGCGACACCGCGCGCAGGACGGCCATGAAGAGCTCGAGGCGCCCGCGCACGTCCAGCCGGGCGTCGTCGCAGTGTCGGGTGATGGGCGTGCCCTCGACGTGCTCCATGACCAGGTAGGGACGCCCGTCCTGGCTCGTGCCGGCCTCGAACACCGTCGCGATCCCCGGGTGGTGCAGCGACGCCAGGATCTGGCGCTCGGCGCGGAACCGGCCGAGCACGTCGTCGGTGTCGACCCCGCGGCGCAGGAGCTTCACGGCGACGCGATTGGGGAACGACGGGTCCTCGCGTTCGGCGAGGTACACCGAGCCCATGCCCCCCCGCCCAAGCAGCGACAGCACCCGGTAGGGGCCGATGCGCTCGGGCAGGCCGTCCGCGGGCGCCGCCTCCTCCAGGGCCTCGGTGACGAGGCGCGCCGTCGGGCCCTCCGAGACGCGGCCCGGCGCTTCGCTGGCCGCGAGGAGGGCGCGAAGCGCGACCTCGAGCTCGGCGTTGCCGCCGCACAGGGCCTCCAGCTTCGCGTCCCGTTCGGAGGCCGGCAGCTCGAGGGCCCGCTCCAGCAACCGGTCGAGCTCCTCCCACCGGTCCCAGATCACGCGGCTCCCCCCGTCGAGCCCTCCGGGTCCGCCGCGCCATCCTCGGACAGCGCGTACTGCAGAAACGCCCGGGCGCGGGCCCATTCGCGCTCCACGGTGCGGTTCGACACGCCGACCGCTACCGCGGTCTCCGGCACCGAGAGACCGCCGAAGAAGCGGCATTCCACGATCTGCGCCATCCGCTCGTTCCTCGTCGCCAGCATCTCGAGGGCCTCGTCCAGCGCGACGAGCTCCGCGGCCTCCGCGGCCACGCTCGCGTCGGCGTCCTCGAGGGGCACCTGGACACGGTCGCCGCCCCGCTTGGCGGTCCCTCGGCGGCGCGCGAAGTCGAGGAGGATTCTTCGCATGGCTTTCGAGCAGAACGCGAAGAACTGGGAGCGCCCGCCCCACTCTGCCTCGCGCACACCCGCCAGGCGCATGTAGAGCTCGTGGACGAGGACCGTCGTCTGCAGGGTGGGGTTCTCCCGCCAGCCGTTGAGGCGGCGCGAGGCGATCTCGCAGAGGTCGTCGTAGGCCAGCTCGATCAGGCGATCCAGGGCCGTGGGGTCGCCGGAACTCCAGCGCTCGACAAGGCGAGTGACCTCGCCTACCGTCTGGTCCATCGAGGCTCCGCGGGTGGAAGACGACGAGGAGCGGATCACCTGCAAGTTGGGGACGGCCCGCAGGCGCCGACAGGTGGGGGCCGTGACGGCTGAGCTGGCGACGCCCCGCCCTTCCCGCCACTCTCCCCCGGCCACCGCCGGGTGGCCGGTACCGCCGACGAGAGGAGAGTCGATGAACCGGGAGGCCGCCCCGGCCCCGAGGCCCGTGCGATCCGCCCCCCTGCGCCGCTCCCTCGGCCTCCTCCAGGCCACCGCCCTCGTCGTGGGCATCATCATCGGCGCGTCGATCTTCGTGCAGCCGTCGGAGATCATGCGCGACGTGCCGACGGTGGGCGGGATCTTCCTGGTCTGGACCGCGGCCGGCCTGCTCACCGCGGCGGGCGCGCTGATCTGCGCCGAGCTGGCCTCGGCGTGGCCCGAGACCGGCGGCGTCTACGTCTTCCTGCGCCGCACCCTCTCGCCCGCGGTCGGCTTCCTGTGGGGCTGGGCAATGTTCTGGAGCATGCACTCGGGCATCATCGCCGCGATCGGGATGGTGTTCGGGCGCTACCTCGCGTACTTCCTGCCCTGGGGCGACGCCGCGATCCGGCCGCTCGCGATCGGCGCGATCGTGCTCGTCTCGGGGATCAACTACGTGGGAGTCCAGCACGGCGGGCGACTCCAGGCGGTGTTCACGATCGGCAAGGTCGCGGCGATCGCGGTCATGATCGCGGTGGCGTTCGCGCTGGGGACGCCGCCGAGCGCGGAGGCGGCGACCCTCCCCTCCAGCGCCACCCTCGCCGGCTTCCTCGGCGCCGTCGCCGCGGGCCTCTTCGCGTTCGGCGGCTGGCACATGGTCACCTACACCGCGGGCGAGACCGTCGACCCCGAGCGCACGATCCCGCGCGCGCTGGTGATCGGCATCGCGGTCGTGGTGGCGTGCTACATCGCTCTGAACGCGGCGTACCTGTACGTGCTGCCGCTGGAGACCGTCGTCGCGTCCACGCGCGTGGCGGCCGACGCCGCCGACGCCGTGCTGGGCTCGGGCGGCGCCGCGATCCTGTCGGCGCTGGTGGCGTTCTCGGCGTTCGGTGCGGTGGCGGGGCTCGTGCTCGCGGGCCCGCGCGTCTACCACGCCATGGCCGAGGACGGCCTGCTGTTCCGCTGGGTGGCCGAGGTGCACCCCGAGCACCGGACGCCCCACCGGGCGATCGTGCTCCAGGCGGCGTGGTCGTGCGTGCTGGTGGCGACGGGGACCTACCGCGACCTGTTCACCCGCGTCATCTACACCGAGTGGCTGTTCTTCGCGCTGATGGCGGCCGGGCTGATGCTGGCGCGCCGGCGGCCGGGGTACGCGCCCGCGTACCGGGTCTGGGGCTACCCGCTCGTCCCGCTGCTCTTCATCGCCGGCTCGCTGGGCGTCGTGGCGAACCAGGTCGCGCTCCAACCGCTCGACAGCGCGATCGGCCTCGGCATCGTCCTGCTCGGGCTGCCCATCTACTACCTCTGGGAGGCCAGGCGTGCGCATCATCGACGTCCATAACCACTACTACCCGCCCGCCTACCTCGACGCGCTGGAGCGCGGCCCCTCCGGCGTCCGCGTCACCCGCGACGACGAGGGCAACCCGGTCCTCCACTACCCGGGCGACTACAACGTCGCCGTGCGCGGCCACCGCGACCTGGACTACCGCGAGGGCGTGCTCGAGCGCGAGGGTGTCGACGTCCAGGTGCTGACGCTGACCACGCCGGGCACGCACGTGGAGGAGCCCGGGCGGGCGGTCGAGCTGGCCCGGCTGGTGAACGACGACTTCGCGGAAGCCACCCGCCGGCCGTCCGGTCGATTCTCGGCGCTCGCGACGCTGCCGCTGAACGACCCGGCGGCGGCGGCGGACGAGCTGTCTCGCGCGATGACGGAGCTGGGGCTGCCGGGCGCGATGGTGTTCGCCAACGCGAACGGCGCGGCGCTGTCCGACGACCGGTTCCTGCCGCTGTGGGAGCGGGCGGACGAGCTGGGCGCGGTGATCCACATCCACCCGACGGCGCCGCCGGGGGTCGAGGCGATGACGCGGTTCTGGCTCATGCCGCTGGTGGGGTTCCTGGTGGACACCACGCTGGCGGCGGCCGAACTGGTCTTCCGCGGGATCCCGGACCGGTTTCCGAACATCCGGTGGGTGCTGGGGCACCTCGGCGGGACGATCCCCTACATCGCCGAGCGGCTGGACCGGGGGTGGCGCTCGTTCGAGGAGTGCCGGGAGTTCACCGACCGGCCCCCGTCGGAGTACCTGCGGAGCTTCTACTACGACGGGGTGAACTTCGACCCGAAGGCGCTGCGGCTCGCGGTGGACTTCGCGGGGGCGTCACAGGTCCTCGCCGGCAGCGACTACCCCCACCAGATCGGGAGCATCCCCCTCATGAAGGAGGTCCTCGCGAGCGCGGAGCTGTCGGAGGCAGAGCGCGCCGCGATCTCGTACGGCAACGCCCGCGCGCTGCTCGGACTCTGAGAGGGACCGCGAGCGCGCACACGTTCGCTCACCGCCGCCAGTGGGGCGAAGCCTCGGACGCGGGATCGTCGGTCAGGTTCATGGCCCCGGAGCCATCCGCGTTCATGACCCAGATGTCCCCGCCGCCGACGAACGAGATCCGAGATCCGTCGGGTGACCAGGCGGGATCCCACTCGGAGGCCGATCCGCTGGTCAGGCGCACAATGTCGGATCCGTCGGCTGCCATGACGTACACGTCGGCGTTGCTGCCGCGTACGCCCGTGAAAGCGATCCGGGACCCGTCGGGGGACCACGCCGGATCGCCATCGTCCCCGGGCGCGTAGGTCAGGCGGACGGGATCGGTGCCGTCGGCGTTCATGACGTAGATCTCGGGGTCGCCATCCCTCGAGCTGGCGAACGCGATCTTCGTCCCGTCCGGCGACCACGCCGGGCTCCCGCCT
>DATHRK010000044.1:0-12656 GCA_035465395.1 Longimicrobiales bacterium | reverse complement strand
GTCCGGGACGGGCAGCAGCCGCTGCCGATGGACGCGCGCAAGCCGTCCTGGCTGAAGGTCCGCTCGCCGGGTGGCGACAACTATCGTCGCCTGAAGAAGCTGATGCGCGGACAGCGGCTCCACTCCGTCTGCGAGGAGGCCGGCTGCCCCAACATCGGCGAATGCTGGGAGGCGGGCACCGCGACGTTCCTCATCCTGGGCGACGTGTGCACGCGGGCGTGCAAGTACTGCGCGATCGCCCACGGCATGCCGACCGAGCTGGACTGGGACGAGCCGCGACGCGTGGCCGAGGCGGTGGCCGAGCTGGAGCTGGAGCACGTGGTCGTGACCAGCGTGAATCGCGACGAACTCGACGACGGAGGCGCGGCGATCTTCGCGGAGACCATCCGGCTCACGCGCGAAGCCCGGCCGACGTGCACGATCGAAGTGCTGATCCCCGACTTCAAGGGCGACGAGGACGCGCTGCGCGCCGTGGTCGACGCCCGCCCCGACATCCTCAACCACAACCTGGAGACGGTCGAGCGGTTGCACCCCTGGGCGCGCCCCGGGGGCCGCTACTGGAGGAGCATCTCCTACCTCGGCGCCGCGAAGCGCATGGACCCGTCCATGCTGACCAAGTCCGGCGTGATCCTGGGAATGGGCGAAACCGGCGAGGAGATCCGCCAGGCGATGCTCGACCTGCGCAAGGCGTCGGTGGACATCCTCACGCTCGGCCAGTACCTGCGCCCGTCGGAGCACCATGCGCCCGTCGCACGCTGGGTGACTCCGGACGAGTTCGCGGAGTGGAAACGCGCCGGCGAGCAGGAGATGGGCTACAGGCACGTCGAGGCGGGTCCGCTCGTGCGCTCCAGCTACCACGCCGAGAAGCAGGCCCGCACGGTCGAAGCGGGCGCCGCGGGGGAGCTGCAGGACATCCTCGAGGCGGACGTCCCGGCCCCGGCCGAGGTGGTCGGAAGCCTGATCCAGATCGATCCGCAGCGCCGGCCCGCTTGATGGCGAAGCAGGCCATAGACCGGTACGACCGCGACGAGCACATGGCGATGCTACGCACCATGCTCCTCGGGCGCCGCTTCGAGGAGGCCAGCGCGGAGGCCTACGCGCTGGGCAAGATCGGCGGTTTCTGCCACCTCTACATCGGCCAGGAGGCGGTCGCGGTGGGGGCGCTGTCGCCGCTGCGCGACGACGACTACGTGATCACGGCCTACCGGGACCACGTGCAGGCGCTCGCCAAGGGCATGAGGGCGCGCGCGGTGATGGCAGAGCTGTACGGGCGCGTCGACGGCTCTTCGGGCGGCAAGGGCGGCTCGATGCACATGTACAGCGCCGAGCACCGCTTCATGGGCGGGTGGGGCATCGTGGGCGGCCAGGTGCCGATGGCCACCGGCATCGGCTGGGCGATCAAGTATCGCGGCGGAGACCAGGTCTGCGTCTGCTTCATGGGCGAGGCCGCGGTCAACCAGGGGGCGTTTCACGAGTCGCTCAACATGGCCGCGCTCTGGAAGCTGCCGGTCGTCTACATCGTCGAGAACAACCGCTACGGCATGGGCACCGCGTGGGAGCGCGCGTCCTCGCTCTACGACATCAGCAAGAAGGCCTGCGCGTACGCCATGCCCTCCGCCGTGGCGGAAGGCATGGACGTTCTGAAGATGCGCGGGACGGTCGAGGAGGCGATCGAGCGCGCGCGCGAGGAGTCGATGCCGACCCTCATCGAGGCGCGCTGCTACCGCTTCATGGGCCATTCGATGTCGGACCCCGTGCACGGTGTCTATCGAACCAAGGAAGAGGTCGAGGAGGAAAAGCAGGAAGACCCCATCAAGACCTACATCGACCAGCTCGAGGCGGCCGACCTGCTCACCGACGAAGACCTCAAGGCGCTCGACGCCGAGGTTCGCGGGGAGGTCGACGACGCGAGCGAGTTCGCGGAGAACTCGCCGCTGCCACCCGCCGACCACCTCCACCGCGACGTGTACGCGGAGATCAACCCGGGCGGCACGCTCTTCCTCGAGGGCGTCGGCGCGCCCGACCCGGCGCTCGGGTCCGGCGAGGGCTCCGGCTCGGGAGCCGAGTCCGGGGAGGACGGCGCCTGATGGCGGTCATCACCTACCGCCAGGCGCTGAACCAGGCGCTGGCCGAGGAGCTCGAAAGGGATCCCGACGTCTTCCTCATGGGGGAGGAGGTCGGCCAGTACGACGGCGCCTACAAGGTGTCGAAGGGGCTGCTGGAGAAGTTCGGCGAGGATCGCATCGTCGACACGCCCATCACCGAGCTGGGCTTCGCCGGGCTGGGCGTGGGCGCGGCGATGGCGGGCTTGCGGCCCGTCATCGAGTTCATGACCTGGAACTTCGCCATCCTCGCGAACGACCAGATCATCAACAGCGCCGCCAAGCTCCATTACATGACGGCGGGCCAGTTCTCGTGTCCGATCGTCTTCCGCGGACCCACCGGCGCGGCGCTACAGCTCTCCGCCCAGCACTCCCAGGCGCTCGAGGCATCGTACGCGCACTTCCCGGGACTCAAGGTGGTGGTGCCCGGTACGCCCGCGGACGCGAAGGGGCTGCTCAAGGCAGCGATCCGCGACGACGATCCGGTGATCGTGCTCGAGGGCGAGCTGCTCTACGCGATGAAGGGCGAGGTCCCCGACGACGAGGACTTCGTGATCCCGCTGGGGGTGGCCGACGTCAAGCGCGAGGGCTCCGACGTCACGATCCTCACCCACGGCAAGATGATCAACATCGCGCTCCAGGCCGCCGAGCGTCTGGCGAAGGAGGACGTGGACGCCGAGGTCGTCGATCTGCGCTCCCTGCGCCCGCTCGACCTGGAGGCGATCGTCCTGTCCGTTCGCAAGACGAACCGCGCGGTCTACCTGGAGGAGGGCTGGGGCTACAGCGGCATCGGCGCCGAGATCGTCGCGCAGGTCCAGGAGCGGGCCTTCGACTGGCTCGACGCGCCGCTCCTGCGGGTGCACCAGGTGGACGTGCCGATGCCCTACAGCAAGGAGCTCGAGAAGCTGGCGAAGCCGAGCGTCGAGCGGACGATCGAAGCGTGCAACAGGGTGCTGTACCGGTGACGGGAGCCTGAGCGGAGCATGGCCACCAAGGTCCACATGGAGGCGCTGTCCCCGACGATGGAGGAGGGGCAGCTCGTCAGCTGGCTGAAGGCCGAAGGTGACGACGTCGCCGAGGGCGACATCCTCGCCGAGATCGAGACCGACAAGGCGACGATGGAGCTCGTCGCCCGGGGCGCCGGCGTGCTTCGCAAGCAGCTCCTCGCCGAGGGGGGCACCGCTGCGGTCGGCACCGTCATCGGCGTCATCGCCGACCCCGACGAGGACATCGCCGGGCTGGTGGCCGAGGCGGGAGAGACCTCCGCGGCGGCAGCGGCGGATGAGGGTGGCGAGGCCGCGGCGGAGGACGCAGGCGAAGCCTCCGAGGACGAGGCGGAGGTCGCGGCCGAGGCAGCGAAGGCCGACGCGGAGAAGCCGGCCGAACGGAAGGCTGCTGCGGAGACCGCCGGCGCCGACCGCGCGGACGAACGAGGAGGAGGCGGCAGGGTGCGGGCGTCGCCGCTGGCGCGCCGGCTCGCAGAGGAGCAGGGCCTGGACCTGCGGTCGATCGAGGGCAGCGGGCCAGGCGGCCGGATCGTCAAGCGCGACATCGAGCGCGCGGCCGAGGCGGGCGTGGCGCCCGCCGAAGCGGCGCCGGCGGCCGGCGAGACCGTGAAGGTGTCGCAGATGCGCAAGGCGATCGCCAAGCGTCTGGTCCAGTCGATCGGTCCGATTCCGACCTTCTACCTCACCATCGAGGCCGACGTCGGCCGCCTCCTCGAGCTGCGCAAGCGCATCAACGCCAGGCTCGAGGACAGCGGCGAGAAGGTGTCGGTGAACGACCTGATCCTGAAGGCGACGGCGGAGGCGCTGCGTCGGCATCCCGAGGTAAACGCGTCGTGGCAGGGCGACACGATCGAGCGCTACGGCTCGGTCCACCTGGGCGTCGCGGTGGCCATCGACGACGGCCTCATCACGCCGGTGATCCGCAACGCCGAGACCAAGGGCGTCGCCGCCATCGGCCGCGAGGTCCGCGAGCTGGCCGGCCGGGCGCGGGACAAAAAACTGAAGCCCGAAGAGTACCAGGGGGCGACCTTCTCCGTCTCGAACCTGGGCATGTTCGGCATCCAGGAGTTCACCGCGATCATCAACCCGCCGGAGGCGGGCATCCTCGCGGTAGGGACGGTCGAAGAGAAGCCGGTCGTGGTGGACGGCGAGGTCGTCGTCCGGCCGCGCATGCGCGTGACCATGAGCTGCGACCACAGGGTCATCGATGGCGCGATGGGGGCGCAGTTCCTGGCCACCCTGCGCGACTTCCTCGAGGACCCGATGATGATGGTGATGTAGGACGGACACGCGCGCGCCGCGGTCGGCGCGCGATCGCGATAGACAGGAGGGGCAACGCGTGTCAGACAAGTTCGACGTGGTGGTGATCGGCTCGGGGCCCGGCGGATACGTCGCGGCCATCCGCGCGGCGCAGCTCGGCATGAGCGTGGCCTGCGTGGAGGCGCAGGAGCTCGGCGGCGTCTGCAACAACTGGGGCTGCATCCCCACCAAGGCGCTGCTCGAGAGCGCCAAGTACGCGCGCAAAGTCGGGGGTCTGAAGGACTTCGGCATCCAGGTCGGCGACGTCACGCTGGACCTGGGCCAGGCCGGCAAGCGCGCCGGCAAGGTCGCCACCTCCGGCGCCAAGGGCGTCGCCTACCTGTTCAAGAAGAACAAGATCGAGACCGTGTACGGCTGGGGCCGGCTCGCCGGCAACGGCAAGGTCGAGGTGGAGCCCGGGAAGGTGCCCGGCCACGGCGACGGCAAGGCGCCCGAGGGCAAGAAGCGGACGCTCGAGGCCAAGAACGTCATCATCGCGACCGGCTCTCGTCCCCGCTCGCTGCCGATCCTGAAGATCGACGGGGACCGCGTCTGGTCCTCCGACCAGGCGGTGTTCCCGGAGAACGCGCCGGAGAGCCTCGCGGTGATCGGCGCGGGCGCCGTCGGGATGGAGTTCGCCGACGTCTACGACTCTTTCGGCACGAAGGTGACCGTGATCGAGGCGCTCGACCGGGTGCTCCCCAACGAGGATCCCGAGGCGTCCGCAGTCGTCGCGAAGTCCTACAAGAAGCGCGGCATCGATGTCCTCGAGGGGGCGCGCCTGGAGAAGGCGGACGTCGGCAAGGAGGGCGTGAAGCTCACCGTGAAGGGCGCCGACGGGAAGGAGCAGACGCTGGAGGTGGAGCGCGTCCTCGTCGCGGTCGGCCGCGCGCCGATCATCGACGACCTGGGCCTCGAGGCCGCAGGGGTGAAGACCGAGAAGGGCTCCATCGTCACCGACGAGAAGATGCGCACGAGCGCGAAGGGTGTGTACGCGATCGGCGACGTGACGAAGCCGCCGCTCCTGGCGCACAAGGCGTCCCACGAAGGCATCGCGGCGGCGGAGCACATCGCCGGCGACGAGCACGCCGGGGTGGACTACGGCAACATCCCCTACGTCACCTACTGCCACCCCGAGGTCGCCTCCTGCGGCATGACGGAGGAGAAGGCGAGGGAGGCCGGCTACGACGTGGAGGTGGGCACCTTCCCCTTCAGCGCCAGCGGACGCGCCCGGACCGCGGGGGAGACGGAAGGCTTCGTGAAGGTCGTGCGGGACAAGAAGTACAGCGAGCTGCTGGGCGCCACGATCGTGGGCCCGAGCGCGTCGGAGCTGATCGGCGAGTTCATCGTCGGCCGCCACCTGGAGACGACCGTCGAGGAGATGGACCGCGCGATGCACCCGCACCCGACGCTGTCGGAGTCGATCGCGGAGGCGGCGCTAGCGGCGCTGGGGCACGCGATCCACATCTAGCGGGATCGCTGGAAGCAGGCGCGGGAGCTCGGGGCGTCCGCAACCGCGCCTTAGCGTGGCAAGTCGGCCTCGCCGACCCTTCTCAGGATCACGACGCCGAAGGTCCACAGATCGAAGCCGGGATCCCGCCCGTCGGCGAAGCGGCCCACATAGCCGATCTCGAGGCCCGCTGCCCAATCCGGCGAACCGCCCAGGCCGAACGCGTTCCACTGCAGGGTGCCTCCCACCGCCGGCTTGTACGTCTCCTCCGCACGTCCCTCGATGGGACACGGACCGTCGAGAAGCGAGACGCAGGACATCATTCCACCCAGCGCGAGCGCGTTCACCTCGCTCCGCGAGCCCTGATGCAACGTGCGGCGCACGCCGGCGACGCGAAGCGGCGCCGCTGAGATCGGCGAGAGCCGGGCGTGCACCGCCCAGGGGGATGAGCCGAAGCCGACCTCTATGCCGACGCCCAGCCACTGGTCGTCGTTGACGGCGATGGCGAACCTGTGCGCGGGGAGCCGCAGGGGCCCGTCGAGCTCCGCCTCGCGAGCGGGCGCGTCAGGCGACGGGACGGTGTCCTGGGCTGCGGCACCGCCTCGGGGAAGGAGGAACGCAGCGCCCACCAGGGCGATCCGCGGCAGCATCGACCGCGTCCTCACCGGGGTCTCACCAGCGATCGCGCGCACGCCGCGGGCGATTCCACCCGGGCGCGGCGCCGCCTCTCGGGCGGGCAGGGGCACGCGACGTCGAGCTCGGTCGGGGCGCGGACGTACGCGGCCCACAGCAGCGCGTGCCGGTCGCAGCGCAGCTCCGGCGCGGCATCGAACGGGAGCCGCCGACCCCTCGTGCGCACCGGATGGGACAGCATCTGCGCCCCCTTGGTCTCGGTCGCGAACACGCCTCCCGTGGCCAGCACGCGGGCGATCTCCCGCACGGCGAGGTCGGATCGGGAGATGTGGTAGCAGGTCCCGAAGTCGATGACCACGTCGAAGCTCGCCGTCGCGAACGGCAGGGACCGCGCGTCGCCTTCGACCAGCTCGACCGGGACGCCCTCCGCGTCGGCTCGCGCCGCCGCCTCCTCGAGAAACGACGGCTCGGTGTCCAGCCCGACGAGCCGGGTCGGCTCCAGCAGGCGGTGCAGGACCGGCAGCGCGACGCCGCGGCCGCAGCCTATCTCGAGAACGGCCCCGCGCTTCGGCAGCCGCAGGGAATGGACGAACAGCGGCACCTCGAGCCGCCCTTGCAGAGCGTTGCGCCCTTCCACGTTGGGAAACGCCCGATAGTCCATCGTCAGAACGTCACGCCGAAGGACACGACCGGCAGCCAGACGCCTCCGCCCCCGGTCCCGATGGCGACGGGCAAGCCCACGTTTAGCCAGTGCCCCGGCGCGCTATACCGGACCCCGACGAGACCGGCCGCCCCCTCGAAGCTTTCCAGCGGCGTATACAACTCGCCCACGAACTTGAGCCGTTCTCGCACCGTCCTCGCTTCGCCTCCGACGAGCTGGGTCCTGCCCTCGCCGCGGGCGACCTCGACGTCGAAGCCCAGGGCGGCGAAGCCCGTGCCCCAGTCCCCCGGTCCCAAGGAGCCCGTCGCGCCCGTAATCCGGTACACATCGGTGCCGTAGGAGAGCGTGCCGAACATCGCGAGGAGGTGGATGTCCGGGTCGTCCAAATCGGTGAATCCGACCGCCGTCAGCGATCCGTCCCAGCGTCCGTAGCGCACCGGCTGCACGGTCAGCGCGCCGACGACCGGGGTGATTCCGCCCTGGCTCAGCATCGTCCCCGCCATCATCGACACGCGGGGGGCCGGGCTGCCCGCGACGAAGGGAGCCGCCAGCGCCGGGTACGCCAGAGCGGCGGCTCCGAAGGTGCCCGAGCCCTGCGGCGCCACGCGTCCGGTCGGCAGGATGAAGTGGTGGTCCGCGCCGGGGTCGTACTCGGCAGGGAGGTCGCCGCCCCGGCCGTTGTCGGCCAGGAGGCCCTGCCCGCTCGCGGAGTCGGACGGCGGTGCCTGTGCCCGAAGGGTGTCGGCTGGCGCCTGTGCCACGAGTGGCGAGGCAAGGAACAGGAGGGCGGCGAGCGCGGCCCCGGGGCGACGTCGGCTGGCGATGTTGGGCATGGCGTGCGTCCTGACTCCGGTGGCGCGACGCCGGTCCTTCCGGCGACGCACGACGAAGCTGCACGCCTCCCGTCAATCCGCTGTGGGGCAACCGTCAATCGGGCGGGATCGACGCCCTTCTGTCCTCCGAGGCGGACCACACCGGGCGGATCACACCGGCCGGATCACTCCCGCCGACTCCGGGCCGATCACTCCCGGTCGATCACCACCGCGACGTCCGTCCGGTCGATCACTTCGCCGATCACCGCCGCTTGCGCCGCCCGCTCCCCCAGTGCGTCCAGGAGCGCGGGGGCCGCCTCCGCGGGCAGCGACACCAGCAGCCCGCCCGAGGTCTGCGCATCGGCGAGCAGGGTGCGGCGGTCGTCCGGCACGTCCTCCGACCACCGCAGCTCGGCCTCCAGGTCCCGCAGGTTGCGCACGGTGCCGCCCGGCACGTGCCCGGCCGCGATCAGCTCCAGAGCTCCCGCCAGGACGGGCACGGCACGGGCCGCGATGCGCGCGGTGAGGCCGGCCCCGCGCATCATCTCCGTGAGGTGCCCGAGGAGCCCGAACCCCGTTACATCCGTTGCGGCGTGCGCGCCGGCGTCGACCATCGCTTCCGCCGCGGCGCGGTTGAGCGAGCGCATGCTCTCGACGGCGCCCGCCAGCACGGCCGCCGGGGCGGCGTCGGCTTTGGCCGCGGTCGTGATGATCCCGGTGCCGATGGCCTTGGTCAGCACGAGGACATCGCCGACCCGCGCGGTAGAGTTGCGGACGATCCGATCGGGGTGGACCTCGCCGACGACGCACAGGCCGAACTTGGGCTCCGGATCGTCGACAGAGTGTCCGCCGACGACCGGAATGCCCGCCTCGGCAGCCACCTCTCCGCCGCCGCGGAGGATCTCCGACAGCAGCCCCTCCTCCGACAGCAGGGCCCTCGGGAAGCCCACCAGGTTTAGCGCGAACAGCGGACGCGCGCCCACCGCGTAGACGTCCGACAGGGCGTTCGCGGCGGCGATGCGTCCGAAGTCGTAGGGGTCGTCGACGATGGGCGTGAAGAAGTCCGCGGTCGCGACGAGCGCGCGCTCGTCGTCCAACCGGTAGACCGCCGCGTCGTCCGCCGTCGAAGCGTCCACCACGACGGCCGGGTCGGCGAACGGGACCAGGTGACGCAGGACCTGCGTCAGCTCGGAACTACCGAGCTTGCACGCTCAACCGGCGCCGTGCGAGAGGTGGCTGAGACGGATGCGCTCGCGCTGGTCCCTGTCGTCGGTAGGGTCTGCCATGCCTGTCTCGCGGAGGCCGTCCCGCGCCGCCCGGGGCGTCGCGCCCGGCTTCCGGATCGGGTTATCCTTGGATATGCCAATGCGTCGGGTGCCGGAAGATCGAGACCCTCCCGGAGGGGTGCAAGCGTGGTGAGCGGGCTGGTGCCGAGCCCGCGCTCCCGCTTCGAGCGCGCCATCGCGGGCCCGGACGCCGACGTGGACCTGGGACGCGCGGCGTTGCTGGTGGCAGCCGAGGAGTATCCGCAGCTCCCCGTCGACGCATACCTGCATCGCCTCGACGTGCTGGCCGAGCGGACGCGCGATCGGCTCGGGGGCGAGACCGCTCCCACCGTGGTGCTCCAGTCGCTGGTGCGCGTCCTCTTCGAGGAGGAGGGCCTGCGGGGGAACACAGATGCCTACTACGATCCCCGCAACTCCTTCCTGAACGACGTGCTGGATCGGCGGCGCGGCGTTCCCATCACCCTGTCCGTCATCCTGCTGGAGGTGGGCTGGCGGCTCGCCCTCCCGCTGCGGGGGGTCAACTTCCCCGGCCACTTCCTGGTGGCGTACGAGGGCGAGGAAATCGAATTCCTGATCGACGCCTTCGACGGCGGCCGCGTTCGCTTCCGGGACGAGGGGCAGGCGCTCCTGGATCGCGTCTACGGGGGCGGCGTGAGGTTGCGCGATGGCTTCTTCGAGCGGGTGGGCCGGCGCCAGATACTGGCGAGGCTGCTCACCAACCTGAAGGGCATCTATCTGAACGCCCGCGACGACGAGCGCGCCCTTAAGGCGGTGGAGCGTCTCCTGCTCGTCACTCCGGACACCCCCGACGAGGTCCGCGACCGTGGCATCCTGCTCGCGCGCGCCGGCCGCCTCCGCGAGGCCATCGACGACCTGGAGCGCTACCTCGAGCTGGTCCCCGGCGCCCCGGACGAGCGCCGCGTCCACGGCCTGTTGCGGGACCTACGGGAGCAGCGGAGTCCTTGAGCCGCGCCGCCTACGAGGACGTCCGCGCGAAGTCCGCCTGGATGCCGCGCGAGGACCGGACGGTGCTGGCCCTCGAAGGCCGCGATCCGACCGCGATGCTGCAGGGGCTGGCCTCCAACGACGTGCGTCCGGTCTCCGGGGGGCGCTGCGTCTACGCGACCCTCCTCGACCCGAAGGGCCGCATGTTGAGCGAATTGCGGGCTCTCCAGGGCGAGGCGGGCGCCATCCTGCTCGACGTCCCGACGCCGACGGTCGCCCGCGTACGAGAGCATTTCGCGCGCTTCGTACCGCCGCGGATGGCGCGCCTGGAGCCCTCCCCACACGCCGTGCTGGGCCTGTACGGTCCCGGCACCATCACCCGCGCGACGCCCGTGCTGGGCGGCGTCGCGCCGTCGGTCGACGAGGACGCGTTGACGGTGGGGCCCGACGGGCTACGCGCGGTCGGCACCCGCTACGCGGGCTTGCCGGGGCTCGACTTCGTGGCTCCGGCCCCGGTGCTGGACGGCGTCGCGGCCGCGCTGGGGGGCAACGGCGTGCCGCGCATGGATCCCGACCTCCTCGACCTCCTCCGCATCGAGGCTGGGAGTCCGCGCTGGGGCGCCGAGCTGGACGAAGGTCGGATCCCCATCGAGGCGGGGCTCACAGAGCGCGCGATCAACCAGACCAAGGGGTGCTACACGGGGCAGGAGGTGATCATCCGCATCCTGCACCGCGGGCACGTGAACTGGCACCTGAGAGGATTCCAGGCGGTCGACGACGCGGCGGCGCTGGCCACGGGAGACGAGCTGACCGCGCCCGACGCCGAGAAGGTGGTGGCCAGGGTCACGAGCGCCGCGGTGTCCCCGAGGCTCGGACCCATCGCGCTCGGATACGCCCGCCGCGAGCTCGACCCCGGCGCTCTGCTGGTCGGGCCACGCGGGGGCGCCGCGCGCCTGACGACCCTGCCTTTCCCACCGCCGTGAACCATCCCGGCAGGGGCCGCGGCGCGGGGCCAGGCAGCCTCGTCGTCGCGGCCTTCATCGGTCCGGGCACCGTCACGACGTGCACCCTCGCGGGGGTCCGCTTCGGCTACGCGATGCTGTGGGCGCTCGCGTTCTCGATCGTCGCGACGATCGTCCTTCAGGAGATGGCGGCGCGGCTGGGCCTGGTCACGGGCGAAGGCCTGGGCGAGGCCGTCCGGGCCCGCTGGAGCGGCCTCACGCGCACACTCGCGGTGGGCCTCGTGGTGGCCGCGATCGGGGTGGGCAACGCCGCGTTCCAGACCGGCAACCTGCTGGGGGCCGCGCTCGGCGCGAGCGAGCTGCTCGGCGGCCCGCCCCGCGCGTGGGCGCTCGCCACCGCAGCCGTCGCGGGCGCCCTCCTGTGGACGGGACGGTATCGCGCCATAGAGCGGACACTCGTGGCCCTGGTCGCCGTGATGGCGGTGGCCTTCCTCGTCACGGCCATCGCCGCGCGCCCGTCGCTGGGCGACCTGGCTTCCGGCCTCGTCCCCAGCCTGCCGGGCCGTAACGCCGACGCCTTGGTGGTCGCGCTCGGGCTCATCGGCACGACCGTCGTGCCCTACAACCTCTTCCTCCACGCGACCGCCGTGTCGCGTCGCTGGGACGGACCGGAACACCTCGCGGCCGCGCGCCGGGACCTCACGATCGCCATCCTGCTGGGCGGGGTGGTCAGCGCCGCCATCGTGGTCACCGCCGCCTCGGTCGGCGTTGCCACGGTGCAGGACGCGGCCGACATGGCGCGCCAGCTACGCCCGCTGCTGGGCGACTGGGCGACCGCGTTCTTCGCCACGGGACTCGCGGCGGCGGGCCTGACGTCCTCGATCACCGCGCCGCTGGCGGCCTCCTGGGCTCTGGGGGGCGCGCTCGGCTGGTCGACCGGCGCCGACGACAAGCGCACGCGCGCCGTGTGGATCGCCGTTCTGGGGGTCGGCGCGGCGCTGGCCGCGACCGGCATCCGGGCCGTACCCGCCATCCTCTTCGCGCAGTTCGCCAACGGCATCCTCCTGCCCGCCGTCGCCGTCTTCCTGCTCGTCGCCGTGAACGACCTCCGTCGCATGGGACGTTGGTCGAACCGGCAGGGCACGAACATGCTGGGGGCGGTCGTTATCGGCGTGACCCTCGTGCTCGGGGCGCGGGCCGTGTGGCGGGTGCTCACAGGCTAGGAGACCGCGGAACGGCCACGAGCACGCTAGGTTCAACCCGCGCGAGCGCGTGGTCCGCTCGCGGGAGGAGGACCGCCCACGGGAGGTCGAGAGGGTGAGCGAAGCGGTGGTGGTGCTGGCTGGGCTGGCCGCGCTGGCGGTGGCGGCCCTCGCGCTCTACGAGGCGCGCCGCAGGACGACGGGCGACGCCGAGCCGATCCGTCGGCTCGAGGCCCGCCTGCAGGATCTGGCCACCCAGCTCGGGGGGCGGATCGAGGATTCCACGCAGGCCGCCCG
>DATHRK010000043.1:0-53398 GCA_035465395.1 Longimicrobiales bacterium | reverse complement strand
GGCGAGCGGCCGCGCCGGCCGGGCCCACGCCGGGCGCGTCGGCCGCCACCGGGCCGGCGGAGGCCGGGTTGCCCCCCGAACCGGCCGAAGTGCCCCCGACGGTCCGCGTGCCGCTCGTGCTCGCAGCGCAGGCGACTGGTGGCGGCGCCGCGCGCCCGGCCTCGCTGCGGCTGGCAGTGCCCGCGCCGTTCCGTTTGGTCGGGGCGAGGGGCCCCGGGGACGTCGAATTCCCCGGGTCCGTGCCGGCCGATGGTGCCACCCCCGACGGCGCTTCCTCCCAAGGAACGTCGCCGGACTCGGCGACGGCGCCCGCGGGGGCCGGGGGATGGGGCGAGCCGCTCACCTACTACGACGTGGCCGTCCGTGGGGCGCCGATCTCGGCGGACGACGGGGTCGTGCGCCTCACCGAGCCCGACACCCTGTGGCTCGAGTACCGCGAGCGCGACACCGACTGCGCGCTCGACCCCGACTCCGTGCCCCGCTTCACGCGGGCGGTGCAGCCCTACCCGGGGACGCTGCGGGACGTGCGCCTGTCGTACGTCCTGACGACCGCGGCGGGCGCCCGCCGCACGGGAGTCCTTAGGCTCGACCTCGACGTGGCGCCCGCCGACGCACCGGAGGAGTCCTTCGCCGCGCGCGAGGTCCCGGACCTGAGGCCCGGCGGCTTTCCGCTGGCCGACACGCTGCTCCTTCCGCGCGCGCGCTACCCGGGGACCTGCTCGGACGGGACGCGCAGCCACCCGCTGACGGTCCAGTTCCTGGCGTCCGACGTGAGCCCGGCGCGGGCCTATCTGATCGGCGCCGGCGCCGACCCGCGTCTCCGTCTCGAAGATCTGGACGGGGATGACGTGCTGGAAGCCGAGGCCTGGGACCCTGATGGCGACGGCCGCTTCGAGGCTCGTCGGACGCTGGCGCTGCCCCTGCCCAGGGCGTTGCAGTCGAGCGAGCGGCGCGAGGTGCTGGAGCGCCAGCGCGCCGCCGTAGCCGCGCGCAGGGCCGCCGAAGAGGCGGCGCGCAGGGCCGCCGCCGCCCGGCGGGCCCGCGCGGATTCGGCGGCGGCGCAGCAGCCCGACAGCGCACGCTCCCCGCCGCCGGATGGGCCTGCAGGGGGCGGTGCGTGAGCCTGTTCTGGACGTCGCTCGCGGTGGGCGTCGCGGTGGGCGGTTGGATCGCGTTCGGCAGGACGCGCGAGCTCGGGAAGCCCGGCGAGGTGACCGATGAGGACATCTCCGCGATCCAGCGGACCGGCACCCTCGAGCGCCGTGATGGGCTCGATCTGGACGCCATCGCGGAAGCGGAGCGACGCCACCGCGAGCAGACCTGGGACTGGGAGGACCCCGCGGACGGGCCAGGCTTTACGGCCTAGCGGTCGGGCGATGCCCCCAGCCTACGGGCGAGTGCGGGAATTCGAGCGGCCGCGATGTCGACGTCGACCACCGGGACGTCGAAGGTCCCCTCCTCAACGAACAGCTTCGGCCCATCGTCCAATCTCGGCCCCGACCCGGTGACCGTCCCCGTGGCTCGGGTGGCCGTCAGCGTCTCCAGGACGAGCGTGCCTTCGGACATGATGTAGACGTCATCCTCGGCGACCGCATCGGCGATGGAGTCGGGATCCAGGGTCACGCTGGCGTCGAAGTCGAACGCCACCAGGCCGACGCCGCCAGGGATGAGGCCAAATTCCGTGGCTCCGCCGACGGTCGGGTCCGGGATGGTGAGGAAGAAGATGTCCACGAGCGGCAGCCCCGCCGCGCGTGAGCCGACCAGCACGAAGCCCGTGTCGGTCGACACGGCGGCCGCCCACGTGCCCGGCTGGATGTCGTTTCCGGAGAACACGGGCGTCCCTTCCGCCGTGAACAAACCGCTTCGGTCTCCCGAGTAGCGAAAGCCGATGCCGGCGTCCACCTCCGGGGGCGGCTGGAATCCATCGTCCCCTCCGCACGCAGCCAGTCCGACCACGAGCAGGCCCACGGCCCGCTGCCTCCAGAGTCCCTTCCGATCACGGCCCAATGCGCGCCTCCTCTTTCCGCGGACGTCGTCCGCCCAGTCTACCTCCCGTGCGCCGCTCGTGCCACGCCCTCCGGGCCACAAAGCCCTGACAACTCCCGTACACAACCGTGGCCGAATCCGGATCGCGGCGCACCGCCGGCACCGTAGCGTGGAGTGGCAGGCCATGGGACCCCGACGAGAAGACACATGATCCGCACCGCACTCCGAACGGGAACGTGTTCGCGCGCCGCGCGCCGCTCCCTCGTGCGTTTCCGCACACGCTCGGCCGCGGACCGCCGGCTCCACCGAGCCGCGACCGTCGCGGGCACGGCGTTGGCCGTTCTGGCGTCCGCTGCCGCGATCGGCACGCCGGTCACGCTCGCCGCGCAGTCGCCCGGCGGCGGCGACGGCGGCCTGAACGACCGCATCAAGCAGGCGGAGGCCATCCGGCTGACCGGGAACCTCGAGCTCGACGGAGTCCTCGACGACGACGCGTGGGCGGGTGCCCAGTGGTTCGACGACTTCGTGCAGAAGGAGCCCGAGCAGGGCGCGCGCCCGTCCGTCCGCACCGAGGTCGCGTTCCTCTACGACGACGACGCGGTCTGGATCGGTGCGCGCATGCAGGCCCGCGACCCCGCGCAGCTCGAGCGCCGACTCACGCGCCGCGACGAGGGCGGCAACGTCGAGCGGCTGATCATCTCCCTGGACACCTACCAGGACGATCGCACCGCGTACACGTTCGCCGTGACCGCCGCCGGGGTGCGTCTGGACTGGTACCACCCCAGCGACGACGAGCACAATCGGGACGGGACCTTCGACCCGGTTTGGCAGGCCCGTACCGCGCTGGATCCGGCCCACGGCTGGACCGCCGAGCTGCGCATCCCGATCTCCCAGCTGCGCTTCAACGAGGGCGACGTGCAGAACTGGGGCCTGAACATCAACCGCTACATCCCCGACGGGAACGAGGACCTGTACTGGGTGCTCATCGACCGCGAGGAGACCGGCTGGTCCTCCCGCATGGGCGACCTCGGGGGCATCACGGGACTGACCCCCTCGCGCCGCCTCGAAATCCTCCCGTACGTCGCGAGCGAGGCGACCTTCCGCAGCGAGGGCTCGTTCGACGCGGACAACCCGTTCGTGGACGCCAACGACGCCACGGGCCGGGTGGGCGTGGACGTGAAGATGGGTCTCGGGCCGAACCTCACGCTCGATGCCACCATCAACCCGGACTTCGGGCAAGTGGAGGCCGACCCGGCGGTGGTCAACCTGTCGGGCTTCGAGACCTTCTTCGACGAGCGACGCCAGTTCTTCATCGAAGGCGCCCAGAACTTCGACACGCAGGGCAGCTCGCTGCTCTTTTCGCGCCGCATCGGCGCGCCGCCCAGTGGTGGCGTCGACGGCGACTTCGTGGAAACCCCGCGGACGACCAGCATTCTGGGCGCAGCCAAGCTGACCGGTCGGCTGGAGTCGGGCCTGACGGTGGGCGCCCTCGCGGCCATGACCGACCGCGAGATGGCGTCGGTGTTCGACGCCGGAACCGGGGAGATCGCGGAGTTTCGCGTCGAGCCTCGCACCGCCTACGGCGCGGTCCGCCTCAACCAGCAGTTCGGCGCGGAGCAGTCCACCGTGGGCATGATGCTCACGGCGGTGGGTCGCGACGTGGGAGAGCTGGACGCGGCCGACCCGCTCTGGGGCGCGCTGCCCGATCGCGCGTACGCCGGCGGGCTAGATCTGCACAAGCGCTTTTCGGGGGGCGCGTTCAACCTCTACAGCCACGCGGAGTTCAGCCACGTGTCGGGCGACCCGGCGACGCTGGAGAACCTCCAGACGAACCGGATCCACGGGTTCCAGCGACCCGACCAGGACCACGTGGAGGTGGACCCGACCGCCACGTCGATGACGGGCTTCTCGGCCGCGCTGCGGGGGAACAAGGCGACCGGCCGCTTCCGCTACAACGGAGGGGTGTGGCTGAACTCCCCCGGCTTCGAGATCAACGACCTCGGCCGACTCACCGACCCCGACCGCGTGTGGCAGTGGGCCTTCGCGCGGTACCGGAGCACGGACCCCGGCGATGTGTTCCGCCAGTGGGAGGTCGAGACCGGCATCAACAACGGCTGGAATTTCGGCGGCGAGCGGATCAACACGTGGGTGATGGCCAGCGCCTGGGCGCAGTGGAGCAACTTCTGGTTCAGCCGGATCCAGGTGTCGTCCAACCTGCGCTCGCAGAGCGACACCCAGACCCGGGGCGGTCCGCTGATGGCACGGGAGCGCAACTGGACGGTCGACGGCCGCTTCGACAGCAACTTCAACAACGACACCCGGTACGGGGCGGACCTCAGGGTCTTCGGCGACGAGCTGGGCGGCGGCGGCTACCGGATCGGCGGCCGCGTGGTCAGCCGACTCTCGGATCGGTTGGAGGTCACCCTGAGCCCGCGCTTCGCTTCCTGGGAGAGCTCGCGGCAGTACGTGGGCACCTTCGGCGACGGCCGGGCGGAGACGTTCGGCAGCCGATACGTCTTCGCCAACGTCGATCGCCGCGAGGTGGCCGCTCCCGTCCGGGCCAACATCGGCCTTTCGCCGGACCTGAGCGTCGAGCTCTACGCAGAGCCGTTCGCGGCCTCGGGGGACTACCTGTCGCTCGGCGAGCTGGAAGCGCCCCGGGCGAACGACCTCCTGCTGTACGGCGAGGACATCCCCGCCGTCGTGCAGGATGACGGATCGATTCTCGTCGAGGACGGAGACCCGTTCACGATCGGCAATCCCGATTTCCACCTCCTCTCCTTCCGCAGCAACGCCGTCGTCCGCTGGGAATGGCGGCCCGGAAGCACGCTGTTCGTGGTGTGGCAGCAGAACCGGGCGTCGAGCGGTTCGGACGGATCCGCCGTCGGCTTCGATAGGCTCGGAGACGCCGTGCGGGCGGAAGGAGAAAACGTTCTCGCCGTGAAGCTGACCTACTGGCTGCCGATGTAGCGTCCGAAAACGAAGGAAGGCGGCCTTCCCACCTTCAGACTTCACGCGACCGGCCCGGTGCGGGCGGCAGGGGTCACCTCCCGGATTCCCTGTCTCCCCCCGGGCTTCCTCACATCGGTCGGGGGCCACGACCCCGAGGTGCGCACGCCGTCGAGCCGGCGTATCGTGCGCGCCATGAATAGGAATCCAGGCCCCCGCCGCGGCGACGCCGGCCTCACCCAGGACGAAGCTGCGGAGCTCGCCGCCCGGCGCGCGCGCATGCTCGACGCCCTGGCCGGACGCGCCGCCCTCCTGCTGCCCGCGGCGCCCGCGGCGTGGCCCGGGAGGGAGGGCGAGGACCGCTACCGGCCGGACCGCGAGCTGTACTACGCGACCGGGTGGCGCGCGCCTGGCGCCGCGGCCCTGCTGGAACCCTCCGACGGCGACGCGCCCTATCGGCTGTACGTGGCCGAGCGGGACGCCGAGGAGGAGCGCTGGCACGGCGGCCGCGCGGGCCCGGCGGAGGCGGAGAGCTACGGCGCCGACGCGACCGCGGCGCTGTCCTCGCTAGGCGCGGATCTGCGCGCGGCGCTGGCGAGGATCGACACCCTCTACTACCGACTCGGCACGCACGCGGACCTGGACCGGGAGGTGATCGAGGCGCTGGCCGAGACCCGCCGGACCCGGCGGCGGACCGGCCGCGGCCTCGCCTCCATCAGCGATCCCGGTCTCCTCCTCGACCCGCTGCGGCGGGTCAAGAGCCCCGCCGAGATCGAGAGCATTCGCGCCGCCGCGGCGATCACGGTCGAGGCCTTCCGGGAGGCCGCGGCGTCGATCGCCCCCGGCGCGGGCGAATGGGAAGTGGAGGCGGCGCTGGAGTCCGGCTTCCGCCGCCGCGGGGCGGACGGCCCCGCGTTCGGCACGATCGTCGCATCCGGCGCCAACGCCGTGGTCCTCCACTACACCCGCAACGACGCCCGTATGCAGCCCGGATTCGTGCTTCTCGACGCAGGCGCCCAGGTCGACCTCTACGCCGCCGACGTGAGCCGCACCTACGCCGTGGGCGCCGAGGTGAGCGGCCCGGCGGCCGAGTTGCACGAGGTCGTGCGCCGGGCCCAGGAGGCCGCGCTCGCCGCCTGCGTCCCGGGCGGCAGCGAAGCCGCCGTGCACGACGCCGCGCGCGCGGTGCTGGTGGAAGGCGCGACCGGGCTGGGGCTGCTGCCCGAGGGGGCCGCCGACGAAGAAGCCGTCAAGGACCTGGTGCCGCACCGCACGTCGCACTGGCTGGGGCTGTCGGTCCACGACCCGGGGGACTACGCGACACCGGACGGGCCCGTGGCGCTCGAGCCGGGCATGGTGTTGACGGTCGAGCCCGGCTTGTACGTGCGACCGGACCACCCCTCCGCGCACGCCGAACTGCGCGGCGTCGGCGTGCGCATCGAGGACGACGTGGTCGTGACCGCGTCCGCGCCCGACGTGCTGACCGCCTCGCTGCCTCGCGGACAGGCTCCGTGAGACCGGACGGGAGCGACCCGCTTCCCGCCTGGTCCATCACCCGGGCCGACCGAAGCCCGGTCGTCGCGGTGGCCGTCCACCACGGACACGAGCTGCGGCCGGAAGTCGCGGCGCTCCACCGATTGAGCCACGCCGAGCGGGAGCGCGAGGAGGACCCCTACACCGGCGTATTCACGCGCCTGGCCGGCACCCGCTTGGTCGTGCACAGGTCGCGCTTCGAGGTGGACCTGAACAGGCCTCCGGACGGCGCCGTCTACCGGACCACTGACGACGCCTGGGGCCTCGACCTCTGGCGGGAGCCGCCGGGAGACGCGCTGGTCGACGCGTCACGGGCGATCCATCGCGCGTTCTACGCGGCCCTCCAGGAAGAGCTGGCGGAAGTGGCGGCCCGCCACGGGGGGTTCGTCGTCTACGATCTGCACAGCTACAACCACCGGCGGGACGGCGCCGAAGCCCCGCCGGCGCCTCAGCAGGAGAACCCGGACATCAACCTCGGGACCGGAAGCCCGGACCGCGCCACCTGGGGCGGCGTCGCCGACGCGTTCCTCGGCGCCCTCGACGCGTCCGCTCCCGCGCTCGACGCGCGCGAGAACGTGCGCTTCCGGGGCGGCTGGCTGCCGCGCTGGGTGAACCGGCGCTTCCCCGGGGTCGGCTGCGCGCTAGCGATCGAGCTCAAGAAGACGTTCATGGACGAGTGGACAGGACGGCCCAATCCCGCCGCCATCGAGGCCGATTGACACCGAATAAACCCCGAATCATCCTTCCTGAAACCCACGCGGGCGGTCCGCCGTAGGACCACCAGAATCACTCGGTCGGCCCCGAGGCCAGGTCGCCAAATGTTTCTACGGAGCACGATAGCGCGGCTCGGCCGCCCGCCGGGCCGGATCGTTGTGCGCGGTGCTGAACAGTGTTAAGTTGCTGGTCCGCGTTTAACAGAGAAACGGTGTTTACGGTTTGAAATGGGCATAGCCGAACGTAGGGAAAGGGAACGGGAGAGCCTCCGGGCGACCATCCTGGAGGCGGCGCGCGACCTGCTTTCCGAGGAGGGGCTGGACGCGCTGTCGATGCGCGCCATCGCCAAGAGGATCGAGTACTCCCCCGGCACCATCTACCTGTACTTCCGCGACAAGGACGACCTGATCCGGAGCCTGGTCTCGGACGCGATGAACCTCCTGCTGAAGTACATGCGGAAGGCTCTCGCCGACAGCGGCCCCGCCGCGACACCCGCCGAGCAACACCGCGCAACCGGCTACGCGTATGTCCGCTTCGCGATGGAGAACACCGCGCATTTCCGGGTGATGTTCGAGATCCCCGGGGTCGCGCAGATGGTGGACTGTCCGCAGCCGGCGGACGTGGAGGCGATGCCCGACCACGAGTCCTTCGACTTCATCACGGAGCTCCTGCGACGCGCCGTCGCCGTGGGCGAGCTGGACATCCCGGAGCCCAAGCACGGTGCGCTCGTCGGCTGGGGGCTCCTGCACGGCCTCGTTTCGCTGTACCTGTCCGGGCACCTCTCCCACGAGGTCGCCGACGCAGAGGATTTCGAGCGGCTGGTGGACGCCGCGATGGATTCGCTCTACCGGGGCTGGCTCCCCCGCCAACCGGCCACCGCGCCGGCCGGGGCCGTCCCGAACGACGAAGGGGACCGATGAATTCGAATCGACGCGCCGCGCGTACGACCGCGTGGGCGCTTGCAATTCTTGCCCTGGTCGCGCCACGCGGCCTGGGGGCGCAGCAGGCCGCCGTGCCGGTGACGGGGACGACGTCCGCGACCGCCGCCGGGACCACGGCGGGGACCGCCGACGAGAACGTCCTGACGCTGGAGCAGGCGATCGCTCTGGCCCTGGAGAACAACCGTGACCTGATCGACGCGCGGCTGAGCCTGCGGGGCGCGGAGGGCCGGGTGAGGGAGGCGTACGGCGCCTTCTTCCCGAGCCTGGAATTGAACAGCGGTTACACGCGCAACGTGAAGCGGCAGCAGGGTTTCCTGCCGGCGATCATCTTCGATCCGGACGCGAATCCGGATGAAGTCATCCCGGTGCCCTTCGGCTCGCAGAACGAGTGGTCCTTCACGGTGACCGCCGAACAGAGCCTCTTCCGTCCGGCCGTCATCGTCGGGGCGGGAGCGGCGGGGACCTTCCGCGACGTCGAGCGGATCGGCGTGCGCGCGCGTGCCCACGACGTGGCCACCCGCACCCGCATCGCCTACTACGACGTCCTCCTGGCGCAGGAAGCCGAGCGGCTGAGCGCGAACAGTCTCGACCGCATCGAGCTCACGCTGCGTGAGACCGAGGCGTTGTTCGACGCGGGGCTCGCCTCGGAGTACGACGCCCTCCGCCTGCGCGTGGAGCGAAACAACGTCGAGCCTGACGTGCGCCGTTCGCAGGCGGCTCTACAGGCGGCGAAGCGCACGCTCGCGATCGAGATGGGGCTCGACGCCGTGGACTCGCTGAACGTCGTGGGCTCGCTCACCGGGCCGGGGCTGCTCGCGGGTGGCGAGGCATCGAGCCTCGTCGTGGTCGAGGATGCGCCCACCAGTCCGGCGCCCATGGTCTCCGGCCTGCGCGACCCGGAGTCGCGCGACGTGGAGGAGCTGATCGCGATCATGCTCCAGGAGCGGGCCGACCTGAAGCGGCTCGAGCTGACGCAGGACCTGCGTAAGGCCGAGATGCGCGTGGAGCAGTCCGGGTTCCTGCCAGAGCTGGAGCTCTTCGGCAACTACGCGGTGAGGGCGCAGGAGGAAGGCGGGCTCTCCTTCTTCGGAGAGAGCGAGCGCCAGCGCGTGGAGACCGCGGCGATCGGCCTCCGGGTGAACTGGCCGATCTTCCAGGGCACGCAGCGCTTCGCCCGCATCGACCAGCGCCAGGCCGCCATGCGCCGCGCGGAGACCGCCTACGACCTCGCGCTCGACCGCGCCGAGAACGACGTGCGCACGCTCTACGATCAGGTCGTGGAGGCGCACCAGCGGGCGGCGGCGCAGCGCGAAGCCGTCAGTGAGGCACAGCGCGGCTTCAGCATCGCCCGCGCGCAGTTCCGCGAAGGCATCAGCGGCCAGCTCGAGGTGACGGATTCGGAACTGGCCCTACGGCAGAGCGAGTTCAACTACGCGCAGGCCGCCTACGACTACCTGGTGGCGCGTGCGCGTCTGGATCAAGCGGTGGGAGTCGTGCCGCTCGTGGATACGGACGAGCCGGTGGAGCTTCCGCCGGCCCGCTTGGGGAGGCGATAGATGGCGTTCCAGGATCGAGGACTGGGTGTGCTGGTACTGGCCGCGGGGCTCGCCCTCGGCGCCTGCGGCGGGGGCGGCGACGCCGAGGCCGCGACGACGGCGGCGGAGGGGACGGAGCCCGCGGCGTTCGTGCGCGAGGTCAACGTCGAGGTGGAGATGGTGCGGCAGGCTCCGTTCACGGAGTACGTGACCGTGACCGGCTCCGTCCAGGCCAACCGCGACGTGGTCGTGGCGGCGGAGGAGTCGGGGGTGATCCGCCGGCTCTACGTGGACCGCGGGGCCGTCGTTGGCGCGGGGCAGGCGATCGCCAAGATCGACGACGGCGTACTGTCGGCGCAGGTCGACCAGGCGCGCGCCGCGGCCGAGCTGGCGCAGACGACCTACGAGCGTCGCAAGGCGCTGTGGGAGAACGAGAAGATCGGCTCGGAGATCGCCTATCTGGAAGCGCGCTCCAACGCCGCGCAGGCGGCCGCCAACCTCGCTACCCTCGAACAGCGTCTAGCCCGCACCGTCGTGCGCGCGCCGTTCGCCGGCTTCCTGGAGGACCGCCGCGTGGAGCTGGGCAGCGCGGTCGTGCCAGGCACCCCGGTCGCGCGCATCGTGGACACGTCGCCGGTGAAGGTGCTCGGCGCCGTGCCGGAGCGGTTCGCCGCCGATGTGAACAGGGGCCGGGAGGTGTCGATCACCTTCGACGCCCTCGACGCCGTGGTGGACGGGACGGTCTCGTTCGTGGGCGCGGCCGTGGACGACCGCAGCCGGACGTTCCCGATCGAGGTGCGGGTCGAGAACCGCGACGGCCGGTTCAAGCCGGAGATGAGCGCCGACATCCGCTTGCCGCTCCGCGTAGTCGAGAACGCGATCGTGGTTCCGCAGGACGCGCTGATCCGCGATGAGGACGGCTTCGTCGTGTACGTGGCCGTGCCGGACGGCGATGCGTGGGTGGCCGAGGTGCGAGAGGTCGAGACCGGCGCCGCCGACGGCGGACGCATCGTGATCGAATCGGGAGTGGAGGCCGGGGACCGGGTGATCGTGCTGGGCCATCGCCGCGTATCCGACGGCGACAGGGTGAACGTGATCGATGATACGGGCGCCGTGCCGGTGGCCGGGCCCGATGAGGTGGACGAATGATCTACAGTCACGACGGCACAGACGGGCGCAATGGCGGGCCGGAGCCTTCAACGCCCGTGGACTCCGTGGTCGGGCAGCCCGAGGATCCATCGATCCTCGCGCGCTTCAAGGAGTTCTACCTCACGAGCGTGGCGCTTCGCCACCGCACCAGCGCGCTGGTCCTGCTGGCGATCATCGCGGTCATGGGGATGCTGTCCTACCGCGCGCTGCCGCGCGAGTCGAACCCGGACATCACGATCCCGTTCATCGCCGTGAACACGATCTATTCGGGGGCGTCGCCCACGGACGTGGAGCAGCTGGTCACGCGCGTGATCGAGGAAGACCTCAACACGATCGCCGACATCAAGGAGCTCACGTCCACCTCGATCGAGGGCTACTCGAGCATCACCGCCGAGTTCGAGGCCGACCTGGACGTCGAGGACGCGCTCGCGCAGGTCCGCGAGAAGGTGGACCTCGCCCGCCCCGACCTCCCCGACGATGTCGAGGAGCCCACGGTCGTGGAGTTCAACCTTTCCGAGCAGCCGATCATGCAGGTCAACCTCTCCGGGCAGTACGGCGCGGCGCAGCTGCGCGAGGTCGGGGAGGCGCTGCAGGACCGGCTGGAGCAGATTCCGACGGTACTGGAGGTGCCGCTCCGCGGCGACCTGGAGCGCGAAGTGTCGGTCGACATCGATCTGGCCAAGCTCCGGTCCTACGACCTGGCCTTCCAGGACGTGATCGACGCCATCCGATCCGAGAACGTCAACATACCGGGCGGCAGCATCGACGTCGGCCCGATGAAGTACCTCGTGCGCGTGGACGGGGAGTTCGACGACCCGGTGGGGCTCGCCGACATCATCGTCCTGGAGCGGGGCGGCAACCCGATCTACCTGCGCGACATCGCCACGGTCGAGTTCGACTACAAGGAGCGCGACAGCTACGCGCGTCTGGACGGCGCGTCGGTGCTCACGCTGGACGTCATCAAGCGCACCGGCGAGAACATCGTGGCGACATCGGAGGCCGTGAAGGCGGCGATCGCCGAAATCCAGCCGACGTTCCCCGCGAGCACCACCGTGAAGATCACCTCGGATCAGTCCGAGGACATCCGCATGATGGTCAGCAGTCTGGAGAACAACATCCTCTCGGGGCTGATCCTGATCGTGGGCGTGCTGCTGTTCTTCCTGGGCATGCGCAACTCGGTCTTCGTGGGGATCTCGATCCCGCTGTCGATGTTCCTTTCGTTCACGCTGCTGCGGATGATGGGGCAGACGCTGAACATGGTGGTGCTGTTCTCGCTGATCCTCGCGCTCGGCATGCTGGTCGACAACGCGATCGTCGTGGTCGAGAACATCTACCGCTACATGGAGCAGGGGTGGGAGCGGTCGATGGCGGCGAGGAAGGCCGTGGGGGAGGTGGCGGTGCCCGTGATCGCCGCGACCGCGACGACCGTCGCGGCGTTCGCCCCGCTGCTGTTCTGGCCGGGCATCACCGGCGAGTTCATGGCGTTCCTGCCGCGCACGCTGATCGTGACGCTGTCCAGCTCGCTGTTCGTCGCGCTGGTCCTCATCCCGGTTCTGTGCGCGATGTTCCTGCGGGTCGAGTCGGTGCACGACCACAGCCCCCGCAAGGTCCGTCCGATGCGCCCCGCGGCGCGCTGGACCCTGGCGGGCGCGGCGGCGCTTCTGGTCGCGATCCTGTTCATGGTCAACCCGATCACCGCCGTGCTGCTGGCGCTGACGGCGGGTGGGCTGTTCCTCCTGCACCACTCCGTCCTCAAGCACGCGACGGAGTGGTTCCAGGAAACCGGTCTGCCGCGCGTCATCGAATGGTACGAGGGGCGCCTGCGCTGGGCGCTCGATCACCGACTCGTCGTGGTGGGGAGCACCATCGGCGTCTTCGTGTTGACCGTGATGGTCTTCGGGATGTTCAACGCCGGCATCGTGTTCTTCCCGGAGGACATCCCGCCCGAGCAGATCATCGTCCGCGTGAACGCGCCGACCGGGACATCGGCGGACTTCACCAATTCCGTCGCGGAGCGGCTGGAGTCGCGGCTGGTGGACGTCGGAGCCCTGACCGACGACAAGGAATCGACCGTCGCCACGATCGGCGGCGGCGGTGGCGGGGGTGGCGGGGGCGACGCGGGAACGATCCGCGTGAGCCTCGTCGACTTCCAGGATCGCCGGCACGACGCGTTCGAGACGATGAGCGCGCTGGAGGCGTCGCTCGGCGACGGCATCGCCGGAGCGGACGTGACCGTGACCAGGCCTCAGAACGGTCCCGGAGGCAGCGGGAAACCGATCTCGCTGGAGATCGTGGGCCCCGACCCGGCCACGCTGGAGGAGCTCGCGGACGAGGCGATGGAGTTGATCGAGTCGGCGCCCGTAGCGGCGAAGCTCCAGGGGCTGGAGAACGAGCTCGACCAGTCCCGGCCCGAGCTGCGCGTGGACATCGACCGGGAACGGGCCGCGCTGTACGGGCTGTCCACGGGGGAGGTCGGGAACGCCATCCGCATGGCCGTCCAGGGCATCGAGGCCTCGAAGTACCGTACGCCCGACGACGAGTTCGACATCGTCGTGCGGCTCGCGGCCGAGGACCGGGCCGACCTCGAATCGTTGCGCAACCTGATCGTGGACGCCGACGGACAGCAGGTCCCGCTCACGTCGCTGGCCACGTGGTCCGTTCAGGACGGCTACGGCGCGGTGCTGCGCAAGGACCTGGACCGCGTCGCGACGATCGACTCGGACGTGGCGGCGGGTTACAACACGAACGCCGTCCTCGCCGAGGTGCGCGGCGTGGTCGCGGATTTCGCGGCCGATCTGCCGCCGGGCTACCGACTGCGGTTCGCCGGGCAGCAGGAGGACCAGGCGGAGGCGCAGGCGTTCCTGACCACCGCGTTCATGGTCGCGCTGGCGCTCATCGCGCTGATCCTGATCTCGCAGTTCAACTCGGTCGTGAAGCCCTTCATCATCCTCACGTCCGTGATCATGTCGACGGTCGGCGTGCTCGTGGGCCTGCTGATCTTCCGCATGCCGTTCGGCATCATCATGACCGGGGTGGGGGTGATCTCGCTCGCGGGGATCGTGGTGAACAACGCGATCATCCTGATCGACTACATCGACGTCCTGCGCGAGCGCGAGGGCATGAACCGGCGCGAGGCGCTGGTGCAGGGCGGCAAGACGCGTCTGCGCCCGGTCGCGCTCACCGCGATCACGACCGCGCTCGGCCTCGTGCCGCTCGCGATCGGCCTCAACTTCGACTTCTTCGGCCTCTACGGGTCGCTGAGCCCCGAGCTGTACTGGGGTGGCATCCAGGCCAAGTGGTGGGGGCCGATGGCCGTCGCGGTGATCGTCGGCATCCTGTTCGCGACGTTTTTGACCCTGGTGCTCGTACCCGTTCTGTACTCGATATCCGACGACCTGACCGACTGGTTCCGTAGCCACTACACGTGGCAGGACGCGGACGACGCGGCCGACGCTCGTGCGCGCGAGGAGAGCGCCGCGGAGCCGGAGACGGCGCCGGAGCCGGTCGGGGAGCGGGAACCGGGGGGCGTGCCGGCGCTGACCCGGGGTTAGGTGCCGGCGGTCGCGGCTGGAGTTCCGCCCCCTCTCAGGCTCCGAAAAGCAGGGTGAGTCGCCTGAGAGGCGGCGGCACACCAGCCGCTCCGAGGCGACTTGGGGGATGTGACCTAGCGGGGCGGACGCCATCCCCTTCGAGCGAAGCTACGAGAGGCAACCAGGCAGGGCTGGGGACGATGCAGTTGCTTACGGACGATCTTGTGCCGGCGGGGGAGGTGGAGCACCGCGAGGGGGCGGCGCTCGACCTGTTCTTCGGTGTGCTGCTGACCGCGGCGGGGCTAGGTGCGCTCTTGCTCCCCCTGGTAGTGCCGGAGCTGCGCGCGGCGTACGCGCTCGTGCCCCTCATCCTCATCGCCGGCTCCCTGGCCCTGATGGGGCGCTTCGGCCTGGCGGGCTGGGCGGCCGCACGCCGTCCGGAGTCGTGGCTCGTGCGCCGTGACGGTGACGCTGCCTATCTGCGCTTTCGCTCTCCCCGCAACTGGCGGTTCGATCCGGCCACGCCGTCCGTCGTGGGCCTGGGGGGCGCGGACATCCTGTGGGTCCGGCCGCTCGTGCGATCGCTGCGAGAGCCCGGCGGCGAGACGGGGTGGACGAGCACGCTCCGCGTCAAGCACGTCGAGCTGGGGCTGTCGTCAGACACCAGCCTCGAAGAGCTGCGCGTCGCGCTGGCGGAGGAGGCCGCGCGTCGAGACGCCCGCGGCACGCGCGTCAACCATCGCCCCGTCTCCATCTCGCCCGGCGCGACGCTCCTGCTGGAGGCCGCGCACCCGGGCCGACTGTGCGACGCTTTCGCCGACGTGGCGGAGGTCAGGACGCGAGTCGAGGTCGAGGCCCGCGAATTCGCCACCATGAGCGCGGCGCAGCGCCGCGCCCACGCGACGGAACTGGCGCGGGCGGGACGAACGGTGTCGGCCGCGCTGGCGCTGGATCAGGCGGAGGGCGGGGCGAGGTCGAGCTGAGCCGGCTGTGGTGCTTCGGCGTCGCCCGGTGGGGCTCGTGGAACGTCGCGTGCAGCCCGGCCGATCCATGACCTTCGATCGGTGGCGAGACCGGCAGGACCGGCACATGTGCGTGTCGCTCGCCTTCGTGCTTGCCGTGACGGCCTGCGAGAAAACGCCGCCGGCCGGCTCCGGCCCCGGCGCGGCGACACCCGCGGTTGCCGTGGACTCGCCGGAGGCGGGGCCTCCCGGAGCGGCGGCCTCCGAGATCGCGCGGCGACTCGCCTCGGCCGAGGCCGCGATCGACCAGCTCGCCGACTCCATCGACGACCTGCTCCACCCGGTGCCGCTGCTGACCGCGGCGCAGGAGCTGGCATTCGCGCGCTTTCGCAACGCGGACCACCTGGAACGGGCGGAGGCGCTCGGCGTCGACCCGGACGCGCCGGCGGCCGGCGCGCTCGTGCCCATCGATTCCTCTGGCCGGTATTGGATCGTGCGGGAGCTCGACCACTCAGAGCCGCTCGCGACGCCCGCGACGCTCGAGCTGCTGCGGGAGATCGGGCGCCGCTTCCACGACCGGTTGCAGGCCGAGGGGCTGCCGCCCTACCGCTTCGAGGTCACCTCGGCGCTGCGCACCGCCGCGTCCCAGGCGTCGCTCCGGCGCGACAACCCCAACGCGGCCCCGGGCCGGAGCGCCCACGAGTACGGCACGACGATCGACATCACGTACGCGGCGTTCGCCGCGCCCGCGGAGGCGGAGGGCGAGGCGGGAGGGGTCGCGACGTCGTCGGCGCAGGAGGGGCCGGCCGCGACCGAGGCGGGGGCGGAGCCGGCGCCGGGATCGGAGATGGGGCCCGCATGGCTGGAAGCCCACGTCTGGCGGGACCGTGCCGCGCGGCTCGAGACCGTCGCCGCCCGGCGTTCGCGCGAGTTGCAGGCGTTCCTGGGGGAGGTGCTGCTCGCACTTCAGGGCGAGGGTGCGGCGCTGGTGCTCCTGGAGCGGCGACAGCCGGTCTTCCACATCACGCTCGGCCGGGCCGACTCGCCCTGAAACGGCACCCGGCGCTGGCCCGCGCCCGGCGCCGACCGGCTCGCCGGCCGGGTTTCGGTCGCCCGAGTCCTTCGGTCAGATGTCGAAGGTGGCCACCACCGGCGCGTGGTCGCTCGTGCCGACCTCCGCCTGCACCTCGCACGACACCACTCCCTCGAACAGCCCGCGGCTCGCCAGTACGTAGTCGATGCGCCAGCCGATGTTGCGTTGCCGCAGGTTGCGCCAGGGCGCCCACCACGTGTAGAGGCGGTCGTTGTCGGGGTCGAGCGCGCGGCCCACGTCGACCAGGCCCTCGCCGATGACCTCGTCGAGCAGCGCGCGTTCGTCCGGCCGCGTGCCGACCTGGTCCTTCTTGCGCTGCTCCTTGGGATGGAGGTCGCGGTCGGTGAGCGCCACGTTCAGGTCCCCGCACAGGAGCGCCGGCTGCCCGGCCTCCCGGAGCTCCGACGCGTAAGCGCGCATCGCTTCCAGGAACCGCAGCTTTGCCGCGAAGTCCTTGCCGCCGTTCGGCACGTAGATCGACGCGACCTCGATGCCTTCCACGGTCGCCGCCGCGATGCGGGTCTCCATGTCGAAGGGCGGGTGCGTGAACGTCGGGCAGGCGTCGCAGCGGTCGCGGCGGACGTGGAGCGAGACGCCGGAATAGCCGCCCTCGCCGTGCCAGAGACTCCAGTACCCCTCGAGCTCGCGCAGCCGATCGGAGAGAACCTCGGGCGACGCCTTGATCTCCTGGAGGCACACCACATCGGGCGAGGCGTCGTCGAGCCACTCCAGGAGCTGCTCCTCGCGCGCCCGGACGCCGTTGACGTTCCAGGTTGCGACCGTCAGCCGGCTCACGGGAGCGGCTTCTCCATCATCAGCACGCGGGGCCCGTAGCCCGTCTGGCGCTCCTCGATGGCCCGCCACCCCAGCGCGTCGTGGAACGCGAGCGAGCCCTCGTTGCGGGGTTCCGTGTTCACCTCGCAGGTGAGCCGAGGCAGCTCAAGCTCGCGCGCCCAGCGCTCGAAGTCCTCGTACAGCATCCGCCCCACGCCGGCGCCGCGGTGGGCCTCGGCGACGACCACCCTGTCGACGTACGCGAAGTCGCCGTCCCCGTGGGCCTCGAGCCAGGCCAGGTTCTCGCTGTGGTAGTCGTCGCCCCGGCGGAAGCCGATCAGAAACCCCGCGAGCGAGCCGTCTCCGGTTTCCGCTACGCGGAAGTAGGGCGCGGCCGACAGGTACCAGCGCATGCCCGCGAAGGTCTCGTAGGTCAGCTCCTCGGCGCTCTCGTTGTTGAGCGCCGTGGCCCGCCGCAGATCGTCGAGCGTGGCGTCGCGCAAGGCGGCCATGCCCTGCCCGCCAGGCATGTCCGCGGGCGGCGCGTTCAACGGTTCGAGACCCATCGGTGGATGGCCCGCACGTTGCCCGGGAACCAGGCCTCGTACTGGCCCCAGCCCGCGTATTGGGGCAGCTCCACGCGCGCGGCCGCCTGGTCCTCGCTGAGGCCGTCCTCGACCGCCTGCTCGACCGCCCTCTCGAGGTCGCTGTAGTAGGCGATCTGCCCTGTTACGGTGGCGCGGTCTCCGGGGGGGCCGTGCCCGAACACGATCGTGTCGAACTCCAAGTCCAGTACCCGCGGCAGGGTCTCGAAGAAGTCGGGGAAGTGGTAGTCCGGCAGCTCCTGATAGCCGACGCGGTCGTTGGCAATGAAGTCGACGGCGAAGGCGACCCGCGCCTCGGGCACGAGGACGACGCTCATGTTGTCGCTGTGGCTCTTGCCGAGGAAGTGGAGCTCGACCGACCGCTCGGTCGACGCGAGCGTCAGGCGGTCGGCGTAGGTGATGTCCGGCGGTGGAAGGGCCGGGTCCGCGCGCTCACGGATCTTGGGCGCCGCGGCTTCCTGCGCGAGCACGGGGGCGTCGCTCGCCAGCGCCTCCCGGAGGGCCGCCGCGCCGGACGCGTGGTCAGCGTGGTCGTGGCTGTAGACGATCGCCCGCAGCGTGGCCCCGGGCGCGATGTCACGGATCTGCACAGCGATCTGGCGGGCCGCCGGCTCGGAGATGGGGTCGACCACCACGACGCCCTCGGGCGCAACGACGATCAATGCGTTGTGCGCGTTCCACCGGAAGGCGTAGACGCCTTCCGTCACGCGGGTCAGCTCGTGGCTCGCGGCCTGAAGCCCGGCGAGCGATTCGGCCGACGCGCCTACGCCGGCGAGCGCCAGCCCGGCTGCGGCCGCGACCGCGGCTGTCGTGACCGAGACGCGGCTGGCGAGCTGGAAGGGGAGCATGGTTCGACCTCCGGTAGCGATGTGAGGGTGTCGCAATGTGGATCGGCGCCTCCGGCCCCGACAAGTCGCCCGCGCGGCCGTTCGAGGGGTACGGCGCCCGCGCGCGACTTCCGCTGTAGCGTGCCGCCGCCGACGAACGTTCTCAGGGCAAGGAAGCAGGCCGGACCGGTCGATCGATCGGTCGGGAGAATCCACGGTTTCGGGGCCGACTGGCTCCAGGATGCAGAAGAGCATGAACGGCAAGCAGCAGTGGCCGATGCGGTCAGGTCTCGGCGTAGCGGCGCTCGTGGCCGCCGCGGTCGGCGTGGTGGCGTGCCCGGCAGCGGCGCACGGGCAAACGTCCGACCGTTGGACGCTGACGCCCTACGCGACCGCCGTGGCCCCTGCCGGCGACTACGGCCGCATCGCGGACACGTCGACCGGCGCGGCGAGCGGCGTGTACGCGGCGGTGGTGGGCCGGCTTCCGGCCGCGGCGGCGCTAGGCGCGGCGGCAGAGTATCGGCTCGGCGATTCACCGTTCAGCGTGCGCGCCTCCGGCGCGTGGAGCTTCATCGCCAGCGGCGAAGTGACCCTGGACTGCGCGGACCAGCCGTGTCCCGCCATCCTCGTGCGCGAGGAGCTCGACACCCGGGTCTGGACGCTCACGGGAGGGTTCGCCTTCCGACCGGACGCCTCCCTCTGGTCGATGCGCCCCCTGGTCACGCTCGGCGCCGGCGTGCGCGATCGGTCGTTCGGCTGGACGGGCGACGATGTCGTCTTTCCAGCCGGCGAGGCCGATCACAGGTACGCCGTGTTCGCGGGCTCGGTTGGCGCGACGCGTCCGGTCGGCCCGGGCGCCATCGCCCTGGCGATCGGGGGTTGGTCGGGGCGCGTCGGCGGAGCCACCGACGGCTACCGGCACGACGTGGTCGTGTCCCTCGGGTACGAATTCTAGCAGGTCGCGGCGCGGGGTCGGCGCCGCCGGCCCCGGCCGCTCACTGGCCAGCGTCCACCCCGCCCAGCGCGGACAGCCCCCGGCGCGCATCCCTCACCCACTCGCGATGCGCCTCCACAGGCCGGTCGTAGGCGCCCAGAAATCGCCGGAAATGCCGCGCCGCGTCGGCGAAACGCCGGAGCTCTCGGTACGCGCGCGCCCGCTCCAGGTCGTCGACCGGAGCGAGCACCGCGTCGGCGACCGACGTCGCCGGGGCGCCGACCGGGACGCGCTCCCACCAGCCGAGCAGGGGCAGCGCGTAGCTGGACCGTCCGTGCCGGATGAACCAGTGCGCCGCTGCGAGCCGGTTCACGCCGGTCAGGTAGGGGTGGTCGTCGTTCTCGCTCGCCGCGAGCCGCAGCCGGCTCGCCCGCTCCTGTTCCAGGCTGCGGAGCAGGCGCGCGGCGCGCATCTCCTCGTCCTCCGCGGTCGCGAGCTGGAAGGCGCGTAGCGATCTCTCCAGGTCGGTTGCGTCGGGTGCCGGGGAGTCACGCAGGCGCAGACGCGCGCGGTCGATGGCGTCGGCGTCGTACGCCACCGCCGCGGCCAGTCCGTCCAACCAGGCGAGCTCGGCGCGCTGCGACGCGTCGAGGGCGGCCGGGCCGAGACGGGTGCGCCGCCCGGCCACGGCGTCGGCACCCAACCCCCCGAGCCAGTGGCCGACGACGGCGAGCCGATACGCGTCCAGAGCTCTCCCCGGGGCCGCATCCGCACCCACCGCGGAGCGCGCGTAAGCGCGGTCCCATGCGCCGCGCGCCGCCCACGCCTCGGCGCCATCGAGGGGGGGACGGCCGGCGTTCTCCAGGGCTTCCAGGTGGTGGTCGAGGCGGCGCGGGCCGGGCCGCGGGACCGCGGCGGCGGCCTCGTGCAGCACGGCCCGTACCTCGTCGGAAGGCCGTCCGGCCAGGGCGCCGTAGTGCGCGAGCGCGTCCGCGTACATCCACCGCGCGGGCCAGTAGGCGTGGAAGCGGGAGGCGACGGCCTCGAGCGAGTCGAGGCGCGTCGGTAGGTCGTCGACGAGCGCGGCGCGCAGGATCGCGCGCTCGACGATGGGGAGGTCGTCCATCCGTGCGAGGAAATCCTCCGCGACGCCTGCTCGCCAGGGCTTGCCGTGGCGCTGGCGGAGCACGAGCGAGGGCAGATGGGTTAGCGGCGGCGCGGTTGCGTCCGGCCGCGCATCGATCTCAGAACGCGATGGTGGCCGCCGATCGAGGACCGCCAGCACCCGCTCGGAAAGCCTATCGGCATCCGTCCAATCGAACCTCACGCGGCTTCGGATCGTGTCCAGCCGGCCGGCGTGCGCAACCTCGACGACGACCGCCACGGAATCGTTCGAGGGCGGTTTCGCCCAGTCGACGAGGCCGGTGACCTGGACGTCGGCCGCGGGGATGTCGTTGACGTTCGGTAGCCAGACCAGCCCGGCGTCGCCTTCGAGCGAGCGCCCGAGCCTCTGGGCCAGCACGCCCGCGGCGTCGACCAGCGCAACGCGCTCCTCGCGGAAGATCGAGGAGTCACCACCCGGCACGGCGAACGCCACCGACACCGTGCGCCACTCGGGCTCGCGTGCCCCTGACCCCCGGACCACCAGCGCGACCGTGCCGGCCACGACCGCGAGCGCGACGATCGCCAGGAGCAGCGCGGTGCGAGCCGGGCTGCCGCCGTTTCGGGAGCGGCGGTGGGGGGCGGAGGTCGGCATGCCGGAGGTTAGACGGCCGGCCGTCACGGCGGCAATCCACACGGTTCAGTCGCTGACCGGCACCGCGTACAGAAACGGAAGCGTCGTCCCTCCATCCGACAGCTCGCCCCGGAACACAGCGTTCTGAAGGTCGGCCGCCGGTTCGACCGTCCATTCGACCCGCATCAGCGTCACCGAGGCGAGGCCGCCATCGAGGCGGAGCGCGCCATCGAAGACCGCCGTCAGCTCGGTCTCCTGGAACGACGTCCAGGAGGCCGAGAACTCGCCGCCGATGGTCGTGCCCGAGGGGAACTCGCAGCCCTCGAGCGACGCCGTCACTCCGGTGAGGCCGGTCGTGGTATCGGGAAGCACGTCGATGGTCCCGCAGGTCACGTCGTGCGTGTGGGGACCGCGGTTGAACTCGAGCTGCTCATCGAAGAGAATCGCGGCGAAGGCGAGAAACGGATCGAAGACGGCGCGCCGGGTGTCGACGTCCGTCAACGCCACCACGGCGCGCCCGGGGTTCGCGACGAGGATGTCCTCAGGCACCTCGAAGACGCGGACGGGCGCCCCGCGCGCGTCGAACGCGACCGTGCGCCCCAGCGCTGTCAGCGTGGCGGTCCCCGCCCCAACATCGCCCTCACGCCCCGCGCGCGGCTCGAGGGACAGTCCCGCCACCGACAGGACGGGGAGCGGGATCATCCCAGCGGGCGTCGTGAGGGTCGCGTCGCCGGTGATGTCGGCTCCCACCACGAAGCCCCCATCGGTTTGCAAAGCCACCGCGAAGGCACCGTCGAGGGTGACCCCGTCCCCGAGGTCGCACCCGTGGGCGCGCGCCACCATTTCCGCGCCCCGCTCGGCGAAATCGATCAGGCCCCGACGCGGACAGGGAAGGAAGTTGTCGAAGAAGCTGAACCCACGCGGCGCGGTTCCGACCGCGAGGGCCGCTCCCGCCGCCTTCGACAGGGCGAGCGTCGTGTCGCCGGCGAACGTACTGGCCATCGGCGTCGAGGGGTCCTCCCCGCAGCCCGCGCCGAACACCGCGCACGCGGTAGCGGCCGCCCATCCAGCCCGACGTGCCCGGCGGCGTGGGGGATGCCTTCGATCCATCGTTTCATCCTCGTTTGGGGCTTCGACTCGTAGCGGTGCCGGTTCGATTCCTTCTGGATCGGCCCCGACGCCGCGGCGGTGCTTCCGTCCTTAGGCAGGAGCATGGCCATCGCCGGTCAACCCGGCGTGTCGTCCGTGTCAATCGACCGCCGCCTCTACGGTATCTCGCAAAGGGACGCCCGCGGCGGACTCGGCAGTGGACGCCGACGAGTCGATGTGGAACGATAATCCCCTTGACCCGCAACCCAGCCGGTCTAGCTTGAAGATGCGGCCATCACCGCCATAGTCGGCTTACCGATGGCCCCGCCGGGGGAGACATTTGCGGCCGCTTGAGACCCCCGGGGCGGAGGACCCGCCCGAACCAAACGCCTAAAGTGCCGGGACAGCGCGGAAGAGCACCCGTACCGATCCCCGCACCACAGGATGTGGTCGCGGGGTCTTTTCGTGCGGGTAGGGGTGCGGGATGAGCCAATCGGGCTACATGGAGGCGCTGCGGGACCGGGTCCTGGTCTACGACGGGGCGATGGGGACGAGCATCCAGGCGCTCGACCTCGGCCCGGCGGACTTCGGCGGCGTGGAGCTCGTCGGGTGCGTCGACTGGCTCGTGATCTCCCGCCCGGACGCGATCGAGGGCGTGCACGCCTCCTTCCTCGAGGCCGGCTGCGACGTGGTGGAGACCGACACCTTCCGCTCCAACCGCCTCACCATGCGCGAGTACGGGTTGGAGGACCGGATCGTGGAGCTCAACGCCGCGGCCGCGTCCCTCGCCCGCCGCGTCGCCGACCGTTTTGCCACGCCCGCGCGGCCGCGGTTCGTCGCGGGCAGCATCGGGCCCAGCGGGTACCTCCCGAGCACGTCCGAGCCGGGCCTCGGAGACATGACCTACGCCGAGCTCGCCGAGGTCTTCGCCGAGCAGGCCCGGGGCCTGGTCGAGGGCGGCGCCGACGTGCTGCTGATCGAGACCAGCCAGGACATGCTCGAGGTGAAGGCCCAGGTGGCCGGCATCCGCAGCTATTTCGCGGAGTCGGGGCGCGTCGTGCCGATCCAGGCGCAGGTCACGCTGGACACGTCCGGGCGCATGCTGCTCGGCACCGACATCGCCGCCGCGGCCACCACCCTCCTCGCGCTGCGCGTCGACGCGATCGGGCTCAACTGCTCGACCGGCCCCGAGCACATGCGCCAGCCCGTGCGCTGGCTGTGCGAGAACGTGCCGCTGCCGATCAGCGTGATCCCCAACGCCGGCATCCCCCACAACGAAGGGGGCGAGGCGGTCTACCCCCTCACGCCCGAGGCGCTCGCCGACGCGCACGAGGAGTTCGTGACGAAGTTCGGCGTGAACATCGTCGGCGGCTGCTGCGGCACCACGCCGGAGCACATCCGCCTCGTGGTGGAGCGCGTGGCGCGCGTCATGCCGGCGCGTCGCGCCCCCGCGCCGCCGCCGCGCCTCGCGAGCGCGATGACCGCCTTCGACATGCAGCAGATCCCCGCGCCGACGCTCATCGGCGAGCGCGTGAACACGCAGGGCTCGCGCGCGGTGAAGCGGCTGCTGCTGGACGACGACCTGGACGGCGTGCTGGAGATCGCGCGCGGGCAGGTCGAGGGCGGGGCGCACCTGCTCGACGTATGCGTCGCGCTCACCGAACGCGCCGACGAGGCCGCGCAGATGCGGGCGCTGGTGAAGCGGCTCGCGCAGGCGGTCGAGACGCCGCTGGTGATCGACACGACCGAGACCGACGTGGTGGAGGCCGCGCTCGAGCAGTACCCCGGGCGCGCCACGATCAACTCGATCAACCTGGAGGCCGGGCGTGCCCGCGCCGACGCGGTGCTGCCGCTGGCGCGCAAGCACGGCGCGGCGGTGCTCGCGCTGACCATCGACGAGACGGGCATGGCCAAGACCGCCGCGCGTAAGCTCGAGGTCGCCCGGCGCATCGCCGCCATCGCCGTCGACGAGCACGGCCTGTCGCCGCGGGACCTGATCTTCGATGCGCTGACCTTCACGCTCGCGACCGGCGAGGACGAGTTCCGCCGCTCGGCGATCGAGACCATCGACGGCGTCCGCGCGATCAAGGCGGAGCTGCCGGGCGTCCTCACCAGCCTGGGCGTCTCCAACGTGTCGTTCGGCCTCCAGCCGCACGCCCGCGGCGCCCTGAACTCGGCCTTCCTGCACCACTGCGTGGAGGCGGGGCTCGACATGGCGATCGTGAACCCGGCCCACATCACCCCCTACGCGGAGGTCGACGCGGCCCAGCGGGAGCTCGCGGACGACCTCATCTTCGACCGCCGGCCGGACGCGCTGGCGCGCTTCATCGAGCATTTCGAGGGCGTCGAGGCGAGCGCAGAGGAAGCGGTCGACCCGACCGCCGAGATGGGCCCCGACGAAGCGATCCACTGGAAGATCCTGCACCGCAAGAAGGAGGGGATCGAGGCGCTGGTCGATGCGGCGATCGCGGGTCGCGCGGGCGTGCCGCCCGAGGAGCTCGAAGGGACCAAGGAGGACGCCGCGGCCGTGGCGACGCTGAACGACGTGCTGCTGCCGGCCATGAAGGAGGTCGGCGACAAGTTCGGCGCGGGAGAGCTGATCCTGCCGTTCGTGCTCCAGTCCGCGGAGGTCATGAAGCGCGCGGTGGCCCGGCTCGAGACCTACCTGGAGCGGCTCGAGGGGCAGGCCAAGGGCACCGTCGTACTCGCGACGGTGTTCGGCGACGTGCACGACATCGGCAAGAACCTCGTCCACACGATCCTCGCCAACAACGGCTACGCGGTCCACGACCTGGGCAAGCAGGTCCCCGTGAACGACATCATCGCCAAGGCCGAGGAAGTCGACGCCGACGCCATCGGACTGTCCGCCCTGCTCGTCTCGACGTCGCGCCAGATGCCGGCGTGCGTCCAGGAGCTGCAGGCGCGCGGGCTGCGCTTCCCGGTGCTGTGCGGGGGCGCCGCGATCAACCCGTCGTTCGTGCGCCGCGCGGCGTTCCTGGATCCCGAGCGCGGGGCGACCGAGCCCGCGACCGCGGCGATCTACGAGCCCGGCGTCTGGTACTGCAAGGACGCCTTCGCCGGGCTGGACGCGGTGGACGCGCTCGTCGATCCGGACCGCCGCGACGGCTTCCTATCGGAGCGGCACCGCGAGATCCGCGAGGGGACTGCGAAGCGCGCGGAACTGAAGGCCAGGGCCGCAGGTGCCGGCCCGGCGATGATCGACGGGCGGCCGTCGGCCGACGTCGACGTCCCCGAGCCCGCGTTCACGGGCGTGAAGGTGATCCCCCGCATCCCGCCCGCCGAGCTCTTCGAGCTGATCGACCTCAACACGCTCTACCGCCTCCACTGGGGCGCCAAGAACGCCAAGGGCGAGGAGTGGGACCGGCTGGTGCGGGAGGAGTACGAGCCGCGGTTGCGCCGCTACCGGCAGGAAGCGCTGGCCGGCGGCTGGCTGCGCACGCGCGGGACCTACGGCTTCTTCCCGGCCGCGTCGGAGGGCGACGAGCTCGTCGTCTTCGACCCCGAGGATCCGGGCCGCGAGCGCGTCCGCTTCGCGTTCCCCCGCCAGCCCGGGCGCGAACGGCTGTGCCTGGCGGACTACTTCCGGAGCGCGAACGGCGCGTCGCCCGGCGCGGCGGGGGCCGACGTCGTCGGCTTCCAGGTGGTCACCGTCGGCGACGAGCTGCTGAACCGGTCGGAGGAGCTGATGGCCTCCGGCGACTATTCGGAGGGCTACTACCTGCACGGCTTCGGCGTGCGTCTGGCCGAGGCGGCCGCCGAGTGGCTCCATCGCCGCATGCGCTCCGAGCTGGGTATCCCGCCGGACCGGGGGCTGCGCTACTCGTGGGGCTACCCGGCGTGCCCCGACCACCTCCAGCACTTCGCGCTGTTCGACCTCCTGCCGGCGCGGGAACGGCTGGGCCTGGACCTCACCGAGGCGGGCGCGCTGGTGCCCGAGCTGACGACCGCGGCGCTCGTAGTGCACCACCCAGAGGCCAAGTACTTCAGCGCGGACGACGACCGATGAAGGGCGCCGATCGCCCCCGGCCGGGGACCGCAGCCGCACCGCCGCGCGGCGGTGTGGCCGGCTGGGCCGGCCGATCCGATCCGGCCGCCACCTTCGGGCAGCGCGCCGCGTGAGTCTCGTCCGCGACCTGATCGCCGACGGCCGGCCGCACCTGTTCGACGGCGGCATGGGCACGATGCTCTACTCGGGCGGCGTCTTCATCAACCGCTGCTACGACGAGCTCGTCCTCAGCGAGCCCACGCGCGTGGCCGACGTCCACCGGGCCTACGCGCGAGCCGGCGCCGAGCTGGTCGAGACCAACACCTTCGGCGCGAATCGGATCAAGCTGGCCCAGCACGGCCTCGAGGACCGGGTGCGCGAGATCAACGCGCGCGCCGCCGAGATCGCGCGGCGGGCGGTCGGCGAGGACGTGGCCGTCACCGGGTCGATCGGCCCTCTGGGCATCCGCATCGAGCCCTACGGCCCCACGTCCGCCGAAGAGGCCCGCGACCTGTTCCACGAGCAGGCCGAGGGACTGCTCGAAGGCGGCGTCGACGCGTTCGTACTGGAGACCTTCGCGTTCCTCGAGGAGATCCGGCAGGCGCTGGCGGCGGTGCGCGAGCTCGCCGATCTGCCGGTCTTCGCGCAGATGGCGATCGGCGAGGATGGCGCCACCGCGTACGGTACCACGCCCGACGTGATCGGCGCGCGGCTGTCGGAGTGGGGAGCGGACGTGGTCGGGCTCAACTGCTCGGTCGGGCCGCACGGCCTCCTGCAGGCGATCGAGCGGATGGGGCCGGCGGTGTCGGCGCCGATGTCGGCGCAGCCCAACGCCGGGCTGCCCCGCGAGGTCCACGGCCGGAAGATGTACATGGCCTCACCCGAGTACTTCGGGAAGTACTCGCGCAGGCTGCTGGACGCCGGCGCCCGCTTCGTCGGCGGGTGCTGCGGCACGACGCCCGAGCACACGCGGCGCATGGCCGACGTGGTCCGGATGCGCGCGCCACGGGTCGTCGTACCCGGCGCCGGCGCCCCCGTCGAGGGGCCCGAGGCGCGCGAGCCGGTGCCGCTCGCCGAGCGCTCGACGCTGGGAGCCATGCTGGCCGAAGGCGCCTTCTTCACGACCGTGGAGATCGTACCGCCGAAGGGCATCGACCCCGCGGCCATGCTGTCGAGCGTCGACGTGCTCCGGAAGGCGGGCATACACGGCGTCAACGTGCCCGACGGACCGCGCGCGCAGATGCGCATGAGCGCGCTCGCCACGGCGGCGCTGATCCATCGCCAGGGCGGCGTCGAGCCCGTCGTCCACTACAGCTGTCGGGATCGCAACCTGCTGGGCATGCTTTCGGATCTGCTCGGGGCCCACGCCCTGGGCGTGCGCAACATGCTCCTGGTTACCGGCGACCCGCCGAAGATGGGCCCCTATCCGGACGCGACCGCCGTGTTCGACATCGATTCGATCGGCCTCACGAACGTCGTCGCGCGCCTCAATCGCGGCCTCGACCCCGGCGGCAACGCCCTCGGCCGGCCGACCGAGTTCACCGTCGGCGTGGCCGCCAACCCGAGCGCGGTGGATCCCGACTACGAGCTGGACCGCTTCTACTGGAAAGTGGACGCCGGAGCCGAGTACTGCATCACGCAGCCCGTCTTCGATCCCGACCAACTGCTGGCGTTCCTCGCCCGCGTCGACGCGCGCGGCATCCGCATCCCCGTGATCGCCGGCATCTGGCCGCTGGTCAGCGTCCGCAACGCCGAGTTCCTGGCCAACGAGGTGCCGGGGATCAGCGTGCCGCCGGCCGTGATCGACCGCATGCGGTCGGCCAGCGAGGCGGGGAAGGAGGCGGCCCTCGCCGAAGGCATCGCCATCGCGCGCGAGAGCCTCGCCGCCATCCGCGACGCGGTGCAGGGCGCTCAGGTGAGCGCGCCGTTCGGCAAGGTCGACGTCGCCGTGAGCGTCCTGGAGCCGTAGCGCCCGGATCGCCGCGAGCCGCCGAGCCGCGCGGCTCGCTGCTTGAATCCCCGTCCGCCGCCCACGATTATCGCTCCACGACTCAACCCTCGTCCGCGCACGTCACGCGGCCGAGCCCCGCGTCGCGGGTGAACCATCGCGAGAGAGGCCCATGTCCGCGTGGCGACGACGTCTTGCCGACCTGAAAGACGGCGGCCTGTGGCGGGTGTTGGCCGTCTACCTCGCGGCGGGCTGGGTCGCGCTGGAGGCGGTCGACCTGCTCACGTCGGTGCTCCGACTACCCGATTGGTTTCCAGCGCTCGCGCTGGGGATCCTGATCGCGGGCCTGCCCATCGTGCTGGCGACCGCCTGGGTCCAGAGCGGCGCCCGACGCCCCGACCCCGCGGCCCGGACTTCGTCCACGGCTCCGGCGGAGCCGGCGGCCTCCGCGCCCGTCGGCGCGCTAGCCTATCTGACGTGGCGCAACGCGATCGCCGCGGGCGTCCTGGCCTTCGCGGCGTGGGGTGTCGTCGCGGCCGCGTGGGCGGTGTTCGGCCGGCCGAACGCGCCTGCCCCAACCGGCGTCGCGGCCGCGGATGCGGGAGCGGCGCAGCGCGTGGCGATTCTGCCCTTCACGGTCCGCGGCGGCGAGGACTACGCCTACCTCGGCGACGCGATGGTCAACCTGCTGTCGACCAAGCTGGACGGCGCGGGGGAGCTGCGCAGCGTCGATGCGCGGTCCGTCCTGGGGTTCCTCGATGGGCGCGGTGCGAGAGGCGTGGGGGATGGGGCCATGGTGGCTCGCCGCTTCGACGCGGGGGTCTGGGTGACCGGCGACATCGTCGAGATCGGCCGCGTCCTGCAGATCAGCGCCTCCGTGTATCGCCTCGAGAGCGGAGACGAGCCGGTGGCGACGCATGCGGTGGAGGGCGACGACGCGGACCTGATGGACCTCGTGGACCGACTCGCGGGGAGCCTGCTCGGCGAGTTGGGCGGCGGCGCGTCGGAAAGGGTCCAGACCATCGCCGCCGTGACGACCGACTCCATTGACGCTCTGAAGGCGTTCCTGGAGGGGGAGCGCCTGTACCGGAACGGCCGCTTCGATGACGCGTCGGACGCGTTCGAGCGGGCGGTGCGGGTCGATACCACGTTCGCGCTCGCCTACTACCGGCTCAGCCTGCTCGCCGAATGGAACCTGCGGGGGGACCTCGCCGACTGGGCTGCCGAGCGGGCCGTCCGCCATCTCGAACGCCTCCCGCAGAGGGAACGCCGGCTCCTCGAGGCGCTCCAGGTCCGCCGCACGGGGGACAACGAGAGGGCGGCACGCATGTACCGCTCGATCCTGTCGCTCTACCCGGAGGAGCGAGAGGCGCTGATCGACCTGGCGGAGATCCTCATCCACGCGGCGCCGCTGCGCGCCGGGTCGTTCGCGGACTCGAGGGAGGCCTTCGAGCAGGTCCTCGCGCTCGACCCCGAGCACTCGACGTCCCTCCTCCACCTGGCGCGCGTGGCGGCCGCCGAGGGCGAGCTGGCCGAGCTGGATTCGCTCACGCGAACCTTCCTGTCCGTCAACCCGTCCGGCGACCGCGGTCTGGAGATCTCGACCCTGCGTGCGTTCGCGCGGCGCGACCCCCGGCTCGAGGCGGAGGCGATGCAGAGCCTGTCGCGCCCCGAGACGTCGGAACTGAGCATCGCGCTCGCCGCCTGGGACGTGGCGACCTACGCGCGCAACCTGGACGGCGCCGAGCGCATCATCCGACTGCTGGCGGAGCCGCACAGGTCGCTGGGCGGGCACACGCTCGCGCATTCCTGGCTCGCGCACGTGCTCGCGGCGCGGGGCCGGTTCGACGCGGCGCGCGCGGAGTTCCGTGAGCTGGCGTCGGAAAACCCGGGGGTCGCGACCGAGTTCGAGGCGCTGCTGGCCCTCGCTCCGTTCTTGCCCGCGGAGCCGGGCCGGCTGCGGGAACTGCGGGAGCGCGTGCGGGATGTGGACCCCGCCGCCATCCCCACCTCCAACAACCCGAGCATCGTCTTCAGCGCACTGGACGGCCTCCATCCCGTCATACTCGCCTACATCGATGGCCTGCTGAGCGCCCGTCTGGGAGACGACGCGGGTGTGGACCGCGCGACCGAGCGCCTCCGCTCGCTGGACGTGCCGCAGGGCGCGGGCTCGCTCAACCTGGACCTCATGCTGGCGGTGGAGGCGGAGCGGGCGTGGCTCGCGGGCGACGCGCAAGCGGCCTTCGATTCCCTGGACAGCGCGCGCCGTGAGGTCTGGTACGGCCAGACCATGGCATCGCCCTACTTCGCCCAGGCGCGCGAGCGCTTCGCGCAGGGGGAGCTCCTCGTCGCTCTGGGCCGCGACGAGGAGGCGCTGCCGTGGTACGAGCACCTCGTGGAGCTCGGTCCGTTCGAGCTCCTCTACTACCCGATCGCCGAGCTGCGCCAGGCCGAGATCCACCAGCGGCAGGGACGCCCGGAGCGCGCCCGGAGCCACTATCGGCGGTTCCTGGAGCTATGGGCCGACGCCGACCCGGTGACCGGGGCGATCGTCGAAGAGGCGCGACGGAATCTGGACCGGCTCTCGGCGCCCTGAGGGACCTCGAATCAGGCCCTGCTAGAAGTTCGGCTCGTCCGCCGTCGGTCCGTAGATCTGCGGCACCGGCGCCCCGCACTGCCGCAGGTAGACGGTGAGCTGGCCGCGGTGGTGGATCGAGTGGTTCATGATGAAGGAGCGCATCGCCCCGATCCTCGGCAGCGCGAAGATGACATCCCCCGCGTTGGTCAGCGACCACGTCGCCGGCCACGCCTCCTCGGGGGTCGACCGGATCGCGTCGAGAGCGTCGCCGACGTTCCGGTCGAACGCCTCCAGGATCTCGTCCTTGGTGGGATAGGCCGGCATCGGGCCGCCGAGCGTCGCCAGATCCAGCTCGTCCTGGTGCAACGTCATGCGCGTCCAGACCGGCAGGTTGGCGATGTGGCTGGCCAGCTCGCCCATCGAATACGACTTCTCGTGCGGCCGCCAGTCCAGCGACTCGGGCGGCACGCGTTCGAGCGCGCGGCGCGTGCTGGCCGTCTCCTGCTCCCACTCTGCGGCGATGCCTTGCGACACGGACATGGGGTCTCCTCAAGCGGGTAGTGCTCCGAGCCGGCAATCTAGCAGGTCGCTGGCCTGCCAGGCCGCACGGGCTTTCCGCCGCACCGCCCCCGCCGCATCTTCGCCCCATCATGCGCCTGGCTCACGTGATCATCTGCGCGGTCCTCGGCGGCGCGTCCGTCGCCGGCTGCGAGACCGCTCCGTCCGCCGAAGGGGAGGAGTCGTTGTCCGCCACCCTCGTGCTCACCGGCGGCCGTGTGTGGACCGGATCGGACGCCTCGCCCGATCCGGCCGCCTGGCCCTCCGCGATCGCCGTCCGCGGCGAGCGGATCGTCGTGGTGGGTAGCGACGAGGAGGTCGAGGCCGCGGCGTCGGACGGCGCGACGCGGGTCGATCTGGAGGGGCGGCTGGTCGTCCCCGGCTTCCAGGACGCGCACGTGCATTTCGTCTCGGGCGGCTTCGAGCTGGACGCGGTCGAGCTGCGGGACGCCCGCACCCCCGAGGAGTTCGCCGACCGCATCGCAGCGCGGGCCCGGGAGAGGCCGGGCGAGTGGATGACCGGCGGGCTCTGGGACCACGAGAACTGGGGGGGCACGCTGCCGGAGCGGGACTGGATCGACGCAGTCACCGGGGAGACGCCGGTCTTCGTGCAGCGCCTGGACCTGCACATGGGGCTCGCAAACTCGGAGGCGCTCGCACGCGCGGGGGTCGACGCGAATACGCCCGATCCGCAGGGCGGCACGATCGTCCGGGACGGGGAGGGCCGTCCCACGGGCGTGCTCAAGGACGCCGCCATGGACCTCGTCCAGCGGGTCATCCCCACGCCGTCCGCGGAGGCCACCGATCGTGCCATCGCCGCCGCCGCTCGCCACGCGCTCGAACGCGGCGTGACCTCGCTCACCCACATGGGGACGTGGGCCGACCTGCAGACGTTCCGCCGCGCCCACGCCCGCGGCGAGTTGCCCCTGAGGCTCTACGCGGCCGTGCAGATCGCCGACTGGGACCGCATGGCGACCTTCGTGGCACACGACGGTGCAGGGGACGCGACGCTGCGCTGGGGGGCGGTGAAGGCGTTCGTCGACGGGTCGCTCGGGTCGGGCACGGCCTGGTTTCACGAGGCGTTCGACGACGAGCCCGGCAATAGGGGTCTCGTCGTCGCCGACACGGCGCGCCTCCGCGAGGCCATCATGGGCGCCGACGCCGCTGGGCTGCAGCTCGTGGTGCACGCCATCGGCGACGCGGCGAACGACTGGCTGCTGGATGTGTTCGAGGAGGTCGAACGCGTGAACGGGCCGAGCGATCGCCGCCTTCGCATCGAGCACGCGCAGCACCTCACGCCCGCCGCGATCACGCGCATCGCCGAGCAGCAGGTCATTGCCTCGATGCAGCCCTACCACGCGATCGACGACGGCCGCTGGGCGGAGCGCCGCATCGGGCCGGAGCGCGCGCGGACGACCTACGCGTTCCGCGACCTGCTCGACGCAGGCGCGGTGCTTGCTTTCGGCTCGGACTGGACCGTGGCGCCGCTGTCTCCGATGGAGGGCATCTACGCGGCGGTCACCCGCAGGACGATCGACGGCGCGCATCCGGACGGGTGGGTGCCCGAGCAGAAGGTCTCGGTGGCGGAGGCGCTGACGGCCTACACCGAGACCGGCGCGTTCGCGCGCTTCGCGGAGGGCGACCTGGGGCGGATCGAGGTGGGCATGCTGGCGGACCTGGCTGTCCTCTCCGAGGACATCTTCGCGATCGATCCGACCGAGATCGCGTCCACGGCGGTGGACGTGACCGTGGTCGGCGGAGAGGTGGTCTACGTCCGATGAGCGACACGGGGGCGGTGGCGGACGCGTTGGAGACGGCCGACCTGGTGCTCGAGGGCGTCGGTCCGGCGGCCGTCCTGCGGGCCGGCGTCGGCCGCCCGCGCGGCCTCTGGAGCGACCCGCACGGCTGGAGCGCCTGGTTCGGCGAGGCGGCCGTGCTCACCGCGACGGGGTCCGACCGCTTCGACGCCATCCGCCGGGCGGCCCGCGCCCTCGGCCTGTCGGCCTCCGACCGTCTCTTCGGCGGCTTCGCCTTCCACGACGTGGGCGACACCGTGCCGCGTTGGGAGGGGTTCCCCGCCGCGCGCTTCGTCCTGCCCACGGTGGAGGCGCGCGGCGAAGGCAGCGCCGTCCGTCTGACGGTGCGGGCGGACGCGGCGATGGGGGCGTCCAGGCGCCTCGCGGCAGTGGCCGCCGCGGTCTCGGCCGCCCAGGCCGGATCCAACGGCTCGTTCCGCGCCGCCGCCGCCGCACGTCCGCCCGCCGACGGCCGGTCGGGGGCCCACGAGGGGTGGAACGCCAACGTGCACGCGGCGCTCGAGGAGATCGCCGCGGGCCGGCTGGAGAAGGTCGTCCTGGCCCGGGCGCTCGACATCCCCGCGGTCCGCGCCGACCCGGTCCCGGTCGCGATGGCGTTGCGGGCCGACGAGCCGGGTGCGCACACGTTCCTGTTCGAGCCGACCCCCGGACACGCTTTCCTGGGAGCCGCGCCCGAGTCGATCGCGGAGGTCACCGCGGGCGTCCTGCGCACGACGGCGGTGGCCGGCTCCGCTCCGCGCGGCGCCGACCCGGAGGATGACGCCGCGCTGGCGGCCGCGCTGCTGGCGAGCGCCAAGGACCGCGCCGAGCAGGACCTCGTGGTGCGCGACATCGCGCAGCGCCTGGCCGCCCTGGTCGACGACCTGGACGTCGAGCGCGGTCCGCACGTCATCCGCTTCGCACGCATCCAGCACCTCGAGACGCTCCTCAGCGGCTCGCTGCGGCCCGGGGTGGACATCCTCTCGGTGCTCGCGGCGCTGCATCCGACGCCCGCGGTCGGCGGCGAGCCGCGCGCGGAGGCGCTCGCGTTCATCCGCCGGGCCGAGGGCTTTCGCCGGGGTTGGTACGCGGGTCCCGTGGGCTGGTTCGAGCCGGGCGGGGACGGGAGCTTCGCGCCGGCACTGCGCTCGGCCTTGCGCAGGGAAGGGGAGGGGTGGCGGCTGTTCGCCGGCGCCGGGATCGTGGCGGGGTCGGAGCCCGAGAAGGAGTGGGACGAGACCGCGGTGAAGCTCGAGCCCGTGCTCGCAGCGCTCCGCCGCGCGCGCTCGTAGTGGGGGCATCCGCGCGCCGCCGCGCTCGAGGTCGCCCGTGAGCACAGGCGCGTCGCGCGCCAACCAGACCTGGGCCGAGACCATCGCGGCTGCCCTCGTCGCCTCCGGTGTGCGCACCGCCGCCGTGGCGCCGGGGTCCCGCTCGACGCCGCTCGTGCTCGCGCTGTCCCGACGGACCGAGCTGCGCCTCGTGGAGTGCCTCGACGAGCGCTCGGCGGCGTTCTTCGCGCTGGGCGTCGGCCGCGCCACGCGCGTGCCGGCGGCGGTGGTCACGACCTCCGGCACCGCGGTGGCCAACCTCCTCCCCGCGGCGCTCGAGGCCGCGTACGCGGAGGTCCCGCTGATCCTGCTGACCGCGGACCGGCCTCCGGCGCTGCGCGGATCGGACGCCAACCAGACGATCGACCAGGCGGGCCTGTTCGGCGGCTCGGTCCGCATGTCCCTGGACCCGGGCCTGGCTTCGGCGGACGACGACGCCCTGCGCGTGCTGGCGGCCCAGGTGGCCCGGGCCGCCGCCAGCGCGCGCGGCCGGCCCGCCGGGCCGGTCCACATCAACGTGCCGTTCGCCAAGCCCCTCGAGCCCGATCGCTGGCCGCCTCCGGACGCCCCCGCGGAGCCACCCGTGGCGCGCCACCATGCCGGCGCCGCGGCGCCGGCGCACGCCGTGGCCGGGGAGATCGCGTCGGCGCTGGCCGCCGCGCGGCGGCCGCTGCTCGTCTGCGGCGCCGTCCCCGATCCCGCGGCAGTCGCCCCGGAGGCCATCGCCCTCGCGGAGGCCGCGGGCGCCCCCGTGATCGCCGATCCGCTGTCCGGAGCGCGCTTCGCTGTGGGCGCCGTCGGGGTGGTCGCGGGCGCGGCGGACCGCCTGCTGTCCGACCCCGGCCTGCGTTCGGAGCTCGCGCCGGATTTCGTCCTGCGCGTTGGCGCCTCGCCCACCTCCCCGTCGGTCGGAGCGCTGCTCGAGGCCGCGCGCGGGACGCCTCAGGTCGTGCTCGACGGCGGCGGGCGGTGGAAGGACCACCAGGCGCTCGCCACCACCTACGTGCGCGCCGACGAGGCGCTCTCGCTCGCAGCGATCCGGAGCGCCGTGGCCGGCGCGGACGGCGCCGACGAGGCCTGGAGGAACCGGTGGGCGCGCGCCGAGGCGGCCGCCCAGGAGGCCTTCGACACGGCCCTGGAGGAGGCCTCCGCCGGCGAGCCGCGCGCGCTCTTCGAGGGCGCACTCGCGCGCGTCGTCGCGGCCGCGGCGCCGGCGGGCGGCGCCATCTTCGTGTCCAGCAGCATGCCGGTGCGGGACCTCGATGCGTTCGCCGCGCCGCGCAACGAGGCCCTCACCGTCTACGGCAACAGGGGCGCGAGCGGCATCGACGGCATCGTCAGCAGCGCCCTCGGGGTGGCCGCGGCGCTACCGCAGGGCGCACCGCCGCTTCTGGCGCTGATCGGCGACCTCGCGCTGCTCCACGACGCCAACGGCCTCGCGCTGGCCGCCGCCGCGCCGTCCGCGGTGTTCGTCGTGGTCAACAACGACGGCGGGGGCATCTTCCAGCTCCTGCCGATCCGCGAGTACGAGCCCGAGTTCACGCGCTACTTCGCCACGCCCCACGGCCGCGATCTAAGCACGCTGGCGGCGTTCCACGGGCTCGCGCACGAGCGCTGCGACGGGCCCGTCGCGCTGGCGGACGCGCTGGGCCGCCGTCTGGCCGACGGCGCCGGCGGGGTCGTCGAGGTCGTCACCGACCGGGAGCGGAACCGCCTCGCCCGGGAGCGCGTCACGGCCGCCGCCGTGGCCGCCGCCGCACACGCGATCTGAGGCGTCTGCGCCCGCGCGGCGCGTGGCGCGTCCGCCGCTTCCCTCGTAGGATCGCACCTCGGAAGCCAACATGCCGGCCGGCGGGTCACGTCCCGGGGCCGGATACCGTCCCGCGATCGACATCATGGAATTCTTGAAGACTGCCAAGCAGTACGAGGACATCACGTACAAGAAGGGCGAAGGCATCGCCCGCGTCGCCTTCAACCGGCCCGAAGTCCGGAACGCGTTCCGACCCGAGACGATCAACGAGATGATCGACGCGTTCCGGGACGCGTGGGACGACACGTCGATCGGCGTGGTGCTGCTGTCCGCCGAGGGCCCCTCCCCCAAGGACGGCAAGTGGGCCTTCTGCAGCGGCGGCGACCAGCGCGTGCGGGGCGACGCGGGCTACGTGGGAGCCGACGGAGTGCCGCGCCTCAACGTGCTCGAGCTGCAGCGGATCATCCGCACCATGCCCAAGCCCGTCATCGCCCTGGTGCCCGGATACGCGATCGGCGGCGGCCACGTGCTCCACGTCGTGTGCGACCTGACGCTCGCCGCGGACACGGCGATCTTCGGGCAGACGGGGCCGATCGTCGGCAGCTTCGACGGCGGCTTCGGCTCCTCCTACCTGGCGCGCATCGTGGGCCAGAAGAAAGCGCGGGAGATCTGGTACCTGTGCCGCCAGTACAGCGCCGAGGAAGCGCGCGAGATGGGCATGGTCAACGCCGTCGTCCCGCGCGAGGAGCTGGAGGCCGAGGGCGTGCGCTGGGCGCGCGAGATCCTCACCAAGAGCCCCCTCGCGATACGCACCCTGAAGTCGGCGTTCAACGCGGACGTGGACGGCCAGGCGGGCCTGCAGGAGCTGGCGGGCAACGCGACGCTGCTCTTCTACATGACCGAGCAGGGCCAGGAGGGCCGGAACGCGTACAACGACCGCCGGCCGCCGGACTTCGAGCGCTACCCATGGTTGCCGTGAGGGCGTTCGGAGCGCCCGAGCGCACCGGCTGAGAGGCCCCGCCCGCCAATGGACGCCTCTCTTCCCGCTGCTCCGGCGCCGGGCTCCCTCCGGGCCTGGGTGCTCGCCGCGCGTCCGAAGACGCTTCCGGCCGCCGTCGCGCCGGTGCTGGTGGGCGCGGGCCTGGCGGCGCACGACGGCGTCTTCGCGGCGGGGCCCGCGCTCGCGGCGCTCGCGGGCGCGCTGCTGATTCAGATCGGCACCAACTTCGCCAACGACTACTTCGACTTCCGCAAGGGCGCCGATACCGAGGCCCGCGTGGGTCCGACCCGCGCCGTGCAGGCCGGACTCCTGGACGCGGGCGCCGTGCGCACCGGCACCATCGCCGCGTTCGCCTCGGCTGTCGCGTGCGGCGTGTACCTGGCCGCGGTGGCGGGCTGGCCGATCGTGGCGATCGGCATCGCGTCGATCGCCGCCGGCGTACTCTACACGGGAGGCCCTCTGCCCATAGGCTACGTGGGCCTCGGGGACGTCTTCGTGTTCGTGTTCTTCGGCCTCGTCGCGGTGGCGGGCACGTACTACGTTCAAGCCCTTTCCCTCGCCGGAGAGGCGCTCCTGGCGGGGGCCGCGATGGGTGCTCTGATCACGGCGATTCTGGTGGTGAACAACCTCCGCGACATCGACACCGACGCCGCTTCGGGGAAGCGGACCCTCGCCGTCCTCCTCGGCGAGCGGTGGACGCGAGTGGAATACGCCTGCCTGCTCGGCGCCGCCTACGCCGTGCCCCCGATCGGCATCGCGCGCCAGGGCTGGCCGTCGGCGACGCTCCTCGCGCTCGCCACGGCGCCGCTCGCGATCCGGCCGCTCGGCGCCGTGCTGGCGGCGCGCGAGCCGGCGCGGCTGAACCCCGCGCTCGGCGACACGGCCCGCCTCGCGGTGCTTTACGGATTCGCGCTCGCGCTGGGGTTCGCCGCGTGAGCCCCGCCCGCTTCGAGGACGCGCTGCGCGTCCGGGCCCGCGCGACGCCCGACGCCGCCTACATCGCCAGCGAGCACGGCGGGGCCACGTTCGGCGCCGTGGATGCCGTTGCGGAAGTGCTGGCGGACCGCCTGCACGCGGCGGTGCCGACGGGGCCGGTCGCGACGATCCTGTCCGTGGGCCCCGCGATGGCCGCGGTGACCTTCGCCGCCGGACGCGCGGGGCTCGCCCTCGCGCCGCTCCACCGACGGCGGGCCCCGGACGATCTCATCGCGGCGGTGGCGGCGCTCGATCCCGGCGCGATCCTGCACGATCCGGGGACCGCAGACGTCGCGCGTGCCATCGCCGGGGACCGACCCGTGCTCGACGTGGCCCGCCTGGCCGGCGGCTCGCCGGCTCCGCCGCCGTCGGGCCCCGCCGCGCCGTCGGCGAGCGACCCCGAGATCCAGCGCGCGCTGGACACCGCGCACGAGGCCGCCCGCCTGGCCGGCGTGCCCCCCCCGGGGACGCGGATCCGCAAGGGCGCGCTGGGCGCCGCGGACGACGCGTTCCTGCTGTGGACGTCGGGCACCGACGGCACGTCGCGCGCCGTGCGCGTCTCGCACGCGAACCTTATGGCGGTCGCCGGCGGCAGCGCCCTGCGGCTGGACCTGGCCGCGGACGACAGCTGGCTCGCGGTGCTGGACCCCGCCCACATCGGTGGGCTGGCGCTGCTCGTCCGGGCCGCGGTGGTCGGCTTCCGGCTGGTCACCCGCGAGCGCTTCGACGCGACGGAGGTGGCGAGCTTGCTGGACGCCGGGGCCATCACCAGCGCGTCGCTGGTGCCCACCATGCTCGGGCGGGTGCTGGAGGCGCGCGGCGAGCGGCTGGCGCCGGCGCACGCGCGCTGCCTGCTGGTGGGCGGCGACGCCGTGCCGCGGGCCCTGCTGGAGCGCGCCCTCGACCTCCGCTATCCCCTGGCGCTGACCTACGGCCTCACGGAGGCGTCGTCGCAGGTCTGCACGGCGCCGCCCGCGCTGGTGCGCGAGAAGCCGGGCACCGTGGGCTGGCCCCTGAAGGGCGTGGAGATCCACGTGCGCGAGGAAACCGGCGAGATCCTCGTGCGCGGGGACACCATCGCCGCCGGCTATCTGGGCAGCGACGCCTCGCTCCTCGGGCAGGACGGCTGGCTGGCGACCGGCGACGTGGGCCACGTCGACGGCGACGGCCACCTCTGGGTGATGGGCCGGCTGTCGGACCGGATCATCACGGGCGGCGTCAACGTCGACCCGGCGGAGGTCGCGGCGCGGCTGTCGATGGACCCGGCGGTGGAGGAGGTGATCGTGGTCGGGCTGCCGGACGAGGAGTGGGGCGAGGTGGTCGCGGCCGCGTTCGTTCCGCGCGCCGCCGACCCGGACGTGGCCGCGCTCACGCAACGCTGGCACGCGTCGCTTTCGGGGCCCATGAAGCCGCGTGAGGTGCTCGCCGTCGACGCGATCCCGAGGAACGCGAACGGCAAGGTCGACCGCGACGCCGTGCGCGGGCTGTTCGGCGCGCGATCGTCCTCACGGCTGCGGGCGAGCGGGGCGAGGTAGATGGGGGCGGGACGGCCGCCCGGCGTCCGCCGCGCGTACACCGGCGCGCTGGTCGTGGTGGCGCTCGCGACGGCCGCCGGCGCCCTGCTGGCCACCCGCGGCGACGCGCCCGGCGTGCCAGCGGTCGCCGCGCCCGCGCCCGCCCGAGCGAGCGCCGACACCGGCTTCGCCGCGCTCGTCGAGCGCCTCAGCGGCGAGGGCGCGTACTTCGACACCGACAACCTCATTTCCAACGAGGCCTCCTACCTGCACGTGGCCGCCCGTTTGCGCGCCGCGCGGGCGCCGGGCCTCGCCTACATCGGGGTGGGTCCGGACCAGAACTTCTCCTACATCGCGGCGCTCAGGCCGGAGGCCGCGTTCATCCTGGACATCCGCCGGGACAACCTGCTGCACCACCTGCTGCTGAAGGCGCTGATGGAAGCCGCGCCCGACCGCGCCTCCTACGCCGCCGCGCTGTTCGGACGTCCGGCGCCGCCCGCCCGGCTGCGGCGGCAGAGCGCCCCCCTGGTCGAGATCCTCGACTGGGTCGAGCGCACACCCCCGGACACGTCCGCGGCGCTGCCGCCGGGTCTGCGGGAGCGCGTCGAAGGCTTCGGGCTGGAGCTCTCGAGCGAGGACCTGGAGACCATCGCGCGCTTCCACCGCACCTTCATCGCGGAGGGCCCGGGGCTCCGCTTCCGTTCCCACGGTCGCGCGCCCCGCTGGTACTATCCGACGTACCGGGACCTTCTCCTGGAGCGTGACGAGACGGGCGCCCCCGCGAGCTATCTGGCCTCCGAGGACGACTACCTCTTCGTGCGCGACCTGCAGCGCGCCGACCGGGTGGTCCCCGTGGTGGGCGATTTCGCGGGCCCGCACGCGCTGCGCGCGATCGGTCGCGAGATCGCAGCGCGCGGCCTGGAGCTCGGCGCGTTCTACACCTCGAACGTGGAGTTCTACCTCGAGCGGGACGGCAGCTTCGAACGCTACGTCGCCTCCCTCGAGACGCTGCCCGCCGCCCCCGATGGCGTGATCGTGCGCAGCTATTTCCACCGCGGGCGGCCCCACGCCGAGACGCGGCCCGGCTACGCCAGCACGCAGCTGGTCCAGCCGATCGAGACGTTCGTCGAGGGGTGGCGGGCCGGGGCGTACCCGACGTACCGGGCGCTCGTGGGCTCGCGATGAGGGCGCTCGCGCTCGCCAAGGGCGAGGCGCTGGGGAACGACTACCTGGTCGTCGACGCCCGCGACCTCGCGACGGCGCGCGCGGCGTCGGAGCCCGCCGTCGCCGCCGATCCGGCCGCCCCCGACCCCATGACCCCGGCGCTGGCGCGCGCCCTGTGCGACCGCCATCGCGGCCTCGGCGCGGACGGCGTGCTGGTCGGCTGGCCCCACGTCACGCCCATCCGACTGAGGATCTGGAACCCCGACGGCACCGGCGCCGAGAAGAGCGGCAACGGCCTGCGGATCTTCGGCGCCTGGCTGCACGGCCGCGGGGTGGTGGGCGGCGAGCCGTTCGAGGTCGCCTTGCCCCGCGACGTCGTGCGGCTGCAGGTGCAGGGCGCGGCCCCGGGCGGTGGGCTGGTCCTCAGCGTGGCGATGGGCGCGGCCGACTTCGAAGGCCGCGCGGTCGGCTTCGGCCCGCAGTCCGGGCTCGCCGACCAGGTCGCGCTGGACCTCGGCGAGGCCGGGTCGGCGCTCGTGAATACCGTCTCGCTCGGCAACCCGCACTGCGTCGTGCTCGTGGACGAGTTCTCGCGCGCGGACTTCGAGACCCGCGGACCGGCGCTCGCGACCAGCCCGGCCTTCGCCGAGGGCACCAACGTCCAGTTCGCCCGGGCCCTGGACCGGCACACCGCCGAGGCGTGGATCTGGGAGCGCGGCGCGGGCGAGACGCTGGCGTCGGGGTCGAGCGCCTGCGCGGTGGCCGCGACCCTCGTGCGCCGGGGCGCCCTCGACCCGGGGGCCATCACGGTGCGCATGCCGGGGGGCGAAGTCAGCGTGGACGTCGCGGGCGACTTCCGGCTGACGCTGCGCGGACCCGCCAGGATGGTCTACGAGGCCGTCGTGGCGCCGGGGCTGGTCGAAGCGTGGGTCGCGGGCGCGATGCCGGCGTGACGCGTCGGACGTCCGGCGCCGGGCGACGTCGCGAGGGCCGAGGCCGTCCGCCTCAGGTGCGCACGCGCGCGGTCAGGTAGACCGCGCCCGCGAAGAACAGGAGGTTGGGGATCCAGGGCGCTAGCTCTGGCTGAATCTGGCCCGCCGCTCCCATCGCCCCCGTGAGCCGGAAGAGCAGCAGGTAGGAGATCGTGATGAGCAGGGACACGCCCACGCCGAAGGCCGCGCCCGCGCGCGGCGCTGCGGTGGCGAGCGGCGTCCCGAACAGGATGATGACCAGCGTCGCCACGGGGATCGCCAGCTTCTCACCCAGCTCGACCTTGAGCTTGCGGGGCTGCCCGCCGGCGCGCTCGTTGGCGCGGATGAAGCGTTCCAGCTCGCGGTAGCTCATCTCCTCGGGATCCTTGGCCCGGGCGAGCAGCTCGTCGGGGGGCTGGTCCAACCCCTTCCAGCGCATCCGGTCGAAGCGGAATGCGCGCTCCCCGCCGTCCTTCCACAGCAGGCGGAGGCGGCCGTTCTCCACGTCCCAGGCGCCCTGCGTGGGCCGGTAGGTCGCTGCCTCCGCGAGCACCTGCACCGTGGGCACGCGCTCTCCGTCGCCTTCGCGCTCGATGCTCGGGTTGTGCAGGCGCCCGTTCTCGGCGTCCAGGCGCGGGACCACGAGCGTCCCGGTCCAGTCGCCCTCCCACACGAAATTCGTCCGACCGCCCACCAGGCGCGGCTGCTGGCCGAGCACCTCGGCGCGCAGCCGCGTCGTGCGGGGCACGAGCTCCCCGAGCGCCAGGCCCGCGACCGTCAGGGCTACGCCGAGCAGGGGCAGGGTGAGGAACAGGCGGCGGAAGCTCATGCCGCCCGCCTTGGCGGCCGTGACCTCGAAGTGCCGGGCCATCCCGTTGACGGTGAACACCGTCGCGATCAGCGCCGCGATGGGGAAGGCCCATAGGACGAACTGCGGATACTGGTAGACGTAGGAGAGCGCGACCTCCTTCGGCCCCAAGCCGCGGTCCAGCATGCGGTCGATGTTGTCCGTCAGATCGAAGATGATGAAGAGCAGCGGCGACGCCAGCGAGAACGTCAGGAAGAGACGCAGGAACTGCCGGACGACGTAGCGATCCAGAACGCGCGGGCCGAAGCGCGCCATCAGGCGTTGCGCCGGGAGAGCCGGAGCGCCCGCAGCGGCCAGGTCAGGGCGTACCGCAGCGCGTTCAGCAGGTCGTCCCAGCCGCCCCCGCGCGATGTGGCCGACTCCCGGCCTATGCGCGACACGGCCCACAGGCCGACGATCAGGAAGATCAGGTTCGCGCTCCACATCGCCCAGAACGGTGTCAGGATGCCCTCGTCGGCCAGCGACTCGCCGCCGATCAGGCCCGCGTAATAGACCGCGAACACGGCGAGCGACACCATGATCACCATGCCCACGCCGCCGCGCGGGAAGCGAATGCCGATGGGCGCGCCGATCAGGACGAAGACGATGCACGCGGCGGGGATCGCGAGCTTCTTCCAGAATTCGACCTCGTACTGGCGGATGCGTGCCTCGTGCGTCTCCCCGACCGAGGCCCACTGCATCAGCCGCGAGTTGGCCTCGCGCGTCACCTGGTCGGCCTCCGGCGTGGGCCTTGGCCGGCTGCGTTGGGTTGCCGGCGCCCGGCGCTCGGCGGCGGCCGCCAGACGGCCCGCCGTGTCCGGGGCAGCGGCGGCGCGGGCGCCGACGGCCTCCCCGGCCGCGCCCACGCGGGCCATGTCCAGCCGCCCCCGGGCGCGACCCTGCAGGCGGCCCGTCGGGCCCGAGGCGAACGCCGGATCCCGCGCACCGCCGACGCCCCCCACGGGCACCACGTCGGCGTCGCCGCGCAGGGGCAGGCCGCCGTCGCGCAGGGCCGACGCGTCGGCGGCGCCCACGACCCCCGGCTCGGCCTCGCGCGCGGCCGGCGGCGTCCTTCTGGCCGGCGCGCCGGACTCGCTCGGCCCGCCGCTCAGATCCGCGGAGGCCGCGCCCGCGAGCGCGGCGTCGAGCGCCGCGTGCGCCATGCTGAGCACCCGGTCGCGCGTCTGCTCCCGCTCGACCCGGGCGGTCGCCACGACCTCGGCCAGCTCTCCGAAGTCCATCTCGCGGTCCGACTTGAAAGCCCGGTCTTCCTGCCGCTCGAACTGGTTTCCCACGCCCGCGATGCGGACCAGCTGCTTGTCGAAGTCGGCCCGCTGGAGGCGCTGGGGGGTCATGCGGTCGCTCTCGAGCATGACGCCGTCGTGGAGCGTCAGGAACAGATCCGTGAGCTGCTGGTTAAAAGCCATCTTGCCGCTGTCGGCATAGATCGTACGCCTGCGGTTGGGCTCGGCGAGGTCGTAGATCACGACGTCCCACAGGCGGTTCGTGCCCGGCTCGATGCGCCCCGCCTTGAGGTAGTAGGTGCTCGCGCCGAACTCGCCGGCCTTGATCTCGTTCAGCACCTGCTCCCGCAGCGACAGCGTGGGGCTCTTGCGGTTGATGTCCTGGATCAGCCCGGCGAGCCTGTGGTTCGTGTCCGGCAGCACCGTGTCGTTGAAGACGATCATGGTGGCGCACAGGAGCGTGGCGGCCGCGAGCGGCGGAGCCAGGAGCCGAAGCAGGTTGACGCCGCTGGCCTTCAGCGCGGCGATCTCGTTCTCGGCCGCGAGCGAGCTGAAGGCGTGCAGGACCGCGACGAGCACGGCCATCGGCAGGGTGAGGGCGATGACGTGCGGAAGGGAGAGGGCGAGCACCTCGCCGATGACGTCCAGGGCCAGGCCCTTGCCGGCGAGCTCGTTCTCGATCCGCTTGGAAACGGCGTTGATGAAGATCACGCCGGTCAGCACCGACAAACCGAAGAAGAAGGGCGCGACGTGCGCCTTCAGGATGTAGCGCGTCAAGATGGACATGGCAGACGCGTTTGATGATCGGTTCTCGGAGCGTTTCCGCGCCGTGCGGGTGAGGCGTTGAGGGGAGCGAGCAGCCTAACCATATTGCGGGCTTCTCCGAGCGACAAGCGAATTCTACGAGCCTCAGCAGGCCTAACGATTTCTCCTCGACTTTTCCCGGAACGCGCCCCCGCGCTGTGCGGTGCCTTCGCGCGCGTGTGTCGCGCGGGCGCGGCCGCCGCCGTGCTGCTGGCTCTGTCGCCACGGCCCGGCGACGCGCAGGAGGTCCGCATCCCGGGCGACACCATTCATCTGCCGGGGGTGCTACACCCCGCCTTCGGCGAGGCTCCGCCGGGTCCGCGGCTGGGGCTCGCCACCCTCGAGTCGCCGTTCACGGTGGCATTCCGTCCGGCGCCGGGGCTGGACCGGCCGGACCTCTGGCCGCGGTTCGCGGACTGGGCGCAGGCGTGGGGCAGGCTGGCGCGAGCGCGGATTCCCGAGGCCCGCGTGCCGCGGCTGGGCGACGGCCCAAGGGCGGGCGAGCGCATTGCGGCCGCGGGGCCGGCCCCTCGAGCCGGTGACCCGCCTCCGGCGCCGGACTCCGCGGCCGCGGCCGCGGACCCCCGCGACGCCGATGATCGCCCCGTGGCCGCCGACCGCCCGCCCGCGGACGACGACGACCGCCCCGCCGCGGACGACGGCGGCCGCCGCGCCGACCGCGACGCGGATCAGCCCGTCGACGCGGGGCGGGCCGCCCGCCGCGTCGACGACGAGCCGCCCGCTCGCGACCCGGCGGCCGACGCGCCCCCGCCCATAGGCGCCGACCGCGGCCCTCGTCCCACCCCCGCCGGGGACTCGGCGGCGGTCGATTCGATCGTCTACCTCGTGCGCGATCCCGCCCTCGAACGGGACACGGCCTCGGTCGCAGACCTGCCCGGCGGCCTCGGTCGCCTGGGCGATCTGGGGATCCACCTCCGCGGCCGGTCGGAGATGACGGGGGAGTGGAACAAGATCGAGCCCTGCAACATCTTCGTCGCCTTCGACTGCGAATCGGGGGTCGTCCCTCGCCTCGCTCCGGACGTCCAGTTCCAACTCCTCGTCGGCGGGACGATCTCCGATCGGATCCACGTGGACGTCGACTTCGACCAGGCCCGCGAGTTCGACGCAGCGAACAATCTCAACGTCTACTACCAGGGCCTCGACGACGAAATTCTGCGGCGCGTGGAGGTCGGCGACGTGAACCTCCGTCTGCCGCGCTCGCGCTACATGACGTCGGGCGTCCCCGCGGGCAATTTCGGCTTCAAGGCGGAGGGCCAGCTCGGCCCCGTCGACTTCCAGACAGTGTGGGCCCAGCAGAAGGGCGACATCACCGAGCGGGAGTTCGTGTTCGGCGGCGGCGGGACGGGCGAGGACGTGGTCCTCGACCAGAGCATCGTGTGGGACGACGAGTCCTACATCGCGGGGCAGTTCTACTTCCTCGTGCCGCCGGACAGCCTCGCGAACGCACCCCACGTGGACGCCCTCGCGCTCCAGCCGGCCGACGCGCCCACGAACGTGCGCCCGAGCGGAGCCTTCGGCATTCAGGTCTACCGGGCGGAGACCTCGGCCAACTCCACCCCGGCCCAGCAGGCCGACCAGAACCTGTTCCGCGCGGTCGCGCGGGCGGGAGAAGGCGCCTCGCAGGTCGAGCACGCCGGGCTCTTCCGCCAGTTGCAGCCCGGCGAGGACTTCGAGATCCACTCCAGCGGGCTCTGGATCGCGCTGCGCTCGCGGCTCACATCCGCGGAGGCGCTCGCCATCTCCTACGTGACGGAGCTCGGCGACACCGTCGGGACGATGGACGCTGAGACCGTGTCCGCGCAGGGCGCGACGCCCGTGCTGCGCCTGCTGCGGGGGCCCGAAGACATCCACCAGCCCGGGCGCCCGACGTGGCGCCAGGAGATGCACAACGTCTACCGGGTGGATTCCTCCAACGAGGTGGAGCGAGGCAGCGTCGAGCTGGTCGTCTCGCTGGGTGAGGAGGCCGCGGGCGCGACCTTCCTGACCACGAACGACGGCACCCGCGCGACCTACCTGCGCTTCTTCGGCCTGGACGAGGACAATCCGGTCGACGAGCTGGACGAAGCCCAGCTGTTCCGCCCGCGAGAGCTGTTCGGCGAGGACTCCAAGGTCGGCGGGGTCTACGTGATCTTCCCGACCCTGGAGCCGTTCGCGCGCCCGCCGCCCACGCCCAGCCTGGGCCTCACGGCCGGCGCCGCGGCGACCCTGCTGGGCAGCAACGCCAACACCACGATCTACGAGGATCCGGACCCCATCGACCGCGCCAACGGCTCGCGCTTCCGCCTCAACTTCAGCTACCGCGTGCGCTCGGCGGGGGGCACGCGGTCGTCGTTCAACCTCGGCGCCCTCGGCATCCGGGAGGGCAGCGAGCGGATCTTCCTCGGTGGCCAGCGGCTGGTGGCGGGCGAGGACTACACGATCGACTACGAGCTGGGCACGCTGAACCTGCTCGACCCGGACGGGATCTTCGCCGCCAACCCCACCGCCCAACTCCGGGCGACGTGGGAGCAGCAGCCGCTCTTCCAGCTCGCCCCGAAGAGCGTGTTCGGCATGAACGCCCGCATCCAGGCCGGCAGTCTCGGGGAGCTCAACGCCCTCGGCATCTTCCAGTCCGAGCGGTCCCTGGTGAACCGGCCCCAGCTGGGCCTGGAGGCGGGTGCCCTGTTCGTGGGCGGGGTCACCGGCGATCTGGACCTGCCCAGCGGCTTCCTGGATCGCGCCGTAGCGGCCCTGCCCGGACTGCGCACCGCCGGGCGCTCGACGCTGCGCGTGACCGGCGAGGTCGCTTTGTCCTCGCCGAACCCGAACACCCAGGGCGACACCTACCTGGACGACTTCGAGAGCACCAACGAAGTCGCCCTGTCGCCCCTGGCCAATGCCTGGCGCTGGGGCTCGGCGCCCGCCTGGTCGCCGGGCGCGGGCATGCTGCTGCCGACCGCGCTGACCACCGACAACGCCGGCGCGCTCACCTGGCAGAGCCAGATCGCGGACGCCGAAGGCCGGGTCAGCGGCCGCGAGCTGGCGATCAACATCGACCGCAACATCAACACGGTCGGCTCGGACACGGGCGAGCCGGTGATGTTCGTCGTATTGCAGGACACCACGCCCACCGGCCAGCGCAGTTGGCGCTCGATCACGACCTCGCTGTCCTCCACCGGGCGGGACCTCACCCAGAGCGAGTTCCTGGAGTTCTACGTGCGCCGCGACGATGGCGTCGATGTGGCAATGATCTGGGACGTGGGCACGATCAGCGAAGACGCCTTCGTGTTCGATTCGGCGGGCAACCTCAACGGCACCTATCCGGACGGCGAGCCCTGGGGTCTGGGGCTGCTCGACCAGGAGGCCGAGCTCGGCTTCGCGGTATGGGGCGACTCGCTGGACCAGCGCGGCCTCTGGGACCAGGAGTGCGTCGGGGCACGCCAGGCGGTCTTCCCGCTCGGCGCGCTCGCCGCCAACTGCACGCGCGGCAACGGCCGCAACGACACCGAGGACCTGGACGGCAACGGCGCGCTCCTGTCCAACGACGGCGCGCACTTCCGGTTCACCGTCCCGCTGGGGCCCGGCTCTCCCTTCCTGGTGCGCGGCCGGGCCGAGACCGGCACGGCCTACGAGCTCTACCGGGTGCCGCTGCGCACCGCCGGCGAGGCGGCCAACGGCGCCGACGAGTCCACCTGGCGTTTCATCCGCCACGTGCGGCTGACCCTCACCGCCGACGTGCCGGTCGGCGCCACCAACGCGACGGTGCTCACGCTGGCCCGGCCGCGGCTGCTCGGCGGCCGCTGGCCCAAGCGCGAAGGCCACGGTCTGGTGGCCGGCGTCACCGGAACCCTGCCCGGTGCCTCGGCGGCGACCGCGTCGGTGTCCGTGTCGCCCGTCAGCCGCGTGATCGACGCGGCCTACGTATCGCCGCCCAACACGGGCGACCGCGCACAGGACATCTCGGCCGGTGTCGCCGCGGCCGCGCAGGAGATCAACGAGAAGGCGCTCCGCCTGACCTACGCCGACGTCGGCCCGGGTGAGCGCGCGGAGGTCTTCTTCCGCTATCTGAACCGCCCCCGCGACCTGCTGGAGTACCAGCGGGTGCGCCTGTGGGTGCTGCCGCGCTCCGGGAACTTCGGGGAAGGCGGCGATCAGCAGCTCCTGCTGAAGTTCGGCACCGACGGCTCGAACTACTACCTGCGGCGCACGCCGCTCGCGCCCCCCGTCACCGGCGGTCGACCGACGAGCGCCGATTGGGTCGACGTGCCGATCGACTTCCAGGAGTGGATCGACCTGCGCGTCGTGGCGGAGGACTCCCTCGTGCGAAGGGTCGCCCCCCCGTCGCCCGACGCCCCGATCGTCGTCGGCGAGGCCGCGATCGTGCCCACCGCGACCGGCGGCTCCGGCGACGGCCGCATCGAGATCTGGAACGCCGACAGCACCTACGCCGTGGTGCTCGAGGACCGGGCTCGGGCCCCGAATCTGGCGTCGATCCGCGAGCTCTCGATCGCCGTCTTCAACGACGGATCGTTCCCTTCCTCCGGCGAGGTGTGGTTCAACGAGCTGCGCCTGGACCAGCCGGACACGCGCGCCGGCGTGGCGACTGACGTGAACGTGGCGCTGAACGCCGCCGACTTCATGAGCGCGAACATCAGCTTCCGCAGCGAGAGCGAGCGCTTCCAGCGCGGCCTCACAGACCGGCCCGACTTCGAGGCCGACCGCGCGTTCGCGCTGTCGACGCGCATGCAGCTGGGCAACTTCGCGCCGTCCTCGTGGGGCCTCGACCTGCCCGTCCAGGTCAGCCACAACAGCATCGACACCAACCCGTTCTTCCTGAGCAGCAGCGACGTCCAGGCCCAGGGCCTCTCCGGCCTGCGCCGCATCGGCTCGAGCAGCACCGCGGTCGGCGTCTCGCTGCGCAAGAGCACGCCCACGGCGAACCCGTGGATCAGCGCGGTCGTGGACGGGCTCGCCCTGACCGCGAACTGGCGCACCTCGGAGACCTCGGCGTCCACATCGCGGACCGAGGGCAGCGGCGTGTCGGCGGGGGTCGCCTACAACCGTCGGCCGGGGGCGCGCGAGTTCGACCCGACCCCGGCGTTCCTGGAGAACGCCCTGCGCTGGCTGCTTCCGGCGTTCGTCGAGCGGAGCACGCTGTTCCGGAACTTCACCGAGGCGCGCTTCCGCTGGAGCCCCTCCGCGCTCACGCTGCAGACCGCCTACTCGGACGCCGACACGCGCACGTTCCGGTTCGACAAGATCCTGGAGGTCCCGGGCGACACCCTGTTCGCGCCGACCAGCTCTCCGACGACGGGCCTGCGCTCGCAGGCCCGCCTCGGGCTGCAGCCGTTCCGCAGCATGGACGCGAGCTTCTCGGTATCCAGCCAGCGAGACCTGCTGGACCCGCTGCTCGCGACCCAGTCGGCCGACGGGCAGCGCGCCCTCGAAGGCGAGCGCGACCGCTTCCTGGGGCTGGGCGTGGGCTGGGAGCGCAGCCGCGCGGTGTCCACCTCCTTCAACTTCAACCCGCAGCTCTTCGAGTGGCTGCAGCCGGGGCTGTCGTGGAGCACCAACTACGGTGTGGACCGCAACCCCAGCTTCGTGGGCTTCCGCCAGGTCGACGGCGACAGCGTGCCGGGCCTGCAGCGCCAGTTCAACAACTCCCGCGTCCTGGGACGGCGGCTGCGCTTCAGCCCGTCGGTCCTCGGCGCGGTGCTGGTCGGCGCCGAGGGGGAGGACGCCCCGCTGTGGAAGCGCGGCGCCAACGCGGTGTTCTCGCGGCTGCTGGACGTCAACCTGTCGTGGAGGGACGCGCTCGCGTCGCAGTACGACCGCACGCTGGCGGCGCCGGGGCTCGGCTACCAGTTCGGCTTCGGCGACCTGTCGAGCTTCCGCACGGTCGACGGGGTGACCGCGCGGTCGGTCCGGGAAAGGGACGATTTCAGTATTGCAAGCGGCCTGAACCTGCCGCTCGGCAGTTCCCTTTCGGTGGAGTACGAAGCCGGAGATACGCGCGCGCTGGCCGAGCGCGGGGGGGGGCAGTCCGGCCGTACCCGGACCTGGCCCAATCTCACGTGGCGCTGGTCGCGGGTGCCGGTGCCCTCGTTCCTGAGCGACTACGTGGGCGGGATCACGCTGAACGCGGGATACAACGTGACCGAGCAGACCGGGAGCTTCAGCGGCAACACCCAGCAGCGCGGCTCGGAGGAGACCTCGATACCGTTGCGCATGAGCGTGACCCTGTCGAACGGCATGGCGCTCACCTACAACGGCAACATCCGCGACGGAACCAGCAACGACCCCACCGGCGAGACCGAGCGGAAGAACACCCGCCACACCGCCGAGCTGCGCGGTTCGTTCGATCCCCCGGGCGGGTGGACGACCTTGAGCCAGCCGATAGGAGCCAGCCTGTCCTACCAGTGGGAGGGCCAACTGTCCTGCCGCAAGCGCTTCTCCGGCCAGTCGACGGACGCCTCGTGCACCGCGACATCCGACTTCGTCACCCAGCGGCTCGGAATGCAGCTGGACACGTTCGTGGGGAAGGTCAACCTGGGCGCGAACCTGAGCTACACCGACCGCCAGAGCGCGACGGGGATCCGCGAGGGCAACCGCCAGATCCTGTTCACAATCTTCGGGCAGTTCGACTTCCAGGTCGGCCAGGTGCCCGGAGCCCTGGGAGGCAGGCGATGAGGGGGACCGTCCGCGCGGCGTCGGCCGTGTTCCTGGTGCTCGCGGGCTGCGACGCCGCGCCGGGCCAGTCGTCGGGCCGCGGCGCCGAGCGCATCGATGTCGATTTCGATGCGGACTCCGCGCACGCGTTGATCGCGCACCAGGTCGCGTTCGGACCGCGGGTGCCGGGCACCGAGGGTCACGCGGCGCAGCTCGCGTGGATGGTCGAGACGCTCGAAGGCTACGCCGATTCGGTCGAAGTGCAGCGCTTCACGCACGCCGCGCTGTCGGGCGACAGCGTGGGGATGGCCAACGTCATCGCGCGCTTCCGGCCGGACGCGCGCGACCGCATCCTGCTCCTGGCGCACTGGGACACGCGCCCGATGGCGGACGCCGATCCCGATACCGCACGCAGGGACGAGCCGGTCCCGGGCGCCAACGACGGGGGTAGCGGCGTGGCCGTGCTGTTGGAGGTCGCGCGTGTCCTGTCCAGCCATTCTCCACCCCTGGGGGTCGACCTACTCTTCACCGACGGAGAGGACTACGGGCCCGGGGAGATGTACCTGGGGGCCGAGTACTTCGCGGCGAATCTGCCGCCCGGCTACCGCCCCCTGTACGGCATCCTCATCGATCTGGTCGGCGATCGTTCGCCGGTCTTCCCGGTCGAGGAGCAGTCGCAGTTCTACGCCCCGGAGGTGGTGGACCTCGTGTACCGGAAGGCCGAGGAGATCGGCATGGGGGCGTATTTTCCCCGGGTGCCCGGGCCGTCGATCTCGGATGACCACATCCCGCTCAATCGGGCCGGCATCCATACGATCGACATCATCGACTTCGACTTCCCGCAGTGGCACACCACCGCCGACGTGCCCGAGAACACGTCGCCGGAGGGGCTGGAGGCCGTCGGCGAGGTGCTCGTCCAGCTGATCCTCTCGGGAGGGTAGGCGCCCGCCCGCCCGGGGGCGTTCGTGCGCAGGGCGCGATCTCGATGGGAAAGGAGGGGGGGTGACGCGGGACGAAGTGCGCGCTCTCGCGTTTCTGGCCTTCCTCGTCGCGCTGTCGGTGGCCGTGCGCCTGTGGGCCGCTCCCGACCACGCCGCGCTGCGGGCGGACATTGCGTCGATCGAGGCGCTGGACGCGGCTAGCCAGAGCGAGCTGGGCGAGAACGAGGAGCGAGCCCGTCCGCTCGCGGAGGGCGAGACGCTGGACCCGAATCGGGCGGGCGCCGCCGAGCTCGACCGCCTGCCCGGCGTGGGGCCCGCCACGGCGGAGCGGATCGTGGCCGCCCGCGACTCGGCGCCGTTCCGGGCGGCCGAGGAGCTGCTGCGGGTGCGGGGGATAGGGCCCGCCACGCTCGAGAAGCTCCGGCCGTTCCTCGACCTGGGCGGCACGCCAGCGACCGCGTCCCGCGGACCCACCGCTCTCGCCGCGGCGGGCGGTGCCGGGGCTGAGGGGGCGGGCGAGCGAGGAGAAAGGCTCGTCGACGTGAACGGCGCGGGCCCGGACGCGCTCCAGGTACTCCCCGGAATCGGCCCCGCGCTGGCCGCCCGCATCATCGCCCACCGCGACAGCGCTGGCCCGTTCCGGTCCGTGGAGGACCTGCTGGAGGTACGCGGGATCGGCCCAGCGACGCTGGAGCGGCTCCGGGGGCGCGTGCGGCTGCCGTGATCCAGCGCGTGCCCCCACCCGACCACCCCCGGGCCTTCGGCCCTTGCATTCCGCAAGGCCGCCGCTCTTGCAAATCGCCCTTGGCCAAGCAGCGTCGCGCACGCCGAAGGGTAACGACGCCGAACAAGACCCTTGACGCCTCCCCGGGTGGGGGCAATCTTGGCGTCACTCTCCTCTTTATGTTCCCGAACCTACATCGACGAGCAGAATGGCAACGACGCT
>DATHRK010000042.1:0-21069 GCA_035465395.1 Longimicrobiales bacterium | reverse complement strand
CTGATGATCGACGTGCCGGAGGAGTGCTTCCCGGACGGCAACGTGACCGTCGCCGTCTCGACCCCGATTGGTTCGAGCGGCGCGGTCACCCACCCCATGCAGCCGGCCAAGGCGCCGCTGTCGATGGGGGTCGGGCAGTTCCTGCTGATCCAAGATCCCGCCGACTTCTGCCTCCAGTTCGGCGCGGAGATCCTGAACGAGGAGTACGTGTTTGGGGTGCAGCTGGTCGAGGAGAACGCGAGCCAATTGGTCTTCCCGCGGGTGCGCGGTCAGATCCCCGCTGCGGCCATCGGCTCGCGCTCCACGGCGTTGCCGGCGGTGAACTCCTCCGCCTTCGGCTCCGTGCCCCAGCTTCCCGGGGACGACCGCATGGTGCGGCACCGGCGCGCGGAGGCCAACCTGCGTGCGAAGGAGCGCCAGTGGATGGCGCGGATGATCGCCCAGGGCGCGCCGGCCGTGGGCGCACGGTCGACCGGCGCGGAAACGCAGGCGAGGATCCCCTCGGACCTCTCCGTCAACGACACCATCCAGGTGAAGGTCCCGAACATCGACGGGGACCTGTGCGCGACCTTCACGGAGGTGGACGCGGTCGTGCGGGTGATCGGCACGCGCGGCATCTGGCTGGAGGACATCGCGAACGCGGCGGGTGGCCTGTCCAGCGTGCAGCTCGCCCAGCTCAGCGACTTCTACGACGACCAGGTGCACGACGTCAACGTGGCGTGGTTCGGCGACTTCACCGACCTGGACGGCAACGGAAAGGTCGCCATCCTCATCACGCACAAGGTCAACGACTTCGCCGGCAACGTAATCGGATTTGTTTCGACGACCGACCTCTTCCCGGAGTTCTGCGCCAGCTCCAACGATGGGGAGATCTATTATTCGAGCGCGCCGGCGGGAGGCTACACCGCGTCCGACCTTCTGACGGACTCCCCCACCCTCCTCGCCCACGAGCTCACGCACGTGATCCAGTTCGGGCGCCGCAAGGCGGCGACGAACCCTTTCAATCCGCAGACGCTTTGGGAGGCGGAGTCCCAAGCCGCCTTTGCGGAGGGGCTCAACGGCTTCGTCGACACCGGCCGGGCAGCGGGGCAGAACTATGGCGCGGACGTCGCGTTCGGGGACGATGGATCCTTCAACGCTATGTGGTTCGAGCAGAATTTTACCTACGTCGCCCTCTATCAGGGTCTCAACCCGGCGAACACGTCCGTGTCCATTGCCGGCGCACCGGAGCAGTGCAGTTGGCTGATCGACTTCGGCGATCCAGGGTTCGGGCCCTGTACCGAGTCGGCGGCATTGGTCTACATGATGTGGATCTTCTACCGGTGGCTGAGCGACAACGTCGCGTCCTCGCAGGCGGAGGCGCAGGCCATCCAGCGCGCGCTGATCGACAACCAACTCGCGGGATTCGCCAACATCGAGGACGTGGTCGGACAAAGCATGGAAGACCTGCTCGGCCCCTGGGCGGCCATGCTGTACGCGGACGACAGAGCGGCAAGCTTGGACCCCCAGGTCTCCTTGCCGACATGGGATCTTCCGGACATCTGGGCTCCTCCGGTGTTTCCATCGGCGCGTCTCGAGCCGCGCCAGGTCTCCTTCGACGCCTTCTCCAGCGACATCACCGTCCGCGGCGGATCGTCGGCGTACTACCTCATCTCCGGGCTGAACCGCCCGGCGACTTCAGTGCGCGCGCGCGCGCAGTCCGGGGCCTTGCTGCCCGGCACCTCGCAGATGTGGATCGTGAGGCTCCAATGATCGACCGCCGGCCGGCCCTGCTCGGACTCCTGGTTCTGACCGCCTGCGCCAACGCCGAGCCCGACGACCCGGCGCCGCCGGTCGGGGCGACCCGGGCGATCACGGGCACCCCCGCGGTGGTGGGGACGGACGTCCAGAGCTGGGTCCAGTTCCAGGGCGACGGGGAGACCGTGCGGATCGTCGGGCCGCTCACCCCGGAGATCTCGGCGCTGCAGAGCTACCGGGTGCGGATCGTCGGCGACACGGTCGACGATCCGGGCCCCGTGCAGGCGTTCCACGTGATCCAGTACGACCTGCTCGAGGTGGGCGGCGAGACGCCCGTGGTCGGCACGCTCCTGCGCGTCGGCAGCGATTTCTGGATCGCCGAGCCGGATTCGGTGGGCGGCGAGAGGCTCCAGCTCATAGGCGTGCCGGCCGCGATCGGGGCCGACACCGGCGGCAAGATCTGGGTGGTCGGGGACCGGGGGACGAGCCAGATCCGGGTGCGGACGTACGGCGTGATCCGGGGGCCCGCCTCACCCTGACGTTCGGGGCGGGGCAGAGCCGGCCCCATGCCCGGGCCGGAAGACGTACCGGCGGGACGCCGCTACTCCAGCACCTCCGCGAATTCTAGATCTTCTGCCGCCAGCACGAACGCGGTGGAGGGCAGCCCGTCCGAAAGGGCGACGGTGCGCGCGTAGTACTCCGTGAAGTCGTCGCCGGGCGGCGCCATCCCCAGGAAGATGAGATCGGCCTGGGCGGAGGACTCCCGGAGGATCTGCGGGAACGGCCGCCCGCCGCTCACCAGCACCTCCGAGGACGCGCCGATGCGCAGGTCGCGGATGAGCCCCGCGAGGTTGCTGCGCGCGGCCTCGGCGGCGTCCTCGTTTTCGACCACGAGCTTCAGCCGCACGTGCGCCGGCCCCCAGTCCACGCTGGTCCGCAGCAGGTAGGCGAGCAGGATCATCAGTCCGCCGTTCTTCTGAAGGCCGCCCCACCACACGTCGATGCGGCGCCGGTCGCCGAAGCCGCGCTCGGGGTCGTGGCGAAGGATGATCACGTTGCGGCGGGCGCCGTGGAGCGTCGCGATCATGCGGCAGTAGCGGTCCCTGCGCTCGACGTTCTCGCTCCGGCCGAGCAGCACCGTGTTGGGGACGAGCGGGCCGAGCCCGTAGGTCTCCGCGAGACGCTCGGCTCCCGCGTAGGGGTCCGGCGCGCCCACCAGCCGCACGAGCGCGCGCACGCCGCGGCGCGCCAGGTGCTCGCGGATCGTGCGCTCCAGCTTCTCCTGGCGGCGCACGTCCACCGCCGAGGGCGGCAGCACCGAAGCCACGGTCATGAGGGCTCGGCCGTGTCCGATCGCGGAGCCCAGTTCGATGAGGGGCCAGCGGCTGGTGGGCGCGCCGGACAGGACGAGCAGGTGGGGCCGCCAGTTCTTGGGGTCGACCTGCGGGCTGATGCGGAAGACGCCGGCCCGTACGAGCGCCAGCCACACGCCGTGGCGCACGTCGCCCCACGCCGCCTCCAGCTCGCGCCGCTCCAGCCAGAGGTAGATGCCGAGGATCGACAGCGCGGCGACGACCGTCGCCAGCGCGTTGATGAGGAACATCACCCACAGGCACCCGGCGGCCCCCAGCATGGACAGCGACCAGTGCACCCGGAACGCCGGCCGGTAGGACGGGCTGCGCAGGAAGCCCTCGACGCCCGCCGCCACGTTCAGGACCAGGTAGGTGGTCAGGAAGAACATCGTCAGGACGGGCGCGATCGCGTTCAGGTTGCCGAGCGCGACGGCGGCGAGCGCCACGCCCAGCGTGACCGCGGTCCCAATCCGCGGTTCGTCGCCGGGGCCGCTGCCCTTGCCCAGGAAGCGCAACCGTCGGGGCAGCACGCCGTCGCGGGCCAGCGCCTGCAGCACGCGCGGCGCGGCCAGGATGCTGCCCACCGCGCTGGACAGCGTCGCCCCCCAGACGCCCAGCAGGATCGCGTCGCCCCAGAGCGCCATGCGCCGCATGATCAGGGGGTCGGCGCGGAGCGCCACGGGATCGGCACGCGCGTTCAGCAGGACCGGCAGCGCCATGTAGATCAGGTAGCCGACGCCGATCGCCGCGAGCGTGCCGCGCGGGATCGCTCGGGCGGGGTTCTTCAGGTCGCCCGACATGTTCACGCCCGCCATGATGCCGGTGACCGCCGGGAAGAACACCGCGAACACCACCCAGAACCCGGCGTCGCCGACCGGCGGTGCCAACCCGACCGCGTCGGGCAGGAGGCCGGTCGACCCCGCGCGCGCCGGGTGTCCCGCGAGGAGGGACAGCAGCGACAGCGCGATCGCGGCCATGATCACGTACTGCGCGCGGATCGCGAATTCGGCCGAGCGGATCGCGACGAGCGCCACGAGGACCGTCACGGACAGCGCGACCACCCTCTGGTCCAGCCCGGGCCAGACGCCCGCGATGCTCTCCGCGAAGCCGATCGTGTAGAGCGCCACCGACAGCGCCTGCGCTATGTAGAGCGGGATGCCGACGGCGCCGCCGCTCTCGATCCCGAGCGCGCGGCTGATCATGTAGTAGGCGCCACCGACGCGGACCCGCCGATCGGTCGCGATCGCCGAGATCGACAGGCCGGTCAGGAAGGTGATCGACGTCGCGAGCGTGACGATCGCCAGCGTGCCCGCCAGGCCTACGTTGCCCACGACCCAGCCGAACCGCAGGTACATGATGACGCCGAGGATCGTGAGGATCGACGGCGTGAAGACGCCTCCGAAAGTTCCGAGGCGACCTTCGCCGCGACGCTGGTAGGGCGAGTCCGTCGCGGTCTGGGCGCGGTTCGCGGAGCGCGCGCCTCGCTCTGCGGGCGCGCTGGGAGGGGTATCGGGAGGCACGGACCGAAACCTGCTTGCGGCGGGGGGCGGGGCGCAACGGAGCCAACCCGGGGCTGGATCAGGGGGTCGAATGGACGTCTTGCGGCCGGAGGAACGCCGCGGCAGTAGAGGGGCGGTCGAGAACCGCGGTGTCGACGCGCTCGCGCGCGTCCTGGACCGCGCGATCCGGATCCCGGGCACCGACATCTGGATCGGCCTCGACGGCCTGATCGGGTTGATCCCCGGCATCGGCGACGCGGCCGGGGCAGCGCTGTCGGGCGGGATCGTGCTCGCGGCGATCCGCGCGGGTGCCTCGGCGAGCGTGCTCGGCAGGATGGTCGCCAACGTCGCCTTCGACACGGCGCTGGGCGCGATCCCCGTGGTGGGCGACGTCTTCGACTTCGCGTGGAAGGCCAACGCCAAGAACGCCGCGCTGCTGAGGCGCTTCCTCGATGATCCGGCGCCCACGAAGAAAGCCAGCGCCGGGGTCGTCGCGTTGGTGGTCGCCGGGCTCGCCGCGATCCTGGGCCTGGGCCTGTGGGCCGCCTATCTGGTCCTGCGCGCGCTGACGGGCGGGTGAGCGACCGCGCCGCACGCCGCGCCGACGAGGATCGCGCCGCGTCGACCCCTGCGCCGCTGCGCACGACCGGGTAGTCGGCGGCATGGAACCGGAACGAAAGGACACCGAATGAAGGCAGGCAAACCGGGCATCTCCACCACGTGGGTGGGCCGCATCGCGATCGTGGCGCTGGCCGCGGCGGCGTGCGCCGACACCGAGCCCGCGGAGGACCCGGATACCCCCCCTGTCGCGCTCCGCTCGGCGGACGCCGTCGCGGGCGCCGTCGCCACCATCACGCCGGAGGACGTCCTCGAGCGGGTCGGCTTCCTCGCCGACGACGCGCTGCGGGGCCGCGACACCCCGAGCCCCGGGCTGGACACGGCGGCAGCCTACATCGCGCGGGAGCTCGGGCGCATGGGCCTCGAGCCGGGCGGTGAGGGCGGGAGCTGGGAGCAGCGCTACGCCTATCCCCTGGTCACGCGCGCAGGCACGGCGAGTCTGACCGCGGCCAGCGGCGAGGCGCTACGGTCGGGGTCGGACTTCGCCTCGGTACCGGGCTCGCCGGCCGAGGGCGAGGGTGTCGAGGCCGTGCTGCTGGACGTGGACGGCAACCCCGACGCGTTCGAGCAGGCGGAGGGCCGCGTCGCGGTGCTGCCGCTGCCCGGAGACCCGGCGGAACGGTCGTGGCGGATCGCGCGCAGGTCGGCCGTCCGCCAGGCCACCGCGGCCGGCGCCCGCGCCACGATCGTCCTCCTGGGCACCGCGGTCGGCCCCGCCGGGATCGAGCGGCTGGACCAGGCCGGAGTCGGCGCGGCCCGGGTGCTCGGCGGCGTGGACGCTCGCCTTCCCCTGTTCTACGTCGCCAGCGCCGCCGCGGCCCGGCTGTTCCCCGACGCCGACCTCGCCGCGTTCGCCGAAGAGGCGGAGGCGGGCGACGCCGCGCCGAGGATCGCCGGGACCGTGAGCTGGTCGGCGCCGGCGCGCACCGACGACGACGCGACCGCCCCGAACGTCATCGGTGTCCTGCGGGGCTCCGACCCCGAGCTCGCGGGCACGTACGTCGTATTCAGCGCGCACATGGACCACGTCGGCGTGGGTGAGCCCGACGCATCCGGCGACTCGATCTACAACGGGGCAGACGACGACGCGTCGGGGACGTCCGCGCTGCTGGAGATCGCCGAGGCCTTCGCGGCGCTGGCGACGCCCCCCGCGCGGTCGGTGATGTTCATCGCGGTCAGCGGCGAGGAGAAGGGCCTGCTCGGCTCACAGTGGTTCAGCGATCACCCGACCGTCGACCCCGAGTCCATGGTGGCGAACGTCAACATCGACATGATCGCCCGCAACGCCCCCGACTCGATCGTCGTGATCGGCCAGGAGTACTCATCGCTGGGGCCCCTCGTCCGGAACGTCGCGCGCTCGAACCCGGAGCTCGGGCTGACCGTCTCGGAGGATCTGTGGCCGGAGCAGCGGTTCTTCTTCCGCAGCGACCACTTCAACTTCGCGCGCCACGAGATCCCCGCGCTGTTCTTCTTCGCGGGGGTGCACGAGGACTACCACCGGCCGTCGGATGAGGTCGAGTTGATCGACGCCGACAAGGTCGCGCGCGTGGCCCGCCTGGCGTTCCTGACCGGGCTCGCGATCGCCGACGACGCCGAGCCCCCGCGCTGGGAGCCGGAGGGGCTGGAAGAGGTGCGGGCGCTTACCCGCTAGCGCCGACGCGCGGCGTCCGGGGCCGGGCGTCCGTCGGAGCGACCGCGGCGACCTCCCTCACCGCGCGATCGGCGGGCGCCCGCGCCTCCCTCGTCAGGAACACCCCTCGGTTCTGCCAGAGGATCAGCAGCGCCATCGCGATCAGGAAGTAGCCGAACGCACGGCGCAGGGCGGCCGCGGGCACGTGCCGCACCAGACGGGTGCCCGCCAGGATGCCCGCGATGGCCACCGCGGTGAACCCGGCCATGAAGCCCCACCGCACCTCGACCAGGCCGAGATAGCCCCAGAACCCGCTGGCGGCGTTGAGCGCGATCACCAGTAGCGAGGTGCCGACGGCCAGCTTCATCGGGACGCGCGCGAGCAGCACCAGCGCGGGCACGATCAGGAAGCCGCCGCCCACGCCCACCAAGCCGGTGAGCACGCCGACCGCCAGCCCCAGCAGCCCGACCGCGAGGAGGCGGCTGGCAGAGGCCTGGCCCGCTACCCCTTCCGTCTCCCGCCGCCCTCGCAGCATCAGCACCGAGGCGGCGAGCATCACGACCGCGAACAGCGTGAGCTGGGCCGCCCCGCTGAAGTACTCCGACAGGCGCGCTCCGCCGTACGTGCCCGCCATCGCGAAGGGGGCGAAGAACGCGGCGGTGCGAAGCGACACGTTGCCCTCGCGCCAGTGGCTCAGGGCGCCCACGGCGGCGGTCGCGGAGACCACCGCGAGGCTCATCGCGATCGCGGGCTTGGGATCGATCCCCACGACGTAGACGAAGATCGGCACGGTCAGGATCGAGCCGCCCCCGCCCAGCATGCCGAGCGAGAGGCCGATCAGGAGCGCCAGCGCCAGGCCGATGAAGGTCATGCGGCGCAATCTGGGACGCCGCTGCACCGCGGGCGAACCCCGGCCCTCCCGCTCGACCATCCCGGGGCGGAGCGACCCCCGAAATCGCGCCGCCCCGTTGACAGCGCCGCGCGCACGACGGACGATGATGCCGTGAATCCGGACAGTCCGAAGCGCGTCGCGGGGTGGCGCGAGTGGGTCGCGTTCCCGGACCTCGGCGTCCCCCGCATCAAGGCCAAGCTCGACACCGGCGCGCGGTCCTCCGCGCTCCACGCTTTCGCCATCCGTGAGTTCACCGAGAACGGCCGTCGGCTGGTCGCCTTCGAGGTGCACCCGGTTCAGCGCAGCGCCCGGCAGCCGGTCGAGGTCGTGGCCGAGCTCCTCGAGCGGCGGGTGGTGCGGCCGTCCAGCGGAGTCGACCAGCTACGGCGGGTCGTCGCGACCACGCTGGAGATCGGCGGGCGGCGATGGCGGATCGAGCTCACGCTCGCTCGCCGCGACGCGATGGGGTTCCGGTTGTTGCTCGGCAGACAGGCGTTGCGGGGGCGCTACCTGGTCGACCCCGGCCGGTCCTTCCTTCTCGGCAAGCCAGGATGAAACGAGTCCGATGGAGATCCTGATCCTGTCCCGCAGGGCATCGCTCTATTCCACGAGCCGCCTGCGCGAGGCGGCGAAAAAGCGCGGCCACGACGTGCGCGTCGTGAACCCGCTGCGCTGTTACATGAACATCAACGCCGACGCGCCCCACGTGCTGTACAGGGGCGAGACGCTGCACCCGGACGCCGTCATCCCTCGCATCGGCGCGTCGATCACGTTCTACGGTACCGCCGTGGTCCGGCAGTTCGAGATGATGGGGGTGTTCTCCGTGGCGGAGTCGCAGGCGATCTCGCGCTCGCGCGACAAGCTGCGCTCGCTGCAGCTCCTGTCGCGGGAGGGCATCGGCCTGCCCGTGACGGGTTTCGCGCGCTCGACCCGGGACGTGGACAACGTCATCGACCTGGTGGGCGGAACGCCCCTCATCGTCAAGCTGCTCGAAGGCACGCAGGGCCGCGGCGTCGTGCTCGCCGAGACCAAGAAGGCCGCGCAGTCGGTGATGGGCGCGTTCGGCCAGCTGGACGCGAACATCCTCGTGCAGGAGTTCATCAAGGAGGCCGGGGGATCCGACATCCGGGCGTTCGTGGTGGGCGGTCGGGTCGTCGCGTCGATGCTGCGCACCGCCGCCCCCGGCGAGTTCCGCTCCAACCTCCACCGCGGGGGCACGGCGCAGCAGGTCAAGCTCAGCGCGGAGGAGCGCCGTACGGCGATCCGATCCGCCAAGGCGATGGGGCTGGACGTCGCCGGCGTCGACATGCTGCGCGCCGAGCGCGGCCCGGTGGTCATGGAGGTCAACTCCTCGCCCGGGCTGGAGGGGATCGAGGGCGCGACGGGCGTGGACGTGGCCGGCGAGATCATCGAGTACATCGAGAACAACGTGACGCCCCGGAAGAAGTCCAGCAGAAGCGCGTCCAGGTAGTGGCACCCTCGTGATCGACCGACGCCCCGCCGAGCCGGTCACCGTGGCGGGCGAGGGTACCGAGCCGGGCCGGCGTCGGCGCTTCGAGGTGCACGCGGCGCGCCTGGTGACGGGGGGCTGGCTCTCCATGCCGGTGGAGGTGCTCGTCGGCGCTGCGCCCGGCCCGCGCGTGTGGCTGAGCGGCGCCCTCCACGGCGACGAGCTGGACGGTATCGAGATCATCCGGCGCGTGCTGGCCGATCTGGACCCGGCGGAGCTGTCCGGCTCGGTGATCGCAGTCCCGATCGTCAACGTGTTCGCCTTCATCGGCGAGTCGCGCTACCTGCCCGACCGGCGCGACCTGAACCGCTCCTTCCCGGGCTCGGACACGGGGTCCCTGGCCGCCCGCATCGCGCACCTCTTCATGCGCGAGGTCGTGGCGCAGTGCGACGCGGGCATGGACTTCCACTGCGGCTCGGACGGCAGGGTGAACCTGCCGCAACTGCGCATCGACGTGGATGATCCCGACGCCCTCCGGCTCGCCGATGCCTTCGCCGCACCCGTGGTCGTCCACGCGCGCGCGCCGTCCGGATCGCTCCGGGCAGAGGCCACGGCGGCGGGCGCCGCGGTGCTGGTGTACGAAGGCGGGCAGGCGGGCCGGTTCACCGAGGAACCCATTCGCCGCGGCGTGGAAGGCGTGCTGCGGGTGCTGGTCGACCTCGGCATGATCGCGGCGCGGGACGACGCACCGCCCCCGCCGTCCGCGCCGCTCGTCGCGCGGACGTCGCTGTGGGTGCGCGCCGGCCGGAGCGGGATCCTGCGCATCGAGACCGAACTCGGCGCGGAGGTCGAGGCCGGGGAGCGGATGGGCGTCATCGCCGACGCGTTCGGGGACCGGACGGCCGTCGTGCGTGCGCGCGCGGCGGGCGTCGTCGTGGGGCTCACCGCGCACCCTCTGGTGAACCGCGGCGATGCCATCGCGCACATCGCCGTCCCGGACTGACGGTGCGCACGGCCTCCGCGACCCCTAGGTTTGATCGATCGTCGCCCGCGCCGGTCCACGCGCGCCACGGTCCCGCCCGATCGACCCGCGCCCCCTATGCTTCGGAGGCCCCCTGAATCGACCCCGGGCTCGTATCCCGTTCCTGGCGGCTCTCGCGCTGCTCCAGGCGCCGGCGGTCGCCGCGCAGGACCGCGACGCCGACGCGACGATTCCCGTGGGCCGGGTCCCACCGGAGTTGGCGCAGGCGGGCGACACCGTCGTGCTGGTGCCCAGCCGGGAGTACAGGGCGAGCGGATTCCACCGTTTTCTCCTCGGTTCCGGCTACCGGGACGTGTGGGCGCTGCCGATCCGGGTCGAGGTCCTCGACCTGGACGCCTACGCCGGCGGCCTTACCCCCGTGCAGCGCGGAGGGGGGGCGCAAACGCGCTCGCTGCGGCTGCAGGGCGCGGACGGCAACACCTACCTCTTCCGTTCGGTGGACAAAGACGCGACCCAGGCCCTCGATCCCGTCATCCGCGAGTCCCTCGCCGCCGACATCCTGCAGGATCAGATCTCGCTGATCCTGCCGACGGCGGCGCTCGTGGTCGACCCGATCCTGGAGGCGGCGGGTGTGCTCCACGCGGTGCCACGCCTGTACGTGATGCCCGACGACCCGCGCCTCGGCGAGCACAGGGCGACGTTTGCCGGCATGCTCGGGCTGGTGGAGATTCGGCCCGACGAGGCCGACGACGGGGCCGGATTCGCGGGGTCGGAGCGCATCGTCGGGTCGGAGAGTTTCCTGGACCGGATCGAGGACGACCAGGACGACCGCATCGACGGCGACGCCTACCTGCGGGCCCGTCTGCTGGATGCGCTCCTGGGCGACTGGGACCGCCACCCGGACCAGTGGCGCTGGGCGGCGTTCGATTCGGCGGGCGTTCGCTGGTGGCGGCCGATCCCGCGCGACCGCGACTGGGCGCTCAGCCGCGTCGACGGCATGATGGCGCTGGCCGTCGCCGGCATCTGGCCGCATTACACCGGCTTCGGGCGCGACTTCCCGGCCGCGTGGCGAGCGACGTGGAGCGCTCGCAAGCTCGACCGAGAGCTGCTTTCGGAGCTATCGAGCGAGGCGTGGCAACGCACCGCCGTCGACCTCCAGGCGCGCCTCACGGAGGACGTCATCGACAGAGCCGTGGAGGCTCTACCCCCGCCCCACCGCGAAGCCGTGGGGCCGGAGCTCGCCGCCGGCCTGCGGTCCCGCCGCGACGCGCTGCCGGAGTTCGCGGCCGCCTACTACGCGCTGCTCGCGGAGGCGCCCGACGTCTACGCCACGGACGAAGAGGAGTGGGCCGAGGCCGTCGTGCTGGCGGACGGCTCGGTACGGCTGACCCTCGCGAAGGCGGGAAACGACGGGCCCGAGGGGCCGCCCTTCTTCGACCGCACCTTCGCCCCCTCCGAAACGCGTGAGGTGCGCGTCTACCTGCGCGGCGACGACGACCACTTCGTCGCCAGCGGCACGCACGCGTCCCCGATCACGGTGCGCGTGATCGGAGGCGGGGGCGACGACGCCTTCGAGGATCGCTCGTCCGCGTCGGTCGCGCGCTTCTACGACGACCGCGGCGACAACTCCGGGCAGGGGATCGACGACGCCGAGTACGACCGGCCTCGGGACCTCGCGAGCCCATCGCATGAGGCGTTCGCCCGGGACTGGGGATCGCTCGTCGCGCGCACGCCGACGGCCGCGTTCGACCCGGACAACGGCCTGGTGCTCGGCGGCAGCATCGACTGGATCCGCTACGGCTTCCGGCGCCACCCCTACGCGCGGCGCTTCGGCGTGGACCTCGCGTTCGGCACCTTCACGGGACTGCCCAGGGCGGCGCTCGAGCTGGAGCTGCCGGGCGCGCACGGCCTGGGGTTCGCCGCGAGCGCGACGGTGAGCGGACTGGAGCGGCACCACTTCTACGGGTTCGGCAACGAGACGTCCGAGGAGCCGCCGGAGGTGGTCCTGCTGGACGAGCCCGACGACGGGGAGGCCTTCTTCCGGGCCGAGCGCTGGGACGCGCGGTTGCAGGTGGGAGTTCGCTGGACGCCGTCGCCGACGCTCACGGTCGAGGCGGGACCGTTCCTCCGCTACACCGTGGACCGCGAGGAAGAGGGCCGCTTGGTGGGGCTCCTCGACCCGCCCGGGTCCGGGAGCTTCCAGGAGGCCGGGGTGACGCTGCGGTCCGGCTGGGACGGCCGCGACCGCGGCGGCTACCCGATGCGCGGCGCCACGCTGGGGATCGAGGCCGTCGCCGCTCCGGCGGTGCTGGACGTGGACAGCGCTTTCGCGCGCGGCGCCGTGGACGCGTCCGCATACCTGACGGCGACCGCGCCGTTCGAGGTGACGCTCGGCGTGCGAGCCCGTGGCGAGCACGTCTGGGGGGTCGCCCCGTACCAGGAGGCCGCCTACATCGGCGGCCGTGGGACGCTGCGTGGATTCCGCAGGGACCGGTTCGCCGGGGACGCCGCCCTGGTATCGACAGCCGAGCTCCGCGTTCCGCTGTTCGACTTTCGCGCCCTCGTACCCGGAGAGCTGGGCCTGCTCGGCCTCGCGGACGTCGGCCGCGTGTGGGTCGATGAGGAGACGTCGGACACCTGGCACTCCGCCTTCGGCGGCGGCGTCTTCGTTGCCGTGCTCGACCGGCGCGCGGCGTTCTCCCTCTACGTCGCGCGTGGAGGCGGACGCACCGGGATCTACGCCGGCAAGGCCGTGACGTTCTAGGTCGCCGACGATAGGTCTGCCCCACTACACCAGCCTTCCCCAACCCTCCGCGTGCGGGCGGGATCGAACGGGGTGCCGGGTCGCCGACCCGGTCGGCCCCCGTGCGGGACCTCGCGAAGACCCTTTCAGGAAATCGGTTCCATGCCACACGCCCGACCGAACACCCGCGCGGCCGGTCTGGTCGCCGGCGCGCTTCTCCTGCTCCCGGCAACCGCCATCGCGCAACGGTCCGAATCGGTGTTTTCCGGCAGCGTTCCCGGTGGCACGACCCTCCGCCTCGCGACTGCGGGGGGCGAGATCGACGTCCGCGGCACCTCCGACAGCACGCTCGAGATCACGGGCATCGCGCACGAGGAGGACGCCGAGATCCGCTTCGAGGTGCGGCGCGACGGCGACGAGATGATCGTCTGTGCGCTCCGCGTCGGCATCGACGAGTGCGACGAGCACGGCGTGAACTCTCGCAACGATCGCGGAGGGGATGATTCGCGCGGCGACCTGCGGGTGCGCCTGCCCGCCGGCATCGACCTCGTGGCCGGCTCCGGCAACGGCCCAGTGAGGATCGAAGGCGCCGGGGGCGACGTCTCGGCCGCGAGCGGAAACGGTTCCGTCGAGGTCGCGGGCGCCGCCGGACGGGTCCACGCCGCCTCCGGCAACGGCAAGGTGTCGGTGTCGGACGCCGGCGGGCCGGTCGACGCGTCCAGCGGGAACGGCCGGGTCGACGTGGCGACCGCGCGCGGGCCCGTCACCGCGAGCTCCGGCAACGGCGACATCACCGTCGACATCGCCTCCCTCACGGGAGACGCCGACATGCGCTTCAGCAGCGGCAACGGGACGATCGAGCTTCGGCTCCCAGCCGGCTTCGGTGCGGAGTTGGAGGCGCGACTCGGAAACGGGCGGGTGGAGAGCGACTTCCCCATGACGCTCGAGGGCCGGCTGGACCCTCACAACGTCCGGGCGCGGATCGGTGACGGCGGGCAGCGACTCGTCGTCTCGTCCGGGAACGGCGACGTGGTGCTGCGCCGCCGCTAGGGCGGCCCGTCGCGCAGGCAAAAAAAAGGGGGCACCGGCCGCCCGCCACGGCCGAATGCCCCGACCAGGCCCCTGCGCGCACGGACCGTCGCCGGCGGCAAGGGACACTGGCCTAACCTTTTCGCAAACGCGTCCCAGCGACACATCGTGAAGATCGCCGTGCCGAGATTGCGTGTAACAAGCTGGAGCGATACCGTACGCTGGGCGTTAGCTGCGGGCTAACGGTGGTCCGCCGGCGCCATAACGTCTTTCGATGATACAACTTCGCTTCCTCGGCGCCCTCGACATCGAAATGGACGACGGCGGTGATCAGTCCCCGCTGATCGCCCATCCGAAGCGTCTCGCCCTGCTCTCCTACCTCGCGTTGCGCGGCAGCCATAGCGCCGTTTCTCGCGATGCCCTGGTCGCCGTCTTCTGGCCGGAATCGGATGGCTCTCGCGCGCGCGGGGCCCTTCGCAACGCGCTCCACTTCCTGCGCTCGCGGCTGGGCAACGCCACCCTCCACTCCGAAGGCGACCGCCTGCGGCTCGCCGACGTCTGGTGCGACGCCGTCGCCTTCGAAGAGCTGCTCGGGCGCGGGGCGATCGAGGAGGCGGTGGAGCTGTACAGGGGCGACCTGCTGGAGGGCTTCTTCCTGGCCGACGCACCGGAGTTCGAAGCCTGGCTCGAGGAGGAGCGCGGCCGCCTGCGGCGACGCGCCGTGGACGCCTGCTGGAGCTTGGTCGACGAGGCCGAGCGCACGAGACGGGTCGCGCTCGCCGCGAGGTACGCGCGGCGAGCGCTCGGGTTGGCGCCCACCGACGAGATCGGCGCGCGGCGTCTCCTCACGCTACTCGCCCGCTCCGGTGATTCGACCGGGGCGCTGCGGGCGCACGAGGAGTTCGCCGAACGACTGGTCAGGCTCTACGAGCTCGAGCCTTCCGCGGAGACGGAGGCGCTCGTGGCGGCAATCCGACGCGGCGACCTGCGTCCGAGGGCCGATGTCCCCGGCGAAGGCGCCCCCGGTGCCCACGCCGGGCGGCCTGGGGAACCGTCGGTCGATGGGCCGGGTCAGGCGGTGGCTCCGCCCCATAGACCACCAGCGGTTGTCAGCCCGGCGATGCCGGCCACCACCCGCGGCCGCGCGCTCGACGCCGACGACGACGCGTCACCCGCGGGAGCCGACCCTCGGCGCGCCGCGCGCCCCCGGCGGCAGCGTCGGGTTCGGCCCGCGGCCGGGCTGGCCGGGGCGCTCGGGCTCGCCGCGGGTCTCGTGGCCGGCACCGGGTACGCCCCCGCCCCGCGTCGGGCCGAGGCCCCGCGAGAGGCGGACGGCTCCGGCGAGGTGCTGGCGGTGCTGCCCTTCCGGTACCAGGGCTCGGACGCCCTCGCTTTCCTCGGCGACGGGATCGCACGGCTCGTCTCCGACGCCCTGAACGGCGCCGGCGACCTGCGGATGGTGGACCGGCGGGCCATCGATTCCTTCGTCGAGCAGCGCGGCGGCGCGGATGAGGTGACCATCGCGATTGCCGCGGCTCGGCGGTTCGGAGCCCGGTACTACGCGGTGGGCGACATCATGGAGCAGGACAGCACGCTCCACGTCACGGTGATGCTGCGCGCGCTCGACGACGATCGGGACACGCCTCCTCACATGGCCATGGCTGAGGCGCCGGCCGACGAGGCGTTCGCCCTCGCCGATCGACTGGCCCGTCAGCTGTTGGATGGCATGGGCTACGAGGGGATCGAGCGCAGCGCCCTGCGCGCGGGCACGCCGCTCGCCGCCCTCAAGGCCTTCCTCCGCGGCGAGACGGCCGCCCGGGCGGGTTGGTTCCGCGATGCGATGGACGAGTTCGCCATGGCGGTCGAGGAGGACTCGACCTTCGCGCTCGCCCACTACGGGCTGAGCGCCGCGGCGTACAGCGCGGGGGTCTCCGGAGTCCCCCGCGCCGCGGCCGAGGCGGCCCGGCGGCACTCCGCGGGGCTGGCCCGTTCGGACCAGCTCTTCCTCGAGGCGTGGATCAACCACCTGCAGGCCCGCGTGCCCGAGGCCGAGACGTTCTATCGTCAGGCGATCGCGTTCCAGCCGACCCACGTGGACGGATGGCACCAGCTCGGCGAGTTGCTCTTCCACTGGGGGCCCGTGATGGGGACGGCGCCCGACGCCGCGCTCCGGCCGTTCGAGGAGGTGCTCGCGCTGGAGCCCGAGGACGCCGGTGCGACGCTGCACCTCGCCCGGCTGGCCGCGCGGCGCGGGGATCGCGATCGCCTGCGGGGAATCCTTGCGAGCGCGGGTGTCGGCTGGATCTCGGCGTGGATTCTCGAGTTGGAGGCGCTCGACGCGTTCCTCTCCGACGACCGGCGCCTGATCGAGGCCACCATCGATGATGTCGCGGCGGCGCGCGACCGCGTGGGCGTCTCGATCCTCGCGAGCGTCGCGGCCAACACCCGGAATCTGGATGCTTCCGCCGCTCTCGCGCGGGAGTTGCTGTCGCCGGGGCGTGGCGCCGTCGAGAGGGCGACGGCGCGGGCGCTCCTCGTGCGTATCGAGTTCGCGCGCGGGCGGATCAGCGCGGCCCGTCGCGAAGCCGACGAGTCGCCTGAGTTCCCGGAGGCGACGCGACGAGAGCTCGCGATCGCGATGGAGCTGCTGCCGTTCCATACCGCCGACCCGCCTCGCCACGCGCGCATCGGCGAGCTCCTCGACGATCCCTCGCTGGATCGCCCGCTGCCGCCGCAGGAGGACCCCGTCTGGCTCGGCGCGGCCGCCTATCCTCCCTTGCGCTGGGAGGGTATGACGCATGAGCACAGGCTGTTCCTCGTCGGCGTCTGCCACGCGCGCGCCGGAGCGTCGACGGCGGCGCTGGCCACGGCCGCCGAGTTGGAGTCGCTGGCGCTGGAGCCGGACGCGACGGCGTATCCCGGGCTCATCCGAGCGACGGTCGCGCTCGAGGGCGGCGACTTCGCGGGAGCGCTGGAGGCACTCGGGCCGCCGTCCCGACCGCCGGGAGAGCGGCTCGAGGGCCTGCGCGATTACGCCCGGCCGTTGGAGCGCTGGCTGCGCGCAGAAGCGTTGGCCGGCTCGGGGCGCTGGCGCGAGGCGTTGCGCTGGTTCGCGACCTTTCCGGGAGATCGCGCCGCGGACCTGTGGTACGCGCCGCACGCGCACCTGCGCCGCGCCGAGATCCACGAGGGGCTGGGCGAGATGGGCGAGGCGCGCGCGCTGTATGGGAGCTTCCTGGACGCCGTGCGCGGCGGGGAGGCATACCTGAGCGAGGACGTGGGACGGGCCGCCGACGGACTGGCGCGACTCGGCGCCTGATCCGAGCGGAGGGCCCGCGGGGAACCGGTGGCTACGCGGCGTCGTCCGCTGGGGCGCGCCCGGGCTCGGCCGCTGGCGCCGCGTCGTCGCTCTCGCGACAGGGCAGCGCTCGCAGGGGATCCGCCCAGCGCGCGTCGGCGAGGGGCGTGCCCGCGCCGGCCGCGCACCATGCGTCCAGAGCGGGCCCGGCGTCCGCCGAGTCCAATCGCCTGAGTCCGAGCGCGAGGAAACCCAGCCTGGCCACTTCGTAGACGCCCGACCCCCGCCAGGAATCCGAAAGCGCCCGGACCGCGGCGGCGCGCCGATCGGGAGTCTGCACCGCGAGCGACGCCCACCTCAGCCACAGCGCCTCCGAGAGGCTTCCGGCGTTCGGAGCATGCCCGGCGAGGGTCTCCTCCAGGGACGCGAGCGCGGCGGCGGTGTCACCCTCGGCGGCCGTGAGGAACGCTCGCAGCGCGTCGCGCAGCAGGGCCGTGGCGGCGGAATCGGTCGCTGACAGCTCCCCCGCGGCCTGCGCCATCGCGCCGCGGATCCCCTCCGCGTCGCCGACATCCGTGGCGGCGAGCCCTCTGGCTGCGATCCGCAGCCACGCCGGGCCGGCGGCGGGCGGCGGCAGCAGCCCCGCCAGCACGGCGCGCCGCTCCATGTTCGGGCGCTGGTCTTCCACGAGCCGCGCGACGTCGCCGCGGTCCAGCAGCGCCAGCGCCTCGCGCGCGCGCCCGCTCGCGATCAGCAGGTCCGCGGCCATCAGCGCCCGCCGCTCGCGGGTCTCCGACCGCAAGTCCTCCAGGCCGTCCGTCAGGTAGGCGATCAGCTCGTCGCGCTCGTCCGCGTCCACGCCCGCCGCTGCCACGAGCAGGGCCGGCAGGACGCCGTTGGCCGCCTGCCACACGAAGCCTGTCTGCTCGCGCGCCGCGAGCGCGGTCTCCAGGGCGCCCGCGAACGCGAACACGTCGCGCTCGATCAGCGCCGCGAGGGCGGCGCCGTAGGTGCCCAGGGCGGCCTCGTCCAGCGGATTGGTCTCGCGCAGGAAGCCCAGGTACCGCTCCACCAGATCGGTGCGGCCGGCCTGGAAAGCCACCTCGATGGGATGGATCAGCGCGGGGCGAAAGCTCGGCTCCTGCTCGAGCACGTCGTCGAACAGCGCCAGCACCTGCGGGAGCGGCCGGCGCAGGAGGCCGGCGCCCTCGTCCCGGAGGTGGTAGACGTCGTCCGCCATCAGGTAGGCGGCCTCGAGGTCGTCGGGGAAGCGCTGGACCAGCACGCCCATCGTGTCGAGCGCCTCGTCCCGACGCCCGTTGACGCGCAGCCACTGGGCGGCGATCAGCATGCGTTCCCGCTCGGGCAGGCCGCCGGAGTATTCCCGCGCGAGCTCGCTCGCCTGGCCGACCAGGTCGCCCGCGGTGGGGTCGATGCGGCCGGAGCGGCCGATCTGCGACGGCCGGAACGCGCCCCCCCAGCCGGCCGCGGTCGCGAAACGGTAGTAGGCGAGCGCGAACTCCTCGTCCTCGTCGATCGCGCGCGCGAACGACGCCATCGCCGAATCCCACTGCGACGCGCGGTAGTAGCGCTCCCCCTCCTGGAAGGCCCGGATGGCGTTGAAGTTGTTGGTCGTGAAGCTGGCGATGTCGAAGCTCGGCAGCTCCTCCCCCCTCCAGACGAGGCGGAGGATGCTTCGGCTCAGGTCGTCGATCAGCTCGAAGAGCTCGTCCTCGGAACCGCGGACCTCGGCGCTCGCGAGTACATCGCCCGAGCCCGCGGCGATCAGCGTCGCGGACAGGCTGACGTTGGAGCCGATCGCGCTGATGGTCCCGGTCAGCACCGAGCCGGCGCCGAGCTCCGTACCCACTTCGCGGGCGCGATCGGAGAGGATGACGCCGGTCTGCTCGTCGGCGCGGAGGCGGCTCAGCGTGCGGATGGGGTCGATCGTCCGGATCGACCCGATGCCGTCCAGGTTGCGCGACAGCAGGTTCATCACGCCGTCGGCCATGATGTCCTCGGAGGAGCCGGCGAACGGCATCACCGCGATGACCCGCGCGTCCTCCGCCACGGCTCCTTCGGCGGCGTACGGACGGAGCACCACGATGGCGGCCGCGATCGCCCCGACCAGCAGGATCGCGGCGCCTACCGCCGCGAAACGCGGCACGTGGATGACGACGCGCCCCTTGCCGCCCGCGTCGCGCGCGGTGCGCACGACCCCCTCCGGTGTGAGGTCGTAGAGCCACGCGAGCAACAGCGCGATCGGGAACCCGATCAACGAGGCGATGAGAAGCGGCCGCAGCGCCGCCTCGGAATAGCCCAGAGCCGGAAGGATGATCTCGGCGAGCTGAAGCAGGACGAAAACCGCCGTGCCGTACGCGAGCGCCACGCGCACGACCCGCCTCCGTTTCAGCTCATCGAAGAAGCCGCCCGAGCGGCGGCCAGGTTCCGTCACGATATCCCGTTCGTTCCCGTTGTTCCGGCCCTTCTAGGATGTCGCTGCGCCGGTCAAGGTTGATCGGCGAGCTCGACGACGCGCCGGAATTCGGCCGCCTCCACCGGCTGGACGCTCAGGCGGCTGTTGCGGACCAACACCATGTCGCCGAGCGCGGGCTCGTCCTTCACCGCCGACAGCGGGAGCACCTCGTCGAACGCCCGCACGAACGCCACGTCCACCATCCACCAGCGCGGATCGTCCTCGTCCGACTTGGGGTCGAAATACTTGTGGTCGCGGTCGAACTGCGTGTGGTCCGGGTACGCCTCGCGTACCACGCGCGCGATGCCCGCCACCCCGGGAGGATCGGCCTGCGAGTGGTAGAACAGCACTTCGTCACCGACGGCCATCTTGCGCATGTTGTTGCGAGCCTGGTAGTTACGAATCGAGTCCCAGCACGTCGTGCCGTCCTCGCGCAGATCCTCCACGGAATAGACGGAGGGCTCGGACTTCATGAGCCAATACCGCTTGGACATGCACTTTCCTCTATGGGTACGCGATGCCGGCCGCCGGGCCGGATCCGGGCGCGCTTAGACTACGTAAGGGTGCCCGCAAGGCCAAGGGTCGTGGAACGGGAAGGGGCCGGGGCCAGGGAGTAGGCCATCCGGTGCGGCCCCGGCGCGTGCAGGGAGCGCCCGAGAGCCGCGCCGCCCGGAAGGGGGGACGCGCCGGCGAGCTGCCCGGCGCGCCCCCCCCGCGGCGTCAGTTGAAGAGGTACTTCAGGCCCAGCTGTATCTGCCAGCGGCTAAAGATGCTGGGATCGTCGATGAACGTCTCTTCGGGGCCAGTGAAGTTGAACACCGGCTCCCCGCTGCCGTCGAAACCGGTCAGCAACAACGGCGACGTCGCCGCGGGGCTGGCGAACTTGCGGACGCCCCAGTCCGAGTTGAGCAGATTCGCCACGTTCAGGATGTCCACGTTGAACTGCAGCGTGTGCGCGTTGGCGCCCACGTTGGTGCTGATGTCCTGGAGGATGCGCAGGTCGATCGTGCTGTACCACGGGTTCACGAGCCCGAACCGCTCGGCGATCTCGCCGCGGTGCTCGCTCAGGTAATCATCCTGTTGAATGAAGGCGTCGAGGGCGGCCCACTGCTGCGCCGCCGTCGGGCCCCCGGCGATGTCGGCGAGGTTGATCTCGCTCTGGTCGCGCGGGATGTAGATCAGGTCGTTGCCGCCCTGGCCGTCCCCGTTCACATCCCCCGCGTAGATGAAGGAGTAGCGGTTGCCGCCGCCGCCGGTGAACTGGTTGCCTTCGGCCACCTCGAAGAACAGGCCGAGGCGGGTCGTGAAGCGCTCCGCCCAATCGAAGGCGTAGGTCGCCGAGCCGACGATGCGGTGACGCTGA
>DATHRK010000041.1:0-3690 GCA_035465395.1 Longimicrobiales bacterium | reverse complement strand
TACCCCGCCGGCAGCTACGTGGTGGTCACGGCGCAGGCGTTCCGCGCGCAGGTGCTGGACATGTTCGAGCCGCAGGACCACCCCGACGACATCCCCTACGAGGGCGCGCCGCCGGTCGCCCCCTACGACAACGCGGGCTGGACCCTCGCCTACCAGATGGGCGTGCGCTTCGACCGCGTGCTGGAGGGTCCGCCCGACGAGCTGCCGCTCGAGGCGCTCCCGGACGAGGTACTGCCGCAGGCCGGCGGCGCGGACTGCCCGTGCCTGCCGGCCGGGGAGGTGCGCGGCGGGGCGGGCGTCGCAGGGTGGGTGCTCCGACGCACGGCGAACGACGCGTTCGCGGCGGTCGAGGACCTGTTGGCGGACGGCCGCGAGGTGCGCGAGCTGACGGGGCTGATGGAGGAATACGCGCCCGGGGATTTCTGGATCGCGGCGTTCGCGGGTGATCGGGCGCGTCTGGAGGAGCTTGCCGGCGCGCGCGGCATCGACGTCGACGGCGCGACCGCACCCCCTGGGACGCTTTCGGAGCCGCTGCGCAGGCCCGCCGTCGCGCTGCTCGATGAGTACGGCGGGTCCATGGAGTCCGGCTGGACCCGGTTCCTCCTCGACGAGTACGGGATTGCCCACGAAGTCGCCTTCCCGCCCGACATCGACGCCGGGGCCCTCTCGGAGAACACCGTGCTGATCGTGCCCCCCGGCCTGATCCCCCGTGAGGATCCCGAGGACGGTGACTTCGGCGGACCCGATCCCGGGGAGATCCCCGAGGCGTATCGCGCCCGCCTGGGTCCGGTCAGCGTCGCCGAGACCGTCGCGCGGATGCTCGACTTCGCCCGTTCCGGCGGGACGGTGGTCGCGATCGGCGACGCTGCCGAACACCTCGCCGAGCACGCCGGCCTGCCGCTGCGCGACCACCTGGTGACGATCGGCGAGGACGGCGGGACGCGCCCCCTGCGCCGGTCCGAGTTCTACGTGCCGGGGTCGGTGCTCCGGGTGCGTGTGGACACGAGCCATCCGATCGCGCGCGGGCTGCCCGAGCACGTGAACGTCCTGTTCCGCCGCAGTCCTGTCTGGCAGGTCGGTCCGGAGGCCAGACGACAGGGAATTCGCGAAGTCGCCTGGTTCGATTCCGCCACACCGCTGCGCAGCGGGTGGGCGTGGCGGCAACAGCGGCTGCACGGCGGCGCCGCGGTCGTGGAGGCGCCCTACGGCGCCGGTCGACTGGTCCTCTTCGGCCCCGAGGTGATGTTCCGCGGCCAATCGCACCAGGCCTTCCGCATGCTGCTGGCGAGCCTGTTCCTGTGACCGGGCCTTCCTTCCGCCCCCGAACGCCGATGCACCGTACCGCGACGTACACGTCCATCGCGATCGCCGCCGCGGTCGCCTCCGTTTCCCCTGCGGCCGCGCAGTACGTCCCAGGACCGGGCGACGACTGGGAGCGCCGGTCCCCGGAGGAGGTGGGCATGGACCCGGCGGGCGTCGCGGCCGCGGTCGAGTACGCCCTCGCTCACGAGTCGCCCGTTGCCCGCGACCAGGAGCTGTCGCAGACGCAGAGCTTCGCACGCGAGCCGTTCGGGCACGGCATCGGCCCGTTCAAGGTCCGCGGGGGCGCGGCAGGCCTGATCGTCAAAGACGGCTACATCGTCGCCGAGTGGGGCGACGTCTGGCGCGTCGACATGACCCACAGCGTCACCAAGTCGTTCCTCTCCACGACGGTCGGTCTGGCCTGGCAGGACGGCCTCATCGGCTCGCTCGAGGACCCCGTGGCCCACTACATGGCGCCGGTGGACGTGCCGCCGGGAGACGGCGAGCCGGGCGTGGACCGCGTCGCGTTCGGGCGCCCCGACCCCACCACGCTGTTCGAGTCCGACCACAACCGTCGCATCACGTGGGACGACCTGCTCCGCCAGACCTCTGACTGGGAAGGCACGCTGTGGGGCAAGCCCGATTGGGCCGACCGTCCGGACCGCGACGCCTCCACCTGGCTGACGCGCGATCGCCACCACCCCGGAACCGTGTTCGAGTACAACGACACGCGCGTGAACGTGTTGGCGCTGGCCGCGACGAACGTGTGGCGCCGTCCGCTGCCGCAGGTGCTCAAGGAGCGCGTGATGGACCCGATCGGCGCGTCGCCGGCGTGGCGCTGGCACGGCTACGAGAACTCCTGGATCACGCTCGACGGGGCGAAGGTCCAGGTGGTCAGCGGGGGCGGCCACTGGGGCGGGGGCATGTTCATCAGCGCGCGCGACCAGGCGCGGTTCGGCCTCTTCACGCTGCGCCGGGGGCTGTGGGGCGACGAGCGGTTGCTCGCGGAGGAGTGGTTCGATCTGGCGACCACCCCGGGGCCGGCCAACCCCGCGTACGGCTTCATGAATTACTTCCTGAACACCCCCGACGCGGGCGGCGAGAGGCGAATGCCCAGCGCCCCCGAAGAGGCGTACGCCCACCTCGGCAACGGCACGAACGTCGTGTACGTCGACCCCGTCAACGACCTCGTCCTGGTGGCCCGCTGGATCCCGCCGGGAGACATCGACGGGTTGTTGGCGCTGGTCGTGGGGGCGGTTCGCTAGGACGGGCGCGCTCGACGCTCACGTCGAACGCACCCGCCGGTCCGGTGCGGCGCCCTACGCCTCGGTCGACGGCGACGCGGGAGCTGGCGTCGCACCCGCCCCCCGCCCGCCACGCCCGGCCCCCAACCAGGCACCGACGACGCCGATCAGCGGGTTGAGCCACATGATCCACGCCGGCTGGGCGGCGTTGGACATCGCGTCGGTCATCGACACGTCGTCCGGACGCGCCGCCGCCACCTCCGCCGCCTCCGGCAGCGCCGCGACGATCCCCAGGATCACCACGAGGCCCATCAGGATGAAAAGGCCCCTGCGATCCGCCTGCACCCGGCCGCACGCGGCGCCCCCGGCGAGCGCGGCGAGGAAGCCCAGCACGATGGAGCCGACGATCCAGGTCGAGGACACGTCCCAGCTTCCCGGCTCGAAGGAGCCCGCCGGCCCCAGCACCATCCACAGCACGCTGAAGGTCGCGAACAACACGAGCGCCATGACGACGTAGCCCAGGATCGCCGCCAGGACGTTGCGAAGCATCGGGTTCACGGTACCTCCTGGGCACGGGGAACGGGCCGGCCGGTGGCCGCGCGGCGCATCGGCCGGAAGCAGCGCCCGAGACAACCTGCGGGGGCGGGACCGCCCCGATCCACCCCGGGCAGACGGCGAGGCCCGGCGTCGGTGTCGGGGCGGGTGGCGGCGGCCCGGCTTGCCCCCCGCCCCGGCGCCTTCGAACAATAGGGCCGGCGTCGGGGGCGACGCGCGACGCGCCGTCCCGGGATTCGATTCGATCGACGCCGGCCCCCAGCCAGCCCTGCGGAACGTGGAGGAGGATCGGGTTCGATGGTGATGCCCCAGAAGAGGGAACGCGTGCTGCCCCGGCTCATCGAAGAGGAGATGCGGGAGTCGTTCATCGACTACTCGATGAGCGTGATCGTGCAGCGGGCGTTGCCGGACGTGCGCGACGGTCTGAAGCCGGTGCACCGGCGCATCCTGTACGCGATGAGCGAGCTCGGACTGGCGCCGAACCGGCCCTACAAGAAGAGCGCGACCGTGGTCGGCGAGGTGCTCGGCAAGTACCACCCGCACGGTGACAACGCGATCTACGACTCGCTCGTGCGCATGGCGCAGGACT
>DATHRK010000040.1:0-12872 GCA_035465395.1 Longimicrobiales bacterium | reverse complement strand
GGACCTCCCCGAGGACCGGACCCTCTACGGGACGCCGCGGGTGGTGGACGGCGTGCTGTACTTCGAGGGCAGCTACAACGTCCTCCGCGCGGTGGACGCGGCGACCGGCGAGCTCCTGTGGGAGTACGACCCCGAGGTGATCGCGCACGCGGGGGACCGCCTGCGGGTGATGTGGGACGCGAGCCGCGGGATCGCCTTCTACGAGGGCAAGGTGTATGTCGCCACGGTGGACGGCCGGCTCATAGCGGTGGACGCCGCGACCGGCGCGCCGCTCTGGAGCACGCAGACGTTCGACCCCGAGCTGCCGCTGTTCGTCACGGGGGCGCCCAAGGCCTTCCACGGGCTCGTGGTGATCGGCAACGGCGGCACCGAGCTGGGCGCGATCCGCGGCTACCTGGACGCCTACGACGCGGACACCGGCGAACGCGTGTGGCGCTGGTACACGGTGCCAGGCAACCCCGCCGACGGCTTCGAGAACGACGCGATGGCGATGGCCGCGGAGACGTGGACCGGGGAATGGTGGAGATTCGGTGGCGGGGGCACCGTATGGCACGCCATCACCTACGACCCCGAGTTCGATCAGGTGATCTTCGGCACCGGCAACGGCTCGCCCTGGAACCGACGCGTGCGCAGTCCCGGCGGCGGCGACAATCTCTTCCTGTGCGCCGTCGTAGCGCTGGACGCGACGACGGGGGCGTACCGCTGGCACTACCAGACCACGCCCGGGGAGACGTGGGACTACAACTCCAACATGGACATCGTGCTCGCCGACCTCACGATCGACGGTCGCGAGGTGAAGGCCGCGCTGCACGCGCCCAAGAACGGCTTCTTCTACGTCCTGGACCGCGCGGACGGGACGTTGGTCTCCGCCGAGCCGTTCGCCACGGTCACCTGGGCTACCGGAGTCGATCCGGAAACCGGCCGGCCGGTCGAGGTCGAGGGCGCCCGCTACGAGGAGGGGCCGGCCGCGGTCCAGCCGAGCGCGATCGGCGCGCACAGCTGGCACGCGATGTCGTACAATCCGCGGACGGGACTGGCCTATATCCCGGCGATCGACGTCGTGGGCGGATACAGCGATCTGACGGTGGACGCCGAGGCGTGGGAGAGTCCGGACTGGCGCTTCGACGCCGCCGTGGATCCGCTGACCACCGACATCCCGGCGGACGCCGGCACGAGCACCCTGAAGGCGTGGGACCCGGTAGCGCAGCGGCTGGCATGGGAGAGCCCCACGCCGGGGATGTGGAACGCGGGCACCCTGACCACGGCCGGCAACCTCGTGTTCCAGGGGCACGCGGACGGCCGACTGCTCGCCCACCGGGCGGATGACGGCGAGGTGGTGTGGAGCCACGACCTTGGGCTCGGAATCACGGCGCCGCCGATCACCTACGCGGTGGACGGCCGCCAGTACGTGGCGCTGCTGGTGGGTTGGGGCGGGTCGGGAGCCGCCATGCTGGGGTCCCTGGCCGCGCAGCACGGATGGGCGTACAGGGCCCAGCGGCGCAGGCTGGTGGCGTTCGCGCTCGACGGGGAGGTTACCTTGCCCGAGCAGGCCGCGCCGGGCATGCCGGAGCCGCTGGCGAGCGCGGACTTCGACCCGGACCCCGCCGTCGCGGCGGCGGGCGAGGAGCTCTATTCCCGGACCTGCTGGCTGTGTCACGGCCCGGCCGCGGTGTCCGGCGGGGTGGCGCCGGACCTGCGCGCGTCCGCGACCGTGCTGTCGGAGGAAGAGTTTCGCGCCGTGGTGCGGGCCGGTACGCGCCTGGAGCGCGGCATGCCGCGGTTCGCCGGCCTCACGGACGAGGAGCTCGATGCACTACGCCACTACGTTCGCGCGCAGGTGCCGCCCGTTCCTGAGTACCGCGAACCCGTGAACTGACGCCGCGCGCGCGGTGCTGGAGCGGATCGCCCCTCCCAGCCGAACCGGAGGCTGCCGTGTCACATCCATCGCGCCACGCCCTGCGCGTAGCGGCCGCGTCCGTCTTGGCATGGGGAGTGTCGGCGTGCGAGCCCGCACCGCCCCCCGAGCCGTTCGACGTGGTGGAGGCGACCATCGCCGGCATCCAGGAGGCGATCCACGACGGCCGGACGACCTGCGTCGCGGTCGTCCAGGCCTACCTCGACCGCATCGAGGCCTACGACTCCGTGCGCGGCATCCACGCGATCACCGAGGTCAATCCCGCCGCGCTCGACCGCGCGTCGGAGCTCGACCGCGAGCTGGCCGAGGGCCGCGACCCCGGACCGCTCTTCTGCGCGCCCATCCTCGTAAAGGACAACTTCGACACCCACGACCTGCCCACCACGGGCGGGTCGATCGCGCTGGCCGGGAGCCTGCCCCCGGACGACGCGTTCATGGTGCGTCGGATCCGTCAGGCGGGCGCCATCGTGCTCGCCAAGACGAACATGGCGGAGTGGGCGTTCAGCCCGCGCGAGACCGTCAGCTCGTCGTACGGCACGACCGCCAACGCGTACGCGCCGGACCGCGTGCCCGCGGGGTCCAGCGGCGGCACCGCCTCTGGGGTGGCGGCGAGCTTCGGGGTGGCGGGACTGGGCAGCGACACCGGCAACTCCATCCGCGGGCCCTCCTCGCACCTCGCGTTGTTCGGCATCCGCTCCACCATCGGCCTCACCAGCCGCGACGGCGTCATCCCGCTGGCGTTCGACCGCGACATCGCCGGGCCGATGACGCGCACGGTGGAGGACGGCGCGCGCCTGTTCGACGTGGTGGCCGGCTACGACCCGGCCGACCCGTACACCGAGCTGGGCCGCGGCCACCGGGCGGCCGACTACACGGCGTTCCTGGATGCCGACGGCCTGCGGGGCGCGCGGCTGGGGGTGCTCCGCGCGCTCGTCGACCCCGCCTCGACCGACTCTGCCGTCGCGGCCGTCTTCGAGCGCGCCCTCGCCGATCTCCAGCGGCTGGGCGCCGAGCTCGTCGACCCGTTCGAGGTGCCCGGCCTGGACGGCCACCTGGACGCCGAGGGGCTGTTCTGCGGCGGCTTCCGCCACGACGTCGGCCGCTACCTCGCCTCGCTGGGGGACGCGCCTCCCCTGCGCGACGTGCTCGACGTGCTGGAGGACGGCCGCTTCCACGAGCGGTCGCGGGGCGCGTTGGAGTTCTTCGCGGGCGGGCCGCTGGACGTGGCGCCGCCGGACCAGGACCCGCCGTGCCCCGCCTACGCGGAGCATCCGGGCCGGCAAGCGTTCCTGGCGGACGTCGTGTCGGCGATGGACGAGGCCGAGGTGGAGGCCGTCGTCTATCCGACGTGGACCCACCCGCCCGCGCACCTGGACCGCGCGACCGAGGAGTACCGCGGTGACAACAGCCAGCTCGTCGCGCCGGCCACCGGCATGCCCGCGGCGACGGTGCCGATGGGCTACACCTACGGCGAGTTGCCCGCCGGCCTGCAGCTCCTCGCGCGTCCGTACGACGAGGGCGTGTTGTTCCGGCTGGCGTACGCCTACGAGCAGGGGACGGTACATCGACGACCGCCGGATGGGTTCCCACGCTTGGAGGCGGCAGGCAGCGGCTCCTGATCGCGCCCTGTTCTGCGAGGTAGACGCCCGTCGCGGCTTTGACAGCCTCCCGTCGCGGGCACCATTTTGCAAGTGGAACCCGCCCGCCCGCGTTGCCGGGTACTTCTTCCATCGTCGGCCGCACACGGCATGGTCGCCGGGCGCGCCCGGCGACCGCCGTCGCAACGGTCCGATCTCGAGGGGGTGATGGTGCCCCGAGACAGCCTGCCACGTTCGGTCGAATCGCTACCGCCGACGGTCGTCCTCTCCGCGCTGGGCAGGGTAGATCTCCGCATCGGAGATGCCCCCGTCGACGCCGTTCTGGCGCAGCCCAAGCGCCTGGCGCTTCTCTGCTGGCTCCACCTGGCCCGTCCGGCGGGGGCCCGGGCACGGGAAACGCTCCTGGCCATGTTCTGGCCGGAGCACTCGGAGCGCCAAGCGCGCCAGGCGCTCAACCAGTCGCTTGCCTTCCTTCGCCGCGGTCTGGGGGACGATGTCGTTCTTTCCCGTGGACGCACCGCCGTCGAGGTCGCCGCGGCGAGGTTCGTTTCCGACGTGTCGGCGTTCGAAGCGGCGCTCGAGGACGGACGCCGGCGGGAGGCCCTGCGGCATTACGGTGGAGAGTTGCTCCCCGGGCTTCACGTGCGGGGGATCCCCGACTTCGAAGACTGGCTGGAAGTCGAACGCGCGCGCCTGAAGGGCATGGCGCTCAGGGCGTCGCGCGCCCTTATCGCCGGGCTCGCGCGCGACGCGCTGCCCGATGCACTGCGCTGGAGTCGTTGGGCCAGGGCTCTGGACCCGCTCGATAGGGGGCTGATGGAAGCCCGGCTCGGCCTCCTCAGTCGCGCCGGCGACAGCACCGCGTTGCGCCGGGAGTTCCGCGCGTACGCCGCCAAGCTCCACGACGACGCCGGCGCCAGCCCCTCGCCGGCGCTCACGGCGAGGTATCGAAGCGCGCTGGAAGGCGCTGCGAAGGCGAATAGGCCGGCCGTCCGGGAGGCGCCACCGGGGGCACCCGACGGCCCGCCCTGGCCCGGCGGGGTGCGTCCCGCGCTGCGGGTGCCTCCATCGGCCGCGGCGACCGCGCCGCCCGCTCGCCCACGCTTCGGACGGCTCGTGGCCGGGGTGGCCGCGGCGGCTTTCATCGGCGCCGCCTGGGCGGTCGCCGGCCCGGAGCGCCCCGACGGGTCGTCCCTCGACCCTCGCACGGTGCTCGTCCACCCGCTGGAAGGCGTGGCCGAGGACTCCCTCCTGGGGCGCCTGGCGAGGGTGGCCGGCGACTGGGTGGCCCGCGACCTCGCTCGCAGCGGTGTCGTCACGGTGGTAGCGCCCGGCGCCGCGGGATTGCCGGCGACTCCGACGTGGCCAGGCGACGCCGTCGAGCGGGCCCGGGCCGCGGGCGCCGGCCTGATCGTGCGCGGCGCTCTGCTGGACGAAGGGGACGCGATTCGACTCGACGCGGAGGTTATGGAAACCGGTACGGGTCGCATCGTCGCGCACGCCCGTCCCGTGTCGGTCGACAAGCGAGATCCTGTCGCCGGTCTGGTCAGGTACCGCGACGGCGTCACCGCCGCCGTCGCCGTCGCCGCGGATCCTGCTCTCGGCCGCTGGGCGTCCACCGTGCGGGCGCCGCCCGACTTCACCGCGTACGCGTCGTTCGTCGACGGGCTCGCCGCGCTGGGAGCGGGGCGCGGGAGCGAGGCGGCCGACCAATTTCTCCTTGCCGCGTCCCGGGACTCCACCTTCATCACCCCCCGAATCTGGGCCGTGAGGGCGTTGGTCTACGCGGGCAGGCGTCGCGACGCGGATTCGCTCGCTCGCTCCCTCGTCCCGCTGCGACCCGCCATGGTCGGCTGGGACCGCGCGATGCTCGATTACTACCGCGCGTACCTCTGGGGGGGATGGGAGAACGCCTACCACGCGGCGGCACGGGTCGTGGCCATCGCTCCGGACCCGGAATGGCGGCACCTCCTGGCCGGCGCTGCGCAAGCCACGAGTCGACCCTACGAGGCGCTGGAGATCCTGGAGGAGCTCTCCCGGGACGAGGGGTGGCTACGCAGCGGGCCGTACCGCTGGCGGCTGCTGGCCTTCGTTCTCCACGACCTGGGACGGTACGAGGAGGAGCTGAGGGTCACCTCCCGCTTCCGGGACAGAACGCCCTGGGCCGCCGCCACCGCCTCCCTGGGCGCGTACGCCGCGCTGGGGCGCCGGACGGCGTTCGAAGTCACGCTGGCCGAGCTGCTGGAGCGCGCCGGCGACCGGCCGGCCACCGCCGCGCGCGTGCTCCTAAACGCGGCCTACGAGTGGCACGCCCATGGCGACAGCGCATTCGCCCGCTCGCTCCATGAGCGGGCACTGGAGCGCCTCGACGACGTCGGGTCCCTGGGCGGCGACCGGACCACCGCGTCCTTACTGCGGTCCGAAACGTTGGTCGACCTCGGGCGCTACGAGGAGGCGTACGCCATCCTTGCGGGCCTCGACGACTTCGGATCCCTGCCGGACGAGGAGGTCACGTTTCGCCTCGGTCTCGCGGCGGCGCGCGCGGGCCGCGTCGACGAGGCTCGCTCGATCGCCTCGGACCTGATCGACGCCGACCCGGCGAACGGAGGCTACAAGACGGCCTACAGCGCTCGCATCCTGGCGGCGATGGGGGACCGACCCGGCGCCACCGAACGGCTCGGCCTGGCCTTCGCCCAGGGGTACGGCCGCTACCATTGGCTGCACACCGTGCCGGAGCTACAGGTGCTCCGGGGCTACCCTCCCTTCGAGCGCCTCATGGCACCGAAGGACGCCCCGCACGACGAGGGGGCTGTCCGATCAGGGTGACGCCGGCTCCAGCACCACGAGGATCGTCTCCTGCACCCAGCATTTCAGGTCGCCTTGCGGCGTCTCAGGCGAGCCGGCGGCGTGGACCGTCCGCACGACGCCGCCGTCGTCCCCGAAGGGGTTGTAGCGGAACTGTCGGGTCTGCGAGGCATCGTTCCAGTCGACACCGGAGCCGTTGTCGTCGATCAGAGGCCGGACTTCTCCCAGCTCGTCTTCCTGGATGTTGAAGCCGATCCGGACCCACGGGTCGAACTCGTTGACGAAGTTGATCGACCCCCGGCTGTCTTCCTTGTTCACGACGAACAGGCCGCCGCCATCCAGATCCGCGGTCAGGTTGGCCACCAGGATCTGCTTGATGTCGTCAGCCAGGTCGGCCGGGCCGAACCAGCAGGTGTCATCGGCCTCCGGGTTGGTGCGCTCCAGCTCTGCCGCCGCCTGTGTGTTGACGAGGTTCCAGGCAAAGCCGCTGCCCTCCGGGGGGGACATGTGGATCTTCTTCCTGTTGTCGCGGTCGAGCCGGATCCCCGCGGCAAACCCGACGACGCCTCCGGTGACCGTCATGTCGAACGTCGTCTTCGAGTCCGTGGAGTTGCCGCCGCCGCCTCCGCCGGGATTGCCATGGGGGCTCCCGTGATTGAAGGCCGGCGCGGCGTCCGCGGTTGGCCCCAGCGGACCGGTTTCGCACGCGTACGTGGCGAACGCGAGCAAGGCGATCGAGGCAACTGCGGAGGTCATCTTCATGGGTGCTCCGTGTGGTTGCGACTCGCGGGTTCGTCCGCTCCCACGGTAGAAAACTCCGTGATCCGCCGGTGATCTGCGGAATGCCCGCGGTCAATTCCCGCTCGCTCGACGCCGTTTTGCGATTCCGACGCAATCGGCACCCGACGAAACGCTTCCCGAGGGGGAGATCCGGTTTCCGTTGGGTCTGGCGCCCGCCTCATGGCGGCCGGGTCAGGAAGCCGCGGGGGACAGCACCACCAGAATGGTGTCCTGCACCCAGCACTTCAGTTCGCCCAACTGCTGTTCGCCTTGCGCCTCGGGATTGATCACCATGACGGTTCGAACAATGCCCCCGTCATCGCCGTCGGGGTTGTAGCGGAATTGGCGTGTCCCGGACGCATCGTTCCAATCCACGCCCGACCCGTTGTCGTCCACCAGAGGCCGGTGCTCGGGAACATCCTCCTGGACGTTGAAGCCGATCCGCACCCAGGGGTCGACGTCGTTGACCCACCCCAGATGGCCTCGCGCGTCGGGCTTGTTCACCGTCAAGCTGCCGGTTTCCTGGAGGTCTATGACCAGGTGACCGACGAGCGTCTGCTTGAAATCGTCGCTCATGTCCGCCGGCACGAACCAGCACAGATCGCTGGCGCCGGGGTTCGTCCTTTCCAGATCGGCGACGGCCTGCGTCGCCGTCAGATTCCACGCCCAGCCACCCCCGGCCGGAGCGGGCATGATGATCTTGTTCTTGTTGTCGCGTCCGAGCTTGATCCCCTGGGCACTTCCCGTTACGCCCCCGGTGACGGTGATGTCGAAGGACGACGACCCGTCCTTGCCTCCGCCCCCGCCCCCGCCACCACCGCCGTGGGGAGACCCGTGGTTGAACGCGGGCGCCGGGGCATCCTGCTGCGGTCCGAGCGGCGCGTTCTCGCAGCCGTAGACGGCGAAGGAGAGGACGGTGGCCAGCGCCACGATGGACTTGGACATATTGACTCCGGGTAGGTGGGCAATCCCTGCGCTCGCTGCCAGGATACCGATATCGGTGACCCGCGCGTGATCCGGCGGTGATCGGAGGGATGCGAGCGTAGCCCAGACCGGGACCGGCCTCCCACTTTGACAGCCCTTCCGCCACTCCGGCATCTTCGCACCATGCCGACTGCCCCCGTGGAGGCGGCCCCGCGGGGCCGGCCGGACGACCTGCTGGACGCCTTCCGTCAGGGCCGCCGCGCGGCGCTCGCGCGCGCCATCTCCGTCGTCGAGGACGAGCGCGCCGCCGCGCCGGGCCTGCTGGATGCGCTGTACCCGGACGTCGGACGCGCCCACCGGGTCGGCCTGACCGGTCCCCCCGGAGCCGGCAAATCGACCCTCGGGTCGGCCCTCATCGAGCGCCTGCGAGCGCGCGGGGAGACCGTCGGCGTGATAGCCGTCGACCCCACCTCGCCCTTCACCGGCGGGGCGCTCCTCGGGGACCGCATCCGCATGAACGACGTCGCCCAGGACGACGGCGTGTTCATCCGCTCCATGGCGACGCGCGGGTCGCTCGGCGGGCTGGCGCTGGCGACGAAGGAGGTCGCCGACGTCATGGACGCGTTCGGGTTCGACCGGGTGGTCGTCGAGACCGTTGGGGTAGGGCAGTCCGAGCTGGACATCGCGGCCGCCGCCGACACCACCGTCGTCGTCCTCGTGCCCGAGTCGGGCGACTCCGTCCAGACGATGAAGGCCGGCCTCATGGAGATCGCCGACCTGTTCGTGGTCAACAAGGCCGACCGGCCGGGCGCCGAGAAGCTCACGCGCGAGGTCGAGCTGATGCTGCACCTCCGGCTCGGCCAGGCGATGAAGAGCGTGCCGGCGCACCACGGCGTGGACCTGGGTGCCGTGCGGGACCGCTGGCGCGAGCGCGCCCGGTCGCGGGCCGCCGCCGATCCGACCGGTGCGCGCGAGGCGGGCGTCGTGGACGCGCCGCCGGCGCCGGACGCGGAGGAGGCCTGGGAGCCGCCGGTGCTGCAGGCCGTGGCGCGCGACGGCACGGGCGTGGACGAGGTGCTGGAGACGATCGACCGCCACCGCGCGTGGCTCGTCGCGTCGGGGGAGCTGGAGCGCCGCCGCGCCCGCCGCCTGCGCGAGCGCGTACGCGAGACGGTGGACCGCCGGCTGCGCGCGCTCGCGTGGCGCGACGTCGGCGGCGAGGCCATTCTCGAGGAGGAGCTGCCCGATCTGGTCGCGGGCCGGCGCACGCCCACCGAGGTCGCGGCCCGGATCGCCGCCGCGGTCCGAGGGTAGGCTGGGAGCGGACGACCCCAACCGAGGAAGGCGCATGGGAGTGATCGAACGCGACGTGCCGGGCGGCGACATGGCCGTCGAGGACGCCGCCCGCGTCGCCGAGCGCGACGAGGAGATCGCGCGCCTGCGCGAGGAGCTCGCGGCGTGGCGCCGGGCGTACGAGACGACGCCGACGCGCGACGCCGAGTTCGCGACCCTGTCGGGCCTCCCCGTGGCGCCCCTCTACACGCCGCTGGACCGGACGGGCGCGGACTACGCCGAGGACCTCGGAATGCCCGGGGCCTTCCCGTTCACGCGCGGCCCGTACACGACGATGTACAGGACGCGCCTGTGGACGATGCGCCAGTTCGCCGGCTTCGGCACGAGCGAGGAGACGAACGAGCGCTACCACTACCTCCTCGACCACGGCCAGACGGGCCTGTCGGTCGCGTTCGATTTCCCCACGCTGATGGGCTACGACTCCGACCACCCGCGCTCGCTCGGCGAGGTCGGGAAGTGCGGCGTCGCGATCTCGAGCATCGCGGACATGGAGACCCTGTTCGACGGCATCCCGCTCGACCAGGTCTCGGTGTCGATGACCATCAACGGCCCCGCGATCATCCTGTTCTGCTTCTACGTCATCGCGGCGGAGCGGCAGGGCGTCTCGGCGGACGCGCTCCTCGGGACCGTCCAGAACGACATCCTCAAGGAGTACCAGGCGCAGCACGCCTGGGTGTACCCGCCCGAGCCGGCGCTCAAGCTGATCGTCGACATGTTCCAGTGGTGCAGCGAGCACGCGCCCAAGTACAACCCGATCAGCATCAGCGGCTACCACATCCGCGAGGCCGGCGCGACCGCAGCGCAGGAGCTGGCCTACACGCTGCGCAACGGCTTCGAGTACGTCGAGCGAGGGATCGCCCGCGGGCTGGACGTGGACGCGTTCGCGCCCCGCCTGAGCTTCTTCTTCGACGTGCACAACGAGTTCTTCGAGGAGATCGCCAAGTTCCGCGCAGCCCGCCGCATCTGGGCGCGCCGGCTGCGCGACGTGTACGGCGCGGAGAACCCGGAGTCCTGGCGGCTGCGCACGCACGCGCAGACGGCCGGCGTGTCGCTGGTCGCACAGCAGCCGGAGAACAACGTGGTGCGTGTCGCTTACCAGGCGATGGCGGCGGTGCTCGGCGGAACGCAGTCGCTGCACACCAACTCGCTCGACGAGACGCTCGCGCTGCCCTCCGAGAAGTCCGTGCGCATCGCGCTGCGGACGCAGCAGATCCTCGCGCACGAGACCGGCGTCCCGAACACCATCGACCCGCTCGCGGGCTCCTACTTCGTGGAGTCCATGACGGACCGCCTGGAGGCCGAGGCCGAGGCGATCTTCCAGGAGGTCGACCGGCTCGGCGGCGTCGTCGCGGGCATCGAGAAGGGGTACTTCCAGAGCGAGATCGCGCGCAGCGCCCGACGCCAGCAGCAGGAGATCGAGGCTGGCGACCGGCTCGTCGTGGGGGTCAACGCGTTCACCGGCGGTAGCGAAGACGTCCACATCGATACGCTACGGGTGGGCGAGGAGGCCGCGCGGCGGCAGGAGGAGCGGCTCTCGGAGCTGCGGGCCGCACGCGACGGTGCCCGGCTGGATGCGGCGCTCCACCGGCTGCAGGAGACCGCCCGCGACGGCGGCAACGTCATCGAGCCGATGCTCGAGTGCGTGCGCGCCCAGGGCACCCTCTTCGAGATCCGGCACGCTCTGGAGCAGGTGTACGGCGCGTTCAAGGAGCCCGTCTTCTTTTGATCCTCCGCGCGGCGGTCGAGGGTGACGGAACGGCGGCACCCGACGAGCCCCCGTCCTCCCTGACGGAGCATCGTGCAGCACGCTGAGATTCCGGCAGAGGCGCTCACCTGGGGCACCGCGTCCTGGCGCATCGCGCTCGCCCTGTTCCTCGTCTTCGCGAACGGCTTCTTCGTCGCGGCCGAGTTCGCCCTCGTGGGCGCGCGGCGCACCAAGATCGAGGCGCTGGCGCGCGACGGGAACCGCATGGCCGGCTTCACGCTGCGCGCCCTGAAGCGGCTCGATCACTACCTGTCCGCGACCCAGTTCGGGATCACCCTCGCCTCGATCGGCCTCGGCTTCGTCGCCGAGAGCACGATCGCCACGGTGTTCATCCAGGTGTTCGGCGGGCTGGGCAGCCCCTGGGACGTCGTGGCGTCCCATACCGTCGCCGGCGCGATCGCCTTCGGGATCATCACGGTGCTGCACATCGTGCTCGGAGAGCTCGCCCCGAAGTCCCTGGCGATCAGCGCACCGGAAAGGGTGAGCTTGTGGACCGCCGCGCCGCTGATGGCCTTCGCGTGGGTGCTGGCGCCCTTCATCTACCTGCTGAACGGACTCGCAAACCGTCTGCTACTCGCGATCGGGCAGGAGCCGGTGTCGGAGCTCCACCACATCCACGACCCCGATGAAATCGAGGCGCTGGCGATCCAGAGCGCGGCCGCGGGACGGCTGGGCGAGGAACCGGTGGACATGATCCGCGGCGTGTTCGACCTGTCGGAGACCAGCGTCGAGGAGGTCATGACCCCCCGGACCGAGGTGGTCGCGGTGGCGCGCGAGGGCGGCGTCGCCGAAGCGGCTCGCCTCATCATCGAGGAGGGCCACTCGCGGCTGCCGGTGTTCGACGAATCCATCGACCACGTCGTGGGCGTCGTCGTGGCGCGCGACGTCTGGCGCGCGGAGCGCGATGGGGTGGGCGAGCTGGACGCCATCGTGCGCCCGGCCTCCTTCGTGCCGGACTCCAAGTCGGTCGAGGAGCTGCTGCGCGAGATGCAACAGGAGCGCGTCCACCTGGCGATCGTGGTCGACGAGTTCGGCGGTACCGCCGGTGTCGTGACCATGGAGGACCTGGTCGAGGAGATCGTCGGCGAGATCCAGGACGAGTTCGATCGGGAGCGCCCCGACATCGTCTTCGGCCGCGACCGCCAGGTCTACCTGGAGGCGTCCCTTTCGCTGGCCGATGTGAACGACCGCCTGGAACTCGATCTGCCGGAGGAGGACTACACCACGCTGGGCGGCTACCTGATGGGGCGCACGGGCCGGATCGCCCGCCAGGGCGACGAGATCGAGTCGCCGGTGGGGACGTTCACGGTGCTCGCCATGTCGGGACGCCGCATACAGCGGGTGCGGCTCGATCGCCTACCTGCGGCACCGGAGCCGGCCGAGCCGTGAGCCCGTGGTGGCGTCGCCACTTCGACGACGCCTGGTACCGACTGCACCGAGGGCTCTTTCCCGAACAGAGATCACGCCAGGAGGTTGCGGCCATGGTCGAGCTCCTCGGCCTGCCGCTCGGCGCCCGCGTGCTGGACGCGCCCTGCGGCTGGGGCCGGCACACCGCGCCGCTGGCCGAGGCCGGCTTCCGCTCCGTGGGGGCCGACCTGTCGCTGTCGCTCCTGCGGCGCGCCGTCCAGGCACGAGCCGCCGCCCCCACGGCCGGATCGCGTCCCGCCGTCCCGAGCGTCGTCGCCGCGGACCTGGCGGCGCTACCGTTCGTCGAGGGGGCGTTCGACGCCGT
>DATHRK010000039.1:0-1946 GCA_035465395.1 Longimicrobiales bacterium | reverse complement strand
GGGGGAGAACTACTGGTACGAGCGCACCAACGTCTGGGAGGACGAGCACCTGCTCGCGTTCACGCCCCGCGGCACGATCGACGCGCGCTCCCGCCGCCGGATCCTGGCTGCGGGGGACGACGACTTCAACCACATCGACCTCGCCGAGGACGCCGCCGACATGACGCGGATGGGCGGTCTCGCGGCGCTCGGCGCGCACGGCCAGGTGCAGGGCCTGGGCGCGCACTGGGAGCTGTGGAACTTCGCGCAGGGCGGGCTCGAGCCGATGGAGGCGCTGGCCGTGGCCACCATCAACGGCGCCCGCATGCTGGGCATGGACGCCGACCTCGGCTCGCTGGAGCCGGGCAAACTGGCCGACCTGGTCGTGCTGACCTCGAACCCGCTGGACGACATCCGCAACTCGCGGACGGTCGAGCTGGTGATGAGGAACGGCCGGCTCTACGACGCGGTGACGCTGGAAGAGATCGGCAACCACAGCGCGCCAGCGCCGACGATGTACTGGACGCTGGCGAGGGACCTGCGGCAGGAATAGCAGGTCAATTCCGTACAACGGCGAACGCGGTGCTAGACGCCGCGGCGGTCCCCGGGGAGATTTCCGGGGACCGTTTTCGTTCATCCCATCCCGGCGGAGAAAGCGACAGCCACGATGACGCGGAGTCCCGTCACGGCCGCCAGGCGGTGTCTCGTCTCGTTCGCGCTCCTCCTGGTCGGCGCCTGCGAAGGCCCCGCGCCGACCCCGGAGGCCGCCGAGCCGGCCGCGGAATCCGCAGAGCCGGCCTTCACCCCCGACGACGAAGCCGCGGTGCGCGACCTCGAGGAGGCCTACCGCACCGCCTGGCTCGCGAACGACAGCGCCGCAGTGATGGCCACGCTGACCGACGACGCCGTGCTCCTGCCCGGCGGTATGGAGCCGCTGAGCGGGGAGACCGACATCCGCGCGTTCTGGTGGCCGGACGACGGCTCCACGACGACCATCACCGCCTACGACATCGTGGTGCGCGAGGTGGAGGGCAGCGGCGAGCTGGCGTACCTACGCGGCGAGGGCGCGCTGGAGTTCACCTACACGGGTGCGGACGGGGAGTCGAGCGATCTGACGAGCCGGGCCACGCACCTGTCGGTGGCGCGGCGCGGCGAGGACGGAACGTGGCGCATCGCGCGCCGGGCCTGGAGCGCGATTCGCTAGGCCCGGCGTGGCCGCGGACGCCCCCTCCGGAGACGGGGCGTCCGCGCCTGCCTCACTCCGTCGCCGCGAACCCTCCCCACGTGAAGCGGTAGATGTCCTCGGCCTCCACGTAGTCGGCCCGGAACGTCGTGGGCTGCCGGCCCTCGAGGCCCGCGACCGCCGGCACCGGGATCTCGAACGACTGCCGCTGCATCAGCTTCGTCTGCGAGATCATGGGCTCCACGAAGATGGGCTCGCCGCCGTAATAACCGACGATCATCGTGGCTTCGAACGGCTCCGTCGAGGCGGCCTCCGCAGCGGGCACGGCGTGCATCCCCATCTCGGGCACGCAGATGCCCACCAGCACGTCGACCCCGATCATCTCGGCCACCTCGGGAGGCAGCGTCTCGTCGGGCAGGATGTACCCCTCCGGCAACGTCGCAGGCTTGGTCGTGTCGGCGCAGTCGATCTCACGACGCCGGGAGTCCGGGATCAAATAGAAGTGGAAGTCGAAGTGCGGCACCTGGTACGTCGCCGGGGTGTGCCCCAGCGGCTCCCAGTACATCGTCATGTGATCGAGACTGCCGCGCTGCGACGACGTCGCGGGCATGTTCACAACCGCCGACGTCGCGGGTGGCCACGCCATCTCCGCGTCGGCCGGGGCGTTCTCCACGCTGGCCATGGCGAGCGTGACGCCCGCCTCGATCATCGCCTCTCCCTGCGTCGAAGCCCACGAGCAGAGCTCTGCGCCTTCGGCGTCGGCGCAGCTGCCGTCCGCCTCCAC
>DATHRK010000038.1:0-79856 GCA_035465395.1 Longimicrobiales bacterium | reverse complement strand
GCCGTAGGGGAACCTGCGGCTGGATCACCTCCTTTCTCGAGCACGGGGAGTAGGTCCCTGACCAGGCGCGGTCCCTAAAGACCCGCCGCGTCACCACCGAAACCCCTCGAATGTCGTCCCTCTCCCCCCTCCAACACCTTTCGTTTCCTTACGAGCGGCTTCCCGATGCATCGCATTGGGAAGCCGTCGTGCATCCGCATTGACCGGGCACCTCGCGTAGCGGTAGACTGCGCCGACCACGCGTGATTCCCGGCCCACCGGGCCGTGCCGCGATGAGGAGCCTTCCGATCGACGACCGTCCGGCGCCAGCCGCGATGCCCCTGCACCCCCGCTCGGTGGGCGAGGTCCTCGACGCGGCGTTCCAGCTCTACCGCTCTCGGTTCGTGGCCCTGCTTCTGGTGACCGCGGTGGGCGTGGCTCCCATCTCGCTGGTCACCTCCTGGTTGGTGCTGTTCGAGGCCGGCGCCTGGAGCGGTGATGGCGATGCCGTGGGCCTGATGCTGGGGCTGCTCGGCATGCTGTCGCTCATCCCGATGGCACTCGTCTACGGCGCGCTGACCTGGGCCGTCGCGCGGGTCGCCGAAGGCCAGAGCGTGAGCATAGGCGCGGCGTACATGCGTGGCGCGCGCACGTTCCCCGCCCTGTTCGTCGCCGGGCTCCTGGTGTTCCTCCTGGTGTCCATGGGGCTCGTGGGCGTCGTGGTCGCGGGCACTCTCTTCTCTCTGCCCATCGTCGCGTTGGCGGGGATGACGGGAGAGACGGGCGGGTTCCTTCTGACCTTGCTGGGCTTCCTGCTCCTGGGCATCGTCGGCGGCGTGGCGTTCGCGGTGTTCTGCGGCATGTTCTTCGGCGTGATGCCGTTGGTCGTCCTCGATCGCCTCGGCCCGTTCGCCTCCGTGCGGAGGTCGTTCGAGCTGTCGCGGGGGGGCCGGCTGAAGATCGTCGCGGTGCTCCTGGTGGCGTGGCTCATCGTGTTGCTGCCGTCGATCGGTATTTCCATCATGTTCATCGGGCCGGCCGCGATGCTGGACCCGACGGCCAACGCGAACATGCCGGCGACCGTCCTGGCGCTTCAGAGCGTGGCCAACTTCGCCAGCTCGATCCTCACCACCCCGTTCCTCGTGGCCTGCCTCGTCCTGCTGTACTACGACCGTCGGGTCGCGACCGAGGCGTTCGACCTGGAACGCGCGGTCGACCAGCTCGAGCGTGGCATCCGGTAGCCCGTCCCCGGCCCGGCCGTGACGACGCAGCAGGCCCGTCCCATCCCGACCGCCGACGAGGTAGCGACCGTCCTCCGCGAGGTCCTGGCAGGGCCCGAGTTTCAGCGGACCGATGCGGGAGAATCCTTCCTCGGCGGCCTGTATCGCCGGATCCTCGAATGGCTGGCCGAGCGCTCGATCGACCTGCCGGCGCTCCCGGGTGGTACGCTCGTCAGCGCGCTCGCGATCGCCGTCCTGTTCGCGGCACTCGCTCTCGCCGTGCGCGCTCTGGTACGCCGAAGAGTCGGCGCAGCGTCGAGGCTGGCGCGCGGGCAGACTCCGCCGGCGCCGGCCGAGGCCGCCATCCACCGTTCGGCGGAGGCGTGGGAGGCACGCGCGCGCGAGCTGGCCGCTGCAGGGCGGACCCGCGAGGCGGCCCTCGCGCTGTACCATTCGGTGGTCCGGCGGTTCGCCGACGCCGGAATCATTCGCTACCACGTCTCCAAGACGCCCGGCGACTACCGCCGCGAGATCCGAGGCCTGGACATCGTCCGACCCTACGGTGAGTTCCTCGCCGGGTTCGAGCCGATCGCGTTCGGCCCGTCCGGAGGGGACGTGCAGGGGCTGTTCCCGCTGGCTCGGGCCGCGGTGCCTGCCGCCTCACCGTGACGATGCTCTCCCCCCACCGATCCCCACCGGCCGAGGGTCGTCGTGTCTGACACCGGTGCACGGCGCCAGCTCGCCTGGCTGATCGGCCTCGTGGTGGTCTTCTCGGCGGCGACCCTCCTCGTCCTACCGCGGCGGGGGGAAAGCCGCGATCCGCGCGCCAGTACGCTGCTGACCACGCGGGCCGGCACGGCGGGCCTGTACGGCACCATGGAAGAGCTGGGCCTGCCCGTCGCGCGCCGGTACACGCCGTTCGTCCAGGCCGATCCGCTGCGCGGTACGCTCGTGATCCTCGCGACCGGCACCGTCGGCCTGTCGCCGTCCGAACGGAGCGCGCTGATCGCCTGGGTCCGAACCGGGGGCACGCTGATCGTCGTGCCCGGCGCGGCGAGTCTCTTCGAGCGTCTGGCGCCCGCCTTGGAGCTGGGCCACCACGTCCCGGTCCTGCCCGGAGGCATCGTCGAGCAGTCGCGCTTCCCGGTCCGCCTCCGGCGACACCGGTGGACCGAAGGGGTCGATTCGGTCGCGCCGACCGCGTCCGCGTTCCGCGCGCTCGCCGATGACTTCCGGTACGACCCACTCCTGGAAACCGCCGAAGGCGCCCCCGTCGCGCTCGTCTACCGCTTCGGGGACGGCACGGTCCTCGCGCTCGCCGATCAGACGCTCGTGTCCAACCGCACCGCCGAGGAAGCGCCCGGCGCGGTCCAGATCCTGGTGCGCGCCGCCGCCGCCCTGGTCGAGCCCGGCGACACGATATGGTTCGACGAGTACCACCACGGCTTCTCGGGCGGCGGCGGCCCCGTGCGGGCCTTGCTCGGCTACGCGCGCTCGGCGGCTCCGGGGCGGGCGCTGCTCCAACTCGGGGCCGTAGCGCTCGCGCTGCTGCTGCTGGTCGGAAGGCGCCTCGGGCGTCCGCACTCGCCCCGAGCGCCCCGACGACGGTCGCCTCTGGAGCACGTCGACGCGCTCGCCCGCGTCTACGCTGGTGCCAACGCGCGGCGCACGGCGCGCGACCTGCTGGTGGCCGGGCTGGCGCGCCGGCTTCACGAGCCGCAGGCTGGCCGGGACGGGGACGCGGGTGCGCTCCTGGCGCGTCTGGAGGCACATCCCGACCGCGGCGCGCCCGCACGCCGGCTGGCCGCGGCGCTCGCTGGCGACGCTCCGCCCCTCGCGATCGCCGCGGCCATCGACGACGTCATCGACCCGGAGAGAGATTCTTGACGGCTACCCAGGCGCAGACGAGGCTCGCAACCCTGCTCGAACGGGTGGGGCGCGTGGTGCTGGGCCAGGACGAGGTCGTGCGGCAGATGCTGATCGCGCTGCTGGCGGGAGGTCACGCCCTCCTCGAGGGGGTGCCCGGGACCGCCAAGACGCTGGCCGTGCGGGCGCTCGCGAAGACCCTCGACCTCCGCTTCGGGCGCGTGCAGTTCACCCCCGACCTGATGCCTTCCGACCTGGTCGGCGTGAGCATCCTGGACCGCGCCGCCGGATCGTTCCGGTACCGCGAGGGCCCGGTCTTCACCGATCTGCTGCTCGCCGACGAGATCAACCGGGCGCCCGCGAAGACGCAGTCGGCCTTGCTCGAGGCCATGGAGGAGCGGCGCGTGACGGTGGACGGTGTGACGCGGCCGCTGCCCGACCCCTTCACGGTCTTCGCGACCCAGAATCCCGTCGAGTACGAGGGGACCTACCCGCTGCCCGAGGCCCAGCTCGACCGTTTCCTCCTCAAGATCGATGTCGGGTACCCCGACGAAGAGGCCGAGCGCGCGGTGCTCGACCTCTACGCCGACGGGTTCGACGCGCGATCACTGGCCGAGTCCGACCTGGAGCCCGTATTCGACGCGGGCGAGCTCGCCGACCTGCGCGCCGGGGTCGCGGCCGTCCACGTCGAGCCGCGGGTGCGCGACTACATCACCCAGATCGTGCGCGTCACCCGAGCCGAGCCGGTGTTCTCCCTCGGCGCCAGTCCGCGGGCCGGGGTCGCGCTGTTCCTCGGCTCGCGCGCCGAGGCCTTCATCAACGGGCGCGACTTCGTCACGCCGGACGACGTGAAGTCGCTGTCGTTCCCGGTGCTCCGACACAGGGTGCTGTTGACGCCCGAGGCCGAGGTCGAGGGGCTCTCCCCGGACGAGCGGCTGCGCGTGCTCCTGGAGTCGCTCGAGGCGCCGCGCTAGTCGGCGAGTCGGCGCACCATGGCAGACGCCCACCCCTCGCGCGTCCCCCTGCCCGGGCGCCGGCTGCTCGCGCTACTGGCCGCCGCCTCGCTGCTGTTCCTGTGGTCCTCCACGGCCGCGCTCCTCGCCGACGGAGTGCTCCTGCTGGCGGCCCTTGTGGACTGGCTCCGTGCCGCCGCCCCGAGCGCGGTGCGGGAGGCGCCGCGGCGGGTGTCGCTGAAGGCGGAGGCGGATGTGCGTCTCGAGTTGCGCAATCTGGCGCGGCGCGCGGTCGACGTGGTGGTGACCGACGACCTGCCGTCGGGGCTCGAGCGGGTGGGCGGCTGGCGGAAGGCAGGCCAATCCGCCCATCCACCGATGCTGGTGCTGGCCGGAGCGGAGACGGGGCAGGATCGGCGCGACGAGCCCGCGCGGCGCGATATCGAGACGCCCGAGGACGCGGTGCGCCTCTCGATCCCGGCGCGGTCCTATGGCGACGTCGGCTATCGCGTGTGCGCCGCGGAGCGCGGCGAGCACGCTCTCGGCGACATCCACGTGCGGGTGCTCGGGCCGTGGGGTCTCGCGTGGAGGCAGTTCCGGGTGCCCGCGTCGGGCACCGTCAAGGTCCAGCCGGGGGTGGACGAGCTGCGCCGCCAGAGGCTCTCCGGCCTGCGCAGCCGGCTCGCCAGGGAAGGCCTCCGCCGGCAGCGGCGGTGGGGCGAGGGGAGCGCCTTCGACAGCCTGCGCGAGTACCAGGAAGGCGACGATCCGCGCTCGATCGATTGGAAGGCGACCGCCCGACGGGATCAGGTGATCGCCCGCCGCTACCGCACCGAGCGGAGCCAGAACGTGATGCTGCTGATCGACGCCGGTCGGCTGATGACGGAGCGTATCGACGACCGCGAGCGGATCGATCACGCGCTCTCCGCCGCGCTGCTCCTGACCGAGGCCGCGCGGGCGCACAACGACCGCGTTGGCGTGATGGTGTTCGACGAACAGGTGCGCTCCTTCCTGCCGCCTTCGACACCCCGGCTGTCGCGCATCGCGGAGAGGCTCGCGGAGGTGCAGCCCCGCTTCGTCGAGCCCAACTACCCCTTCGCGTTCGCCTACCTCGCGCGGCACCTCAGGCGGCGTTCCCTGGTGGTCGCGTTCACCGACGTCATCGACGCGCGCGCGTCGGCGGCACTGCTGGCCCAGCTCGCGCGTTCCACCGCATCGCACCTGCCGCTGATCGTCGCGCTGCGCAACCCGGGGCTGGAGGCCACCGCCTCGGCGCCGGTATCGACCGACGAGGACGCGTACCGGCGCGCCGCGGCCGAGGAGATGCTGCGCGCCCGCGCGGTCGCGCTGGAGGGCATGCGCCGCGCGGGGGTGCTGGTCGTGGACGCCGAGCCGGGCGACGCCATCCCCGAGACCCTGTCCCGCTACCTCGAGGTCAAGCGCCGGGGTTTGCTGTGAGGTCCGCGGGCGCCATCTCGCGGTCGCTCACGTGCGACGCGGCCCGCGCGTCCTCGGCCGTCCGCCCGCCCACGCCGAGGTAGGTGAGCAGCGCCAGCAGCGCGACACCGCCGAACGCGAACTTCAGCGACGCCGGCAGCAGCGAGGGCGAGACGAATCCCTCGACCAGCCCCGCGAGCACGAGCAGGAGCGTCGTGCCGGCGAGCAGGCCCACCGCTTCGCGGCCGCGGCGCCTGAGGGCCTCTCCCCGGGTGAGCCGGCCCGGCACCCAGACCGCCGACCCCAGCCACAGGCCCGCCGCCCCGGCGATGGTGATGGCGGTCAGCTCGAGGCCTCCGTGCGGGGCGATGAACGCCCAGATCAGGGCGCTCGCGTCGTGGTGCGCGTAGAGCCCGAGCATCGCCCCGATCGACATGCCGTTGAACAGCAGCACGAAGGCCGTGCCCAGGCCGGCCAGGATGCCGGCGGCGAAGGCCAGGAAGGTCACCTGGACGTTGTTGGCGATCAGCGCGGAGGAAAACACCGGCATCATGCCCTCGGGCACGTCGACGTAGCCCTCCCCGGCGGCGGCGCGGTCGGCCGCGTTCTCGGCTCGGGCGATCATCTCGACGGGCAGGTACAGCCGGGCCACGTCGGGGTCCGACTGGACGTGCGAATGGGTGGCGATCATGGGGCCGAACAGCAACAGCCCCGAGATCGCGACGAGCGGCAGCCGGCGGCGCACCAGCGAGGGGAAACCGCCCGACAGCCACGCCACCAGCGCCCGGCCGGAGCGGCCGATCGGACGGTACAGGAGGTTGTGGCCGGCGCCCACCATGCGCTCCAGCGACTCCTGCAGCTGGATCGAGCCGTGGTATGTGCGTGCCCGCGCCAGATCTGCGGCCACCTCGCGGTACATGGCCGCGAAGCGGGGCAGCTCCTCCTCGGGCAGCTTTCCGAGCCCGCGCTTGGCGCGGCGCAGGAGCTCGCGGTAGGCCTGCCACCGGTCTGTCTGCACGCGCACCAGCGCCACCGCCTGGGCGCTGCGCGAGGACGGTCCCTCCCCGCGCCCGTGCCAGCGCGCGTTCTCTGCCTCATGCAGCGCGACGAGGCGGCCATCGGCGCGGAGGTCGTCGGCGCCCTGCCAGCCGCCGGGCGGCTTGTCGTCGGGCACGGGCGCGCGTTCGTCGAGATGATCGGCGAGCGTGCCGGCGAGGGACGCCGCGAGCCTCGCGCGGGCCGCGGGCGCGAGCTGCAGCCGCCGCTGGACGTAGCCCGTCAGCACCTCGAACTCGCGAAACGTGAGTACCGGCGCGCCGACCGCGGCTCGCTCCAGCGCCTCGCGCTCCGGCAGGGTGCCGCGCGCGCGGTCGCGCACCACCAGCGTGCCGGCGGCCATGTCCCCGAGCCGTTGCGTGCGCGGGCTGAGCAGCATCGCGGCGCCGCCCACCATCCACGTGAAGAACGGCTGCAGGTCGATCAGGCGGATGAGATTGCGCACGACGGCGCCCCGGAAGGTCAGCGGATAGCCGCCTTCGTGGATGACCCGCACGCCGACGATGCGCTTGCCGGGGGTTCGCCCCCCCGCGAACCCCTCGAACAGGGTGAAGTAGGCCCACATGCCGAAGCCGACGCCCAGGATCAGGAGAGCCTGCGCCCAGGACACCACGAAGTCTGCGAGATCCAACGAGCCGAACACCATCCCCGCGCCCAGGAGCAGCGCGAAGAGCGCGAGTCCGAGGAAGAGGATGTCCAGAAACAGCGCCAGATAGCGCGACCCCAGGTCCGCCAGCTCGTAGCCGATCTCGACGTGCTCGGGCGTCTCGATCCGGATGCTGCGCGCGGCGGGGGGGGCGGTGGTGCTCATGCGCGGAGGATACCCGGCGCGGAGGGCAGGCGCACGTCGAACGAATCCTCCACGGACGGCACCGGCCGTGCAGGGAAACGGTTGAACCCCGCCGCCCCCCCGGTTATCATCCGAGCCCCGCGCGGTCCGCTCCGGCAACGCCGGCGGCCGCGCGGGTCGAGTTTGTGGGGCCTGTAGCTCAGTCTGGTTAGAGCGCACGCCTGATAAGCGTGAGGTCGGTGGTTCAAGTCCACCCAGGCCCATGTCAATTGCCCCGCTTGGCGTTGCGACGCCGGACGGAGCTTCTGGCTTTTCGTTATCGCTGTCGAGCGACCTTGTCGAATCGCAGCTCACGGGTCTGGACCAGAGGCGCTGGGATGGGGTTCTCGAGGGGATCGGCGATCCGGCGGGCGCGGGGCGCGGGCTTCGCGAGAAACGTCTGTGTCCTCGATCGGAGACCGGCTGACGGATGTGGACGAACCCGAGGGCAGCGGTGTCCGCCAACTCCCCTCGGTGGAACATGGAGGCCCGCTCGCTGCCCCGACTCGCGTCCGTCCATCACCGGCAGCCGCACTGGGGTTCAGGATCCTCATCGGCGTCCTGGCTGTCTTTCGGCGCGTCGCCTCGCACGGTCGCAGTTGGCGGCTTCATGATCTCGGTGCAACACCGCATCATCTCCTCCATCATGCCCGCCATGAAGTCGCCCTGGATAGGCCGGTGGCCTTCCTCCTCTGCCGTCCGTCGTTTGTCCATCATTTGACCCGCACCTCCCTCCCTACGGCCGCGGCCTGCTGGCCTGCCGCGGTCTGCTCTCCCCGCAGGGTGGACGCCCCGAACGGGAGGTAGAGCGGACAGAAGCCGGTCACGCCCGTCGCCAGCGGCGCCAGCGCAAAGCCGGCGACGGCGAGTCCGATCACGTCCCCGTGCCAACCACCCAGCACGAGCAGCCCGACCGGGATCAATGCCACACCCGCGCTGAACCGCAGGGCGCGGTCGCGCCGGCCCATGTTCCGCCTGATCATCTCAGCACCTCCTTCTCCTGTCGCCGTAGGTCCACGCCTGATCGGGCCGACGTGGTTGCTCGGGACGAACGCTGCCGCCCCGATGTCGCTCGTTATCGGAAGGACGTCATGCGGCGCTCGAGGGATACACGCAGGGAGGAGAAGATTGCAGTCTGAGGTGCGAAGTGGCAGCTTGGATTGCGAGCGTCAGCCCCTTGGCGTGAGCGATCGGATGTTGCGGGTGGGGAGGGTCCGGCCGATGACCCATCGCATGAGCGCAGCCGCAAAGGCGTCGTGGCTGCGCATCGTTCTGCGAGTGCTGTCCGTGGGGTTCCTCGCGGCGTTCATCCCATGGATCACGCTCATTCTCGCGGACGCGCCCGTCCTCGCCCCCGGGGGTGCCTTCGCACCGCTGCTCCGGTTCCAGCCCTACAACGTCCACTACGAGGCCATGATGTCGGCCGTCTACGTGGTATGGGCGGTCATGCTGTGGCGCGCGTCGTACGATCCTCCGACGCACCGCTTGTTCCTCGATTTCACCATTTGGGCGAGCGCGGCGCACGGACTGGTGATGCTGGTCGCGACGCCTGTCCAGAAGGGTCTCGGTATGACCTTGATCGAAGGGCTCCCACTGCTCGGCATCGCCGCCGTGCTGTGGTGGCTGAAGCCCGTTGCCCAGCCCGCTCCGGGGCGCACGCCCGACCCTGCCGTCGCGCCCGCCGCAAGGTGACTGGGCAAGGGAGCCCAGGAAGGCACTTGTGAAGTCCACGACCGATCCACCCGTCCACGAAGCGATCGATTCCAGCGCCGTGGCGGAGCGGTACCGCGCCTCGATCTACCGGTACATCCTCCGGCTGGTCGGTGAGCCGGCTCGCGCCGACGACCTCACGCAGGAGACCTTCCTGCGCGTGCACCAGCGGATCGGGGGACTGAGGGACCCTGCCGCAGTGGAGGCATGGCTCTACCGCATCGCCACGAATCTCTGCTACGACGGGTTCCGGCAACGCGAGCACCGGGTCCCGCCGCTGCCGCTGGTCTCCCTCCGGGGCGAGGGCGGTGCGGTCCTGTCCGACGAGGCGGCGCTCCAGCCCGACCACATGCTGGAGCACAGTGAAATGAGCGGTTGCGTGCTGCGCTTCCTGTCCGACCTCCCCGACCCGCTGCGCGAGGTGCTGCTGCTGCACGATCTGCAGGGGTTCACGGGGCCGGAAATGGCCGATCGCCTCGGCCTCTCCATCCACAATGTGAAGATCCGCCTGCACCGCGCCCGCGTCCGGCTTCGGGCGGCTCTGTCCGAGGGGTGCGACTTCAGCCGCGACGACCGGGGCGTCTTCGTCTGCCAACCCAAACGCCCCACGCCCGACTGACCCGCGGATCCCGCCCGCCCCCGAGCGGTCAGCACCGCCGCCCGGTCGTATCCATCGCGCGCCCGGCTTCGTCCTCTCCGGTCGAGAGGCAGTACTCCCAGGCGACCAGGAGGCGAGGCATGGCAACCGAGGCGGGCAGTTTCACCCTGGAGGTCGAGGGGACGACCCTGACGTGTCCCGTCGGACAGCGGTACGCCGCCGAGCAGATCCGCGAGGGGCGGATCCCCGTGCTCTCGTGCGAGGGCCCGTGCATACGCGGCGAGATCGCGCGCCAGGCGGCGCATCGTGTGGCTCTGGAGGAGCCGTTCGCACGCGCCTGTCAGGGCGAGGCAATGGCCGTGCCGGAATCGGAGATGGCGCGCTGGGTCCGGGAAGCCGACCGGGTGGTGGTCCTGGACGGCTGCTTCCTGCGCTGCCAGGCCCGCATGATGCGCCGCATGCTGAGGCCCGGCCAACTCGTCGAGATCGATGCGCTGGCGCTGTACAAGAAGTACACGGACAAGTACGCCATCGACGAAGTGCCAGAAGCCGAGCGCAACGCCGTCGCCGAGGAGGTGGCGGAGATCGCCCTGGCAGAACTCGCCGACGCGGTCGCGCTCACCTCGAACGATGGGCCGGGCCAGTCCGGCCATAGGAGGCAACGATGAAAAGAGGGCTAGGATTCAGAGCGCGTCGCGCTACGATCCTCGCTTCCGTGGCCCTGTCGGTCGCGGCCGCCGGCTGCGCGTCGGCCACGCCCCGGCAGACGGCCGAGCCGGAGCCCGTATCGTGCACGGACCCGTCCCTCGTGGAGCTGAGGGCGGAGCCTCCGGACAGCCTGTCCGAACGCGAATGGCAGCGGCTCCAGAGCCTCGAGCGCAACTGCGGCCTCGCCCGTGCGGAGGGTGCAGGGGGAACGCGGGGCCGGACGGGAGACCACCACGGGTGGTGGATGGGGTCCGGGCTTGCCATGGCCCTGATGGTGGTCGCGATGTGGAGCTCGTGGTGACGAGGGGGCACGCTGCCCGCCACCGCGAGCGTGGGCTGGGGGGCGGTCGGCGCCATGCATCCGGGTCTCGATTCCGGGTTCCCGACGAATGGGGTGCTACCGATCTTCCAGAAAGTGATTGGCCCACTGTCTGGGACTGTCTATGGATACGGCCGCCATGTCGGATCCGAGGAGTTCGATCCCGGCAGATCGCGCGGTCCATCCAGGAAATCACGGCAGGTGATCGGGATGCGAGGCCCTGGCTGACCGCCTGATAAGCGTGAGGTCGGTGGTTCAAGTCCACCCAGGCCCATTCGCCCCCGCAGGAGAGCACCTTGCCGTCGCGACCCCACCCGCCGGCCGTCTGGTCACCCCGCTACGAGGTGGACATCGGCCCCCACGTCTTCCCGACGGCGAAGTATCGCCTGGTCCGCGAAACTCTCCTCTCGGAAGGGCGGCTCGGACCCGGCGACTTCGTGGAGCCGACGGCGGCCTCCTGGGACGAGATCGCGCGCGTCCATTCGGCCGAGTACATGGCCAAGATCCGCGCCGGCTCCTTCACGGCGCGCGAGGTGCTGACGCTGGAGTTGCCGTTCTCCGCGGCGCTGCGGGAGGCGTCGTTGCTGTGCGCGGGAGGCACCCTGCTGACGGTCCGGACGGCGATCGAGCGCGGGGCGTGCGCGCACCTGGGAGGCGGTTTCCACCACGCGTTCGCCGAGCACGGCGAGGGCTTCTGTCTCATCAACGACGTGGCCGTGGCCGCGGCGGGGGCGCTCGCGGAGGGGCTCGTCGCGCGCGTGTCGATCGTCGATCTCGACGTGCATCACGGCAACGGAACCGCGGCGATCTTCGCCGCCGAGCCGCGCGTGTTCACGCTCTCGATGCACCAGGAGCGCAACTACCCGGCGGTCAAGCCGCCGTCCGACCTCGACATCGGGCTCGACGACGGAACGGACGACGAACGGTACCTCGAGCTGCTGGACCGCGTTCTGGACGCCGGCGTGGACCGCCACCGACCCGACCTCGTCCTGTATCTGGCCGGCGCCGACCCCTACAGGGAGGACCAGCTCGGGGGGCTGGCTCTATCGCGCGACGGTCTGCTCGAAAGGGACCGTCGGGTGCTCGCCCGGTCCCGCGCGGCCGGGGCCGCCGTGGCCGTCGTACTGGCCGGCGGCTACGCGCGCGACACGCGGGATACCGTGGCGATCCACACGGCGACGGTCGAGGCGGCGCTGGACGCCGCCGGCAAGGCTTGAGCCGCAGCAATGAAAGGGCGGAGGTGTTAGCAAGCTCGGGACTGTGCTTCCGCAGGGCAGTCTCCGGCCATCCCTGGTTGCCCACGCGCGCGGCCGGTAGGTTGCCGCCTGCGGACCCCGCCTCCTTCTCAGCCACCAGGGAGGAGCCATGCTCGACGTTCGCGCAGCGTGCTTGATACTCGGCCTGGTCCTCGCCTTCCTGACGTTGCCGCCGCCGGTCTACGCCCAGGAGGCCACCGATCCCACCGAGACGCTCGTCCTGGAGGTTCCCGGTTCGATCGAGCGCTCGTTCGAGGGGCCCGAGACCCACGCCTATTCGGTGGATCCGGGCGCGGCGACGGTACTCCACGTCTCCGTCGCGCAGACCGCCGGAAATCTGGCGTTCGCCGTGTACGATCCATCCGGCGCGGCCATCGCCCGCGTCGATGACGTAGTCAGCGGTCCCGAGTTCATCGAGATCGAGGTTGGGGATCCCGGAACCTACCGGCTGGAGGTGCGGCAGATCTGGGGGTCTGGACTGACGTACGAGCTGACGGTGGAAGCCCGCACGGCTGCCGAGCAGCGCGCGGTTCTCGACCACCGGAGGGCGGAGGAGGCCGCGGCTGGCGCCTGGATCGCCCAAAACGCCATCCCCTTGACCACGGCGGAGGCGGGCCACGGCTTCGCCGACCTCGAGCCCCTCCGCGAGGTCATCGGCGACGCGAGGATCGTCGCGCTCGGCGAGGCGACCCACGGCACGAGAGAGTTCTTCCAACTCAAGCACCGTATGCTGGAGTTCCTGGTCACCGAGCTGGGCTTCGACGTCTTCGCGATCGAGGCGACACTGCCGGAAGCGCTAAACGTGAACCGCTACGTCCTCACCGGAGAGGGCGATCCAGCGCGAGCGCTCGCCGGGATGTACTTCTGGATCTGGGACACCGAGGAGGTCCTGGAGCTGATCCGGTGGATGCGCCGGTACAACGCAGACCCCCGGCACGAGCGAAAGGTCAGCTTCTACGGAGTGGACATGCAGAGCGCGCCGATGGCGGCGCGCGTCGTGGTGGACTATCTCCGATCCGTGGATCCAGCGGCCGCCGCCGCCGCCGACACCGCGCTCGATCCGCTTGCCGACCCCTACCTGGCGGGTGATGCCGGGGGGTGGCCCGCGCCGCAAAAGCAGACGCTCCTGTCCTCCATACGGGATCTGGAAGCCCGGTTCGACTCGCGCCGGGCTGAGTACGTGGCCCAGTCGAGCGCTACAAGATGGGACCTGGCACGACGCCACCTCCACGTGCTAGGCCAGACCGTGGACATGCGCACCCGGACAGACGCGTCGTGGGCCCGGGACAGCGCGATGGCGTCGAATCTCGCCTGGGCGCTCGAGCGCGAGGGGGCCGAGTCGAAGGCCGTCCTGTGGGCCCACAACAACCACGTGGGCACGCAGCCGGGCACGACCGGATGGCAGTTACGGAAGTGGTTCGGCGACGCCCTGCGTACCGTCGGCTTCGCCTTCGAGCGCGGCGAGTTCCAGGCGCGCGATCTTGAGAGGATGGGCCTGCTGCGCGCCTTCCGCGTCGAGCCTGGCCCCTCCGGGAGCTTGGACGGCCAGCTCGCCGCCACCGGTTTCCCGCTGGCCGCGCTCGACCTGCGGGGGATCCCGGAAGCGGGACCGGCAAGTCGATGGCTCGACGCCCCGCAGCTGACCCGCACCCTGGGTTCCGGCTACTCGGAGGAGCATCCGGAGTGGTACTGGCACCGCGTCAGGGCCAGGGAGCTGTACGACGCGCTCCTGTTCGTCCGGGAGACCAGCTCGGCCAGACCCAACCCGACGGGGCATCGGCCGGTGCAGCCCCGGCCGGCCGACGGCCCCGTCAACCTGGACTTCGAGGCAGGCGACCCCGGCGAGTTTCCGCCCGGATGGACCCCTCCGTCCGGGATCGCGGGTGTCGAGTGGGACGTCGCCGTGACGCGGGAAGAGGTGCGGCAGGGAGACCAGGCCGTCGTGCTCCGGCGCGCGGCCGGAGATCGGTACGGCGAGACGGCCGCCGAGCTGGATCAGCGCGTCGACGCCACACCTTGGCGTGGGCGGAGCCTGACGCTGACGGCCTCGGTTCGAATCGAGTCCACCTCGCCCAGAAGCAGGGGCTACCTGTGGATGCAAGTTACCGAGCCGGCCGAGCCCTGGTTCCGGGTCGTGTTCTTCGACAACATGGCCGATCGGCCGATCACTGCCCGCGACTGGCGCGAGTACGAGATCACCGCGACGGTCCCCGAGGACGCCGACAGCGTCTCCTTCGGCTTCGCGTTCGTCGGTCCGGGGCGGGCGTGGCTCGACGGGGTGGCGTTGGAGAGCGCGGCGAAGACCCCGTAGCGATTTCTATGTACGTCGTCCACCCCAACTCGCGACCGGAGGCGCCGCTCGCCCGCACCCGCGGGACCATCGGCGTCAACCGGTGTGTAGTGAAGGCCGCCCCCGGCGCTTCCGTGACTCCGACGAGGATACGCATGGCCCGCACTTCGACGGCCGCTTCCAGCCTGGCGATCTGCTTCTTCATCGCGGCTTCCACGCTGACGGCCCAGCAAGGCAGCGACCGCGTGACCGAGATCGGACCGGGCGAAAGCTGCCCGGCCGGGACGACGCTCATCCGCCCCCAGCGCTGCATGGCTCCCGAGTTCGAGGCGCCGAGCATCGTCGACTACCGGCCCGAATCGACGCTCGTGACCGAAGAGCACCTCGTGCCGCGCGCGCGCTTCCCGGCGGTGGACTTCCACGGCCACCCCCGGCGGTTCTCGACGCCGGAGGCCCTGGCGGAGCTCGGCGCCGCGCTGGACGAGCTGAACGTCCGCGTCATCGTCGCCGCCAACAACGTCTCGGGCGATGAGCTGCGCGAGGCGGTCGCGGCGATCCGCGCCTCCCCGATGCGCGACCGGGTCCGCGTCATGGCGGGCATCGACTTCGACGACGTGGGGCCGGGGTGGGCGGCGCGCGCCGTGGCGCAACTCGAGGCCGACGCCCGGGCGGGGGCCGTCGCGATCGGCGAGATCAGCAAGCGCCTCGGGCTGGGCTACACGAAGGCGGACGGGTCCAGGCTGCGCATCGACGACCCCGACCTCGACCCGGTCTGGGAGGCGGCCGCTCGCCTCGACCTGCCGGTCTTCATCCACACCGCCGACCCCGCGGAGTTCTTCGAAGAGTTCGACTACACGAACGAGCGTTGGCTGGAGCAGGCGCTGTTCCCCAACCGCCGCTATCCGCAGGACGAGTACCCGTCCTTCGAGCAGCTCATCGAGGAGCGCGACAACCTCTTCCGGCGGCACCCGAACACCACCTTCGTCACCGCCCACCTGGGCTGGCAGGCCAACGATCTGGGCGCGCTGGGCCGCCTGCTGGACGAGCTGCCGAACGTGCACACCGAGATCGGCGCGGTGCTCTACGACATTGGCCGGCAGCCTCGCACGGCGCACGATTTCCTCGTGCGCTACCAGGACCGGATCCTGTTCGGCAAGGACTCCTTCCAGCCGGTCGAGTACCCGTACTACTGGCGCGTCCTCGAGACCGCCGACGAGTACTTCGACTACTACCGCGACTACCACGCGTTCTGGAAGCTCTACGGCATCGACCTCCCCGACGACGTGCTGCGCAAGCTGTACTACGGCAATGCCGTGCGGCTGATGCCGGGCATGCCGCAGGAGGGCTGGCCGGAGTGAACCCGCGACAGCCGGCAGGGGAGGAGCGCCTCGCGAGGGCGCGTCCCTGAGCGAAGGGCGATCGGGTGCCGATTCGGCGGCCGGGTCTGTGGTCGGACTGCCAGATCGGCACCGCCCCGGCGGCATGCGCGTTGCAAAAAATTCTCGGTGAAGTGCCGCGGCGAGAGCCCGCGGCAGAACCGTTACTTTGCTACGTCAGGAGGTAACAATGGTCAGCACCGCAATGCGACCCACAACCGACATGTTCCGGTTTCTGTTCGACGACGTCGTGGGCTCCACGTGGGGCGGGCGCGGCGGCGCGAACCTGTTGCGCACGCCGAACGCCGACGTGGTCGAGACGACCGAGGATCTCCGGGTCGTCCTGGAGCTCCCCGGAATGCGCCCGGAGGACATCGAGGTGAACCTGGAGCACAACGTTCTCACGATCAGCGGCGAGAAGAAGGAGACACGCGCCGAGGGCGACGAGGACACCCGGTGGCACCTCTCCGAGCTCCGCTACGGTCGCTTCAGCCGTAGCTTCGTGCTGCCACGGGACGTGGAGCAGGACGACATCAAGGCGAGCTTCGACAACGGCATGCTGAACGTCGTCATCCCGAAGAGCGAGAAGGTGAAGCCACGCAGGATCGAGGTGCGTGGCGGGAACTCGCAGCGGCGCATCGAAGCCAGCTCGACCAACTGAGGACGCTGCTGGTTTCGCGCGGCGAAGGCCGGAGCCCCAGGGCTCCGGCCTTTTTTCATCGGTCCGGCCAGGGATCGGCGTGGAACGCCCAGGCCAGCGGCAGGTCGGGGTTCCACGCCGCCTCCCTGAGGCTGCCCGCCGCCGAAGGGACTTGACGGTCGAAAGACTGAGCGGGACTCCCGCTCGGGCTACGGACTGGTCGACGCGTTGGAAGCCGTCGGCGGGGAAGGCTCGTCGGGCGGAGGAGGTGGAAAGCCGGACAAGCCCTGCCGCGGGAAGAAGTGTTCCTGATCGAAAGACGCTCGGGTCAGGTAGCCGGGCAGCCTCCATCGCCAGCGCCAGCCGTTGGGAGGTCCCGCGCCGGACGGTAGTTGTCCGCACCGGTATCCCGGCGGTATCGTGAGGAAGCCCGGGACCTCGGGCCGTCTCGCAATGGTCTTAACAGCCAGCCGGGGTCGGACCCGCCGAAGGGCAGAAGCGCCGTGGGCGTCGCCAACGCACGTCCACGCCTCCATATGTGGCATCCACCGAGCAATGTTTCACCCCGGGAGGTCAGATGAGCACGGCTACGAAGCTGTCGTTCTTGGTCGGTGCAGTTGCAGTCGCGGCTCTCGCTACGAGCCCGCAACGGTTGTCGGCACAACGCGCGGTCGAGGACTCACTCGCGCACGCGGACTCGCTGCGGGACGTCGCCATCGCGCTGCAGAGCGACTCGCGCTCGTTCTACGACGCCGCGATCGCCTACCGGGACGGGGTCCGGTACCGCGCGCGCACGGACGCCACGGCCATCGGCGACCTGATCCTGGCGGGACGCCTCCTCAACGCCGCCGGACAGGACCAGGAGGCGAAGACCATCCTCGAAGAGGCCGCCGAGCGCGCCCGGTCGTTGGGTCACGTGCGGCGGGCCGCGGAAGCCTACGTGGACGCGGCGTTCGTGGCGGAGGCTCTGGGCGAAGAAAGCGAGTCGCAGCGACTCGCCTTGAACGCAGCGATGCTGGCGTCGTCACCGCTGCTGGACGAGGACGCGCGCTCGGCGATCCTCCGGCGGGTCCGGCGAACTCCCTCCACAGGCGCAGCCGAGATGCGCCTGTCCCGGGCCGATTCCCTCCACGAGGAGGCCCTCCGCGCTCAGGAGGAAGTGGAAAACTGGGAGCGGGCGGGCGCCCTGTTCATGGAAGCGGGAGATCTGCGCGCCGCGGATGACCCCGGAGCGGTCGATGTCATGATCGTTGCGGCGAACCTGTTCCACGCGGCAGGTCTCACCATGCGGGCAACCGAAGCGCTCTCGGTCGCGGGCGCGCGCGCCGAAGCATCCGGCGATCTGGTGCGCGCCGCGCGCGCCTATCTCGACGCGGCCTACGTGGCGCAGCTGGAGGGCCAGGACGCGGCCGCGCGCAGCTTTGTGCAGAAGGCGGAGGGCCTGGCCGAGTCGCCGCTTCTGTCGGACCAGGCAAGAATGCAGATCCTCCGGCGCATCACGCGGGTCTCGCGCTAGGACACCTGGCGGCCTCCGCGGCGGCCGGAGCGGGGAGTCTCCCACTCCGGCCGCCGCCGGGGGCTAGGCTGCGGCCCCTCGTTCAGCGCGAAAACGCGGCGTCGAAGGCCCCTTCGGCTGGCGGAAAGTCGAGCTCGCGGAGGAAGGCGCACGCCTCCCGGGCGCCGTGCTCCCGGTCCATGCCCGGGTCCTCCCACTCGACCGAGAGCGGGCCCGCGTAGCCGGCGCGCGTGAGCGCCCGGATGACGCCCTCGAACGGGACCCTCCCCCGGCCGAGCGATCGGAAGTCCCACTGCCGGTCGGGGTGGCCAAACGGTAGGTGGCCCCCGAAGACACCCGAGCGCGCCGGCACCTCCGACCACCACACGTCCTTCATGTGGACGTGGTGGATGCGGTCGGCGAAGCGGTCGATGAAGGCGACGCAATCGACCCCCTGGTACGCGAGGTGGCTCGGGTCGTAGTTGAAGCCGAACGCATCCCGCCCGCCGAGGGCGTTCACGGCGCGCTCCGCGGTCGGGATGTCGAAGGCGATTTCCGTGGGATGCACCTCCAGCGCGAAACACACGCCCGCCTCGTCGAAGGCGTCCAGGATGGGATGCCAGCGCTCGGCGAACTCGGCGAACCCCGCCTCGATGGCCCCCTGGGCGAGCGGCGGGAAGCCGTACAGGAGGTGCCAGATGGGGCTGCCCGTGAAGCCGTTCACAACCTCCACCCCGAGCTCGGCCGCGGCGCCCGCGCTGGCCGCCATGTCCTGGGCGGCCCGGCGGCGGACGCCCTCCGGCTCGCCGTCGCCCCACACGCGATCGGGCAGGATCGCGCGGTGGCGTTCGTCGATCGGGTCGCAAACCGCCTGGCCTACGAGATGGTTGCTGATCGCCCACACCCCGAGCCCGTGCCGCTCCAGGAGGTCGCGGCGATCGCGGCAGTAAGCGTCTTCTTCCACCGCGCGCCGGACGTCGAAGTGGTCGCCCCAGCAGGCCAGCTCCAGGCCGTCGTAGCCCCACGCCGCGGCCTTCTCCGCGAGCGTCGCGAGAGGAAGGTCGGCCCACTGGCCGGTGAAGAGCGTCACGGGTCGCGTCATCGATCGTCGAGGTCTCGCGGTTCACGTGGTCGGCCATCTCGTATCTGCACGGTGGCCCTCCGTCGACCGCCGCGGCTCAACGCGGCGGCTCGTAGCGCGCGTCCACCCAGGCGCCCTCGCGCGCGCTGCGGACCGCGGCCTCGATGAACGCCACGCCGCGCGCGCCGTCCGCGACCGTGGGGAAGTCGTCATCGAAGGGGCCCTTCGCGGAGCGACCGGCGCGCGCGGCGAGCGTCGCGGCGAAGTTGCGGTAAAGGTTGGCGAACGCCTCGATGAAGCCCTCGGGGTGGCCCGGTGGCAGTCGCAGATGCGCCGCCGCCCGCGCGGACAGCCCGTCGGCCCCATCATGCAGGATCAGCTCGGTGCCGTCCGGGCGCACCAGCCGGAGGCGATCGGGCCGCTGCTGGTCCCAGTCGAGCCCGCCCTCGCTGCCGTAGACGCGCAGCCGCAGGTGGTTGCGCTCGCCGGCCGCGATCTGCGACGCGATCAGCACCCCGCGGGCGCCGCCGTCGTAGCGCAGGAGCACGGTCGCGTCGTCCTCCAACGCGCGGCCTTCTACGAGCGTCCCCAGATCGGCGAAGAGCTCCGCCTTGTCGAGCCCGGCCACGTAGCACGCGAGGTGGTCGGCGTGCGTGCCGATGTCGCCGAGCGCCGAGGAGATACCCGCGCGGTCGGGATCGCCGCGCCAGGACGCCTGCTTGTGGCCTTCGGCTTCGAGCAGCGTCCGGAGCCAACCCTGGGAGTACTCGACCAGGATCTTCCTCACCTCCCCGAGCTCCCCTGCGCGCACCCGTTCCCGCGCCTCCTTCACCATCGGGTAGCCGGAGTAGTTGTGGGTGACGCAGAACGGCAGGTCGCGCGCCGCCGCCTCCCGGCACAGATCCTCGGCATCGGCGAGCGTCGTGGTGAGGGGCTTGTCGCAGATGACCGGTATTCCCGCCTCGAGGAACGCCCTCGCGACGGGGTGATGCAGGTGGTTGGGGGTGACGATCGACACCGCCTCGATCCGCTGGTCGGGTCCCAGCACGGCTTCCGCGGCCGCCATCTCGTTGTACGTCCCGTAGACGCGGGCCGGGTCCAGCTCGAGCTCGGCGCCCATTTCCCGCGACCGCCCGGGATCGGAGGCAAAGGCGCCGGACACGAGCGCGAAGCGACCATCGAGCCGCGCGGCCATGCGGTGCACGCCGCCGATGAACGCGCCGGGTCCGCCGCCGACCATCCCGTAGCGGATCAACACGGACCCGCGCCGCCGGTGCCGCGGGGGCGGTCAGCCATCGGGCGCGCCGACCACGTCGCGCCGGTCGCGTAGGTACATGACGCCGAATATGAGAGCCAGAATCCCGCACAGCGGCACCACGTAGAGGAACGACACGCGGCCGCCGTAGTTGTCGGCGGGCCCGAGCAGCGAAGCGGCACGGTCGACGAGCCGCGCGTCTCCGCCGGAGGCGATTACCGCGCGCAGAGCGTTGGCCGTTGCGGGTGAAGGGAGATCCTCGGAGGCGTCCCACGACCGCACCACGTCTGCGGCAGCGTCGGCCGCCGCGAGGGCGTCCGGCTCTTGGCCAGCGGCGAGCGCCGCCGCGGCGTCGCGCAACAGGGGAACGGTCTCCGCGGCCGGAATCCGCGCGTGCGCGTACTCATCGGCTATCCTGCCCATCTGGGGTGCGGTGATGAGGCCGACAGTCGCCATCCCCACCGTGCCCATCAGCCCCAGACCCAGCGCCCCGCTCCGCGGCACCCGCTCCGCGACCACTCCCAGCATCGTCGGCCAGAAGTAGCACACGCCGACCGCGAACACCGTGGCCGCGACGAAGGCCAGCGGACCCCTGCCCCACTGGTAGAGGCCCAGCAGGCCGAGCGCCGACAAGATCGACGACGCCAGCAGCACGCCGGTCGGTGACAACCGGTGGACCACCGGGCCCGCGCGGTAGCGCAGGACCGCCATGAGGCCGCTGATCCAGACCAGGACGAGGATGCCCGGCATCCCACCCGCCTCCAGAACGGCCGGCACCCAGCGATTGGGCCCGAGCTCGACCGACGCCGTGAGCGCCATCGCGAACAGCATCACCCACATGAGCGGCGTGGCGAGGGCGGCGCGGAACATCTCGCCGAGCCCGACGCCGGCCTGGACGTTCTCGGTCGCGGGGAAGGGCTGGGTCAGCAGCATCCAGCCGTAGATCAGCGTCGGCACGAGGATCAGCGCCAGCTTGACCTGCCACGCCCCTACGCCGGCCGCGTCCAGCGCATACGCCGCGAGCCCGCCGAGCACGATGCCCCCCGGGAACCAGACATGGAACTGGTTCAGCTTGACGGTCTTGTCCTCGGGGTAGAGGGTGGCGACGAGCGGGTTGCAGGCGGCCTCCACCAGGCCGTTGGCCATCGCGATGACCAGCGCCCCGGCGAACAGCATCCAGAAGCCACTCGCCAGGATCATGACGAGCGCGCCGAGGACGTGTCCCAGGAACGCGAGCCTGAGCAGAAACCGCATCCCCAGCGTGTCGCAGAGCGGCGAGAAGACCAGCTGGGAGATCGCGAACCCCCAGAGCGCCGCGCCGCCGATCCAGCCGACCTGGAGGTTGGTCAGCACGAACTCCTGCTTGAGCGCCAGCATCACCGCTCCGACCGTGGCGAACGCGACCGAGGTGGCCACGAGAGCGAGGCAGCTGCCGACGAACAGGCGGCTCCGGTCGACCGACCCGGCGTACGTGCTCATATCGCGGTGTCCTCCAGGCCCAGGTGGCGAAGCGCCTCGGGCGGCGGCGGCGGCCACGGCCCCGACAGCGGGACATTGCCGACGTAGCCGATGTCCTCCATCCCCTCCGGTGTCGTGTAGAACGCGGTCGCGGTGAGGTCGCGGACCCGGTCGAAGAAGCGCGCGCCGTAGGCGAACTCGGGCGCGGCGTCCTCGGAGTGGCAGATATCGTCGCAGATCTCGCGCTGCCGCGCCGCCGCCAGCGTGCGGAAGCGCTGGCCTTCGCCGAACCGCCGCGCGGCCTCGCCGTCCAGCCACACCAGTCCGCCGCGCACCAGCACGCGGTCGTCCTCGAAGTTCCTGTAGGGCGCGCTCACGTACTCGTCGATGAAGTCGTGTGCGCCGACCGCGCTCGCCGACGGCGAGCGGTCGTCGGCGGGGATGATGACGTCGCAGAGCGCCGCGAGGCCTTCGCGCTCGTCCTCGGTCAGGATCTTCTCCCAGGGAAGCACCGGTGCGACGAGGTCCGGATCCCACGGCGTGCCTGTCGCCAGCGGGTTGTTCGCGGGGGAGGGAGCGGTGGCCGCCCGCGAGCCGTCGCCGCCCGCGCTGCCCCCTTCATCCCCGGGTTCACAGCCCCCTAGCGCGGGGGCGACCGCCGCGGCCGCCATCATCTGGATGACGCGGCGCCGGTCGACTGGGGGGAACGAGGGGAGCCGGAGGACGGGCAGGCTCTCGGCGACCCGGACGGCCTCGGGCGGGCCGGGGTCGAGTGCGGGTCTGTCGGCCGTTCGCCGCGGCGGTCGGCGGTCGCCGCTCATCGGATCGCCCCCTGACGCATCTGCTCGGCCAGGTAGTCGGACGCCCGCCACGCGATCGCCATGATGCTCAGCGTCGGGTTCTTGTCGGCGTTGGACACGAAGCAGCCTCCGTCGGTCACGAACAGGTTGTCGACCTCCCAGGACTGGCAGTACTGGTTGAGCACCGAGTCGCGCGGGTCGTCCCCCATGCGCACGCCGCCCACCTCGTGGATGATCTGCCCCGGCGCCGCGATCGCGTCGGCGCCGTCCTCGGCCGGGTCGTTGTACGGCTCGCCCCCCATCGCCGTGATGATGTCGTGGAAGGTGCGCTGCATGTGCCTGGCCTGGTTGAGCTCGTGGTCGGACCACTTCCACTCGAAGCGCAGCACGGGGATGCCCCACTGGTCGACGGTGTCGGGGTCGATCTCGCAGTAGCAGTCCTCGTTGGGGATCATCTCGCCCCGCCCGTCGAACCACATGAACGAGCCGTAGTAGCGGCGGCAGTCCTCCTTGAGCGCCTGGCCGTAGGATCCCCCCGTGTAGCGCTCCAGCCCGCCGAACGCGCCGGGCCCGGGCATCCGTCGCCCGCCGCCGAACTCCACGTGGTAGCCGCGCGCGAAGTCGAGACGCCCGGCGTGCTGGTCGCCGTACAACCACCATGGCATGTACATGTGGATCGCCGACGCGCCGTCCTGATTGTGCGGCGGCATGTTCTCGAGCGCCGGGACCTGGCCACCGAGCCCGGCCCCCACGGTGTCCATCAGGTACTTGCCGACCAGCCCGCTGCCGTTGGCGAGTCCGTCGGGAAACCGCGAGCTCTTCGAGTTCAATAGGATGCGCGCGGACTCGCACGCGCTCGCCGCCAGGATGACCACGCGCGCGGACGCGTGTTCGTCCAGCCGCGTGGTCTTGTCGATGTAGTGCACTCCCGTGGCCCTGCCGCGCGCGTCGACCGTGACCTCGCGCACCATCGCGTCGGTCACGATCTCCAGGTTGCCCGTGGCGAGCGCGGGGGGTAGCAGTACCGTGGGCGACTGGAAGTTCGCCTTGATCGAGCAGCCGCGCCCGCACGGCGTAGCCCAGAAGCACTGCGCGCGCGATCGCATGGAGGCGCGCAGCACCCGCTGCGCGAGCTCGTTGTTCGGGTGCAGCTCGGCGGGCCACCGGTCGGCGTCCTGGCGGGTCGACAGGATGGCCAGGTGCGAGGGCACGACGGGGATGCCCAGGTCCCTGCAGACTTCGCGCGTGTAGAGCTCGTGCACCCGCGGCGCGGGGGGCGGCAGCAGCACGCCCGGCGAGGAGTCCGGCGTGTTCTCCAGGCCCTCGTTGGACCCATAGACGCCGATCAGGGCCTCCGTACGGTCGTACCACGGCGCCATGTCCTCGTACGTCATCGGCCAGTCGAAGCCCAGGCCGTCACGCGTGTGGGGCGCGAAGTCGTACGGCCCCATGCGCAGTGAGATCCGGCCCCAATGGTTGGTGCGGCCGCCCAGCATCCGCGCGCGCCACCACCGGAAGTCCACCCCGTCGGCGCTCGTGTACGGCTCGCCGGGCACTTCCCAGCCGCCGTCCACCGTCGCGTCGTAGAAGCCGAACGGTTTCTCGCGCGTCCCTCCGCCTCGCAGCGGCGCCTCCATGGGGAGCTGGAACATCGGCGTCTCGGTGAGCGGATCGTAGTGCCGCCCGGCCTCCAGCAGGAGGACCTTGACGCCCTGCACGGCGAGCGCGTAGGCGCACATGCCGCCGGCCGCGCCGGACCCCACGATGATCACGTCTTGCTGCGCCTGCGCTTTCCTCGCCATCAGCTCTCCAGCGCCGCCAGGTGGTCGTAGCTCGATCGGATGCTCGCCAGCGGGTCGCGCGGCTCGTCATGCTCGGCGAAGACGTGCTCCAGGCCCTGCGCGCGTCCGGCGACCAGGATGGCGGCGAAATCGATCGTGCCGTCCCCGACGTCGACCATGGCGCCGTCGGCGCTCCGATCCTTGGCGTGGATGCTCGTGAACCGGCCCGCGTGGTCGCGTAGGGCCGCCAGCGGATCGATCCCGCCGGCGACAGCCCAGTACGCATCCATCTGCATCGTCACGAGCGATGGTTCGGTGCGCTGGAGGAGCAGGTCCCACCCCGTGCCGCTGTCGAGGGGGTCGTGGTCGTAGGCCTGATTGTGGTATCCGACCCGGATGCCCGCCTCGGACGCGCGCGAGCCGGCGGCCTCGAGGTCGTCGGCGACCTTGCGGTAGCCTTCCGCGGACCGCTCCTCGGCGTCGAGCCACGGCACGATCAGCATCCTCACCCCCAGGGTGGAAGCGTCCTCCAGCAGGCGGTCGAGGTCGGCGCGAACCTCCCCCAGCGCCACGTGGCTCGAGGGCGCGACGAGCCCCGCGTCGTCGAGGTGGGCGCGGAACGCGGTCGGGGTGGCGCCGTGGAGGCCGGCCAGCTCCACCTCGCGATACCCGATGGCCGCCACCTTCCCGAGCGTGCCGGGGATGTCCTCCGCGAGCAGGGCGCGCACGGTGTAGAGCTGGACGCCCAACGGCGACGGCAACGCCGCGCCCGCGCCGCGTGCGCACGCCGCCAGCCAACGGGCGCCGGCTACCCCGATCGCCCCCGCCGCGGCGCGGGCGATCCACGCCCTACGACGCACCCAAGTCGCGAATCTTGATGGACCGGAACCACACCGGGTCGCCGTGGTCCTGCAGCCCGATGGGCCCGGCGCGCGTCTGCCCGTACCGCTCCCACTCGGCGAACTTCGAGGCGGCCACGCGCCGCTGCCAGTCGTCGCTGCCCAGGTCGTACTCGACGATTTGCCGGCCGTTGAGCCAGTGCTCGACGTGGCCGTCGCGGACGACGATGCGCGCCTCGTTCCACTCGCCGGCGGGGCGAACGACGCCGCGCGGAGCCGGATGGAGGGCGAAGTTCGAGCCGGCCGACGTCAGCTCCGACTCCCCGTCGGCATGCCCCGCATCGTCCAGCACCTGCATTTCCGGCGCGGCCTCCCACACGTAGTCGGCGTCTTCGCTCACCAGGTAGAAAATGCCGCTGTTGCCGCCCGGTGCGATCCGCCACTCCAACGACAGCTCGAAGTCCTCGAACCGCTCGTCGGTGACGATGTCGCCGCCCGGGCCGACGCGCGCGAGCGTGCCGTCCTCCACCGCCCAGCCCGCGGGCGCGCCCTTGCCCTTGAACGGCCGCCAGCCGTCGAGGGTCTCGCCGTCGAAAAGGAGGCGCCAGCCGTCGGCCTTCTCGGCGTCGGTCAGGGTGTTGGGGGCCGCGGTAGGGGGTGAGGCCGCTGAGGGCGCGGCGTCGCCTTCGGTGGGCGGCTCCTCGGCCGCGTCAGGGGCCGCGCAGGCGGCGGTGACGACCAGCAGGGCGGCGATGCCGCGGCGCAGCGGCTGGGCTGCCTTGCGGCAGGGCTGAGCCGAAGCCCCCGAAGCCGCGATCACGTCCATCCAGGCGCCTCGCTTTCGGCCGGGAATGGCGGCGTGCAGCGCGCAACCGGCCCCCGGTGGCTCGGCGGCGATGCCAAGCTTACGGGGGGCGGGGAGGCGGCGTCAAAATGTGCGGCCTCCTGCGCGGAACCCGCCGCGTAGGGGCGGCACCCCACCTACGGCATGCAAATTTCGCGTCGACGACACGTCCGCCGTCAAGCGCCGAGAAGGCGTCTCGTGCGCTCGCCGTGTTCGCGGAGATCGCCGAACGCCTCGCCCAGGTCCGGGCCCTGCAGGTAGCCGATCTCCAGCCGCGTGCCGATCGCGCGCGCCGCATCCAGATCGCCCCAGCCCTCCAGCAGGGGCGCCGGTGGCGGGCCGACGGCCTCTTCGGACAGGTCCACGAGCGCCAGGTTGATCCGGAGCTGCTCGCGGCTCTCCTCGAGACGCCATTTGATGCCGGGCTCGACGCGCAGATCCCGGTCGATCCAGTCGCGCACGTGCCCGCGCGTGGCGAGCAGCTTCTTCGACGCGGCGGGCGGAAGGATGCGCGGGATGCCGTCGACTTTGTCGCCCGTGAGCGCCTGGAAGTCGGCGGCGTAGGCCGGCGTGACGCCCATCTTCTCCTTCACGTCGGAGTAGCGGACGAGCCCTCGCCTGCGGCCGAGCATGCGCGTGCTGCCACTGAGGAGCTGGAAGAAGTCCTTGTCGTCCGAGCGGATCCGTATCTGGCGCGTGCCCTCGAACCGGTGGACGAGCGCCGCGATCTCCTCATCGGCCTCCCAGCCATCGGCCCGATACTGCACCGCGCCGAGCGCCGCGAGGACTCTCAGCATCGCGTCGAAGTCCTCCCGGCCCGCCTCCTCCCAGATCTCCGGCCGGTCGCGATAGGCCGGCCACAACGCGTCCTTGCGGAGCCGCGCCGCGTTCCAGCAGAGCGCGTAGGCGTCCGGCGTGTCCGCCAGCATCGCGCGCACCATGCGCGGCACCTGGAACGTCAGGGGGTGGGAGACCTTGCCCTTGAGCGCGTGGAAGGCCGCGAAGGCCAGCATGCCGGCGTCGATGATCTGCATGGGGCAAGATCGGCCGGCGCCCGCCTCGTGTCACGTCGGCGGCGGGCCGGCCGGACCCTCGAGGAGATCTCGGCATCGCGCACGACGAGCGGGCCTATGCCGATGGCGTCGGCCCGAGCCAGCAGTCCCACGCGCGTCGGGTAGATGCGGACCTGCTGGCTTCCGGTGCCGACCGCCAGGCCGCCCGACTCGCGGTCCACGGCGAAGCCGAGACTGTCGGCGAGGCCCAGGTCGAGGCCCGGAGGGATCCGTGGCGACGCACGCCCCCGCCACGATGTGCCTGGCTCGGCTCATGCCTTGCTCCGCTGAGAGGACTCTCCATAATGGACATGCTCGTCGACCGCGGCATGCTAGGTGATCTCAGTTTCCAGATCGCGTTCCTGATGGCGATTCTAAGGTGAGCGCCGAATCCCGCCTGGCGCCGCTCGCCAGCCTCGCGCCTCACGCGCGCGGCATCCGCGGCGTCCTGTTCGACGTCGACGACACCGTCACCCGGGGCGGCCTGCTCGAGCCGGAGGCGTACGTCGCCATCCACGCGCTGTCGCGGGCCGGCATCACCCTGCTCTGCGCCACCGGACGGCCGCTCGGCTGGGCGGACCTCTTCGCGCGCATGTGGCCGGTGCGGGCGGCGGTCGGGGAAAACGGCGCCGGCTGGGTCTGGAGGGATGGCGAACGCGTGCGGGAGGGGTATGCGCAGACCCCGAGCGAGCGAGAGACGGCCGCTCGCCTGCTCGAGCGGATCCGCGAGCGCGCGGCCGAACGGTTCCCGGACGTGCCCGTGACCGGCGACCATCGCGCCCGGCGCTGCGACCTCGCGTTCGACATCGGGGAGTCCCGCGAGGTGCCGCGGGAGCGCGTGGACGAGCTCGTGGCCATGATCGAGGAGGAGGGTGCGCGCGCGAGCGTTTCGTCCGTGCACGCGCACGCGATCCCGGGCGCCTGGGACAAGGTCACCGGAGCGATCGGCGCCGCGCGGGATGCGCTCGGCGTGGATCTGGCCGCCGACGAGGCGCGCTGGCTGTTCGTCGGGGACAGCGGAAACGACGCCGCAGCGTTCGCGTTCTTTCGGCACTCGGTCGGCGTGGCGAACGTGCGAGGGCACCTCCACCGGCTTCCCGTGCCGCCCGCTTACGTCACCCCCGGCGATCGGGGCACGGGGTTCGCCGAGCTGGCCCGCACGCTGCTCGACGCGCGCGGGGATTGATCCGGCACGGGCCTCGACGTCATCGTTGGCCCCGGCCGGCGGGCTCGCCCGTCCGGCATCGACACCGACGATTCGCCCGACGACAGGAGCGATGGATGAAGCAAGCGATCGTAGCGGCCGCGGCCCTGTCGCTCGCCGCGGCAGCGCCGCTCGAGGCGCAGATTCGTGCCAGCGAGAGGGCCGTCGTGGCGCAAACGGCGGACGGAACGACCGTCACGGTGGAGTACTCGCGCCCCTCGGCCAGGGGCCGCGCGCTCTTCGGCGACCTGGTCCCCTGGGGCGGTGTGTGGACGCCGGGGGCCAACTGGGCCACGACCCTCGAGGTCGACAACGACGTCAGCATCAATGGGGTGGAGGTCGCGGAGGGGAAGTACTCCGTCTGGGCGATCCCCCGGGAGGACACGTGGTCGATCGTGTTGAACGGGAACGCAGAGATGTTCCACTTCCAGAAGCCGGACTCGGCGGCCGGGGCGTACGCCATCGGCGCGACCCCGGAGTCGGCCGAGCACCTGGAGATGCTGACGTGGAGCTTCCCGGTCGTCCGCGGTGACGCCATGGTGCTGCGCCTGCATTGGGGGACGACCGCCGTACCGTTGAACATCACCGTGCCCGCGACCGAGGCCGTGCTCGCGGCCGACGAGAGAGCGAAATACATCGGCGTGTACGAGATCGTCATCGGCCCCGGGATGCCGTGGCCCGCCGAGCCCGCGAGCTTCGAGGTGTACGAGGAGGACGGCAAGCTGCGGGGCCGGTTGCCCTTCGGGATCCACCCGCAGGACGACCACGCCTTCGACCTGGTTCTGGCGGGCCCCGACCGCTTCGGGCCCGGGCTGTACCGCGATGGGGAGTTCTACGCCGTCGAACCCGGCCTGTCGTTCGAGTTCGAGGTCGACGGGGAGCGCGCCGTGGCGGTTACCATGCGCGGCGCCGAGGGGAGCGAGTTCGGCTCGGGAGCCCGCACCGGCGAGTAGGCGTCGCAATCGCCGGCGGTGGAGCGTTGATCGATCACGAAAGATCGACGAGCCGCCGCACGGCTTCCGAGTGGATCCATGCCACGTATCGGAGGTGTAGAACAGGCGTGGAGGGCGTCCGACGTCGGTAAGCCGCCGCCCGAGGGCGCCCCTTTCCCGGAGTGGTCCGATGACTCGCTTGGAGCTCTCTCGCCGCGCAACCGCGTCCCTCCTTTTCGCGGTGGCGCTCGGCGCCTGCAGCGATAACGATCCGCTGGACGTCCCCGACGATCCCCGCGGCCCCGCCTCGACCATGCTCGCGGCGCTGGGGGATACGGTCACGATCGGCATCGGGGAAGCGGCAGAGTACGAGGACGCTGGCCTGGAGGTGCACTTCCGGCGGCTACGGGGGGATTCGCGCTGCCCCATCGACGCCCAGTGCATCTGGGCGGGGGACGGCGCGGTCGAGCTCGACCTGACCACGGGCAGCCTGTCGCGGACCGTGGTCCTGCACACCTACCTGGAGCCACACAGCGCAGGGGTGGGCAACGTGACCGTCGAGCTGGTCGATCTGCTCCCGCCACCGGTGCTCGATACGTCTATGGATCCGGTGCAATACGCCGTCCGGATCGTCGCGCTCAGGGCGCGCTAGGCACCGTCCGTACGGCGCCTCACGATTCCCGGTCGGGCCGGGATCGGCCGCCACGGTCATCGCCTTCCCCGCCGGCCGGGACGCCTTCGTCGTGTCCCTCCGTCACGGGATCGGGGTCGGCGCGATTGGGGCGGACGGCCGGCGGGTCACTGGCCGGGAACGTGTCGTCCAGCGCTTCATCCAATTGCTTCTGACGGTGCTCGCGGTCGCCCGTATCGGCTGTCTCTTCCTGGTCGTTCTTCACGAGAGGTCCTCCGCGAGCGTCTCGGGGTCCATGTGCGGGCTCACCGGCGCGACCTCGAGCCCCACGCGGCGGAGCTCCATGCGCCGTAGCTGCGTCAGCTGCCACAGCAGCACGCGGCTCGCGCGGATGTCGTGGTTCGTTTCCAGGATCAACCGGGCGATGTCTCCGCCTCCCCACAGCAGGCCCGCGATCACGAGCAGCTGCGCGACTTCCAGCAGGAGGACCGGCAGGGCCTCGATGCCGTCCGCCTGGATGCCCAGGAGGACTTCGGCGACGATGATGAGGAAGACGGTGACCCCCAGGATCTTGAAGAGCGTCCCCACGTAGCCGAGGCTCGCGTGCGGCTCCAGGATGGCCGGGGGCGATGCGAAGAGGTCCACGCTGCCCTTCGCGGCTGCGCTGGTTCCGGATCGTTCGGTCGTGCTCGGTTTCACGGGCCCTCCACTCCGCGGTAGCGATCGTACCGCTCAAGGATCTTGCTCACGTATTGCACCGGTTCGCGGCCTCGGACGTAGCCGAAGCGCACCACGTTGTCCCGGTACACGGACGGCTTGGATTTCTGCAGTAGCCAGTAGGACACGTCCTCCCAACTCGTCGGGTCGTCGCCGTTCTTCTCGGCCAGACGCTGCGCGTCCAGCACGTGTCCCCGGCCGGCGTTGTAGGAGGCGAGGATGAACTTCAGCCGCTCCTCCGGGTTCTCGATCTCGTCCTCCCAGAGCCCCGTCAGCCAGGCCAGGTAGCGCACGCCACCGCCGACGTTCTCCTCCGGGTCGGTGGGGTTGCGCACGCCCAGCTCGCGCGCGGTGCGCGGCATCAGCTGGAGGAGCCCCTGCGCTCCCACCCAGGAACGCGCGTTGGGATCGAAACGGCTCTCCTGGGCGACCTGTGCCGCCAGGAGACGCCAGTCCCAGCCGATCCCGGCCGCCTCCCGGATGAAGAGGCTGTCGTACAGGGAGATCCGGCCCGTCTCGGAGCTGAACAGTTCGTCCTCGGTGCGCTCCAGGTAGGACTCCCGGTCCACGAAGTACTTGTTATAGAGGACGTCGCGGAGCGCTCTGGCCTCGCCGGTCTGGAGCCAGCGGTTCAGGGCGGCCAGCAGCTCCGGCGCGTTCTCCCGGACGGCGAAGACCACGGGTTGCTCGGGGCCGACGACGGGGATCGCGACGATGTTCTCGAACCGTGCGCGCGACAGGGACGCGAGGTTGTCGGAGGCGACGGTGAGGCGAATGTGCCCCCGCGCCACTTCCTCGATCAGCGGCTCGACGCGCCCGGTCGCCTCGACCTCGACGAGCTCGATGGTCTCCCCGAGCGAATCCGAAAGCTCCACGATCCGGTCCACGTAGTCCGACCCGGCCGGGATGTGGACCTCCTCCCCAGCGAGCTCTGCGGGGCGCCGCAGGAGCCGCGCGCGCAACGTCACCGCCTCCGGTCTGGCCGGAGGCGTAGCCCGGGTCGCGGAGGCGCTGTCCGCGAGGCTGTCATCGGGGGGTTCGTAGGGCGCCCCCGCCCGCTGCACGACCACGGGCTTGGCGTCGTAGAGGGGGTCGGTGAGGCCGACGACCGCGTCGTATTCGGGGGAAGCGACGAGTCGCGACGCGACGACATCGCCCCGACCGCTATTCAAGGCGCGGAAGAGGTCGCGGCGGTCGCGCAGCACCTCCGTCCTCAGGAACAGGTCGTGGTCGGCGGCGAACGCCGTGAGCAGCTCGTACTCGAAGCCCATCGGCTCGCCGCGGTGGATGAAGTACCCGGTCGAGTTGAAGGTGAGCACTGCGACGAGCGTGTCCCGGGCGACGATGGAGTCCCAGCCGAACGTGACGGGCGGCGGCAGGTCGTCGGTGACGCGCGCGGGCTCGGGCGCGATCGCCTCCGCCGGTCCCGAAAGCGCCGCGTACAGGTACTCGGTGCGGAAGCTCGGCTCGCACCCGCTGGCTGCGGCCCCCGCGCACAGCAGCGGGATCGCGAGCCAACGCGGCTGTGGGTGCATGGCCGACTCCTCGAGACGTGGTTCGGCGAAGGGTGGCGCAGGTTGCGGGCCACGGTGCAGATCGTGACTCGGTCGGCCGCGCCCGTTGCGCCCTCTTTCGAGCGACCTGCTACGGGAGGAGGATCGTCGAGCCGATGGTGCTCCGGGATTCGAGCGCCTCGTGCGCAGCCGCGGCCTCCTCGAGCCGGAACCGCTGCCCGATTTCCACCGCCAGTGTGCCGTCAGCGAGCGCGTCGAAGAGCGCGGCTGCGCCAGCCCGCAGAGACGCGGCGGTGCGGATGTGGGGCCCCAGGGATGGCCGCGTCACGTAGGCGCTTCGGTCCCGCAGCGACAGCAGGTCGACGGGGCCGACCGGGCCCGACGCGTTGCCGAACGCCACGAGCAAGCCGAACTCGGCCACACTCGCCAGCGATGCCTCGAACGTCGACCGGCCGACGCCGTCGTAGACCACGTCGACCCCCCGGCCAGCGGTCGCCTCCATCACCCCCTCGACGACATCTTCCTCGCGATACCGGATCAGGACATCGCACCCCAATTCGCGTGCCCGCTCCGCCTTGGCCTCGCTGCCGACCGTACCGATGACGCGTGCGCCGAGGGCCCGCGCCCATGGCACGAGGAGGCTCCCGACGCCCCCGGCAGCGGCGTGGACCAGTACGGTCTCGCCCTCTCGCACGGAGTGCGTCCTGTGCAGGAGATACCACGCCGTGAGCCCCTTCAGCATCGAGGCCGCCGCCAGCTCCGTCTCGATTCCCTCGGGAAGCACGACGAGGCGGTCGGCCGCGATCAGGCGGGCGCCGCAGTAGGCGCCGAGCGAGTTCGGATACGCCACCCGGTCGCCGACGGTGAGCCCGGTGACGCCCGGACCGGTCGCCTCCACTCTGCCGGCGCCCTCGGAGCCGATCGTCGCTGGAAGCTGGATCGGGTACAGCCCCGACCGATGGTAGGTGTCGATGAAATTGAGGCCGACGGCGTCGTGGGTGATACGCGCCTCGCCGTGGCCGGGGGGCGGGACTTCGACGTCCTCCACCACGAGCGCGCCGGGGTCGCCGGGTTCGTGGACCCGTACCGCCTGCGTCCGGAGTACGTCCATCTCGCTCCCGAAGCCAATGTCCTCAGCGCCTTCCCGCTCGGCGGAGTATACGCGCCCGAACCAGGTGGTTCCACACGGCGCGACGGACCGTGACGACGGAAGTCATTATGAAATAATGACTTATTTGGAACATTCCGGCGCTCGCCGCGTAACAAGGTCCGGACACCGTGCGCGCCGGCCGACCCAGATGCGCGCCCTTCGAATGCGCGACGATGTCCGCATCGATCCTCCCGAGCGGAAGGCACAACGGATGGTGGTGAGCAAGGAAAAGCGACGGAAGCGCAGGCGCCTGCGGGCCCTGCAGAACGAGTCGGCGTGGCTGCAGAAGGCGCTGTTCGCCTTGCGCAAGGCGGAGGCGGCGAACGAGAAGGCCGCGGACGCGGTCGATGAGGACGCCGACGGCTACGCGTTGAGGGTGGACGGCGAAGACATGCCGCTCGAAGCCGTCGAGGAGGCGCTTCAGAAGCGCGCCGAGGTGCTCCTGGCCACGACGCGGGAGATGCGTCAGGCGCTGGTCTGACCGCCCGCCTGGTCCGGCCTCACCCGCCCCGGCGGGTGGGATCCAGCGTCGCGTTCGGGCCGTTCGACTCCCCGGAGTCGGCGGCCCGCTGCCCATCCCGGAACTCCCGCGGCGTCCAGGACGGGTCGGCCCCGCAGGCCATCAGCAGCATCGCCGCGAGCGCGAGGGCGGCCCGTGCGCCCGCGGCGACGCGCGTCACGACGCCGTCTCGATCTCCGCTTCCTCGATGTGCTCCGTTCGCCCCAGGGCGGGCGCCTCCCCTGTGACCATTCCCTTGGCCATCTCGAACAGGACCCGCGGGGTCGACGCAGTCCGTTTCATGTAAACGACGCTCTGCACGTCGACCTCGATCATCACGATGCGGGGGTCGTCCGGGCCGCCGTCCCGCAGCTCGTCCTTCTTCTCGAACCAGATGCGCCAGTCCGGAGCGTACAGCCTGCGGATCGTCATTCTGCTTCCTTTCAGCTAGCCCGTCGGATCGCAGCCACGAGCTGCGACTTGTTCATTCTGCTGCGGCCCTTCACCCCCAGCTCCCGAGCCCGGTTGTAGAGCTGCTGGCGCGAACGCTTGCCGAGCGGTCCGGCGCCGGTGTCCAGATTCATGGAGGCGATCCGCTCCTTGGCGCTGCCGACCGTCCGGGCGATGGCCTTGACGGGCCTGGACCCGGCGACCGCCTTGGCGGCCTTGGACTTGGCGACCGCCTTGGCGGCCTTGGACTTCTTGATGGTCTCGATCGGGTGCGCGTCCTTGATCGCCTTGACGGGCTTGGACTTGGCGACCGCCTTGGCGGCCTTGGATTTCTTGATGGTCTCGATCGGGTGCGCGTCCTTGATCGCCTTGACGGGCTTGGACCTGGCGACCGCCTTGGCGGCCTTGGACGTCTGGATCGTCTTCAGAGGGTTCTTCACGGCGTCTCCTCGCGGATCTGAAGCGCTGCGAACGGGCCGCTATCGGGGCGGTCCTGGCCCGAACCCAGCGAGCACGACCCGTGCCGCAGTCGGTGACGGTGGGGGCGGTCGCGGCCGCCACCCGGGCGGGCCCGGCACCCGCAGGGCGGGCGCGGCACTCCGAGGACGGGCGCGGTCCGCGCCTTGCACCCTCTGGCTCGACGAACTCTTCGACCCTGAAGAACGGACGGCCGATGGACACCCTGAAGAAGATCCTCCACGCACATCCGCACCCCGCGAGCGACGCGGGGGAGATCGCGCTCGAATGCATCTATGCCTGCGCCCAGTGCGCCCAGGTCTGCTCGGCGTGCGCCGACGCGTGCATCTCCGAACCCAACGCCGCGGAGCTCACGGAGTGCATTCGTCTGGACCAGGATTGCGCCGACGTATGCGACGTCACCGCGCGCCTGTTGGCCCGCGCGGGACACCGCGACCGCCGCACGCTGGAAAAGCTGCTCGAGGCGTGCGTGGCCGCGTGCAGGGCCTGCGCGGCAGAGTGCGGCAAGCACGCAGAGCACATGGAGCATTGCGCGATCTGCGCCGACTCCTGCCGTGCCTGCGTGGACGCGTGCGAGGCGATGGCCCAGGCGCTCGTCGCATGACAACCGGGCCGCGCCGCGGCGCCGCCGGCACTGCGGCGAGAGCGATCGCGGCGCTGCTCGCGCATGACTTCGGCGGAGGGGACCTCGCCGCTGCGGTACGGCAAGTACACGGTGGTGTGGGAGCGGGGAGAGGAGGGTAGTTGGCGGATGGCGATCGACATGTGGAGCGCCGGCGCCCGAGCCCTGGTAAGCCGACCGGTCTCGCGGCGCCGGTCCCTGCTGCTCGGCCCTGGCGATGGGGGCGCAGCCCGGCGCCCCCACCGTCTGGCCGAGCCCTGCGTTACATGTCCTCGGCGGCGGGTGCCATGCTGCTGTTCCAGATGTCGCGGGAGATCTTCCATTCCCCGTCCACCTGACGCCAAACCGCCATGTAGGAGCCGTGGTCGGCGTGGCCGCCGTCCGGTCCCGTCATCACGTACTTGCCGTGCTCCAGCACCATATCACCGGCGTGCTCCAGGGCGGCGGACTCGAGCGTGACCGTCACCCCCGAGGCGGCGCCCAGGGCGGCCTCGAAGAGCGCCTGTATGGCGGCCGTGCCGACGGCGCGCTCCGCGCCCGGCGCCATCACCACCGCGTCGGGAGTGTAGATCGCGGTCAGGGCGGCGGCGTCGCCCGCATTGAAGGCGTTCGCCCACGCTTCGTTGGCAGCCTCGATGCCGGCGGCGTGGTCGCCCGCCATCTCCTGCTTCTCCTGGGCCAGCGCGGCGGCCGGCACGGCCAGTATTGCCGCAAGGAAAAGCGACGTAGCACCTCGTGTCATCGTACGTCTCCGGCTGGAGTAGGGCCGCCCGTCGCGGGGCGGGCCGTTGCGGCGGGGGCCGGCTGCCGATGGATCGGCCGCCGTTACGCTGTGAGGAAAGCCTGGTCGAGGCGCCTTGTCAATGGGACCGGTGCGGCGCCGCCCCGCTTGACACCCGAAACCGCCGCGGCGCATCGTTTCCAATGACCCCCTATTCCCGCAACGCGGCAGGCGGCGCCCGGAAACGGCCTCGCGCACGCGCGTGCACGCGGATCTGCCCTTCGGCGGGCCGCCGGTGCCCCGCGCCACCCGCTAGCCAGGCGAGCGTCCCATGAGCACCGCGACTCTCGAATCACCCAAGCACGCCCACGTCCCGCACTACATCGGCGGCGCCTTCACCGACGGCGCTGGCGATCCGCTGGACGTGTACGACCCGCGCAAGGGCTCGGTGATCGCGCACGTGAAGCTAGGCGGCGCAGCCGAGGTGGCCGAGGCCGTCGACGCCGCGCACGCGGCGCTGCCGGACTGGTCGACGACCCCCATCAAGGAGCGGGCGCAGGTCTTCTACCGATATCGGGCGCTCCTGGAAGAGCATCTCGAGGAGCTTTCGGCGTTGGTGACGGAGGAGAACGGCAAGGTCGAGTCAGAGGCGACGGCCGAGGTGGCGAAATCGATCGAGCTCACCGAGTTCGCGTGCTCGCTGCCGCAGATCGTCGCCGGGGAGGTGATGGAGGTGAGCCGGGGCGTGGAGTGCCGCATCGAGCGAAACCCGGTCGGTGTGGTCGCCTCGATCACGCCCTTCAACTTCCCGAACATGGTGCCCAACTGGACCGTGCCGAACGCCCTCATGCTGGGCAATTGCATGATCCTGAAGCCGTCCGAGCTGGTTCCGCTGTCGGCCAACCGGATCGGCGAGCTCCTGGCCGAGGCGGGTCTGCCCCCGGGGGTCTTCAACGTCGTGCATGGAGGCACGGCGGCCGTCGAGGCCATCTGCGACCACCCCGGCATCGCCGCGGTGAGCTTCGTCGGCTCCACGCGGGTGGCGAAGATCGTCTACCGGCGCGCGTCCTCGAACCTCAAGCGCGTGCTGGCCCTCGGGGGCGCGAAGAACCACCTGATCGTGCTGCCCGACGCGAACCCCGACATGACCGCGGAGAACGTCGCCGCGTCGATGTCGGGTTGCGCGGGCCAGCGCTGCATGGCCGCGTCGGTCATGGTCGCGGTGTCGGACGCCGATGCGGTCATTCCGCGCGTCGTCGAGGCGGCCCGCGCGATCGTCCCCGGCCGAGACGTGGGGCCGGTGGTGTCGGCCGAGGCGCGCGACCGCATCGTAGGCTACATCGACGAGGCCGAGGCGGCGGGAGCCGTCGTCCTGCTGGACGGCCGCGGCGCCACCGTGGAGGGGCACGACGATGGTTTCTGGGTGGGGCCGACGGTGATCGACCGGGTCACCCCCGAGATGCGCATCGCGCAGGAGGAGGTGTTCGGGCCCGTGCTATCTATCATCCGGGCATCGGACGCCGACGACGCCGTCCGCATCGAAAACGCCTCGCCCTACGGCAACGCCTCCTCCGTGTACACGGAGAGCGGCGGCATGGCGCGCTACGTTACCGCGCGCGTCAGCGCGGGGATGGTGGGAGTGAACGTGGGCGTGCCGGTTCCGCGCGAGCCGTTCAGCTTCGGCGGTTGGAACGAATCGAAGTTCGGGGCGGGCGACATCACGGGCCGGGGCTCGCTCGAATTCTGGACGCAGAGCAAGAAGACCACGACGAAGTGGATCAAGGAAGCCGGCGTGAACTGGATGTCCTGATGAGCATCGATACGAGCGTCACGTTTACGGGGATACCGTTCGAGAACCCCTTCCTGCTCTCCTCGGCGCCGCCGACGGAGTCCGAGACGAACATTCTGCGCGCGTTCGACGCGGGCTGGGGCGGGGTCGTCGCCAAGACCATTGGCCTGCACCCGGTGGTCAACGTGTACGGCGCGCGCACCAAGTTCTTCCGGACGGATCCGGAATCCAACTTCGTCACCATGAAGAAGGCGGCCGGCTCGGCGCTCCACTCATCGTGGAACTGGGAGCTCATCTCCGACAAGCCGCTCGACTGGTGGATTCCCCGCATCGAGCGCATCAAGGCCCAGCACCCGGAGAGGGTCCTGGTCGCGTCGATCATGGCCGGCTCCGGCTCGGACGAGGAGCTGAAGGCGTGGCAGACGCTCGCCGAAGGATGCCAGGAGGCGGGCGCGGACGCGTTGGAGCTCAATTTCTCCTGCCCGCACATGGACCGTAAGGACATGGGCTCCAACATCGGCCAGGAGCCCGAGCTGTGCTCCTACGTGACGGAGGCGGTGGTCGAGGTCGCGAGCGTACCGGTGTGGTGCAAGCTCACGCCCTCCACCGACGACATCGCGGCCGAGGCGGGCGCGTGCTTCCGCGGCGGCGCCGCCGCGGTCGTGTCCTCCAACACCTTCCCCTCTCTGCCGCTGGTGGATGCCGATACGCTGGAGTTCGAGATCAACGTGGACGGGCTGGTGTCCAGCGGCGGCCTGGGAGGCCCGGCGATCCTGCCGCTGTCCCTGGCGAACATGGCGAAGATCGCCCAGGCGCATCCCGACGGTGAGTACTCCGGCATCGGCGGCGTCTCGGATTTCCGCCAGGCGTTGAACTACTTCCTCCTCGGCTGCGGGACCGTGCAGGTCTGCACGGCCGCGATGCTCGATCGCGCCATAGGACCCAACGTGATCCAGCGCCTGAACGAAGGCCTGGTGGCGTTCCTGGAAGCCAACGCCGACAAGGGCTGGACGTCGGTCGAGGACTTCCGGGGCATCCGTCGCGACCGCATCGTGGCGCAGTCGGAGATCCGGCGGCCCGACGACGCGGACTATCACGGCGGCCACGAGGCCATGGAGGGCTACGCCGATCCGGCGGAGCCGGCGCATGCCTGAAGCGGCGGTGCGGCAGGCCCCCGTGATGCCGGCTTGCGACCACCAGCCCAGACCGTACGACGGTCCGTCCCGAGACGAGGTGCTGGCGCTCCGGCGCCAGTACGTGAATCCCGCGGTGTTCACCCTCTATCGCGATCCGATCATGATCGTCGAGGGGTGGATGCAATGGCTCTTCGACGAGAGGGGCCGGCGCTACCTGGACATGTTCGCGGGGATCGTCACCGTCTCCTGCGGGCACGCGCATCCCAGGGTCACCGCCGCCGTGTCCCGGCAGGTCGAGACCCTCCAGCACGCCACCACGATCTACCTGCACCCGAACCTGCCCCTTCTGGCGAAGAAGCTGGCGTCCAAGATGCCCGGGGGGCTGGACGTCACGTACTTCGTGAACAGCGGCAGCGAGGCGAACGACCTCGCGATCACGATGGCCCGCCTGCACACCGGCCACACCGACGTGATCGCGCTGCGCAACGCCTACCACGGGACCTCGCCCGCGGCGCTCGGACTCACCTCGCACAGCACCTGGAAGTACCCGGTGCCGCAGAACACGCGCGTCCATCACGCGGTCTGCCCGGACCCCTACCGCAACCCCTTCGACGGCGCGCCCGAGGAGATCGCGCGCAGGAGCGCCGCCGACATCCGCGATCTGATCCGCTACTCCACCCCGGGACGGGTCGCGGCGTTCATCGCCGAGCCCATCCAGGGCGTCGGCGGCGCGACGCTGGGCGCCTCCAACTACCTGAAGGAGGCCTACGGCGTCGTGCGGGACCACGGCGGACTGTGCATCGCCGATGAGGTGCAGACCGGATTCGGCCGCACGGGGGCGCATTACTGGGGCTTCCAGAACTTCGGCGTCACGCCCGACATCGTCACGATGGCCAAGGGCCTCGGCAACGGCGCGCCGATCGCCGCCGTCACCACGACCGCTGAGATCGCTGCGTCGCTGACGCAGCGCATCCACTTCAACACCTTCGGCGGCAACCCCGTCTCGATGGCCGCGGGGCTCGCGGTGCTGGACGCGATCGACGAGGACGGGCTGCAGGAGAACTGCCGCGTGCTGGGCGCCCGCTTGAAGGGCGGGCTCGAGGCGTTGGCGTCACGCCACGAAGTGATCGGCGACGTGCGAGGCCTGGGCCTCATGCTCGGGGTGGAGCTCGTGAAGGACCGCGCCACGAAGGAGCCAGCGAAGGAAGCGACCGCCGAGGTGCTCGAGCAGGCGCGCGAGCGCGGCGTACTGATCGGCAAGGGCGGACTCGACGGCAATGTGCTGCGCATCAAGCCGCCCATGTGCATTACGGCCGACGACGTGGACTTCACGCTGGCGGTATTGGACGAGGCGCTCGAGGCCGTGGGGGATGGTCGATGAGCTACACGCGGCTCGTGAAGGGTGGCCGGGTGGTGACGCCCGAAGGCGTGATCGAGGCCGACGTCGGCATCGACGGCGAGAGGATCGCCGCGGTCGGGCCGGATCTGAGCGCGAACGGCGCCGACGTCGTCGACGCCTCGGATCACCTGGTGATCCCGGGCGTGCTTGACGTGCACGTGCACCTCGAGCTGCCCTTCTGCGGCACCGTCTCGGCCGACGACTACCGTACAGGCACGCGCGCGGGCGCGCGCGGGGGAGTGACGACGCTGATCGACTTCGCCATCCCCTACGACGGCGACTCGCTGTCCGACGCGGCCGACAACTGGCTCGCCAAGGCCGAGGGGAAGTCGCTGATCGACTACACGTTCCACATCTGCGTGACCCGGTTCGACGAGCACCGCGACCAGATCGAGGGCATGGTCGAGCGCGGCTTCCCGACCTTCAAGGAGTTCATGATCTACGAGTCGGAGGGCTGGCAGTCGGACGATCGCGCGCTCTTCGGCACGCTCGAGAAAATGAAGGAGCTCGGCGCCATGCTGCTCGTCCACGCCGAGTCGTCGCGCGTCCTGGATGAGCTCATCGCGCGACACCACACCCCCGAGCTCATGGCGGAGCACGGCGCCCGCCTGCACGCGATGACGCGGCCGAACTTCATCGAGGCCGAGGCCATTCAGCGGGTCGTCGCGTGGTGCGAAGCGACCGGCGGCAAGCTCTACATCGTCCACATGTCCACCGGGGAGGGCGCCGACATCATCAAGGCCGCCCAGGGCCGGGGCGTGCCCGTGATCGCCGAGACGTGCGTGCAGTACCTGGTGCTGGACGACTCCGTGTTCGACCAGGAGGACGGTCACCTCTACGCGTGCTGCCCGCAGCTCAAGAAGCCCGAGGACTCGGAGCGCCTGTGGCGTGGCCTGCGCGACGGAGAGGTCTCGGTGATCTCCACCGACACGTGCACGTTCACGCGCGAGCAGAAGGCGATGTGGGAAGGGGATTTCACCAAGATCCCGATGGGCATGCCGGGCCTCGAAACGCTGATGCCGCTGACCTACACGCATGGCGTCCTCGGCGGACGGCTGTCGCTGGAGGAGATGTGCCGGAAGCTCTGCACCGCGCCTGCTCGGATCATGGGGCTGGGGGACCGCAAGGGCGCGATCGCGGTCGGAATGGACGCCGACCTGGCGGTGATCCACCCCGAAAAGCGCATGACGGTGGACCCGGCCGCCATGGAGACGAACGCCGACTGGTCCCCGTTCGAAGGGTGGGATCTCGCGGGGTTCGCGCGGACGACGCTGTCGAGGGGCGATGTGATCGTCGACGACTACGTCGTGGTGGGGCAGGAGGGCAGGGGGAAGTGGCTGCACCGGACACCGGACGCGCTGGGCCGGTGAGCGGCGGTCCCATCGGCCGTCGCCGCGCCCGTCTCCTCGGCCGCCCGGCGGAGAACCGCCGCTGATGCGCTTCGATTCCGTGGCGGTGCCGCCCACGCCAGACCTCGCAGACGTCCCTGCGGGCCTCGAGGACAGCCCGCTCTGGAACCCCGACCTCGCGCCCACGCCGCCGCACGCGCGCACGTGGTCGACCTACAACATCGCCGCGCTGTGGATCGGCATGAGCGTGGTGATCACCACCTACACGCTGGCCTCCGGGCTGATGCAGCAGGGCATGACGTGGTGGCAGGCGCTCGCCACCATCCTGCTCGGCAACACGATCGTGCTCATCCCCATGGTCCTGAACGCGCACGCCGGGACCAAGTACGGGATCTCGTTTCCGGTGATGTGCCGCGCGAGCTTCGGCGTGTTCGGCGCCAACATCCCGGCGCTCCTGCGCGCGGCGGTGGCGTGCGGCTGGTTCGGCATCCAGACCTGGATCGGCGGCCTCGCGCTGTCGGCGCTCATCACCGCCGCCTGGCCCGCGTGGGCGGACGTTCCGGGAGCCACCTGGATCGCGTTCGGCGCCTTCTGGCTGGTCCAGGTCCTGATCATCCTGCGCGGCACCGAAGGCGTGAAGAAGCTCGAGAGCCTGGCCGCTCCGCTGCTCCTGGCGGGCGGGGCGGCGCTGCTCGTGTGGGCGATCCGCGAGGGCGGCGGCCTTGGGCCCGTGCTGCGGAACTCCGAACGCCTGGGCGGCGACGTGGCGAACTTCTGGGTGGTGTTCCCGGCCGGGCTGACGGCTTCGGTGGGCTACTGGGCGACGCTCAGCCTGAACATCCCCGACTTCACCCGCTACGCCCGCAGCCAGCGCTCGCAGATGCTCGGGCAGGCGCTGGGGCTGCCCACCACGATGACCGCCTTCGCGTTCATCGGCGTCGCCGTCACCGCCGCGACGATGGTGATCTTCGGCGAGGCCATCTGGGACCCGGTCGAGCTGATCGCGCGGATCGGCACGCCGCCCGTCATCATCGGCGGCGCCCTGGTGGTGGTCATCGCGCAGATCTCGACCAACATGGCGGCGAACGTGGTCTCGCCCGCGAACGACTTCTCGAACCTCGCGCCGCGAAAGATCAGCTTCGTGACCGGGGGCCTGATCACCGCCGTGATCGGCATCCTGATCATGCCCTGGCGGCTCTACTCGGACGCCGCCGCCTACATCTTCACGTGGCTGATCGGCTATTCGAGCCTGATGGGCGCGCTCGGCGGGATTCTTATCGCGGACTATTGGGTGCTGCGCGGCCAGCGCCTGTCGGTGACCGACCTCTTCCGCACGCACGGCAGGTATCGCTACATCGCCGGCTTCAACCTGCGCGCGCTGCTCGCCCTGGGGCTCGCCGTCGCCCCGGTCCTGCCGGGCTTCCTGAACGCGATCGGCGTGCCCGGCGGCGCGGTGGCGGACCCCGGGACCGCGGACCTGCTCTACGAGTACGCGTGGTTCGTCACCTTCACGATCAGCTTCGTGCTGTACCTGGTCTTCTCGTTCCTCGTGCCGGCGAGGACGTCCGGCGGAGCCGAGCGAGCGGGCGCGGACGCGCCCTGAGCTCGCCGCGCCCGCACGATTGATCGGCTCCCGCCCGGGCGCCATCTTTGGCGGCATGGCACACCAACTCGACGACTGCGATCGCCGTATCCTCACGCTCCTGCAGCGCAACGCCCGGATCTCGAACGCCGAGATAGCGCGGCAGGTAGGGCTGGCGGCGTCCGCGGTGTTCCAGCGGGTGCGCAAGCTGGAGGAACAGGGCGTGATATCCGGATACCACGCTCTCGTGGATCCGCACGCGCTCGGCGAGAACCTGTTGGCGTTCGTGCTCGTGCGTACCAGCGAGGGAGCGCGTGCGGAGGCGACCGCCCGCGAGCTCGGCGAGATCGATGAGGTGGCCGAAGTGCACAGGGTGGTCGGAGACGACTGCTTCTACCTCAAGGTGAGAGTCGCGGACACGGACGCTCTGGGGACGCTGCTCGATGCCAAGATCCAACGCCTACCGACCGTGGCGTCCACCCGCACGACCATCGTGCTGAGCACGTCGAAGGATCGACACCAAAAGGCTATTCTCAGCGAGGATTCTACGGCGGTCTCCAGGCTATCCGCGTCATAAATTAGTTTTTCGTCCGTTTCCAACCTTAGATTGCGCACGACCAGGAACCCACGACCGGCTGACGGAGGGGCACGCATGTTCTCGTCCCGTACCTTCCTTCTGACCCTGCTGCCCTCGATCGGCCTCGCAGCTTGCGGAGGAGGAGACGGAGGCGGGGGGACCGGGCCGAATCCGACGGGTTCCGCGCGTGTGGTCGCCGCCGTCGGAGGCACGGGCGTCGCCGGAGCGGATTTCACGCTGTCCCGCAGCGGCCAGTCCAATCGAAGCGGCACGAGCGGGGCGGACGGATCCTTCACGTTCTCGAACCTGGCGACCGGTACATGGACGCTCGCCATCGCGCCCCCGGCGGGTTACGACCTGGCACCGGGTCAGGCGGGGTCGGTTTCCGTGACCGTGGTCGAATCTCAAACGACGGTGACGAACGTCGCGCTGGCGGCGCAGACCGGCACCATCACGGCGAGCGTGCTCGCCGATGGAAGCCCGCGCGCGGGCGTGACCGTGCGGCTCTTCGACGACGGCCAAGCCACGGTGCGCGCCAGCGGCACGACGGGCGCGGACGGGACATTCGCCTTCGCCGGACTTCCCGCGGGCGCCTACGACCTCGAGGCGGTGCCGCCGGCCGGGCTGGAGCTCTCGCCCGGAGAGCAGATGCGGCGGGACGTGGCGCTCGCCCCGGGAGGCAGTCCGCAGATCACTTTCCAGATGCGTGCCGAGCTCGGGGGGACCGTCGTCGAGGTGTCGGCGACCGCGTCACTCACCTTCACGCCGGCGGACATCACCATCAGCCCCGGCACGACCGTTCGCTGGACGAACACGTCGTCGCTGTTCCACACCGTGACGCCGAACGGCCATTCCGAGTGGTCGGACGCCGACCTGAGCGGCAACGGCTCCACCTTCGTGCACACGTTCGATACTCCTGGCACCTACGAGTACTTCTGTACGCCTCATCAGGCGCAGAACATGACCGGCGTGATCCGCGTGCAATGAGCGAGCACGTGGGGCCAGTTTGTTCGCGCGTGTTCGGATCTCGATGAACCCGGGGCGCGGACGAATCCGAGCCGGGGCGCTCGTCGCCATCGTGGTCGCCGGCCCGGTGTTGTACGAGCCGGCCGCGGCCCAGTCGCTGCTGCTCCGGCCGCCCAACCTGGGGGGGACCTGGGTGGCCCGGCCCGGCGTCCTCCAGTTCCACTTCCTGCACCGTTTCTCCGCCTCCGACCCGCCGGCGCGGAAGGTGCTCAACTCGCCGACGTTTCTCCTGGCGGCGGGCCTCCCGGTCGATGCCATGGTCGGCGCGCGCTACGCGACGAGCTCCGCCGTGCGGCTGGGCTTCCCCAACGAGTGGGAGTTCTTCGCGCGGTGGAACCCCACGCTCGGCTCGGGTGGCGCCAGGCCGCTCTCCCTGCACGCGGCCTGGAACCAGGCGGCCGAGAGCCTGGATGCGGAGCTCACCGGCGCGCTCGAATTCTCCCCCGTCCGGCTCATCGGCGTGGTGCGCGGCTTCACCTCCCCGTACGCCGGAGAGGAGGCGCGCGGGGCGGTGGGCGTCGGTGTGGTGGTTCGGCTGTTGGACTGGCTGGCGTTGGCGGGGGATGCCTCGAGCCTGCTGGACAGGGCCGGAGGTGAGGACATCGCGTGGGGCGCGGGCCTGCACGCCCGCATTCCCACCACCCCGCACACCATGTCACTGCACGCCTCCAACGTGCTCACCACAACCCTCGAGGGGGCGTCCGTCGGCACCGAGGACGTCCGGTTCGGCTTCGAGTTCACGGTTCCCCTGACGCTGAGCCGGTGGTTCGGCGGAGCGCCGGAAGCAGCGGCCGGCGTCCGCGCGGACCTGGACGTGAGGATGACCGACGATCTGCGCTTCATCCCGGACACCGTTCGCGTTCGCGTGGGCCAGTCGATCCGTTGGGTGAACGACTCCAGGCTCGTGCACACGGTCACGGCCGATCCCGGGCGGGCGCAGCAGGAGAGCAGCGTGGCGCTGCCCGAGGGGGCCCCCGCCTTCGATTCCGGGGCCCTCTCTCCCGGCCAGCAGTTCGTCCGCAACTTCGACCTGCCCGGGATGTACCGGTACGTCTGCCTGCCCCACGAGGGAGCCGGCATGATCGGCACGATCGTGGTGGTCCCGTGAGGCCGTCACGGGGCACCGCTCCGCTCGCGGCGCTCGCCCTCCTGTCGTGCTTCAGCGAGGCGCCGGCGGGCGTGGAGCCACCCGGCACGGACGTCGTCATCGTCGAGATGACGGACGGGCTGGCGTTCGCCCCGGCGCACGTCGAGATCCGCGCCGGGCAGACCATACGCTGGCGCAACGTCTCGGCCACCCTTCACACCTCCACCGGCGACCCCGACCTCGCCGCCGATCCGTCCTCCGTCTCGCTCCCCGAAGGCGCCTCGACCTGGCATTCCGGCAACCTCTCGCCGGGGGCCGTGTTCGAGATCCGGCTGGACGTTGCAGGGGACTACCGGTACACGTGCCTTCCGCACGAGTCGGCCGGGATGACGGGGACGATCCGGGTGCTGCCCTAGCCTCGGCGAAAGGCTCGGTGTAGGTCGCGATCCCACCGATCCGTTAGGTTTGCCTGACCGTAGCGGTCGCGCCCCCCGCGACGCGGCTTCGCCGACTCCGTAGAGGCTGAAGAGGAAAGCGAGAGAATGCCACGCATCGTGAAGTGCGGCCTCATCCAGGCGACCCACGCCTGCGACACGAGCGAATCGCTGGACACGATTCGCGAGGCCAACATCGAGAAGCACCTCGGTCTCATCGCAGAAGCGGCCGCCGAAGGCGTCCAGATCCTGTGCATGCAGGAGATCTTCACCGGGCCCTACTTCTGCGCGGAGCAGAGCCCGCGTTGGTACGAGGCGACCGAGAAGATCCCGGACGGCCCGACGACCAAGCTGATGCAGGAGCTGGCCGAGAAGCACGCGATGGCGATCGTCGTCCCGTTGTACGAGGAAGACGGGACCGGCGTGTACTACAACACGGCCGCGGTCATCGATGCCGACGGCACCTACCTCGGCAAGTACCGGAAGAACCATATACCGCACACGGCGCCGGGCTTCTGGGAGAAGTTCTACTTTCGCCCCGGCAACCTGGGCTACCCGGTTTTCGACACCCGCTACGCGAAGGTCGGCGTCTACATCTGCTACGACCGACACTTCCCGGAGGGTGCGCGCGAGCTCGGGCTCAACGGCGCCGAGATCGTGTTCAACCCGTCCGCGACGGTCGCGGGCCTGTCGGAGTACCTGTGGAAGCTGGAGCAACCGGCCCACGCGGTCGCGAACGCGTATTTCGTGGGCGCCATCAACCGGGTCGGCCGCGAGCAACCGTGGGACATCGGCGAGTTCTACGGGCAGAGCTATTTCTGCGACCCCCGGGGCCAGTTCCTCGCGGAGGCCTCCCGCGACCGGACCGAGCTCATCACCGCGGAGCTGGACCTCGACCAGATCCGCGAGGTGCGCAACGTGTGGCAGTTCTACCGGGACCGCAGGCCGGAGACCTACGAGGCCATCACGGCGCCCTAGCCGGGCGGCGACCCGGACGCGACGCCGGGTCGGAGGTACGCCGCGAGCCTGCGGCGTCCGCCCATGCTACCCGCGGCCCATACGGCCGGCCTGCTCGGCGGTGATCGGGCGACGCCCGGCAAAGCCGGCGTGGGTGTCGTGCCAGAACTCGACCTCGTCCTCGCCGTCCTGCCAGCAAAGGTAGATGGGCCTCCCGTCCAGGCTGCTCGGAAAGTCCAACAGGCCGTGTTCGATCCCACCCGGCGGGAAGCGGATCCCGCGCGCGGTGATCTCCCGGGCGACGAGCGCTTCCACACGCCTGCGTATACGGGCGAGCGCTTCGCCGTGCCGTCGGTACTCCGCGTGATCGGTATGCGATGGATCACGCACGCGCGCGCCCCAAAGCACCCCGAGGACGGCGATCCGGTCGGCCCGGCGCCGGGCCGCGGCGCCCGCGGCGCGTACGCGGCCCATGGTGGCCCGCGCCCGTGGCAGGAGCGCGTTCGCTTCCGCCACCGTGAAGATCTTGCCAGGCATGCCTCGAACCTCCGACGCAGGCCTCCGTCCGGCAAGCCACCGGACGCATCGACAGCGCGTCCCCGGCAAGGTGTGGAGCGGGCTCCGGGACAGGGTTTCTCCACAACGGAGTGTGGGCAAGTGCCGCGGGCCGGTGGAGAACCCCCGGAAAACCTGCCGATAATCGTGTGGACCATCTTGTTACAATTCCGCAATTCCAGGCGAGACAAGCGCTTGCGGTGTGGAGACTCGGTACGCCATCGAACGAAGACCCAATGAATCGCTAACTCTTTGTATGGCAACCGCTTATAGAAATGGCAGGATGCTTGACCGAGTCCGCCCATCCCTTTAGAATTGAAGCACACTCAAGGATTCAAGCGGTCAACTGAGTCACTTGAGGGATGCCGCCTGGAAGGACGCTTCCACGGTCGGCAGCTTGCCGAGAGTTCGGCTTCGGTGAGCCGACTGCGAGGTCACTGGCCGCAGTCGAAAGCTCCTACGATCGGGAGCGCCCGGATGTCGAAGACCGCTCGACGTCGGGAACGCAGGAAGAGGGTTCGTGTCCGCCTTCGGGCGTGACCAACCGAACCACAAGCGAATCAGCTTCCTGTCAGTGACTTGAGCCCCCGGGGACGGACTCGTCCGAAACCGGGGGCTCTTGTCATCTGCCTACCCGATCCGCAGGGGTCGTCGGCTCGGGCCGGCTTTCCGTCCCCGCCGATCGGCCTGGCCGCGCCTCGATGGCGGCCCTCCTGTCCTGGCTCGAGGGGCCCCGACCTTCTGCCGCGGTTCCCTTCTTCGCACCCAGGTGCTCCGGCCTCGTCTCGAGGCCCTGACCTCCTCCGCCCGCCGCCAACTTCCGGGGCTCCGGCACGCGCCTGTCGCACCCTCGGTATGCGTTCGAGCCTGGTGCCGCTCCGGACCGAAGTTGTACACAGCCGGGTTTGGAAAACCGCTCGCGGGGTGTGGAAAGACATGTGAGAAACGCCGCAGAGGGCTGTTGAGAGGATCGTTACAATACGATAACCGACCGCCCCGGAACGGCTTGCGGTGTGGAAAGACACGGCCCGCAGTCACGCGCACGCCGCTACTAGCTAAATCTATGTCAGACAACGTTATAGAAGAATCTTGCAGCGCTTGACTTACGCCTGGCCATCGCCTATCATGGGGTCAAGCGAGAGTGGTTCAGCGGTTGTAGGATCGCTCAAGCGCGACCGTCTGGAAGGGACGCTTTCACGGCGGTAGCTCGCGAGGGACGTTCGGCCCCACGCGAGCCGGCTGCGAGGTCACTGGCCGCAGCCGAAGCCCTTACGATCGAGGGCGCCCCGAGTCGGAGACCGCCCGGCCCGGGATCAGAGAGCGAGCGTCGCGCGCATCCGAGGATGCGCTCCGAACCCGAGAGCGGAACTCGCACCTCGCCAGTGTCTCGAGCCCCCGGTGGTGGATTCGTCCGCCAGCGGGGGTTCTTGCATCCCCCTGGGTCCGATACATGCTGATGCGACGGTCATGATCGACCTCAAACAGATCCTCGCGGACTTCCTGGAGACACGCCCGCGGGCCAGTCGCCTCGTGCGCCGGTTCGCCCAGCCCCGAGCGTTCCAGCTGTACTGCGTCGGCGCACCGAAGACCGGCACCAAGTCCGTTGCGGCGATGTTCGCCGGCGCCTACCGGAGCGCGCACGAGGCCCATTACGCGGAGTTCCTGGCTCGCCTCGAGGACCGTTTCGCCGGTAGGCTGACCGACGAAGCCGCCCGCGTCTGGCTACGGAAACGAGATTCGCACTTGTGGCTGGAGTGCGAGGCCGCACACCCGCTCGCCTGGTTCGCCGGACCCCTCGTCGAAGAGTTCCCGCAGGCGCGCTTCCTTCTCACCGTCCGGGACTGCCACTCGTGGTTGAATTCGGTCCTGGATCAGCACCTGAACGTGCCACACCCGCGCACGGACCTGCGAGATCTGTACTTCGGCGGACACGGTGACCCTCACCAGCCGGTGCTGGAGGAGCTCGACGAGTATCCCCTACGCGCGTACCTGTCCTACTGGGCCCGGCACAACACGGCGGTACTCGACGCGGTCCCCTCGCAGCGCCTTCTCGTGGTGCCCACACACCGTTTGAGCGGAAGCGTCGACCGGATCGCCGAGTTCGCGGGCGCCGACGCGGCAAAGGTCCGTCGGGCCAAGCATCATGTCCACAAGGCGCCCACCAAGCACGACGTGCTGTCCCGGATCCCGCGCGCGGCGTTCCTCGCCGCGGTCGAGGAGCAGTGTCGCACCGTGATCGACCGGCTGTCCGGCCGCCGGGAGCTGGTGGATTACGACCTCGTCGGCTCGCCCAGCGCGCTCTGAATCGCTCCGGACCGGCCGTTTCCGGCTTCGCACCGCTCGGGCGGCCCGCCGAACGCCCGCAGCGGCTTCGACAAATCCTGACACGAACGGCCGGAACCTGACCGCCGCGCCCGTCTATACTCCTGCCATGAGAATCGCGTCGGCGAAGGTCTTGGTAGCGGTGTGCCTGCTGGCCTCCTGCGAGGCGGCGACCGACCTGGTCCTGCCCCCGCGACTGGAGTCCCCGCGCGAGCAGTACCGTGCGTCTCTGGAGCATTTCGGTCTCGCCGAGACCGCGCTGGGTCGGGACTGGGTGGACGCCGGTGACAGGGCCCTGCGGGCTCCCATCGCGATCGATCTGCCGCACCGCGAGACGGCGTACTTCCCGGCCGACTCCGCGGTGGCCCTGGGTTACCGGTTCCGCGGGCAGCGCGGCCGTCGCATCACGGCCACCCTTACCGTCGCCGGCATCGCCCGCGCGCGTGTGTACGCCGACCTCTACCGCTTGTCTCCCGACTCCGCCGACTCCCCGCGATTGGTCGCGACCCTCGATTCCACCGCGGCGAGCTTCTCGTGGGAACCGCGCCGCGATCGCGACTTCGTCCTCCGCGTCCAGCCCGAGCTGCTGCGGTCCGGCTCCATCACCGTCGAGGTGCGCTCCGAGCCGGCGCTCGCCTTCCCGGTGGACGGTCGGGCGTGGAACGACGTGCAATCGATCTTCGGGGATCCGCGCGACGCCGGAGCCCGCGATCACCACGGCGTGGACATCTTCGCGCCGCGCGGCACGCCGACGTTGGCCGCTGCCGCGGGTCGCGTGTCCCGCGTTCGCGAGACGCCCCGCGGGGGACGGGTCGTGTGGCTGCGCGACGAGGCGCGGTCAATGTCCCTTTACTACGCCCATCTGGACAGGCAGGCCGTGGCGTCGGGTCAGTGGGTGGAGGTCGGCGACACGCTCGGATTCGTCGGCAACAGCGGCAACGCCCGCACGACGCCGCCGCACCTGCACTTCGGCATCTACCGCAGGGGCGAGGGGCCGACGGACCCGGACCCGTGGCTGCGCGCCTGGGAGCCCGAGGTGACCGAGGTGTCCGCGGACACCTCGGCGCTCGGGACGCGGATGCGCATCGCCGTAGCGGGGGCGTCGGTGGAACGCCCGACGCGCCCGCGGGCGGCGGGTCCGGACGCAGAAGCGAGCGGGGCGTCGGGAGAGGGACCCTCACAGGCGACCATCCCGGAGCGCACGATCGTGCGTGTGTTGGCGGCGGTGGCCGACCGCTACCGCGTGGCGCTGCCCGACGGCCACGTGGGCTACCTGCGGGCGAGGGATCTCGAGCGCGCGATCGAGCCGTTGGGCACCATGACCCTGGAGGGCCGCGCATTGCGCGCGGCACCGCATCCTCAAGCGCCGGTGATCGCGACACCCGCCGCCGAGGCGGACGGCGTCATTCTCGGCGTCTTCGGTGATCAGGCGCTGGTCCGCGGGCCGGGCGGGGTGGAGGGCTGGAGCGCGATGTCCGCGCTCGACTGAGGGTCGCGCGTCACCGGGGGCCGGCAGTCGCGGTCCCGCGGGCGGCGCTCTATCATCCCTGGGAACCGTCCCCGGGAGAATCGACATGAGCGCCGCACGGCCGAAGTCCCCCTACCTCGCGCTGTTGCTCCTCGCCGCGTCGGCCGCACCGACGCCGAGCGGAGCGCAGGGCCGCCCGAACCGCCCGGTACTGCACGGCCAGGAGTGGATCGCCATCACCGGCAAGCCGCTGGCCGCCACCGCCGGAGCGATGATCTTTCAGGCCGGGGGCAACGCGGTGGACGCGGCGTGCGCGATGCTGGCGGCCACCTCGACGATGTGGGACGTCCTCTCCTGGGGCGGCGAGACGCAGGCGCTGATCTTCGATCCGCGCTCCGGCGAGGTCGTGGGCATCAACGGACTCGGCGTCGCGCCCTCGGGGGCCACGCCGGAGTACTTCCGCAGCCGGGGCCACCGGCACCCGCCGCAGTACGGTCCCCTCGCCGCGGTGACCCCGGGGACGCCCGGCGCGCTGATGGTGATGCTGGCCGAGTATGGACGACTCTCGCTGGCGGAGGTGCTGGCTCCGGCCATCCGCATGGCGGACGGCTACCCGATCGAGGCGCAGGCAGTGTCGTCGATCCGCCGCTTCCGCGACGAGATCGAGCAGTGGCCTTCCTCCATGGCCGTGTTCTATCCCAACGAGGTCGACGGGGAGCCCGCGCCGCCGGAGGCCGGGCAGATTTTCCGCCAACCGGACCTCGCAAGGACCCTGCGCAAGCTGGTCGAGGCGGAGGCCGAGGCCCTCGAGACGGGCGCCGGCCGCGAGGCCGCGATCATGGCGGCGTACGACCGATTCTATCGGGGCGACATCGCCGAGGACTTCGTGCGCGGGGCGAACGAGGCGGGATCTCCGATGACCGTCGAGGACCTCGCGACCTGGCGGGTGGAAATCGAAGAGCCCGTGCGCACCAGCTACAAGGGCATCGACGTCTACAAGCTGACCACGTGGACCCAGGGCCCCGTGTTGCTGCAGATGCTCAATATGGCGGAAACGCTGGACGTGGCCGGGATGGGCTACAACAGCGCGAACTACGTCCACGCGATCTACCAGATCATGAACCGCGCCTATGCGGACCGCGACTTCTACTACGGGGACCCGTACACGGAACCGGCCGAGCCGCTGGAAGGCCTGCTTTCCAAGGAGTACGCGCGGAGCCGCATGGAGGACTTCGACGCGGAGCGCAACGATCCGCGCGTTCGGCCCGGCGATCCCTACCGCTTCCAGGACGGCGACAACCCCTTCCTGGATCTCCTCGCGGAATGGCCCCTCGACCTCGACACGCTGGCCGCTCCCGCGACGGCGGCGCAGGCGGTCGGCGACGCACCCCCTGCGCTTCGCCCCGTACGGGCTGGCACGGCGCAGAGCGCCGCCGACGCGCTCGCTCTCGCCGCGTGGCGGGAAGCCGCAAGCACGGGCACGACGGCCATTCAGGCGGCGGACAGCGCGGGATGGGTCGTATCGGTCACGCCCTCGGGCGGTTGGATTCCGGCGGTCGTAGCCGGCCGCACGGGCATCGGCATGAGCCAGCGTGCGCAGAGCTTCGTGGTCGAAGACGTGGAGAATCCCTACAACGTGATCGCTCCGCGCAAGCGCCCCCGGGTGACGCTGACGCCGAGCATGGCGTTGAAGGACGGCGAGCCGTTCCTTTCCTTTTCCATCCAAGGCGGCGACTTCCAGGACCAGAACAGCCTGCAGTTCTTCCTCAACGTGGTCGAGTTCGGCATGGAGGTGAACGAAGCCGCGGAGGCCGCCAACTTCCACACGGCCCAGCTCCACAACTCGTTCGGCGATCATGAGCGCCTCGCCGGCGGCCTCACGCTGAACGAGGCCACGCCTCCCTGGGTGGTGGAGGATCTGCGGCGTCGCGGCTACCGCATCGACTTCGGGGAGCGCACGTCGGGACCGATGATGGCCATTCGCTTCGACCGCGAGCACGGCACCTTCTGGGGCGCCGCGAGCGACAACGGTGAGGATTGGGGCATCGCCTGGTAGGCGTTCGGTGCGAACCCGTCAGCGCTGATAATGCGAGCCGAATTGCGCGGTGGACAGGCGGTCCGCGCTGGCCTCCGGAGACGCTAGCGAAGGGAAGCGGGTGACGCGGCGATCTCTTCGGTCGTCCTTGACGCGCGTGTACGACGATCACACACTGCCCGTGAGACCGGCCCACCCGGCTCCCGACGCCGGGAAGCAGCCGCCACCCTCTCCTGTCGGCGCCGGACTCACCCAGCAGGCCAGGCAAGACCGTCTTCGGGAGGAATCCGCCATGCAGCACCCCAGGATCGCCGGCGCGGCGAAGCTCGTCGCGGTGGCCCTCGTGGTCTCCGCCTGCGCGGACGCCGACAGCGGCGTCGCGCCCGACGTCTCCGGTCCGGAGGCGGCCGCCGTCCCGGCGCACGCCCAGGGATCGCCGCCCGACCGCGCAGCGCTGGCGAGGGCGGTTCCGACTTTCGGCGGCATCTTCATCGAGGATGGCGCGCCCACCGTCTACCTGACCGACACCGACGCTCGCCCCGCGGCCGAGCGGGCGCTGTCGGCGTGGCTGGCACAGGAAGGCTACTCACCGGCGCAGCTGCAAGTTCGGCAGGGGCGGTTCGCTTACGATGACCTCCAGACTTGGTTCGAGGCCGCGTCGCGCGAAGTGTTCGCCGAGGCAGGCGTGGTCCTGGCCGACCTGCACGAGAGCAGCAACAGCGTGCTGATCGGCGTGGAGGACCAGGGCGCCGCAGCGCGCGTCCGGGCCACCGCGCTCCGCGCGGGCGTGCCTCCGGAGGCGCTACGGGTGGAGGTCATGGAGCCCATCCGGATGCTGTACAGCTTGCGTGATTCCGCGCCCTACATCGTGGGCGGCCTGCAGATCAACTTCCCCGGCTATCTGTGCACGCTCGGGTTCCCGGCCGAGAAGGACGGGGTCATGCACTTCGTGACCAACTCCCACTGCACTGCCAAGCAGGGGGGCGTCGACGACACGCCCTACTGGCAGCCGTTGGAGAGCACGAACCCCGAGCAGATGGGGGTCGAGGTCGCCGATCCGACGTACTCGCGCGACGTCCCGGGGTGCCCGAACGGCAAGCGCTGCCGCTACAGCGATGCGTCGCTGGCGCGGGCGATGGGCACGCGGGCCTTCCACCTGGGCGAGATCGCGGACGTCCCCATCGGGACGGGCGCGCCGTTCCAGGCCATCGGAGAGCTCACGATCACGCAGGCGCAGCACAGCCGGAACTGCGGTCTCGAGGGCACCGTCGTGCACAAGACCGGTCGCACGACCGGCCACACGTCCGGCACCGTTACCAACGCCTGCACGACGGTAGGGGTGCTCGGGTCGCCCATCGCGCAGCTCGAGCAAGTGATCGTCTCCGGTAGCAACATCATCGGCAGCGGCGACAGCGGGTCTCCTGCGTGGACACCGATCAGCGGTAGCAACGTGCGGCTGGAGGGCATCGTGTGGGGCGGGGGCAGCTCCTCCATGGTCTTCAGCCCGCTGGCCAACGTGGAGCAGGAGCTCGGCGCCCTGAACGTGGTGAGCGGTGGCACGCCGCCGCCCCCGCCGCCCCCCTCGGGTCCCGTCGCCGCCTTCAACTACGACTGCGGCAACGGCGACACGTGCTTTTTCAGCGCGGGTGCGTCCACGGGCGCCGCGCCGCTGAGCTATTCCTGGGACTTCGGTGACGGAGCCACGGGAGGCGGCGTGAGCACGTCGCACACGTACGGAGGGGCGGGCAACTTCGCGGTGACGCTGACCGTGACGGAGAACGGCGGCGCCCAGGACACGGCCAACGCGACCATCGTCTGCAACCAGCGGGGCCCCAACCTACGCTGCAGATAGAGGTTGTCCCCGAGCGGGCTCCGACGCCCGCCTGGGACACCGCGGCCGGGAGGCGACCCCTCCCGGCCGTTCTGCATCGATGGCGCTTGCATGTCGGAGATGCGTCGCCGAATCTCGCAGCCATGATCCTTCTTCTGATCGCGGCGGGCGGTGTGGTGGGCGGTTCCCCGCTCCTCGCGAGCGCGATCCAGCTCCCGCTGGGGGACACGCTCCAGAGCAACCCGTGGGTGGCCCTGCCCATCCTGTTCGGCGCCGGCGTGCTCACAAGCCTCACCCCGTGCGTCTACCCGATGATCCCGATCAGCGCGGCGGCGCTGTCCGGGGTCGACGCCGAGCGTCGCACGCTCGGCCGGGTGGCCGCGCTGACCGCCTCCTACGTCCTCGGGCTGGCGCTGCTGTACGCCTCGATGGGCCTGCTCGCGGGCCTGACCGGTTCGCTCTTCGGAACGGTGTCCGCCAGTCCCTGGGCGTCCCTGGCCGCCGGGAACCTCCTGCTTCTGTTCGGGTTGGCCATGCTGGACGTCATTCCGCTGCGCGTGCCCCGCAGGTTGGAGGCATGGGCTGCCGGGCTGGGCGGCGGCTCGATCCCTGCGGTCTTCCTCCTCGGCGCCACGTCAGGGGTCGTCGCCGCACCCTGCGGAGCACCGGCCTTCGCCGCCGTGCTCACGTGGGTGGGGACGACGGGTAGTCCCTTCCTGGGGTTCGTCTACCTGTTCGTGTTCTCCCTCGGGATGACGGCGCTGCTGGTCGTGGTGGGCCTCTCGGCCGGCACGCTGGCACGCCTGCCTCGGGCGGGAGCGTGGATGGTGGCAATCAAGCGAATCGGGGGTGTGGCCATGCTGTTGGTCGCCGAATACTACTTCGTACGAGCGGGCTATTCCTTGTGACCAGGGTCGAGGCACACCGCGCATCGCACCCGGCCCCCCGGATCACACGGTTCGTGGCCCTGGTCCTGCTGGTCGCCGCCGCTGCCCTGCGAGGCGGGACGGCCCCGCTGGACGCGCAGCAGGTCGGCATCGCCACCGGGTCGGTCCCGGAGGCTGTGGAGTTGGAGGACCTCGAAGGAACCCCGGTCGACTTCGGTGCCTACATCGGCCGGCGACCGGTGCTGGTCCAGTTCTGGGCGACCTGGTGCGAGGTCTGCGCGGCGCTCGAGCCGCGCCTGCGTGCGGCGGCGGCCCGGTGGGGCGACGACGTCGACTTCGTGCTGGTCGCGGTGGGGGTGAACCAGAACCCGCGCAGGATCCGCCGCTACATGGACGACCACCCCCTCCACGGGACCGTTCTCTGGGACGGGCGCGGCCGCGCCACGCGCGCCTTCATGGCGCCGACGACGGGCTATCTGGTCATCCTGGACGCCCGCGGGCGCGTCGTCTACACGGGCGTGGGGGAGGACCAGGCGTTCGAGCCCGCGCTGGCCAAGCTCGCCGGGGACTGACCCTCAGCCCTCTCCGTCCTCGAGCGGCGGCGTGACTTCGTCGACCCACGCCTCCAGTTCCTCGTAGGCCGTCGGGTCTACCTCCCGGAACGGCGTCGCCCGATGCGCGATCCGACCGTCGGGTCCCACGACGAAGAGCGAGCGGTTGGCCACGGTGCCGGTGGTATGGATCGCGCCGTAGGCATGCGCCACCTCCAGGTCCTCGTCGCTCGCCAACAGGAACGGGAACTCGTCGTCCCGCGCCCAGCTCACCAGGTCCTCCTGCGAGTCGGCGCTGATGGCGATCAGCACCACGTTCCGACCACCGTTGAAGATCTGCGCGTACTGATCACGGTACGCGTGCATTTGGATCGTTCAGCCCTTGGTGCGGGCCCGGAAGAAGAACGCGAGCACGACGGTCTTGCCCCGGTAGTCGCTCAGTCGCGCCGGTGTCGCCAGCGGCCCCCAGCGGGTCGCCCCCGGAAGCTCGAAGTCCGGCGCCTCCGCGCCGATCTCCAGAGGCGGGGGCAGCCCCCCTTCCTCCTGCGCGAATGCTGGTGAGGCGGTCAAGCCCGCCGTTAGGACGAGGCCTGCCAAGTGAAGCCTTCGCATCGATCTCTCCCGTTGGGGCGCCTCTGCCCGATCGGCAGAGGGTAACGAGCCTGATCTACCGACGAAACGATGGCACGGGCTCGCCCGTTCCGGAAGGCCCGCACCGCGGTACTGGTGCGTCGCGGGTGCCGTTCGCTACCATGCCCACCCCCAGGCGGCCGATCGACCGACTGTAGAGGAACCGCGTTGGCGGACATCGCAGCCAGCATCAGCCTCGACGCGCGGATGAAGATGCACGATATCCGCCACCACCTGCAGCGCTACAGCGGCAGCAGGGAGGCCAAGGATGTCCTCCGCTCGCGGCTCGCCGAAGAGTTCCTCGCGGCGGTGGCCGCGCTCGAGCAGGGCAGCTCTCCCGACGAGGTCCGGATCCGGCTGGAGAACACCAGGGACGTCTTCGCCGAATTCTCCGACCACGATGAATCCATGGACGATGCGTTCGACCGCATCGTCGGCGTCGTCTTCAGTTCGTGGAACACCCAGAAGAGGACGCGGTTTTCGCTGGCGGAGCTGGCGCGTGAGGAAGTCGCCTACTTCCACCGCGACCTGCGCCGCATGCCCACCGACCGGCTGGTCCTCTCGGTGAACTACGATCCCTGGATCGAGGCGGACCCGGTGCTCGTGCGCCGACTCGTCGGCAACCTCATCCGGAACGCCGCCGAGTCGCTCGACGAGGGCGAGGGGTCGGTCCTGGTCGAGGTCGATCTGCACGCGGTGCTCGAGGAGCGTCCAGGCCCGTTGGGTCCGATAGGGCACGGCAACTATGCCACGCTCACCGTCGTCGACGAGGGATGCGGGCTCGATCCGGACACCGTGGACAAGATCTTCCGCGCGGGATACTCCTCCAAACCCGAACACGCGGGACTCGGGCTGACGTACGTGCGGCAGGTCGTCGAGGACGCGTGCGGCTGCATCGAGGTGACGCCGGGAGAGGAGAAGGGCACCGCGATCCGCGTGTACCTGCCTCTCGTGGAGCCGCCGGCGGAGGCCTAGCTCCCTCGCGATCCTGGCGTCGGAGAACCGAGCCCGAGCCGTGACAGCGAGCCGCGGTCCACCTTGCCCAGGTGGGTGCGCGGCAGGTCCGACACGAACCTCACCTCGCGCGGATACTTGTAGGGCTGGAGCCGGCTGCGCGCGAAATCCTGAAGCTCACCGGCCAGGTCGTCGTCGTCCGCCCCGTCGGCGAGGACGACGAAGGCGATGGGCTTGACCAGGCCCCCTGCATCGGGCACGCCCACCACCGCCACCTCCTTCACGGCCGGATGGCGCAGCAGGCAGTCCTCGAGCTCGCCAGGCGACAGCCACTTCCCGCTCACCTTGAGCATGTCGTCGGCGCGCCCGCAGTAAGCGTAGTAGCCGTCCGCGTCACGGGTCAGCATGTCTCCCGAGACGTACCAGCCGCCTCGAAAGGCCTCACGGCTCTTCTCGGGCTCCTGCCAGTACCCGGCGGCCCGCGAATCGCCGCGGACCCAGAGGCGCCCCGGGGTTCCGTCGGGGACCGGCTCCCCGTTCTCGTCGCGAAGCTCCACGTGGAAGCCCGGGACCGGCTTGCCGAGCGTACCGGGCCGTACGTCGCCGGGCCGATTGGAAAGGAAGATGTGCCACATTTCCGCCGTGCCGAGCCCGTCCAGCAGCTCGACCCCGAAGGTCTCGTCCCAGCGCCGGTGGAGCTCCGGCGGGAGGGCCTCGCCGGCCGACGTGGCCAGACGGAGGCAGGACAGGTCGCGGTCGGAGGCGCAGGGGTCGGACACCATGCGGTTCACCATCGTCGGCACGTTCACGAGGATCGTCGGGCGGTGGCGCTGGATGCGCTCGAAAAGCGCCTCGGCCGTGCAGCGCTCTTCGAAGAGCACGGCCGAACCCCCGACCGAGAACGGGAAGAACAGGTTCGATCCGAGCGCGTAGCCGAAGTACAGCTTGGGCACCGAGATCGTGATGTCGTCCGGGCCCACCCCGAGCACCCCCTTGGCGTAGAGCTCGGTGGTGTTGGCGAAGCTCCCGTGCGATTGCACGACCGCCTTGGGCCTGCCGGTCGTTCCTCCGCTGAATAGCCAGATCGCGGGGTCGTCGCGGTGCGACGGGAAAGCCTCGCACGCAGCTCCCGCGGCCGCGAGCGCGTCGCGGAGCGAGCCTTCGTCCACGTCCAGTACGGTGATCCCGGTCGATGTGGCCAGCTCGGCAAACGTGCCTGCGACCGGGCCGCCCACGACGGCGGCGCGCGCGCGGGTATACGCGCACAGGCGCCGCAGGCCTTCGGGTTCCAGGTCGGGGTTCACCATCACGACGACCGCTCCCAGCCTGAGGATGCCGAATACGGCGGCGACGAAGTCGGGTCGGTCGGGCATCGACACGATGACGCGCTCCTCCGGCCGGACTCCGGCGTCGCGCAGGACGCTGGCGAATCGGCAGGACCGCGCACGCACGTCCGCGTAGGAGAGCGTGCCGTCGTCGGTGCGCAGAGCGACGCGCTCACCGAAACCGTCGCGAATCCGATCGTCCAGGAAGTAGCAGGCGATGTTCAGATCGTCCGGGGGGCGGTAGGACATGCGGATCGCGTCGCGGGTCGGGGAAGGTGCGAGCGCCTGGCCTGGCGGCGTGGTCCGTGCGGCCAGGCAAACACCGTGCTGGCGCCGCCAAGAGTAGATCAGTGCTTCGGCTCGGGTCAATCGTCCCCCGACCCACCTCCAGAGGGGACACGGGTCGAGCCGAGGTTGCGGCTCGTCGACCGGAGGCCGGAGTATTGCGGCGCGCCCGGCACGTCTACCCAGCCCGCAGGAGCCGGACTCCTTGACGCCGACGACACACAGCCGCGAGCCCCTTCGGCTCGCCGATATGACCTGGGGAGAGGTCAGGGAGCTGGCCCCGCCCTGGATCGCCGTCCTGCCGATCGGGGCGATCGAGGCGCACGGTCCGCACCTGCCGCTGGCCACCGACTGCATCATTGCCGAGGCCATGGCCGAGGCCGGGGCGGGGCGGTTGGCGCGAAGCAGGGCGAGCGTCGTCCTGTTGCCCACGCTGAGCTACACGCCGGCGCCGTTCGCGGCGGGGTTCGCGGGGACGGTCTCGGTGCCTGCCGATGCGGTGCGTGAGGTGGTCGAGAGCGTCGCCGAGGCGGTCGCGGACGCGGGCGCGGCCGCCATGGCGATCGCCAACGCGCATCTGGACCCCGCGCACGTCGCCTGCTTGAGGAACGCGACGGCGACGATCGTAGCGGCGGGCAGGATCTCCGTCGCCTTCCCCGACGTCACGCGCCGACGCCTCGCCGATCGGCTTACCGAGGAGTTCCGGAGCGGAGCGTGCCACGCGGGCCGCTACGAGGGCTCGATCGTGATGGCCGCGCGGCCGGACCTCGTGCGCGCGTCCATCGCCGGCTCCCTGCCGCCGAACCCGGCGTCGCTCGTGGACGCGATCGAGGAAGGTCACACGACCTTCGAGGCGGCGGGCGGACCGCGGGCCTATTTTGGCTGGCCGAGCGATGCCTCCGCCGAGGAGGGCAGGCGAACCATCGAGATCCTGGGGGACATGCTGGCCGAAGCGATCGACGAGGCTCTGACGTGAGCGGTGGACGCCCGCGCCTGGCGGGGACGACGGCGGTCATCACCGGCGGCGGCCGGGGCATCGGCCGCGCGGTGGCCGAGGCGCTGGTCGAGCGGGGCGCCGCCGTGCTCGTCGCGGCGCGTTCGGCCGATGAGATCGAGGCGACCGCCGCCGCGCTGCGCGAACGCGGTGCCGAGGCCCACGCGGTCCCGTGCGACGTCACCGACGAGGCCGCCGTCGCCCGCCTCGCGGCCGCTGCGGAGGAGCGCCTGGGCGCCGTCGACATCCTCGTCAACAACGCCGGAGCCGCCTTCGCGCAGCCCCTCCACCGCCTGAGCCTGCAGGAGTGGACGGATACCCTCGCGGTCAACGCGACGGGCCCCTTCTTGTGCACCCGAGCCTTCCTGCCGGGCATGGTGCAGCGGGGTCGGGGTCGCGTAGTCGCGGTCGCCTCGGTCGCCGGGCTCACGGGCGCCCCCTACGTCGCCGCGTACGCAGCGGCCAAGCACGCCGCCGTCGGGTTCGTCCGCGCGGTCGCGGCCGAGGTCGCGGCGAGCGGCGTCACCGTCAACGCGGTCTGTCCCGGATACGTGGACACCGACATGACGAGCGCCTCGATCGAGCGCATCGTAGCCAGGACCGGCCGCACCGAGGAGGAAGCCCGAGCGGCCATACTGGAACATTCGCCACAGGGGAGGCTCCTCGGGGCGGACGAAGTCGCGGCGGCGGTCGCGTTCCTGTGCTCCGAGGACGCGCGCGGCATCACCGGCGAGGCGCTGGTGCTCGACGGCGGCGGGCTGCGCCGGTGACGGGGACCCCGTGACTCGCTACCGGCGCATCGCGCCCGCGGAGCTGGGGGCGCCCTCCGGGTTCAGCCACGGCCTCCTGGCCGATCAGGGCGGCCGCATGCTGTTCGTCGCGGGCCAGACCGCGACGGGGCCGGATGGGTCCGTGGTCGGCGGCGGCCTCGCGGAGCAGTTCGGCGTCGCGCTGGATCGCGTGCTCGCCGTGGTGCGGGCCGCCGGCGGGGCTCCCGAGAGCGTGGGTGGGATGACCGTCTTCGTCACCGACATGGGGGCCTATCGTGCCGCTCGGCGTGAGCTCGGCGGCGTCTGGCGCGACCGCATGGGCGACCATTACCCCGCAATGGCGCTCGTCGCCGTGACCGAGCTCGTCGACGAAGGCGCCCTCTTGGAGATCGAAGCCACCGCGATGATCTGGAAATGATCGAGCCAACATCCTTCGAGTACGACCCGGACGTCGAGGCCGGCGTCGCCACGATCACGCTGGCGCGGCCGGATCGCCTCAACGCGCTCACGTTCGAGGTCTACGACGAGCTGCGCGACACGTTCTACGCCCTGGACCGCGAGGAGGGCATCCGAGCGGTGGTCATCACCGGTTCGGGGCGCGCCTTCTGCTCGGGCGGCGACGTGGAGGACATCATCGGCGCGCTGTTCGAGCGCGACTTCCGGGGTCTGCTCGAGTTCACGCGCATGACCTGCGACCTGGTGCGCGCGATTCGCCGGTGTCGCCGGCCCGTCATCGCCGCGCTGAACGGCACCGTCGCGGGCGCCGGCGCCGTGATCGCGACGGCCTGCGACGTGCGCGTCGCGGCCGAGTCGGCGAAGATCGCCTACCTGTTCACGCGCGTGGGCCTCTCCGGCGCGGACATGGGAGCGGCGTGGATGCTGCCGCGGATCGTCGGGCTCGCCAAGGCCACCGAGCTCCTCATGACGGGGGAGTTCATCGACGCCCGCGAGGCGCATCGCATCGGGCTCTACAACCGGGTCGTCGAGGACGGCGAGGCGCTCGCCGCTGGGCGCGAGCTGGCGCGGACGCTGGCGCGGGGCCCGGCCTTCGCGCTGGAGATCACCAAGGACGCGCTCAACCGCGAGGCGCACATGGACCTGGAGGCGGCGCTCGAAGCGGAAGCGCAGATCCAGGCGGCGCTGATGCTGCATCCCGATTTCCGCGAGGCCTACGACGCCTTCGTGGCGAAGAGGCCCCCGGAGTTCCTCGCGTGAGTGCGGTCGACACGGACCCGATCCGCGTCTTCCTCGAGCCCCATCACCCAAGCTTCGCGCAGGCCGCGTCGGCCTTCGCGGCGGAAGAGCTGAAGGACCGCCCCGAGCCGGCGACCGACTCGGACGCGCGGGCGGAGGCGCGCGCGCTGGCGCTGGCCATGGGATCCGCCGGCCTGTTCGCGCCGATCCTCGAGGGCGATCTGCGCGCGGCCTGCCTGGCGCGCGAGGCCGTCGCATGGGGGTCGCCGCTGGCCGACGGCGTGTGGGCGCTGCAGGCGCTCGGGCTGACGCCCGTCCTGCGCGCCGGCAGCGAGGACCAGCGGCGCGCCTGGAGCGAGCCGGTGGCGGAGGGGCGGGCGCTGGGCGCCTTCGCGATGACCGAGCCGGCCGCCGGCTCCGACGTCGCGGCGATGGAGAGCCGGGCGGTCCGTAAAGGCGACGGCTGGGTGCTCGACGGCGCCAAGCACCTGATCTCGAACGCCGGCATCGCGGACTTCTACGCGGTCTTCGCGGCCACGTCGCCGGAGGCGGGCAGTCGAGGCATCAGTTGCTTCCTCGTGCCGGCCGACGCGCCAGGGCTGACGTACGCCGGCCCGCAGGAGATGTCGGCGCGCCATCCCCTCGGCCGGATCGAGCTCCGCGACTGCCGCGTGCCCGCCGACGCGCTCCTCGGCGAGGAGAACCGCGGCTTCATGCTGGGCATGGCGACGCTGGATCGCTTGCGGCCGACGGTGGGAGCGGCCGCGTGCGGGATGGCGCGCCGCGCGCTGGACGAGGCCGCCGCGCACGCGCTGGATCGCCGACAGTTCGGACGCCCGCTGGCGGAGTTCCAGCTCGTGAAGGCGAAGCTCGGGCGGATGGCGATCGCCCTGGAGGCGGCGCGCCTGCTGGTCTACCGCGCGGCCTGGGAGGCCGACCGCGGCGCGGAGCGCATCACCGTCCCGGCGGCGGCGGCCAAGGCGTTCGCGACCGAGGCCGCCCAGCGCATCGTCGACGACGCCGTCCAGATCGTGGGCGGGATCGGGGTCCTGGCCGACCATCCGGTCGAAAGGCTGTACCGCGCCGTGCGCGCGCTCCGGATCTACGAGGGCACCACGGACATCCAGAGGCTGATCGTCGCGGACGCCCTGCTGAAGGACGCGGAGGAGCGACCGGCTTCGTGACCATCGCGATCGTCGGCGGCGGCCCTGCGGGTCTGTACCTCGCCATCCTGCTGAAACAGGCCGACCCGGGCCACGACATCCGCGTTCTCGAGCGCAACCGCGCGGACGACACCTTCGGCTTCGGCGTGGTCTTCAGCGACGCCACCATCGCCGAGGTCGAGACCGCGGACGCCGACACCTACCGTCTGGTTACCGACCACTTCGTGCGCTGGGACGACATCGACGTGCACTATCGCGGGGAGCTGCTGCGGTCCACCGGGCACGGCTTCAGCGGGATGTCGCGCCAGACCCTGCTCACCGTGCTCCAGGGTCGCGCGGCCGAGCTGGGCGTCACGATGCAATTCGAGCACGAGGTCACCGGGCTGGACGAGCTGCGCGACGCGGATCTGGTCGTCGGCGCCGACGGCGTGAACAGCTTCGTGCGGGATCATGCAGGCCTCGACTTCGGCACGGAGGTGGACGTCCGGCCCAACCGATTCGTCTGGCTGGGGACGAACCGGCCGTTCCCCGCGTTCACCTTCTACTTTCGTAAGGACGCCCACGGCCTCTGGCGGGTGCACGCGTACCAGTACGAGCCCGGTCTGTCGACGTTCATCGTCGAGGCGCGCGAGGACACCTGGCGTGCGGCGGGCATGCACGAAGTCGACGAAGAGGGGACGGTCGACTTCCTCGCCGACCTCTTCGCCGAAGAGCTCGGAGGCCACGAACTGATTCGCAATCGGTCGATCTGGAGGCAGTTTCCGACGGTGCGGACGGCGCGATGGTCGGTCGGCAACAACGTCCTGATCGGCGACGCCGCGCACACCGCGCACTTCTCGGTGGGCTCGGGGACGCGCATGGCGATGCTGGACGCGATCGCACTGGCCCGGGTGCTGACGCAGCGCGGCGACGCCTCCCTCGAGGACGCCCTGGAGGCCTACGAGGCCGATCGCCGCCCCCAGGTGGAGAGCCTCCAGCGCGCCGCGCAGGCGAGCCTCCAGTGGTTCGAGGACACCGAGCGCTACATGGATCTCGCGCCGGTGCAGTTCGCCTTCTCGCTCCTCACGCGCTCGCTCCGGATCACGCACGAGGATCTGCGCGTGCGCGACCCGGCCTTCCTCGCGGAGGTCGACCGCTGGTTCGCCGCGCAGGCGGATCGGCAGGTGGGGGAAGCGGAACGCTCGGCGCCGAAGGACGCGGCCCGCCCCGCCGGGACGCCCCCGCCCATGTTCACGCCCTTCCGCCTCCGCGATCTCGTCCTGCCCAACCGTGTCGTGGTATCGCCCATGTGCCAGTACGTGGCCGCCGATGGCACGGTCGGAGACTGGCACCTGCAGCACCTGGGAAGCCGCGCTATCGGGGGCGCCGGGTTGGTCATGGCGGAGATGACCGACGTGAGCCGCGACGCGCGCATCTCGCCGTGGTGTGCAGGTCTCTATCGTGACGAGCACGCCGACGCCTGGGGCCGCATCGTCGACTTCATCCACGGCAACAGCGACGCCAAGGTGGGCATCCAGCTCGGCCACGCGGGCCGCAAGGGCGCGACCCGCGCGCTCTGGGACGGCGGCGAGCAGGCCCCCCTGGAGGAGGGCGCGTGGCCGCTGGTGTCGGCGTCGCCCCTGCCTTACACGCCCCGCAACCAGGTGCCGCGGGAGATGAGCCGCGCGGACATGCGGGAGGCGATCGCCGACTACGTCGCCGCGACGGAGCGGGCCGCGGCCGCCGGGTTCGACCTGCTCGAGGTCCACATGGCGCACGGCTACCTCCTGGCCGCGTTCATCTCGCCGCTGACGAACGAGCGCACCGACGCCTACGGCGGGGACCTCGCCGGACGCATGCGCTTCCCGCTCGAGGTCTTCGAGGCGTGCCGCGCGGCCTGGCCCGGGGAGCGCCCGATGTCGGCGCGGATCAGCGCCGTCGACTGGAAGCCGGGCGGCATGGAGCCCGACGACGCCGTCGAAGTGGCCCGGCTGCTCGCGGGCGCCGGTTGCGACATCGTGGACGTCTCGGCCGGGCAGACCGTGGTCGACCAGGAGCCGGTGTACGGCCGCCTGTTCCAGACGCCCTTCAGCGACCGGATCCGGCACGAAGTGGGGATCCACACCATGGCCGTGGGCAACATCTCGTCCTTCATGGACGTCAACACCATCCTCGCCGCCGGCCGCGCCGATCTGTGCCTGCTGGCGCGCGCACACCTGTGGGATCCGTACTGGACGCGCCACGCGGCGTACACGCTGGGCTGGGATCTGGAATGGCCGGACCCCTACAAGTCGGTGCAGAGGTACACGCCGCGGTTGGGGTTCCGGGACGACGCAGAGTGAGGCGCCGATGAAATGGGTATTCCGTACGCTGGCCGCGCTGATCGGACTCGTGCTGCTGATGATTCTCGTCGGCTATCTGCTGCCGCAGGACCACGTCGCGACGGTCGAGGAGGTCCTCCCCGCCGCCCCGGAACGGGTGTGGGCGGCGATGACCGACGTCGAGGCCTATCCGCGCTGGCGACGGGGCGTGCGGAGCGTGGAGATCCTCCCCGCGCGCGACGGCCGTCTCGCATGGCGCGAGGTCGGCGCGAACACCATGAGCATGGGCGTCGAGGAAAGCGCCCCGGGACGGCTCTGGCTGGTACGTATCCTGGACGGGGACTTGCCCTTCGGCGGGACGTGGACGTACGAGATCGAATCGGAGGGGGCGGGCACCCGTATCACCCTCACCGAGGACGGGTCGGTCTACAACCCCGTCTTCCGCTTCGTGTCCCGCTTCGTCATGGGCCACGACGCCACCATGCGGGCGTGGCTGGAAGACCTTCGCGCGCACCTGGGAGAGGACACCCCGTGACCGCACCCGAGGCCGTGACCTACGCCAACTATCTCCGCATCCCGGAGCTGCTCGCGCTGCAGCAGCCGCGCTCGGAAGGCCCCGAGCACGACGAGATGCTCTTCATCGTCATCCACCAGGTCTACGAGCTGTGGTTCAAGCAGATGAAGCACGAGCTCGACTACGTGAAGCGCCTGCTGGGCGAGGGCGACCTGCCGAGGGTGCAGCACACGTTCAAGCGCGTCCTGACGATCCTGAAGGTGCTCGTCGCTCAGCTCGACATCCTGGAGACCATGACGCCGCTCGAGTTCCTCACCTTCCGGGAGCGGCTGGAGAAGGGCAGCGGCTTCCAGTCGCACCAGTTCCGCGAGCTCGAGTTCGAGCTCGGGGTCAAGGATCCCAGAGCCGTGGCGCGCACCCCCGAAGGACCGGGCAGGGACGCCCTCGATCGGCGCTTCGGCGAGCCGACCCTGTGGGACGCGTTCCTGCGCTACCTGGCGGGCGAGGGGTACGCCGTGCCCGACGACCAACTGGAGCGCGATCACACGAGTGCGATCGAGCCATCCCCGAGCGTACAGGACGTGCTCATCGAGGTCTACCGCAACGACCCTGGCAACGCCGATCTGTGCGAACGCCTGGTGGACCTGGACGAGGGCATGCAGGAGTGGCGCTACCGGCATGTGAAAATGGTGGAGCGCACGATCGGCACGAAGCACGGGACAGGAGGCTCGGAGGGCGCGGAGTACCTGAAGACCACGCTCTTCCGTCCGGCCTTTCCCGACCTGTGGGCGATCCGGTCCCGCCTCTGATGCCGTCCGCCTCCGCCTCCGCCTCCGCAGCCGGCGTGCGTCCCGAGGACCTGTACGCTTCGCCCAACGCACTCGCCCCGCACTACGGCCGCTTTCGGGTGGCCGAGCGCCTGCTCCTGACCGGCCACTCCCACCAGGCCTGGCCCGACGTCGCCTTCGAGGGGCAGCAGCGGGCGTGGCTCGACGCGGCCGAGCACGTCGACGACAAGTGGGGCGAGGTGATGCGCGTCGCCGACCGCGTGCGCGCCGGCTACCGACGCCTGCTGGGCGACGTGGACGGCGACATCGCGCTCGCGGCCAGCACGCACGAGCTCGTGGTGCGGCTGCTGTCCGCGCTGGATCTTCGCGGGCGACCCCGGGTGGTCACGACCGACGGCGAGTTCCACAGCATTCGGCGCCAGTTGGACCGCTTCGCCGAGGAGGGACTGCAGGTCGCCAAGATCCCGGCCGCGCCGGTTGCAACGCTCGCGGAGCGCCTGGCCGCCGCCGTGGACGACCGCACGTCGTGCGTGATGGTGTCCTCGGTGCTCTTCGCCAGCGCAGAGATCGTCCCGCACCTGCCGGCGGTGGCCGACGCGTGTGGCGCCGTCGGGGCGGCTCTGCTGGTCGACGCCTACCACCACCTGAACGTCGTGCCCTTCGAACCGGCGGGGCTCGAGGGCGCGTTCATCACCGGCGGCGGCTACAAGTACTGTCAGTTGGGCGAGGGCAACGCCTTCCTGCGCGTGCCGCCCGGGTTCGAGGGCCGCCCGGCGATCACCGGCTGGTTCGCGGAGTTCGAGGCGCGGGCGGACGCCAGGGAGCCGGGTCGCGTCGCCTACGCACCGGGGCCCGGGGCGTGGGCCGGTGGGACGTTCGATCCGACCGCCCACTACCGGGCCGCCAGCGTCTTCGACTTCTTCGAAGAGACCGGCCTCACCCCGGCGCTGCTGCGCGAGGTGAGCAGGCACCAGGTCGGGCTGCTGGCGCGGCTCTGCGCGGCGGGCGACCTGGCCGGCCGGCTCAGCCTGCCGCGCGATCCACAGACCCCCGCCATGGAGGAGCTGGCGGGCTTCCTCGCGCTGCGCACCCCACGCGCGGGCGAGCTGTCGGACGCGCTGCGGGAGGAGGGCGTGTGGACCGACGCCAGGGGCGACGTGATCCGCCTGGGCCCGGCGCCCTACCTGTCCGACGAGCAGCTGAGCGAGGCGGTGCTGCGACTGGGCCGGGTCGCCGCCGCGATGCGCCTCTGACGCGCCGCCAGCGCGAAAGAGCCGGAATCAGCCCGAGGCCGGGCCCCGCCGCGTGGCGAGCCAACCGATCACGCCGAGAAGCGTCATGGCGCCCGGGGCCAGCGCGGGCGTGGCGCCCATCAGCGTGTCGCGCCAGAGCGCGAAGCCGCGCAGGCCGGCGTTCAGCTCCAGCTCGAACTCCTTATTGCCTTTCAGGTGAAGGAAGATCCCCACCGGTCCGGCCAGGACGTACAGTGCGAGCAGGCCGTGCCACACCCGCAGGGCGGTCGGCCTCGCCGCGGCCCGTGTCGGCGACGGCTCCGACCCGGCGGGCGCGCCGGAGGTCGCCGGCGACGCGTGCCGGCTCCGGCCCCGGCCCAGGAGCAGCGCGGCCGCGACGAAGCGTAGACGGCCTCCCGTTCGCCCACAGGTCGCGCCGTGAGGGCGTGCCTGCGGCGCCCGACGGGGGGTCCAGGCACCGCCCCGGGGCGGGATCTGGCGTCGCTCGCCGCCTTGCGCGAGTTTGGGCGGTCGACTGAAGACAAGCGCCTCCCCCGAAGGCCCGATGCGGAGTCTCCCGATGCTCAGATTCGCCCGCTTTGCGCTCGCCGCTACCTTCCTCGTCGCGGCCCCGGCCTCCGCCCAGGAGGACCACGACGACGATCACGCCCACGCCGCCCACGAGGCGCACGTCGAGCTGCCCGACGGCTGGCAGATCAGGCTCGACCGCGCGCAGGACCACGCCGCCGACGTCAGCTTTCGGACCATGGAACCGGGTTGGCACGTCACCACGGGGCCGGCGACGATCCTCTGGTCGCCCGAGTACGAGGCGAGCGGCGCGTACCGCGCAGAGGCGAAGATCCACCTGATGCAGCCCTCGGCCCATCCGGAGGGGTTCGGGATCATCGTCGGCGGGTCCGACCTGGACGCGCCCGGCCAGGACTACCTGTACTTCCTGATTCGCCAGGACGGCCGCTACATCGTCAAGCACCGTGCGGGCGATGAGACCCACACGATCGTCCCGTGGACAGAGAGCGCCGCGGTGATGCCGGGGTCCGAAGAGGGCTCGGTCGCCAACGTGCTGGCGGTCGAGGTGACGGCCGAGGAGATGGCCTTCCTGATCAACGGGCAGGAGGTCCAGCGCGTGCCGCGGCCGGAGTACGCCCGGCTGGACGGGGTCGTCGGCCTGCGGATCAACCACCGCCTCGACGTCCATGTGGAGTCGCTGAGCGTCGAGCCGCTCGCCTCCGAGTAGGACCGCAGGGCGGCACTGCCGGCGCGCACGCCCGCGCGCCGGCTGCCCGCCCCTCCACCGTCCCGCCCCTCGTATTCGCCTACCCCGCCCGCCCCTCGGCCGTTTACCCTCCCGCCACCAGCGGGGCCAGCAACCTCACCGCCACCGTCACCAGGACGATGAACGCCAGATTCAGCCACACGCCCGCCCGCACCATGGCTCGAATCGGCACGAGGCCGCTTCCGTAGACGACGGCGTTGGGCGCCGTGGCGACGGGCATCATGAAGGCGGCGCTCGCCGAAAGCGCTACGGCCGCGGCGAGCGAGAACGGGCCCAGGCCCGCGCTGATCCCGACGGCCGCGCCGACCGGAAGGAAGGTCGCCGCGGTCGCGGTGTTGCTCGCGAGCTCGGTCAGCACGACGATCGTGGCCGCGACGGCCGCGACCACCAGCAGCGTGGGCCACGGGGAGACGGCGCCCAGGGCGCCGCCGATCCAGCCGGCGAGCCCGCTCTCCTGGATCACCGAGGCCAGCGACAGGCCGCCGCCGATGAGCAGCAGCACGCCCCACGGCAGGCCCTCCACGTCGTCCCACGTCAGCAGGGCCTCCCGCGACGGCCGCGCCGCCGAGGCGACGAACAGCACGAGCGAAGCGGTCATGGCGATGCCGGCGTCGCTCAGGCCGGGGATCCACCGCTCGAGAAGCGGCCGGCAGACCCAGGCCGCGGCGGTCGCCGCGGTGACCACGGCGACCGCGCGCTCGGGGTCCCGCCAGTGGCCCAGGGCGGCGCGCGACTGGGACAGCGCGTCGAGGCTGGGCGGCGCGTCGTCGACGCGCCGCGCGAGCACGAGCCACGCGACGGCCAGCCCCACGGCGCTCACCGGAAGGCCGATCATGGACCATTCGAGGAAGCCCAGGCGGATGTCGTAGGTCTGGTCGAGGAACCCCGCGAGAAGCGCGTTGGGTGGGGTGCCGATCAGCGTGGCCATGCCGCCGATGCTGGCGGCGTACGCTATGCCGAGCAGAAGGACGGTCGCGAACGCGGACGGGTCGGGAGCGCTGGCCTCCGCGGTCGCGGCGTCCCGCGGTCCGTCGCCGGCGCCCCCGGCGTCCGCGTGGGGCGCACTCCCCGGCCCGACTCCCGCGACGCCGGCCCGCCCCAGCGCGACAACGGAAAGCGCTATCGGCAGCATCATGAGCGTCGTCGCGGTGTTGCTCACCCACATGCTCAGGAACGCGGTCGCGACCATGAAGCCCGCCAGGAGCCCGCCCGGGCCGGACCCGACCATCGCCACGATCGCCAGCGCGATGCGGCGCTGGAGGCCGCTGCGTGTCAGCGCCGCGGCGAGCACGAAGCCGCCCAGAAAGAGGAAGATCACGGGGTTCGCGTAGGGGCTCGCGGTGTCCCCGATGGAGGCGAGGCCGAGGGGCGGGAAGAGAACCAGGGGAAGGAGCGCCGTGGCGGGAAGGGGCAGCGCCTCGGTCACCCACCAGACCGCCATCAGTCCGGCGACCCCGAGCGTGCGCCAGGCCTCGAGTCCCATGTCCGCCGGTGGGGGAAGGAGCAGCACGGCCAGCAGCGGGAGGAGCCCGGCCAGCAGGCTCGCGCGGCCCAGCCGATGGACGGGGCCGGATGTAGGAGGGGCCGCACCGGTGGTCACCGAAGCGGCCCCTCGTCACATGTCACCGGACCACTCAACCCATGCGGGCGACGTTCTGCGCGGACGGCCCCTTCTCGCCCTCCACCATGTCGAACTCCACGCGCTCCCCTTCGTTGAGCGACTTGAAGCCCGTGCCCTGAATGGCGGAGTGGTGAACGAAGCAGTCCTTGCCGCCGTCCTCCGGCGTGATGAAACCGTACCCCTTTTCATCGTTGAACCACTTCACAGTTCCGGTGGAGCGCATACCAGTTCCTCCTGGCAATTCATGAGACGATGACCAGGCCCGGTATTTCCGCACCAACGGATCATCCGTCTGGGGTAAAACGACGTCGGCGAGCAAGGTAATGGGTCGATTCCGACGACGCCAAGGCTGGTCGGGACGTGGGGATCAGGGCCGGGAGTGCGCCTCGAAGAGGGTCAGCATCTCGTCGCTCGCCGAGATGTCGTTGGTCTGCCGGCCGGCGACCGCGCCTCCCCCGAACGACGAGCCCGGCCACGTGTGACCGCCCGCGCGTACGCGGTACATCAGCACTTCGGCGCCGTCCTGGCAGCCGGTGTACTCGTAGAGCGACACGGTGGTCCCGTCGGAGGGGTCCAGGTCGGGCAGATCGGTGACGGTCGCGGGCCCTCCGCATCCGGCCGCATCAGCCCAGTACTCCAGGTTGGCGAGGGCCGCCACGGTGCCGTCGCTCCCCACCGTCGAGCCCTCCCACGGAAACTGGTCGTCCTGGTCCCCCAGGAAGATCGCGACGGGCATGGGCTCCGCCTGCGAGCACCGATCCCGCACCGCGATCGTGAACGTGGAACCCACCGGGGCGATCGCGGCGAAGGTCGCCGACAGCTCGCACCCGAGACGGTGAACGAACTGCCCGCCGTTGGAGAACCCGGTCGCGTAGATCCGGCTGCGGTCGATGACGATGTCGTCGGCGATCCGTTCGATCATTTCCAGCGTGAAGTCGATGTCGCTCAGCGCGCGGGGCTCCAGCTCGTCGACGGCCTTCCAGCGCAGCTCGTAGCCGAGGGGGTACACGACGACGTATCCGGCGCTTCCCGCGACCTCGTTGAGCGCGCTCTGCGCGCGGATGCTCTCCGGAGTCTGTTGATTGCCGTGGTAGACGAAGAGGATCGGAGCCGGCGTCTCCGGCACGGCGGTCGGGGGCACGTACACGACGTAGTTGCGGGGGAAGCCGTTCACGTTGATCTGCTGGCTGAAGCTGCCGCCTCCGTAGGTCAGGCCGGTGTTCTCCGGAGGCAGGACGGGATCGGAGTCTCCACAGCCGAAGCATGCGATCAGCGCCAGCGCCCCGAGTCCGGACAGCACCTCCGGCTTGCGGGGCGAGGAACCTCGGGACATGGCTGGGCGTTCTCCGATCTCGGGTATGTTCACCGTCACGCAACGTAACGGCGGGGTCCGCACCGTTGAGACACCGGCGACGGCCGCGGAGATGGAGCACGGACCTCGCGGGCGCGCGATCACGTATCATGGAAACGGGTCCAATGTCCGCCCTCTCTCGAAGGCTCGCATGCTGATACGCAAGCCGGCCGACATTCCGTCGTCCGAGATCACGCCCGAGGCCGCGTACCTCGATCGCCGGCGCTTCATCGCGAGTGCCGCCAGCGCCGGGATCGTGGGAGCGATCGCTCCCGCCATGCTCGGCGCCGAAGCGCAAGGCGTCGCTGCGGCCGCCGCGCCCCGGCCGCCGCGTCAGGACGAGCTGACGCCCTACGAGGACGTGACGCAGTACAACAACTTCTACGAGTTCGGGCCGGGCAAGGAGGACCCCTACCGCAACGCCGGGGATTTCGAGCCGAAGCCCTGGACGATCGAGGTCGGGGGCCACTGCGCGAAGCCCGGCACGTACGGGCTCGAGGACTTCCTGAAGCCGCACACGCTGGAGGATCGCGTCTACCGGCTCCGTTGCGTCGAGGCGTGGTCGATGGTGATCCCGTGGCGCGGCTTCCCGCTCAGCCGGATCATCGACCGCGCGGAGCCGACCTCGGCGGCGAAGTACGTCGCCTTCACCACGATCGTCCGCCCGTCCCAGATGCCCTATCAGAACACCGGGCTGCTCGATTGGCCGTACCGCGAGGGTCTGCGCATGGACGAGGCCCGGCACCCGCTCACGCTGCTGGCCGACGGCCTGTACGGGCGCGACCTGCCCAATCAGAACGGCGCGCCGCTGCGCCTCGTCGTGCCGTGGAAATACGGCTTCAAGAGCATCAAGTCGATCGTGCGCATCGACTTCGTCGAGGACATGCCGTACACGACGTGGTCGGCGATGGCGCCCGAAGAGTACGGCTTCTTCGCCAACGTCAATCCCGAGGTCGACCACCCGCGCTGGAGCCAGGCGCGCGAGCGGCGCATAGGCGAGTTCCGGAAGCGTCCCACGCTGGCCTTCAACGGCTACGCGAATCAGGTCGCGCCGATGTACTCCGGGATGGACCTGCGGAGGTGGTACTGAGCGATCCGGCCCGGACGGCCCGGCGCGTCGACCTGATCGTGCGTGCGGGCGCCTGGCTCGTCGGCCTCCTGCCGCTGGCTTTGCTCGGCTCCCGCTGGCTGGCGAGAGGGCTGGGCGCCAACCCGATCGAGGCGCTGATCCTGCACTTCGGTCGCTGGGCGATCGTCCTCCTGCTCGCAGCTCTGGCGGTCACGCCGCTGCGGCGCCTGACCGGGTTCAACGCGCTGGTGAAAGGGCGCCGGATCCTGGGCCTGTTCGGCTTCCTCTACGTCGCGCTGCACTTCCTGACCTACGTCGTGCTCGATCAGTTCTTCGCCTGGGAGTACATCTGGGAGGACATCGCCGAACGGCCCTTCATCACGGTCGGGTTCGCGGCGTTTTGCCTCCTGATCCCCCTCGCGGTGACGTCCACGAAGGGCTGGATCCGCCGCCTCGGCCGGAACTGGGTGCGGCTCCACCGCCTGTTCTACGTCGCGATCGTGCTCGGGGTGGTGCACTACTTCTGGAACGTGCGCGGGGACGAACCGAGACCGCTGATCGCCATCGGTCTGGTCGCGCTGCTGCTCGCCGCGCGCGTGCCCGCTATCGCCCGCCGGATCTCGGGCGCGCGCCACCGGGCCGTCGCGCGGACGCGGTCGACGGAGGCCGCGTAGCTCGCATTCAAGCTCCGTCGCGCGCCGTGGGTCCCGCTGCCCCTTCGTAGTGGTAGGCACCCGGGAAGTCGGGAGCCGCGACCTTGCGCTTGCCGCTCCACGCATCGATCCGCACCCGCAGAACCGTGGTGCGCTTCAACTCGGCCGGGACCGGCTCGCGGTAGTCCTCTCCCATGAGGAGGTGCGGAGCGTACTTGGCGAGGAGGGCCTCCAGCGCGTTCTTCGCCTCCTCCCGGTCCTCGACGACGGAGCACGTGCCGACCGCGACGACCGAGTCGAACTCGGCGCTGAACTCGAGCGCGGTGGCGGCGGGCAGCAGGCGCCCCAGTCGGAAGACCGTGAACGCCACGCGCGGGTGCGCTTCCACGATCGCCCGTGTGAGACCGACACGGGCGGTGTGGAGGAAGATGCAACGCGAGGGCCGATCGTACACGAAAAGGTTCGCGTTGACCTCGGGCTGGCCGGAGGCGGCCGCCGCCAGCACCCCCACAGCCGCGGACTCGAGGAGGTCCTCGATCCAGGCCTCGTCGGTGACCGCGCGGTCCCGGCGGCGGACCTGCCGGAGCGGGGTAGGACATCGCGGTGCCTCCATGGTCGCTCCGGATAGGGGAACGTGCCGCCCGCGGCTACGCCGCGCGCTGCTGGCGAAGGGTGTCTCACGAACGGCATGCTGACAATAGCCGAAACACGGCATACGGAAGAGGCCAAAGTGTCGCGCGCGCCGGGGGGTGTGTTGCGCCGTTTCCGGGAGCGCGCGTGAGGGCGCGTCGCGGCTGCGCCAACCCCGCCTCTCCGCGCGCACCGGGCGCCGGCACGGGCTGGGGCGAGGTGTATGCGACGGTGCGGCGCATCCCGCCCGGCAGGGTCGCGACCTATGGCCAGGTCGCCGCGCTCGCCGGCCGCCCGGGCGCCGCGCGGCAGATCGGGTTCGCGCTCGCTGCGCTCGCTTCGGACTCCGGGGTCCCGTGGCACCGCGTGGTCAACGCGCGCGGCGAGATCAGCGCACGCCGCTCGGGCGCCGCGTTCGAGCGGATCCAGGCCGACCTTCTCCGTCGGGAAGGGATAGTCTTCGACGAAGCGGGCCGCATCGACCTGGCGCGATACCGCTGGGATCCGGACCGACCAACAACGCCCCCATGAACTCCCGCGCAGCACCCATCTCCGCCGCCTTCCTCGCGCTCGGCCTGGCGTGGGGCTCCCGCGGACGAGCCTCGCTCCGGCTCACCTGTGCTCGGGGTTCTCGAAGTCGAACCGGCAGCCCGCGTCCCAGAGCGAGCGCTGGTTCCCGTGCGCCGGAAAGCCACCCCGGTCCTTCAGCATGCGCGCGACGTGCAGCAGATTCCACGTCATGAAGGTCGTATTGCGGTTCGTGAAGTCGTTCTCCGGCCCGCCGGAGCCCTCGTCCAGGTAGGAGGGTCCGGGTCCAGCCTCTCCGATCCAGCCGGCGTCGGCCTGCGGCGGGATCACGTACCCGAGGTGCTGCAGCGCGTACAGAATCCCCATCGAGCAGTGCTTCACGCCGTCCTCGTTGCCCGTGATCAGGCATCCCGCCGTCCGGCCGTAGTAGGCGTACTGCCCCGCCTCGTTGAGCTGACTCGACGCCGCGTACAGACGCTCGATCACCTTGGAGCAAACCGACGACTTCTCGCCCAGCCAGATGGGCGAGCCGATGACGAGGATGTCGGCGGCGAGGACGCGCTCCAGCAGACCGGGCCAGGCGTCCGTCTCGTACCCGTGCTCGGTCATGTCCGGGTAAACCCCGAAAGCGATGTCGTGGTCGACGGGCCGCACGATCTCCACGGCGACGCCGTTGCGCCGCATGATCTCGGCGCTGACGTCGATCAGGCCGCGCGTATGCGAGCGCCGCGGTGAGCGCTTCAGCGTGCAGTTGAGGAACAGGGCCCCCAGATTGGAGAAATCCCAATCGTGGGATTGGCACAGCTCGATCTGTCGGTCGGTCAGGGGCATCGATCCACCGCCTCGGGTTGGAGTCGCGAGCGCAGCAGCATAGCGCGTTGCCTGGGGAACGCAGTAATCTGTGGGCCAGGTTCTGATGTCGCCCGCCGCCGGAACAGCGGCTCCCTCAACAGCCCTGTCCCGACGGCGGGAACGGACGGCGGGTTCGGACCCCGCCCCATGAGGCGCAGTCCACTCTTTGCGAGGAGAACGACATGTACCGAGGCACTCGATCGGTGATGTTCGCCTGCACGCTCGCCGTAGCCGCGGTGGGCGCGGCGCCGGCTGACTCCGCCGCCCAAGGCGTCACGACGTCGGCGATGACCGGCTTCGTCGTGGACCAGGGAGGACAACCGCTGGAGGGCGCCACGGTGACCGCCGTACACGTCCCGAGCGGCACGCGCTACAGTACGGTCGTGCGCCAGGGGGGCGCGTTCTCGATCCCCAACATGCGTATCGGCGGACCGTACACGATCACCGCGGAGATGATCGGGCACCGGCCGGGCGAGCGCACGGACGTGTACCTCCAGCTGGCGCAGACGGAGCGTCTCGACTTCACGCTGGAGACCCAGGCCATCGCGATCGAGGGGATCGACGTGGAGGCGGAGCGCGGCGAAATCTTCGACGCCACCCGAACCGGCGCGGAGACCGTCCTCGACCTCCAGGAAGTGACGCAGCTGCCGTCGGTACGCCGCAGCACGCGGGACCTCCTGCGCGTCGATCCGCGCAACGACGGCAACTTCGCCTTCGCCGGCCGGAACTGGCTGTACAACAACATCTCGCTCGACGGGTCGTACTACAACAACCCGTACGGGCTCGACGACCCGGCACCGGGCGGACAGACCGGGTCGGAGCCGATCCCGTTCGACGCGATCGAGCAGGTGCAGGTCTCGGTGGCGCCGTTCGATGTCCGCCAGGGCGGCTTCACCGGCGCGAACGTGAACACCGTCACCAAGAGCGGAACCAACGAGTTCCGCGCCTCGGTCTACTCGTTCCTGCGCAACGAGAGCCTCATCGGGACGGACGTCAGCGGCAATCCGGTCATCGCCAATCCCGACCTGTCGTTCAACCAGTCGGGCATCACGATCGGCGGACCCATCGCGCGCGATAAAGCCTTCTTCTTCATCAATGCCGAGCTCGAGCGCCGCGATGACCCGGGAACGAACTTCGTCGCGAACGAGGGGGGCGCCGTGGAGTTCGGTGAGTCCCGCGTCGACGCCGCGGTCATGGACCAGATCAGCGACCGGATGATGGAGGTCTACGGCTACGACACCGGGCCCTACGAGGGGTATGTCCACGAGACCAACAACAACAAGCTCCTCGCCAAGCTCGACTGGAACATCGCCGAAAACCACAACCTCACCTTCCGCTACAGCTGGCTGGACGCCGAGCGGGATCTGCCGCCGCACCCGTTCGTGCTGAGCTACAATAACGCGGGGCGCGGCCCGAACAGCACGTCCCTGCCGTTCCGCAACTCGGGCTACCAGATCAACAACGAGCTGAACTCGTTCGCGCTGGAGATGAACAGCCGGTGGACCGGGGTCGCCAACCGCTTCTTCGCCAGCTACAACCGCTTCCGCGATTTCCGCGTGCCGTTCAGCGAGGACTTCCCGACGTTGGAGATCGGCGAGGGAGGAGTGGGCTACACGACTGTCGGGCACGAGCCCTTCTCGATCCACAACATCCTCGACCAGGACGTCCTGCAGCTCACAGACAACGTCACGTTCTTCCGCGGCCGCCACAGCATCACCGTCGGCAGCAACTTCGAGTGGTTCGGCTTCTTCAACTCGTTCAACATCTTCCGGCACGGGACGTTCTTCCTGCCAGACGAGCTGGACTTCCTGCGCGGCACGACCTTCGACAGCCTGGACGAGTTCTTCGAGAAGACCGACCCGAACAGCCCCGACTTCATCGACCTCAACAGCTACGTCGGATCCGGCCCGTTCAAGGGCGAGGACATCTCGGTCGGCCAGCTTTCCTTCTACGTGCAGGACGAGTTCCTGGCGACCGAGGACTTCACGCTGACCGTCGGACTGCGCGCCGACCTGCCGATGTACTTCACCGATCCGGTGGCGAACCCGTACTCCACGGGGCTCACGGCGCTCAACGAGAACGACGAGCCGGAGACGATCGACCAGGCCTCGCTGCCGGGCACGAGTCCCCTGTGGTCGCCGCGGCTCGGCTTCAACTGGGACGTGAGCGGGGACAACACCACCCAGCTCCGCGGCGGCACCGGCATCTTCACGGGCCGCGTGCCGTTCGTGTGGGTGGGCAACGTGATCTCCAACCCGGGCGCGAATCCGAACCTGTGGGCCCCGACCAACATGGACGTCGAGCAGATCGTGACGGACGACGACCCGGACCGCGGCCTGTCGATCCTGCAGCAGTCGTTCGATCTGAACGCGATGGATCCGGACTTCGAATGGCCACAGGTGTGGGTGACCGATTTCGGGATCGACCGGAATCTGGGTGACGACTGGATCGCCACGGCCGAGGTGATCTACGGCAACGACATCAACGCGATCTACATGCGCAACGCCGACCTGATCGAGCCGGTGCGCACGCTCGCCGACGGTCGCCCGTACTTCGGCGGCTTCGACAACAACGAGCTCAACCAGCTCTTCCCCGGGGAGGGGGCGGGGATCTACGTCATCGACAACACGAGCGAGGGCTGGAACCTGAACCTCACCGGCCAAGTGCGGAAGGCGTTCGACTTCGGCCTGAGCGGGATGGTGGCCTACAGCTTCACCGACGCCCGCAACAACCTGAAGTCGACCGAGATCGCGAGCGTGCTGTGGCAGAACCAGCCGGTGCGGGGCGATCCGAACCGGCCCGAGCTTTCGTTCGCGGAGTTCAATCAGCGTCACCGCATCGTCGGCTCGGCGACCTACGCCTTCGATTGGGCGGAGCGCTTCACGACCCGCCTCGGCCTGTTCTTCGAGGTGGCCGAAGGCAACCAGTTCACCGGCGGCGGCGGCAACCGCTACTCCTTCATCTA
>DATHRK010000037.1:0-3474 GCA_035465395.1 Longimicrobiales bacterium | reverse complement strand
GCACGCCCGACCAGATGCGGCTGGCGAACGCGTTCTGCCGGTACCTGGAGCTGTCAGAGGCAGGAGACGGCTGAGGCCGCCTACCCGCCTCCCCCGAACATCACCGCGTGCGGCCGCGCTGCCCCAGCATCTCCGTGCGGCCACACCTCCCGCCCGAACGAGACCCCGAGCTCTCCCGTCTCGGGATCGCGGAGGCTGTCGTCCCAGGCCAGCGTGCCCGTCTCCTGGTCGAACGTCGCCAGCCGGATCCCGGGGTGGTCGGCGTGGTGGTTGGTGAGCACGACGCGGTCGCTGCCCGGGTCCGCCGCGATCCAGTGCGGCCTGAAAATGGAGTCGCCCTCTAGGCGGCTGGCCACGGTCGGGTGGCGCGGGTCGGCGATGTTCAGCACGACGACGTCGCCCGCCTGCGAGACGGGCATCAGCCAGTAGTCGCCGATCACCTCGGGCACCCCGCACCGGGTGTCGTCCTCCGCCTCGAACGCCAGCACCCGCTCGATCGCCGGCTCATCTCCGTCGAGCCCCGTCAGCAGGTAGAAGCCGCAGTGGAAGGTGCTCATCAGCGCCGTCGAGCCGTCGCCCAGGAACTTGACCTCGAACGGGTACTCGCCGCGGGTGTCTTCCGCGCCCTGCGGGACGGCGAGCGTGTGCAGGAGCCGTCCGTCCGACAGGCTCCAGACCTGGACGACGTGCGCCGTCACCTCGTCGTCCATGGGCGAGCTGGTCGTCACGACCCGGTCGCTCGCGGCCGACGCGTCGAGCGCGTAGGTGCGGATGGGCTGACCCGCGAACGCGGGGTCGGCCGAGCTCGTGATGGAGACGAGGCGCCCCTCGGGGGAGAAGCGCGCCAGGCCGCCCGGGCGCCCCTCCACGCTGTCCGGGCCGAACTGCATCGTCGCGAGCACGTCGCCGTCGGGCAGGCGCACGAAGCTGTGCGGCTGGTGGTAGCCGGGCACGGAGTCGACCTCCACGACCGCGCGCGGGTGCAGCGGATCGCTTACGTCGAAGGTCCAGGTGCGGCCCGCCGCGAACGCGTTGGCGAACACCGGGCGCCCGTCCGCAGGTATCCGCTGCTCTGCGTGGTGGGGCATGCCGCCCACCTCCCCGAGCGTCGCGGTGGCGACCACGTCGCCGTAGGAAGCGCTGCCCGTGTCGACGTCGATGACGGCCAGGAAGTTCGCGTCCCCCTCGCGCTCGTCCGCGTCACCTGCCCAGGCGAAGAGGTAGGGTGCGGGGCCGACCGCTGCGGTGACGGGGTCATCCCCCGAGCCCGGCGCCTCGCCGGGTGCTTCGTAGCAGGAGAGGCAAGCGACGACGAGCACGCTCGCCACGAGCGAGCGCACGGATACGAACCGCGGTTCCGGGGACATTGCTTCTCCGCCAATAGGGTGCGGACAGGGCGCGGCATCGCGCTCGGTCGTGTACGGGATCCGGCGAAGATGCGTGGGCCGGGGGGGTGGACCTTCGCGGCGCACGGACTGTACGTCGAGCCTCTCCGCTTGATCCGCCCGCCTCCGCTTGATCCACCCGCCTCCGTGGTGGATTTTCTCCGGCGCGAGCGGCCCATCGATCCTCCGACCCATGCGCGTGCATGCCCCACATCCGACAGATCATCCGCGAGATCCATCGCCGCTCGCTCTGGCAGGTCCTCGCGGTCTACTTGGTGAGCGGGTGGGTCGTGCTGCAGGTGGTCGACACCCTCGCGGGTGCGCTGGGCCTGCCCGACTGGGCCTCTCCCCTCGCCCTGTTCCTGCTCATCGTGGGCCTGCCGATCGTGCTCGCCACGGCGTTCGTGCAGGAGGGCAGCGGCGTGCCCGCCGAGCCAGGCACCGCCCCCAGCGCCGCTGACGCAGACGCGCCAACCGCGCACGCTCCGTCGTTCCTGCGCCAGCTCACCTGGCGCCGCGCGCTTCTCGGTGGGGTCGTCGCGTTCTCGTTGCTGTTCGGGGTCGCGGGAGCGTTCGTCCTCTTCGGCGGCGGGGCCGCGGAGCCGACCGCGGACGCCGCGTCGGACGCCGAGCCGGCCGTGGCGGTTCTTCCCTTCACGGTGCGCGGCCAGGACCAGGATCTCTGGCGCGAGGGGATGGTCGACCTGCTCTCGCCGATGATCGACGGGGTGGCGGGGCTGCGCGCGATCAACAGCCGCACGGTGCTCTCGCGCTGGAGCGAGGGCGTCGGCACGGGGTCCCCCGACCTCACCACGTCGCTCCGCGTCGCCCGGGAAGCGGGCGCCCGGTTCGCGCTCATCGGCTCGGCCGTCGGGAGTGGAACGGCCACCCGGGTCGAGCTCGAACTGTACGACGCGGACACCGGGGAGCGGCTGAGCAGTCGGCGGGTCGAGGGAGAATCCGACGACCTGATGGCAATCACCGACCGCGCCGCCGCGGAAATCGCGCGCATGGCGCTCGAGGCCCTGGGCCGGATCTCGGATTTCGAGCTGGAGCGGCTCACGGACTCCCCCGAGGCCCTGCTCGCGTTCCTGGAAGGGGAGGTCGCGTTCCGGTCCTTCGACCTGATCGACGCGTGGGACGACTACCAGCGCGCGGTGACCCTCGACAGCGCTTTCGCATTCGCGCATCTGCGGCTGGTCGAGGTGGGGACCTGGGGGGCGACCGCGTTCCGGCCGACCGGCGAGCACCTTCAAGCGGCGGCCCGACACATCGACCGCCTCACCGAGCGATCCGCGATGCGCGTGCGCGCCCTCCAGGCCACGCACGGCGAGCGCCAGCGCCTCCTCCGCGAGGCTGTGGCGGCGTATCCGGACGACGCCGTGCTGTGGTACGAGCTGGGGGAATCCCTCATCCACACCTCCGCGGGATTCCCGTCGCGGGAGGAGATCACCGAGGCCTTCCGGAAGGCTCTGGAGCTCGAGCCCGGGCGGGCCGCCACGTACCCGCACGTGGTCTACGACGAGGTGAGCGATGGACGCGACAGCGCGCGTGCCCGCATCCTCATCCACAGGTTTCGAGAGGTAGCCGGGGAGGTCAGCGGGCCGTACAGGGAGGACTTCGACCCGCGGGTCGGTCCCTACGCCCACGACCTGGTGTTCGGCGACCCGGACACGCGCGCTGCGGCCGTCGCGGCGATGGATACGTTGCCGCCCGATTTTCTGATGGCGGCGACGGCCTACGTCTTCCTGCCTCGCCACTGGGAGGTCTTGGAGCCGCTGCTCCTCGCGATGGCACGCCATCCGGCGTCCGGCCGTGTGCCGAGCCTGTTCGGTAGCAGTGCTCTATCCGTTGCCAGCCGTCGGCTGGTCATCGGGTACGCGCTGTGGCGCGGCCGCCCGGACCGCGGCCTGGAGTACGCGGGCGGCGAGACGATGGCGCTCGGTCCGTTCGCGTCGGAGGCCGTCGGACTTCCCTACCTGCTGCACTACCTCGGCCTTCCCGTCCCGGAGGCCACCCTCGACGCGGCGTTCGGGCCTTCGGTGATCGACTCCGTGAGCCACGTACAGAACGTCTTCCTGGCCGGCGC
>DATHRK010000036.1:0-32689 GCA_035465395.1 Longimicrobiales bacterium | reverse complement strand
GTCCGAACCGCCGAAGAGCACCTCGCCGTCCTCGCCCTCGTTGGGCCGCTCGACGATCATCCCCAGCATGCCGGCGAACTCCTCGCGGAATCGACCCAGCCGCGGGTGGTCGGGCATGCGCACGAGGCGAGGGTCGGCGTGGAGCAGCCCGACCGCCTCCATCAAGGGGGCGACGACGAAGGCCGCGCCCGGGTGCAGCGAGCTCGTCTGGTCCTGCACGAGCCCGCCCAGGAAGGTGCCTACCAGGGCATCGGGCAGACCCTGGGAGACGTCCTTGTCGACGGAACGGAAGTGCCACTCGCGGCCGTCGGCCCCGCGCATGTGCAGCACGATCGACTGGGAGGTGCCGCCGCGGTCCTCGGGCTCGAGTCCGCCCGCGAAGCGGTCCAGGTCCAGCACCGGCACGGTGACCGGAGTGCCCCAGAGGTCGCGGTATCCGGCGCCGAGGATGGCACGCCGCGGCCCGCTCGCGTCGTAGTCCCCCGGCGTCACGGTCGCCGAGTCCGTGTGCGCGAGGGGCGTCTGCGCCCGCGCGGCGGGCACCAGCCCGCACACCGCGAGGAGCAGCGTGCCGCCGATACGGGCGGCGTATGGAAGTTTCGATGCCATGCGGCGACTCTCCAAGAGTTGCGGTTCAGGCGAGTGGGCGGGGGCAAGAACCGTGCGCCGAGGGGCGCGAAGACCCGGCTGCCGAGCCTCGGCGATTGGGCATCGCGTCGTCTTCACCCCCCGCGCCCCGCCCCGCCCTGGGAGTTTCGGGATTCCGGCGGTAGGTTGGACGGCGTGAGCGTATCCATCGTCGCGGGCGTGGTCCTGGGGTTCGGCATCGCCGCGGGGCTCAACATCTACGGCGCCGTCGCGGCCATCGGCCTGGCCTCCCGACTCGGGTGGTTCGAGCTCGCGGCGGGGCTGCGCGGGCTGCAGTCGCCGATCGTCATCGGGTCGGCGATCCTGCTGTTCGGGCTCGAGATCTACGCCGATCGCTCCGCCCGCACGCAGCGCTGGTGGGACGCTCTACACACCATCGTGCGGCCGCTCGCCGCGTCCTCGCTCGCGGCGGTCGTGCTGAGCGCCGCGCCAACACCTCCGCCTGCCTGGCTATGGCTGACGGCCACGTTTTCGGCTGGCATGGTCGCGCTGATCGTGCACGCCTCCAAGACCGGCGCCCGCGTTCTCCTGTCGGTCGCCCGGGACCGACGGCGCCTTCGCCTGCTGGCACGCGCCGAGGACGCCGTTGCGATCGCGTTCGGACCGCTCACGCTGGCGCGGCCCGGGGACGCGCTCTGGATCGCGGCGGCCATCCTCCTCGCACTGGCGGTGTTCGGCCGGTGGCTGTGGCGGGCCTTCCTGCTGGGGCCTCGCGCGCTCGCCGCGCTAGGAGCCGGCTTCTTCGGCACGCGTGGCTGGCTGGAGATCGACGACCTGCCCGCGTGGGCGGTTGCGGCGCTGGAGACGCCGAGACCTGGGCAGGCGCGCCACAGAGGGGCACGCGCCTCGCTGCACGGCGCGCCGGGCCGGTTCCGCAACGGTTGGTTCGTGACGGGAGGCGGCGGGCCGCGGTTTCTGTTCCGCGGCTCGTCGGGCCGGGTGCGCGTCGTCCCGCTCGAGTCCGCGCGCTGCGGCCCGGTGCAGAGCGACGAGTGGGTGGATCGCATGACGCTGGGAGCCAACGGCGCCTCCTCCACCCTTTTCCTCCTGAAGGACGGCCCGGATCCCCGGGTCGTGCGACGCCTGTTCGCCCCGGCCTCCCCTGCGCAGGAGGGTTGATCTCCATCCGGCAGGTCCCTATATTTTTTCGGTCTACCCTGGCACAGAGAATCGCGGAAGAATCTCAGCTTTGACGCACGGTTACGCATCGAGACGCGGTTCTTGATCCTGCAGCAGCGGCACGCAAGCACGCGTGACCTGCTGTTTTTTTTGTCTCCATAACGACCGATCCAGACATGTCGCGATCCATGTTTGCCGAGTCCCGCGCGCTGGATTCCTTCGACCAGTATCTCTTCGACGTCGAGAAGTACCCGCTCATCGAGCACCCCTCCGAGGAGCGCGCGCTTGCGCGCCGCGCCCGCGAAGGCGACAAGGAGGCCGCCGAGCGCCTGGTGACGGCGAACCTTCGATTCGTCATCTCGTACGTGAAGAAGTACCAGGGGCGGGGCCTCGGCCTGGCCGAACTCGTCTGCATCGGCAACGAAGGCCTTCTGAAAGCCGTGAAGAAGTTCGATCCCGACAAGGGCGTGAAGTTCATCTCCTACGCCGTGTGGTGGATCCGGCAGACGGTGCTGCAGGCCCTCGCGGAGCAGACGCGCTCGGTGAGGATCCCGCTCAACCAGAACTCCAACCTGGTCAAGCTCTCCCGGACCGAGACGGCGCTGACGCAGCAGCTGGGGCGCACGCCGTCCGACCAGGAGATCGCCGACGAGATGCAGGAGCCGCTCGAGACGATCCGTGCCCTGCGCCGCGTCGCCGCGTCGGAGCTGTCCCTCGACGCCCCGATCGACCGTGGCGACAGGGACAGCGCTTCCTTCGGGGAGCGCTTCGCTGGTGCCGAGGGCGACGACATCGAGGACACCGTCGAGCATCAGGCCCGGCGAGAGTTCCTGGACCGGATGTTCGAGAAGTACCTGACCGAACGCGAGCGCAAGATCCTCTACCTGTACTACGGGCTGGATGACGGCGAGGAACGCACGCTCGAGGAAATCGGCTCGCTGCTCGGAGTCACCCGGGAGCGCATTCGCCAGATCCGGAACCGCGCGTTCGAGAAGCTCCGCGAGAGCCCCGATGGCGCGGCGCTCTCCGGATTCTGGAGCGCCGCCTAGACGCCTGGCCGCGGTGGACCCGCCGCTGAAGCGGGTTCCGGCCGAGCGACCGTACGCGGGATTCGCGGGGTCTCCGTCCGACAAGGGCGGAGGCCCCGCGGGCGTTACGGGCCGGAACCGCCCGCCGGAGCGGCGTTTACTAGCAGGCCGTCATCCGTGGGCGCCAAAACTCCCCCAGACCTGGCACGAGGCACGCGACGAGGAGGCGGGCCGGTTCCATGCTGAGCCGTACACAGGACCCCACCGGGGCTCGCATTCCGGCGGTGCGGCGGGTCTTCGCGGGGCTCGCGGCCCTCGTGCTCGCGGGCGCGACCGACGCTGCGGCGCAAACCGACCCGGACTGGAACGGCGCCCGCGCCCTGGACCTCGTGGCCCAGGCGCGCGAGCGTCGGGCCGTGCCGCGGGCCGATTCGGGTCTGACCAGCTACCGCGCCCGCGCGACCGGGTACGTGTACTTCTATCTCGACCGGCGCGACTCGGGGGAGCGCAACCTCGTCAAGACGGACCAGCTCGCGCTCGACATCTTCTGGGCGGCGCCGAACCGCACGAAGCAGCACATCGTAGGCATGCGTGACGCCGCGTCCCTCCCCAACAACATCCGCTACCACCTGGACCACCTGACCGTGGTGCAGGACGAGTTCGGCGACATCATCCGCATGGGGGACGGCGACGAGGTGCGCGACGTGCCCCATCCCGCCGCGCCCGGCTCGGCTGCGCACTACGACTTTCGACTCGCCGACTCCCTGTCGATCCGGCTCACCGGCCGTCCGGAGCCGATCCGCGTGTACGAGCTCCAGGTCCGACCCAAGGAGTTCGACACGCCCGCGTTCGTGGGATCGATGTTCATCGATCGCGAGAGCGCCGCGATCGTGCGGATGAGCTTCACGTTCACGCCCGCTTCCTACGTCGACCGCCGGCTCGACTACATCCGCATATCGCTGGACAACGGGCTCTGGGAGGATCGCTACTGGCTGCCCCACGAGCAGCGGCTGGAGATCAGGCGGCAGGTGCCCGAGTTGGACTTTCCGACGGGGGGCGTCATCCGCGGCGTCCTGCGCATCGGCGACTACCGGTTCAACGAGGAGTTCAACGACCTCTTCTTCGAGGGCCGCCCCGTGGTCGCCTTTCCGGACGCCGCCCTCGAGCGGTTCGACTTCGAGCAGGATCTCCACGCCGAGGTCGAGCGCGAAGGGCTGGGGACTCAGGTCGAGCTCGAGGAGCTTCGTCGAACGGCGTTGGCCCTCGTCGGCGCTCGAAGGCTGAGCGGACTCCCCGGAGTGCGTCTGCGGCTGTCCGATGCGTCCTCTTTCTTCCGCTACGGCCGCGCCGAGGGCGCACGATTCGGAGCCGGGGTCGTGTGGACGCCGTCGACGACGTCCCGGCTCGAGGCCGAGGCCGGCTACGCGCTCGGACGTGAGCGCGCGAGCGTCGGCGGAGCGGGCGAAATCGCCATCGACGCCGCGCTTACGTTGCGAGTCGAGCTCTTTCACGAGCGCCTCCGCGACATGGCGCCGCCCAGTGGGGTGTCCGGGGTGCTCAATACCATGCACGCGGCGCTGGCCGAGATCGACTACCTCGACCCGTACTTCGCCAGCGGGGGGCAGCTACGCCTGGTCCGCCACGCGGGCGGTCCCTGGAGTCTGGGTGGCACCGTGCTGGTGGAGCGGCAGCGCACCGCGCGCCTCGCGGTGTCACTGCCGGACGAGTCGATCGTCACGGTCGACGATGACTCCACATCCGGATTTCGCCCGGTTCGTGCAATCCCCGAAGGGACGCTCGGGGAGATCAGCTTCACGGCCGCGCGCCAGCCGCCAGCGGCGAGCGCCCGAGCGTGGAACACCGAGGTCGCGCTCACGCTCGGGGCGTGGAGCGGCGAAGTCTACCTGCAGCCGTCGGCTCGCGGCGAGGCGGAGATCGGGCTCTCCGAGCGAGGAGACGCGGCGTTGACCCTACGGTCCGCGGTCGGGATCGCGCTCGGGTCCGCGCCCCCCCAGCGCCTCTATCTCATCGGCGGCCGCGGCTCCGTCCCCGGCTGGGAGTATCGTTCATTCGGGGGCGATCGCTTCTGGACCGGCGCGATGGAGCTCGCGCGGGACGTTGCCGGACCGTGGGTGCGGGGGCGCGTGCTCGTCCACGCGGGGTGGGCCGGCGAAGCGGGCAGCAGCTCGCTCCCGACCGATTGGAGCGCCGCGCCCACCGACGGCGTGCGTACGTCCCTCGGCGTCGGCGTCGGCATCGTGCACGACATGCTCCGGGCCGATGTGTCGCGCGGCCTGGGAGGGGGCGAATGGCAGTTGCTCGTCGCCATCCACCCCCGTCTCCGCGACTTTCTCTAGCGCATGCCGCGGACGTCCCGTGAGCCCAGGGGACGCTGGGCCAGGGCCGCACGCTTCAGCCGACCTCCGCCAACTCCTCCTCGGGGAGTTCCTCTTCGACGACGTCTTCGGCTTCCCCTTCGGCCCCGTCCGGTGCCGCCCTTCGGGGGAACCCCAGCAGCACCATCTCGCGCACCGTCACCTCGGCGGTGGGGACGCTCACGCCGTTCCGCTCGAAGCTGTCGTACTCCATCCGCCCCTCCACGTAGATGCGGTCGCCCTTGTGCACGTGCGCCTCGGCGATCTCCGCCAGGCGGTCCCAGAGGGTCAGGCGGTGCCACTCTGTGCGCTCCTCCACGGAGTCGTTGCGGGGAACGCGCCGGCTGGTCGCGAGCGACATGTGCGCCACGCGCGCGCCGGTGGCGGTGGACTGCACATCGGGATCGCGCCCGACGTAGCCGACCAGGATGATCTTGTTGATCGAACGGCTCATGACTCGTCTCCGTGCCTCGGGAATGACCGCCTGCTGAGATCGGCGATCCTGACCGGAGATTTCACCCCGCGCGGGGCGCGTCCATGGCGCGAAGACCGAAGCCCCGCCAGCGCCTCCCGTGGCGCGGGCCGACGTGGAAAAGTCTGTGGGAAATCGCGTTGTGCTGTGAAAAGGCGCCTTCTGCAGTCACAGTTCGGTCACGCCGCGCGCGGCGCGGCGCGGCCCGTCACGCCTTGCAGGAGTACCAGTCCGCCCCGATGCCGGCGGTCGCGACCAGCGGGACGTCCAGATCGAACGCGGCCTCCATACGCCGCCTAACCTCCTCCGCGAAGGCTTCCGAGCGGGCCTCGTCGACCTCGAAGACGAGCTCGTCGTGGACCTGGAGAAGCATGCGCGCCGCGCCGTCCTCCGCCGACAGGGTTCGGTGGATGTCGATCATTGCGAGCTTGATGATGTCGGCCGCGCTGCCCTGGACCGGGGCGTTGGTGGCCGCCCGCTCGCCGAACTGACGGATGTTGTGGTTCTTGGCGCGTATCTCGGGAATGTAGCGTCGGCGGCCGACAAGCGTCTCGACCCAACCCTGCTTCCTCGCCGCTTCGATCTGGCTGTCGAGGTAGGCACGTACGTCGGCGAACCGCTCGAAGTACTGCTCGATGAACCGCTTCGCCTCCTGGTACGGCACGCCGAGCTGGCGTCCGAGAGCGTAGGGGCCGATGCCGTAGATCGTCGCGAAGTTGATGGTCTTCGCCGCTTCGCGCATCTGCGACGTGACCTCGTCGGACGGGACTTCGAACACGCGCGCGGCGGTCTCCCGGTGGATGTCGCGCCCGGCCCGGAACGCCTCGACGAAACCGGGGTCGCCCGACAGGTGGGCGAGGATGCGCAGCTCGATCTGGGAGTAATCCACGCTCACGAACAGGCACCCGTCCGCAGGCACGAAGCCCTTGCGGATCTCGGCGCCGAGCTCGGTGCGGATAGGGATGTTCTGCAGATTCGGGTCGCTCGAGGACAGGCGCCCGGTCGCCGCGACCGCCTGGTTGAAGCTCGTGTGGATGCGCCCGGTCTCTGGACGGACCAGCCGCGGCAGGGCGTCGACGTAGGTGTTGCGCAGCTTCTCGATCTTGCGGAATTCCAGGATCTTCAGCGGCAGCGTGTGCCCCTGGGCCGCCAGCTCCTCGAGGACGGTCGCGTCCGTGGATGGCCCCGTCTTGGTGCGCTTGAGAACGGGCAGCTCCAGCCGATCGAAGAGCACCTCGCGAAGCTGCGGCGTCGAGTTGATGTTGAACGGCCCGCCGGCCTCGGCGTGGATGTCCTCCCCGAGAAGCGACAGCTCCCGCTCGTAGCGCTCGGAGAGCTCGCGGAAGAAGTCGAGGTCGATGCGGATGCCGGCGGTCTCCATGTCCGCGAGGACCGGGATCAGCGGAAGCTCGATGTCGCGGTAGAGCGGAGTCTGGTGATACGCCTCCAGGCGTTCGGAGAAGGGCTCGCGCAGCCGCAACGCGACGTCCGCGCGCTCGCAGGCCAGGTCGCGGACCGCCTCCACGTCACACTCGGCGAGCGCCACGCGATCGCGACCGCTGCCGGTCACATCCTCGACCGAACGCGCCCCCAGACCGAGGTGCTCGAGCGCGAGGGAAGGGATCGCGTGATCGCGCCGTCCGGGCTCGAGGACGTAGGACGCGAGCATCGTATCGAAGGTCAGGCCGGCCAGCTCGACGCCCTCGCCGCGGAGCGCCGTGAGGGCCCCCTTCAGGTCGTGCCCCACCTTGGCGACCGTCCCATCCTCCAGCATGGCCCGAAGCGGCCCCATCTCGGGTGCGGGCAGGGAGGGCAGGTTGCGCACGGCGTCGCCCAGCGCGAGCTCTCCCGGCCTCCTGTGCGCGAGCGGCGCGTACCAGGCCTCGCCCTCCGCGACCGCCACGGCGATGCCGAGCGGCCCGCCGCCGTCGGCAGCGGGCACTTCGATGGACGCCACACCCGCAGCGCGCGCTCGGGCCGCAACGTCCTCCAGGGCCTCCAGGGTGGCCGTGGCGTAGCGGGTCGCCGTCTCCGCCGCCGGCTTCGCGCCTTCGCCGAGCTCGCGGACGAGGCTGTGGAACTCGAGCTCCACGAACAGCTCGCGCAAACGGTCTACGTCCGGCTCCGCGACGGCGAGCGATTCCAGGTCCAGGGTGACGGGGAGATCGCGCTGGATCGTGACCAGCCGGCGCGACAGCAGCACGTCGTCGCGGTGCTCGGTCAGCGCCTCGCGGGCGCGCTTCGCCGACAGCCCCGGTGCCGCCTCGAGTGCTGCGTCCAGGTCGCCGAACTCGTTCAGCAGCTTGATCGCGGTCTTCGGACCGATGCCTGGCGCCCCGGGCACGTTGTCCGAGCTGTCGCCGATCAGCGCGAGATAGTCCACCACGAGCCCCGGGGGGACGCCCAGCCGTTCGGAAGCGTTGCGCTCGTCCACCCACTCCTCGTCCACCGCCCCGGCCCCGCCTCGACCGGGGTTCAGCAGGAAGACGTCGGGGCCTATGAGCTGGTAGAAGTCCTTGTCACCGGACACGATCACGGTCTCCACCCCGGCCTCGCCCGCGCGGGCGGCGAGGGTGCCGATCACATCGTCGGCCTCGTGGTCCTCGAGCTCCAGGACGGGGATCGCGAAGGCCTCGATCAGCGCCCGGATGCGTGGGAGGGAGGCGGCCAGCTCGTCGGGCATCTTCTCCCGCGTGGCCTTGTAGTCGGGGTAGATCTCCGTACGCTGGCTGTTCCCGGCGTCCAGGACCACGCCCAGGTAGTCTGGGTCGAACTCGTCGAGCACTTTGCGAAGGAAGCGCACCATGCCGAACGCCGCCGACGTGTTCTCTCCGGAGCTCGTCGTGAGGGGTCGGCTGATCATGGCGAAGAAAGCGCGGTAGATCAGCGCGTAACCGTCGATGAGGAAGAGGCGGGGTCGGCTCTTCTGCGGGATGTCGACCATGGGCGCCAAGCTCGCGGACCGGCGCGCCCGGGGCAACGCGACGTCCAGACGCAGACGGGCGCCCCGGCTCGAAGTCCGGGGCGCCCGTTCCTGCGAAGGCTCTTACGACCTGAGGGTCGGGCTGGTCGCTCGGACCGGTTAGAGCTTCGTCACATTCGCGGCCTGGAGACCCTTGTCGGTCTGCCGCAGTTCGAACTCGACCTCCGAGCCTTCGGCGAGTGTCTTGAATCCGTCCATCGTGATTGCCGAGAAATGGACGAAGACATCCTCACCGCCGTCGGGCTGTTCAATGAAGCCGTACCCCTTCGCATCATTGAACCACTTGACCCTACCCCTGGACATGAATCCTGCCTCCGATAAGAGGAACCACGGAAGAGTAGCTCGACCGAAGGTAGGCCGTTCAGAAAAAGCCCGTCAAGGAAACACTTGTTTTGGTCCGAGAGGCGTTTCGTCGCGCCATTCCGGGCTTTTCCGGGAGATAACCGGGTCGGCGTCAGGGTCCCGAAGGGGCGTCCCCGGACCCGTAGAGGGCGCGGTAGATCCGGATGTGCGACTCGACCGCCTGGACGTACTCGCGGGTCTCCCGGTACGGAATGCGCTCGGTGAAGAGGCGGTCATCCTCGAATTCGGGGAAGCTGCTCCAGCGCGTCACGCGGTGGGGACCGGCGTTGTACGCGCTCAGGACGCGGGGCAGCCGGTCGTCATAGCGTTGCATCTGCTGGCGTAGGTAGAGCGTCCCGAGATGGACGTTGACCTCCGGATCCTTCAGCAGTTCCGGGCTGAAGTTGCCAACGCCGGCCTGGCGAGCGAGCGAGCGTCCCGTGTTGGGCATGACCTGCATTAGGCCGATGGCCCCGGCCGAGCTCACCGCGCGCGGCTGGAAGAGCGACTCGCGGCGGATCAAGCCGGCCACCACCCACGGGTCCAGGCCGCGAGCGTTCGCTTCGGCGACGATGATCTCGCTGTAGGGGAACGGATAGACGATCTGCAGGAGGCGAAGGTTCCAGGCGCGCTCCTCCTCCTTCAGTGCCCAGCCGAGCCGCACGCCATTGACCGTATGGCCGCGCGCGTTGAGTGCCTCCGCTACCGCGTAGGCGAATCCATCCCGCGCCTGGAAGCGGCGCCGGAGACGGCCGACTTCGTAGTCCTCCTCGGAACCCAGCTCGAGCTCGCGGAGCAGATCGAGCCGCGCCATCGCGCGCTCAACCTGGGCCTCCGTTCCCGGATCCTCGGGCGGCGATTCCGCCAGCACCCCGTCGAAGGGATGCACGCCGAGCTCCTCGGCGGCCAGGAGCCCGTAGTAGGACATGGGGTCGATGCCGCGGGACTGACGGAAACGCGCGCGGGCGAGCGAGTCCCTGCCCAGCTGGCGGTACGCGCGGCCCGCCCAGTACGTCGCCTGCTCGATTCGGCGCCCCGACGGGAACCGCGAGCGATAGTTCTCGTAGATCTCCGCGGCGGCTTCCACGCGTCCTGCCTGCCACTCGATCCCCGCCAACCGCATCATCGACAGGCCCGCCTCGTAGATCTCCGGCGCGGCTTCCGTGGTCGCCCGGTACCCCTCGGACGCGGCGCCGAGGCGGCCGGCATCGTGGTCGAGGTCCGCTACCAGATAGCGGCCGCGGGCGCCGTCCTCGGTCCCGGGGTAGCGATCGGCGATGGACGCCAGCGTGACCCGCCCCGCGTCGCTGCGGCCCTGCCGGTACTGCGCGCGCCCCGCGTAGTACATCGCCGAGGACGCCACGTCGGCGGGCACGCCACTCTCGCGCGCGAGCTCGAGCAGGTGACGCTCGGCGCGATCGTAATCGCGCGCCTGGAAGAGCGCCCTGCCGATGTCGAGGCGCAGGCGGAAGCGTTCCTCGGCGCTTCCGGCTCCCGCGTCCAGATAGGCGCGGATGCCCTCCTCCGCACGCTGCGGGTTCCCGTGCCGGAGGTACAGCTTGCCGATCCTGAGCCGGTCGTTCGGGGTCAGGCCCGGGAGGGCGGACATCATGCGCCCGGCGGTCACGGCATCCGGATGCCAGGTCGAGGCGCCCATCGCGTTGCGGAACGCGTTGCGCGCCGCGACGGTGTCGCCGGTGGTGAGCTCCAGACGTCCGAGTCGCGTCCACGCGCTGGCGCGCCGGCCACCGTCCTCCAGCTCCCGCGTGGCTTGCTCCGCGGCCGCGATCGCCCCGGCCATGTCGCCGGCTTTCTCGTAAGCCGCGACACGCGGCGCCCAGCCCCAATCCCGGGCCAGCTCGGGGTCGGTCGTGTCCAGCTCGCGTTCCAGCGCCGCCGTGTCGCCGAACTCGGCCGCGGCGCGAGCGGCGAGTATGGCGATCCAATCCGTGATCTCGGGAAGGAGGGCACGTGCGGAGTCGAACGCCTGGCGCGCTTCGAGCCGGCCGCCCGCACCGGCTGCCGCCAGGCCGCGACGAATTTCGGCCAGCCCGCGCTCCCGCGTGGACGTGTCGGGGACGATCTCCAGGTAGCGGGCCAGATCCAGCTCCGCCTGGTCCCGCTCGCCCTGGGCCAGCCGGCTCCGCCCGAGCAGGCTCCACCCGAGCCCTCCGCTCTCCGAGTCCAACCACGGCCGGTCCTCGAGGAGCCTCTCCACCCGGTCCCAGCGGCCTAGCCCGGCCTCCGCGCGCGCCGCGAGCAGGATCGTCGCCGGTTCCGGCTCGGGTGCCGTCCCGAGATAGTCCCGGAGGATCCGGCTAGCACGCCAGAATCGGCCGTGGGACAGGGCCTGGGCTGCCTCAGCGGGCGTCGTGTCCGACGCCGAAAGGACGCCGCGGGCCTCCCGCGCGCGGGTCTCCGCCGGAGGCGCGAGCTGCACCGCCGCCGCCAGGGCGGTGAAAAGCGCGAAGATCGTTACGGAACGGTGCATCATCGACACCTGAAACACCGGAGGATCGCGCCGTGATCCTCCGCCCGGTCCCCCATCACCCGCGGCGCGTCACCGATCGAGGCCTCCCGCGCCCGGCGCGACCCCCGGCCGCGACCCGCGGGCCCGGAGCTGCCCGCACGCGCGCGGGCCTCGAAACATGGGATACTGCGCAAGAAGAAGACCGCCACCCGGGGTGTCCCGGATGGCGGTCGTAGAATCGCGCTCCGTCGCTGGACGGCGGGCGTTTCTCAGATCGTGCGCGCCTCCAACTCGTGGAGCGTATCGATCATTTTTTGCGCGGACTCTTCCGTATCCAGCACGAGACGGTCGATCTTCGTGATGAAGTAGTTGTGGAAGATGTTGAGCGGAATCGCGATCGCGAGGCCGGCGGCCGTCGTGATGAGCGCCACCTTGATACCGCCCGCGACGAGCGTGGCGTCGACCTCGCCCGCGAGCTCGATCGCCTGGAACGCCTGGATCATCCCGATCACCGTCCCCAGGAAGCCGAGCAGCGGCGCTACGTTGGAGAGGGTCGCGAGCCAAACGAGGCCCCGTTCCAGCCCCGCCATCTCGATCAGGCCGACGTTCTCGATGGCCTTCATGACCCGCTCCGTCCCTTCGTTCTTGCGCTCCAGCCCGGCGACCAGAATCCGGCCGGCCGGGGTGCGGGACTCGCGGGCGCGAGCGAGGGCCTCATCGGTGCGGTGATCCGCGAGCAACGCATCGACGTCGCGCAGCAGGCTCTTCGTCCGGGCCGAGGTGGAAGTCAGCGTAAAGAACTTCCAGACGATGATGACGACTCCGACGAGGAACGCGAGGGCGAGCGGGTACATCATGAAGCCGCCGCCCTCCCACGTCTGCGAAATCCATTCGCCCATCGTCAGGTCCGGCTGTTCGATTCCGGGCACCTGAAGGAGTGCAGCGCTAATGGCAGCAAGACCGCTCACGGAGTCCTCCGTCGATCGTCCAATGCGGGCGTGCGTACCGCTTTCGCCGCCCGGCGGTTTTCGAAGGGGTCGGAAACTAGACGCGGCCCCTCGGGAGTGTCAAGCGAGTTTCAGCGAATTTCGAGCCGCCGTTTGGACGCGAAGGAAGTGCCTTCCATCGCGTCGGTAACGGTCACCGTCAACTCGTAGGCGCCCGGCCGCGCATCTGGTACCTGGAGCGTGAACCACTCCGGCACGCGGCCCGTGCCCACCTCGACCTCGCGCTCCCAGGACAGGGTCCCGGGATCTTCTTCGCCGCCAGGCAGGATCCTACCCAGGGCGTTCGCGATTCGGCCCACGAGCCCGCGCTGTCCACGGAGCTGGACGTCGACCCGGTAGCGGCCGATGCCCTCGTCGTCAGCGGCCACCCCGTACACCTCGAAGTAGACGCCGATCGGCTCGTCTCGCGCCATGACGAGATCGGGAGAGGCAACGATCGCAAGGTCGGCCCGCTCGCGCACGACCGGGGCTTGCGGTTCGATATCCGTCGCGATCAGCAGATCCGACATGGACAGCCAATCGCCGAAGACGGATGCGGTAATCCGGCCGCGCCGGGCCGCCGAGAAAGATCCGTCTTCGGAGCGCAGTTCAGCGCTGTAGGGATAGACGCCGGGCTCCAGAGGTATCCGGAACACGATCTGGCGCGTCCCGGGCTCCAGTTCCACGTCGCGCTCGGTCCGATGCGCCTCGACGCCCACGGTGCGCGACATGATATAGACGCCCGCGCGACCCGTGAATGGCTCAGCGGCCGTCGGCTCGGGGGCCCGGAAGTAGACTTCGGCCGTCGTGGCGGCGCGGTCGCCCTTGTAGCGAACGACCTGGTGCGGCAACTCCTCCAGCCAGGGCGGCCGGTAGACGCTCGGCACCGCGTGACGCAGGTCGGCCGCGTGTTCGCGACTGTACGTATCGAAGGCGTGCCGCACTCTGCGCCAGCCGGCGTTCTTCTCGAAAATGAAGCTCGGCTGGTCCTTCGTGTACGTCCAGAAGATGGTGCGGCCCGTCCGGCCGTGGATGGAGTTGCCGGCGATCTGACGCGTCCAGCGGGGCCGGCCGTACCGGATGAGGATCTCCCCCGGCTCCGAGTCGTAGCCGCGCCGTCCGGAGAGCGCGTCCCCGAACCAGAGCTCCGCGAGCGCGACCCGCGTCCAGTGTTCCAGCGCCCGCTCGTTGACCCGCGTGGACTGCATCGGGTCCGAGATGGACAGGATGTAGGCGCGCACCTTGCCGAGCTCGTCCCAGTCCATCGTCTCCATCTGGTCCGCGATGTCCTTGAGGACGATGTCGGTGAGGTCGGTCAGGACCTCCCGCTCTTCGGGGTCCAACCGGGCGAGGCCGGCGCGGAAAGAGCGCTCCGCCTCCTCGGCGGCCCCGTTGCGGAACAGCCCGGCTCCCTTGAAGACGTGCGCCCAGCCGCTGGTATCGCTCGCCGCCACGTGCTGCTCGGCGACCAGCAGGAACTCCTGCCACTGCTCATCGCGGGACAGCCGGCCCAGCAGGCCGGCTGCCGCAGCGGAGCTGGCCGGGTGAAGCTGAAAGGCCTTCTCGAAGCTGCTCCACATCTCCTCGCGGTCGTCCCGCATCATCTCGGGCGGGTCCGCGAGGAAGAGGCGCTCGTGGAAGTACCTGGGCCGCGCGAAGTTCATGCAGAACCGGCCGCGCATCAAGCAGGAGGGCGACACCTTCGGAATCAGGTGCGCCAACGGCAGGTAGTTCTCGTAGTCGTTGACGTATTCCTCGACCGAGCGCGCGTGCTCCAGGTAGATCCGGGCGCGGTCCTCGGCTTCGAGATCTCGATTCTCCACCTCTCCCACGGCACGGCCCAGCACTCGTTTGGCGTCGTTCAGGCCGCCCCGCTTGCGCATGACCAGGGAGAAGCCGAACAGCCAGCGGGGATTGCGATAGTCCTCGTCGAGCGCCCGCTCGAGCGCCTGCTTGGCCTCGCGGCGCTGACGGAAGTCCAGCGGATTGAGCGGCGCGGTCTGCGCCAGGAGCATCCCGTACTCCCCCCACACCACGGCCGGCGCGTCCTCCGTGGCGGCCTCCCGCAGCACCGCCACCGCCCCCGCCGTGTCCCCCGCCGCGATCAGCTCCTGCGACCGGACGCACGGCGCGCATTCGACGGCGCCCTGCAGGACGACTGCGACGGCGAGGAGGGCCGGGGTCATCATCCACCTGTAACGCGCGAGAAGACCAGAGCGTATCAACGATCCGATACGCGTTCTGTAACATAGGGCGGGGGGCGCCCGCGGCGCACGCCCCGCGTGGCCCGGTCTGGCGCCCCTCAGTCGGGTCGGCGCGCGTCGCCGGAGAGGTCGGCTTCGGAGGCGGCGTCCGGGGCGGTCTCCTTCAGGCAGGCCACGCGGTGCTCCTCCCCCACGACCACGAGCGGGGGCACCACCGAGCGGCATTCCTCGTCCTTGCGCGGATGCGGACAGCGTGGGTGGAATGGACAGCCCGGCGGGGGCGCCGAAGGGTCGGGCACGTCGCCGCGCAGCACGATGCGTTCGCGCTCTCGGCGGGGCTCGGGCTTCGGGACCGCCGACAGGAGCGAGCGGGTGTACGGGTGCCGGGGTTTCGCGTACAGAGTGCGGGCCGGTGCGATCTCCACGATGCGGCCGAGGTACATCACCGCGACGCGGTCGCTCACGTGCTCCACGACGCTGAGGTCGTGCGCGATGAAGAGGTAGGCGAGGCCGAGGTCCCGTTGCAGGCTCTGGAGAAGGTTCAGCACCTGCGCCTGGACCGACACGTCGAGCGCGGACACGGGCTCGTCGCAGACGATGAAGTCGGGCTCGACCGAAAGCGCCCGCGCGATGCCGATGCGCTGCCGCTGCCCGCCGCTGAACTCGTGCGGATAGCGGCCGGCGTGCGCCGCCGCCAGGCCGACGATGTCCAGCAGCTCTCTCACGCGCCGGGCGGCGGTGTCCCCGCTCGCGAGCCGGTGGACCCGCAGCACTTCCCGGAGCGTCGCGCCCACGGGCATGCGCGGGTTGAGTGAGGCGAACGGATCCTGGAAGACGATCTGCGCCCGCCGGCGAAGCGCGCGCAGGTTCTCGCGATCGAGAGCGCCGACGTCTCGTCCGTCGAACACGACCGAGCCGGAGGTCGGCTCTTCCAGGCGGAGTAGCACGCGCCCGGTGGTGGTCTTGCCGGAGCCTGACTCGCCCACGAGCCCCAACGTTTCGCCCCGTTGGACCTCGAAGCTCACGCCGTCGACGGCTCGCACGTGACCGGCTGCTCGGCCGAAGAGGCCGCGGCGGATCGGGAAGTGCTTGTACAGGTCGCGCACTTCGACCAGCGGCCGGTCGCCTTCGGTGGTCATCCCTGCCGCCTTTCCCGCCGCCCGACCGGCCCCCGGGCCTCGGTGCCGAACCCCGCCCCGACCCGCCGGTCGGGCTCTGCGACCAGCCAGCAGCGCGCCGCCGACACGGCGATCGCGTCGTCGGAGCCGGCCTCCGAGCCCGCCCCTGGCGCCCCTCTTCCCCGCGCCAGCAGGGGCGGCTCCGTGCCGCACCGGTCCCAGGCGTACGGGCAGCGTCCCGCGAAGCGGCAGCCGGACGGCCACGCGTAGGCGGACGGCACCTGACCCGGGATGACTGCCAGGCTCTCGGCGGACGCGCCGAGACGCGGGACCGCGCCCAGGAGGCCCTCGGTATAGGGATGGCCCGGGGCCTCGAACAGCTCGCCTACGGGCGCCTGCTCGACGATGCGGCCCGCGTACATGACGAGGACGCGGTCGCAGGTCTCGGCGACCACTCCCAGGTCGTGGGTGATCAGCACGACCGCCATTCCCAGACGCTCACGCAAGGAGCCGATGAGGTCCAGGATCTGCGCCTGGATGGTGACGTCGAGCGCGGTCGTGGGCTCGTCGGCGATCAGGACGTCGGGCTCGCAGGCCAGGGCCATCGCGATCATCACGCGCTGGCGCATGCCGCCCGAGAGCTGGTGCGGGTACTCCGTCGCACGCCTCGCGGGGGCCGCGATCCCCACCAGATCCAACAGCTCGACGGCGCGGTCGCGCGCCGCGCGTCGGGACAGGTCCAGGTGCAGCCGGAGCGGCTCGGCGACCTGGTCGCCCACGGTGAACACCGGATTCAGCGATGTCATCGGCTCCTGGAAGATCATCGCGATGTCCGCGCCGCGGATGCGCCGCAACTCGCGGTCGGACAGGCCGACGAGCTCGCGGCCCCGCAGGCGTACCGAGCTCCCTTCGACAATCCGCCCGGGAGGGCTCGGGATCAGGCCCAGGATCGAGAGCGAGGTGACTGACTTGCCGCAGCCGCTCTCCCCGACGATGCCGAGCACCTCGCCGCGGTCCAGATCGAAGCTCACGCCGTCCACGGCGCGCGCGACGCCGGCGTCGGTGTGGAACCAGGTGCGCAGGTCGCGGACGCGCAGCAGCGGGGCGCCGCTCGGACGACTCTCGTGGGCGTGACGGGCGTTCTCCGGCGCCATCACTCGCGGAGCCTCGGGTCCAGGGCGTCGCGCAGGCCGTCCCCCACCAGGTTGAAGGCCAGCACGGTAGCCACGATGGTCAGGCCCGGAAACGTCGCCACCCACCAAGCGCTGATCAGTTGGTCCCGTCCGTCGGCGACCATGCTGCCCCACGACGGGGTGGGAGGCTGCACACCGAGTCCCAGGAAGCTGAGGCCCGCCTCCAGCACGATCGTGTTGCCGATCCCCAGGGTCGCGGCGACGATCACGGGCGCGAGGACGTTCGGGACGATGTGGCGCAGGATGATCCGCGCCCGCCCGAAGCCCAGGGCGCGCGCGGCCTGCACGAACTCCCTCTCCCGGAGCGACAACACCTCCCCGCGGACGATGCGCGCCGTGCCGGGCCACTGCGTCAGTCCCAGGACGAGGATGATCAGAAGCAGCGAGGGCCGGAATATCGCCACGATCAGGATGAGGAGAATCAATCGCGGGAAGGCCAGCACCGTATCGGTGAAGCGCATCAGCAGCGTGTCGACCCAGCCGCCGAAATACCCGGCCACCGCGCCCATCAGCGTTCCGAGCGTGATGCTCAGGCCGACCGCAAGAAAGCCGATGGTCAACGAGATGCGCGCGCCGTAGATGATGCGGCTCAGCACGTCCCGCCCGAAGAGGTCCGTACCCATCGGATGCGCAGCGGATGGGGCGAGGAATTGGGTCGCGGCGACGTCGTTCTGGGCGGTGGGGTCGTAGGGGGCCGCCACGGGGGCGAGGATCGCGAGGAGCGCCAGTACCGCGATCACCACGAGCCCGGCCATGGCGAGCCAGTCCCTGCGGAAACGGCGCCCTGCGATCGCCCACTGCGAATCGCCTCGCTCGACCGGCGCGGCTGCCGCTGCCACGGCGTGCGCGGCGTCAGTCATAGCGGATGCGGGGATCGATCACCGCGTAGAGGACGTCCGCGAGCAGGTTCCCCAGCACGACGAGGGTGGCGAAGATGAAGCTCGTGGCGAGGATCACCGGGAGGTCGCGCTGCGAGATCGCGTCGAAGATGACGCGGCCCATGCCCGGCCACGAGAAGATCGTCTCGACGAACACGGTGCCGCTGAAAAGCAGCGGCAGGTAAAGGCCGGCGAGCGTCACCACCGGGATCAGCGAGTTGCGGAGCGCGTGCTTCAGCACAACGGTGCGCTCCGGCAAGCCCTTCGCGCGCGCGGTCCGGATGTAATCCTGCCTGACCACCTCCAGCATCTGCCCGCGCGTGTAGCGCGCGACCCCCGCGGCGAGGACCAGGACGAGCGTCGTCGCGGGCAGCACCAGGTGCGCGAGCCGGTCGGTGATCTTGCCCCACGTGCTCAGGAACTCGTAGTCCGCGCTCGTAATGCCCGTAGCCGGAAACGCGAGGGGCCAACCCCACTGGTGCGCCTTGTACGAGAACAGGAGCATCAGCATGAGGCCCAGCCAGAAGGACGGCATCGAGTAGAAGAAGAGGCCCAGGACGCTGAGGATCCGATCGGCCCAGCCGTGCTGCCGCACGGCCTGGAGAACGCCGACGACGATGCCGATGAGGAACATCGCCCCCAGCGACACGACGGCCAGTATCAGCGTGTTGGGAAGCGCGTCTCCGATGATCGCGGCGACGGGCCGGCTCTGCGTGAACGACACCCCGAAGTCTCCACGCAGGAAGGTGCCGAGCCACTTCACGTAGCGGGTGGCCAGCGGCTCGTCGAGTCCCATGTTGCGGCGCAGCTGCTCGATGACCTCCGGGGGCACGTTGGGATTGAAGTAGACCGCCGCGGGATCGCCCGGCGCCAGGTCGATCACGATGAATATCAGCGTCGCTACCGCCAGCAGCAGCGGAATGGCCCCCAGGACCCTGCGGAAGATGTAGCGGGTCACGTCAGTCCGTCACCGGAGCGTCCAGTCGGCGAGCCCCCGGTACTCCCCGCGGGGGTCCATCGCCACGCCGTCCACGCCGGCGCGCTTCGCCGCCAGCTCGTCGAGCCAGAACATGAAGGTCGCCGGCTGGTCGGCCTTGAGCAGCCGGACGAACGACGCCCAGACCTCGGCGGCCTCCTCCGGGTCCGTCCTCGCGCGCGCCGCGTCCAGAAGGCTGTCCGCCGCGGCGCTGCGGTAGGACGTCCTGTTCGCCGATCCTTCGATGTCGGCCTGGCTCGAATGGAACAGCGCGTTGGGCGCCGTGCCGACCTGGAAGTTGTCGAGCACCCAGTTCGCGAATGCCGCGTCGTACTCCCGCCCGCGGAACTGGGAGAGCATCGTCTGGAACTCGGTAACCTGCAGCCGGGCGTCCGCGCCGACCCGGCGCAGGTGCGCCTGCGTCACCTCGACGACGGCGCGGTTGAGCGCGCGGTCGCTGGTCAGCAGCTCGAAGCGAAGCGGGCTGCCGGAGGCGTCCTCGCGCACGCCGTCGCCATCCCGGTCGACCCAGCCCGCCTCCTCCAGCAGGTTGTTGGCGGCCGCCGTGTCATAGGGCAGAGGCGCGACCTCCGGCGCCAGCGGGCTCCACGGCGGGATGGGGCTGACGGCGGGAGAGCCGTACCCTTCGAGCAGCGCCTCGATGATCTCGTCACGGTCGATCGCGTAGCCCAGCGCGCGCCGGACCCGGGCGTCGTCGAACGGGGCGCGGGCGGTGTTCCAGGCCACGAAGTATACGGTACGGCCGGGGAAGGACAGCAGCTCGACCCCGTCCGTCGATTCGATCTGCTCCGTCTGGTCCGGGGCGGTATCGATGTCCACGTGGATCCCGCCCGTCACCAGCTCGGTGAGGCGCGTCGCGGCCTCGGGGATGATGCGCAGCACCACGCGCTCCGATGCCGGGCGTCCGCCGAGGGCCTCCGGGAAGGAGTCGGCCGGCTCCAGCAGGAGGCGCTCGTTCGCCCGCCATTCGACCAGCCGGTACGGTCCGCTGCCGACCGGCTCGCGGTTGAACGGAGCGTTTCGCATCTCGGCCGCGGGCACGTCGGCGAGCAGGTGCTCCGGCAGGGGGGCCCACCAGAAGTCCTCGAGCGCCTGCGCGTGCGGGCGCTCGAATACGAACCGAACGGTGCGCGCATCGATCGCTTCGGCGCGCGCGACCTGCGTCAGATACGCCTCGCCCAGGAGCGACGCCGACTCCGGGTCCTTGGCGCGCTCGAAGGTGAACACGACGTCGGCGGCGTCCACGCGCTCGCCGTCGTGCCAGCGGACGTCGTCGCGCAGCGTGAACACCACCGCGGTGTCGCCCTCCAGCACCCAGGACTCCGCGAGCCAGGGCTGGACGTCGAGCGCCTCGTCGTACTGCACCAGCGGGGTGAAGAGCGCGTACTTGATGAGCTCGTCGGTGTACTGGCTGCTGTTGGTGATGGCGTTGAAGCCGCTGAAGTCGCTCCGCGCTCCGATCACCAGCGTGCCGCCAGCCGGGCCGGACGCCGTCTCGCCGCCGCAGGAGAGAGACAGGGCAGCCAGGGCCGCGCTCGCGGCGAGCCGTGAGGAGAAGCGGGTCGGCTTCATCGGTTGACGCTCCATCGGGGGTGTCTGGGTGATCGTGGGGACCGGCCGCCCCCGGTCAGCGACGCCAGACCCATGCCTCGGACCCGTGCACGCGCTCGCGCTCGTCCGCCAGGCTCCGCTCGGCGGGGGTCAGCGGCATCGGGTCCGGGCAGGCCCTCAGCGCAGCGGCGAATGCCGTCACGATGGCAGCGACGACCACGCCGTCCGGGGGCACGCCGCCCAGCTCGGCCTCGACCGTGGTCTGCCCGGGGACGCGCCCCTGCGGCGTCGCCTCGGGCCCCCTCGTCGCGGCCGGAGGCACCAGGTCTCCGACGACGTCCTGCGATCCTCGCAACAACAGCGAGCCGTGCTGGAGCAGGGCCGATCCGGAGCGCCGCTGCGCGCTGCCGAGGAGCTTGCGCCCGCCCACGCACACCTCGCCCGACGCGGCACCCGCAAAGCAGCGGGCGTCGTCGCGCCTCGGGTGCGACGGAGTCCCGGCGGGGGCGGCCGCGACGGCCGCATCGAGCCCCAGCGACCTCAGCGCGACGGCCAGCGCGGCGCTGATACGGCGGTAGGCCACGCGGGGCCCGCCGACCGCGTCCATGGGGGCCGCGACCGCGTAGGTGATCTCGTCGTCGTGGAGCACGGCGAGCCCGCCCGTCGGGCGGCGCACCAGCTGCCAGCCGCGCTTCGCGAGCCGCGCCCCGTCGAGGCGACCGCGAATGACCTGGTTCCTGCCGACCGACAGGCACGCGGGCGCCCAGCGGTAGAGTCGGAGGGTCGCCGGCCCGCCCGCCGCCGCGGTCGCGAGCAGCGCGTCGTCCACCGCCATGTTGCGTGCGCCCCCGGACTCCAGACCGAAGGAGCCACCAGCCGGCGCTGCCCCCGGCACGGACGAGGCAGCGTCGCTCGGCGTATCGACCCCCGCCCCCAGGACGACGCGCCAGCGAGTTGCGCCGTTGCCCGCCGCCGGCATCAGAGCCCCGCAGCCCCGGTGTACTCCTCGATGGGGGGGCAGGCGCACACCAGGTTGCGGTCGCCGTAGGCCGAATCCACCCGCCCGACCGCGGGCCAGAACTTGTGTTCGCGGGTCGCCGGACTCGGGTAGGCGGCGAGCTCGCGCGAGTACGGGCGGCCCCAGGCGTCGGCCGTGACGACGCGGGCGGTGTGCGGGGCGCGGCGGAGCGGGTTGTCCTCGGCATCCAGCTCACCGCTCTCCACCCGGGCGATCTCCTCGCGGATCGACACCAGCGCGTCGCAGAAGCGGTCCAGCTCCGCCTTGGACTCGCTCTCCGTCGGCTCGATCATGAGCGTGCCGGCGACCGGGAAGCTCAGCGTCGGCGCGTGGAAGCCGTAATCCATGAGCCGCTTGGCGATGTCGGTCGCGTCCACCCCGGTGGCCGCCTTGAGGGGCCGCGGGTCGATGATGCATTCGTGCGCGACGTGGCCTCCGGTCCCCCGGTAGAGCACCGGGAAGTGCTCGTCCAGCCGCTCGGCAACGTAATTCGCGGCCAGGATCGCGACCTCGGTCGCGCGGCGCAGGCCGTCGGCGCCGAGCATGCGGATGTAGGCCCAGGAGATGGGCAGGATCGAGGGGCTCCCCCACGGGGCCGCCGCAACCGCCCCCAGGGCGTCGCCGCCGACGTCGATCACGGGATGCCCCGGCAGGAACGGCACGAGGTGCTCGGCGACGCCGATCGGCCCCATGCCCGGCCCGCCGCCCCCGTGCGGGATACAGAACGTCTTGTGCAGGTTGAGGTGGCACACGTCGGCGCCGAAGTCGCCCGGCCGGGCGACGCCGACCATCGCGTTCATGTTGGCGCCGTCGAGGTACACCTGCCCGCCCGCTCCGTGGACCACCTGACAGATGCGGGTGATCCCTTCCTCGAAGATCCCGTGGGTGGACGGGTAGGTGATCATCAGCGCTCCGAGCCGGTCGGCGTGCTCGGCCGCCTTCGCCTCCAGATCCTCCAGGTCGACGTTGCCGCGCTCGTCGGTCTTCACGACGACGACCCGCATGCCCGCCATCACCGCGCTGGCGGGGTTGGTTCCGTGCGCCGAGGCGGGAATCAGGCAGACGTCGCGTTCGGACTCGCCCCGGCTCTCGTGCCAGGCGCGAATGACCAGCAGGCCCGTGAGCTCCCCCTGGGAGCCCGCGTTGGGCTGCAGCGACACGCCCGCGAAGCCGGTGATCTCGGCGAGCCAGGACTCGAGCTGGCCGAAGAGCACCCGGTATCCGTCCGCCTGGTCGACCGGCGCGAAGGGGTGGATGCCGCCGAAGGAGCGCCAGGTGATAGGCAGCATCTCCGCGGCCGCGTTGAGCTTCATCGTGCACGAGCCGAGCGGGATCATCGACGTGGTCAGCGACAGGTCCCGCGTCTCGAGACGCTTGAGGTAGCGCAGCATCTCGTGCTCGGCCCGGTAGTTGGAGAACACCGGGTGCGTGAGGTAGGGGGATGTCCGGTCGAACCCCCCGCCCCAACCCTCGTCGGCCCCCTCCGTCAGGGCCTCGGGGTCCAGTTCACCGTCCGCTCCGAACGCGTCGAGCAGGTCGGCCAGGTCGTCGGCGCCGACCGTCTCGTCGAGCGCCACGACCAGGTCGTCGCCGTAGGCGCGCAGGTTGATCATCCTCTGCCGGGCGGCCGCCAGTACGGTGTCCCGGCCTCCGTCGCGCACACGCACACGGACGGTGTCGAAGAAGCGCTCGTGGACGACTTCGTGGCCCAGCCGGCGGAGGCCTTCGGCCAGGACGCGCGCGGCGCGACGCACCCGCGCCGCGATCGCGCGCAGTCCGTCGGGTCCGTGGTAGACCGCGTAGGCGGCGGCCGTCACGGCGAGCAGAACCTGCGCGGTGCAGACGTTGCTCGTGGCGCGCTCGCGCCGGATGTGCTGCTCGCGCGTCTGCAGCGCCATGCGCAGCGCGGGCTGGCCGTCGTCGTCCTGGGAGAGCCCGATGATGCGGCCGGGCACCTGCCTCTTGAAGTCCTCGCGGGTCGCGAAGAAGGCGGCGTGGGGTCCCCCGTACCCGAGCGGCACGCCGAAACGCTGTGCGCTGCCCACCACCACGTCCGCGCCCCACTCGCCCGGCGGAGTGAGCAGGGTGAGCGCCAGCAGATCCGAGGCGGCGACCAGCAGGGCCCCGGCCTCGTGGGCCGCCTCGGCGATGGCTCCGTAGCCGTCGATCGCGCCGTCGGTCGCCGGATACTGGACGAGGGCGCCGAAGACGTCCTCCCCGAAGACGAACTCCGCCGGATCGGACACGCGCACGTCCCAACCCCTTGCGCGCGCGCGCGTGCGCACGACGTCCACTGTCTGGGGGTGGCAGTCCGCGGCGACCAGGAACGCGGTCCGGTCCCCGCGCGCCACGGCCTGCGCCATCGCCATTCCCTCGGCCGCGGCCGTCGCCTCATCCAGCAGCGACGCGTTCGCGATGGGGAGACCGGTGAGGTCGATCACCGCCGTCTGGAAGTTGAGCAGCATCTCCAGCCGGCCCTGCGAGATCTCCGGCTGGTACGGCGTGTAGGCCGTGTACCAACCCGGGTTCTCCAGGATGTTGCGCAGGATCACGGGTGGCGTGACGCAGTCGTGGTAGCCCATCCCGAGGTAGGACCGCCACACCTGGTTCCGGTCCGCGAGGCCGCGCAGCTCGGCGAGCATGGCGTGCTCGCTGGCCGCGGGCGGCAGATCGAGCTCGCGGCGCAACCGGATGGTCTCGGGAATCGCCATGTCCAGCAGGGCGTCGAGCGAGTCGAGCCCCAGCGAAGCGAGCATGGCCCCGACCTCGGCCTCCGAGGGACCGATATGCCTGCGCGCGAACGAATCGGTGGATGCGAACGGCTCCGACGTCACGGCCGTCGCCTCCTCGGGCCGATCGCCCACCAGGGTCGTCGCTTCCGCCACGTCAACACTCCCGCGTTCAGAACTCCCAGGTAGCACCCGCCTCCAGGATCACCGTCCGGGCGCGGTCTCCGACGGCGTCGGCGAACGCCTGCGGATCCTGCTCGATCACGTCCCACGTGGAATAGTGCATCGGGATCACCACGTCGGGGTCGATGAACTCGACGGCTCGAACCGCGTCCTCGGGACCCATGGTGAAGTTATCACCGATGGGAAGCAGGGCGATGTCGACCTGGCCCCGCAGGAGCTGCATGTCGGTGATCAGCGCGGTGTCGCCCGCGTGGTACAGGCGCTTCCCGTCCAGGTGGAGCAGGAAGCCTCCGGGCACGGTCGTGTAGGGCCCGGCGCCCTCGCCGGCTACCTGCCCGCCGTGCAGCGCGGGGGTCATCTTCGCGTAGCCGAACGGGAACGCGTGGCCGCCTCCGATGTGCATGGGGTGCGAGTTCTCCACGCCCTGGGTGCCCGCGTAGCTCACGATCTCGAAGGTGGAGATCAGCAGCGCGCCGGTCTTCTTCGCGAGCGGGATCGCGTCGGCGAAGTGGTCGAAGTGCCCGTGCGTGCAGAGGATGAAGTCGAGCGCGTCGATGTCGTCGACCCCGATGCCGCTCAGCGGGTTCTCCTCGAGGAAGGGGTCTATGAGGAGCTCGTGCCCGCCGTCGGTCGTGATTGCGAAGGTCGAGTGGCCGTGCCAGGTGAGCTGAGCCATGCTGCTACCGTCCTCGTCTGGCCCCGCCTCGCGTCGAGGCCGCCCGCGACGACGGCGGCGGGGTCTGGGTCAGGAAGCGCCCGCGGCGCGCGTCAGCCGATGTGGTCCTCGTACCCCGCGCCGTCCAGCAGCGTGTCCAGCTCGGCCGCGTCGGCGACGCGGACCTTGATCATCCAGCCGTCGCCGTAGGGGTCCGAATTGACCAGGGAGGGGTCGGAGTCCAGCGCCTCGTTGACCTCCACGACCTCGCCGCCGACGGGCATGTAGAGATCGCTCACGGCCTTCACCGCCTCGACCGTCCCGAACACGTCCATCTTCGCGAAGGAGTCGCCCGGCCCGGGCAACTCCACGAAGACGACGTCCCCCAACTCCCCCTGCGCGTAGTCGGTCACGCCGACGAAGTAGACGCCATCCTCATCGGCCGACCGGAGATACTCGTGTTCCTCGCTGTACAGCAGGTCCGAGGGGATTTCGGACATGGATCCTCCGGGCGCTGTCGGATCGTCGGCGCTGCGGTCGGGGGGCGTGCGCGAGCCCTCCCCGGCCGCCGGGGCGCGTCGAGAATATACGGCGTCCTCGGGAGCGTCAAGCGACCTTGCTGGGCCGGGAACATGCGTGTAGAATTCGGTCGAGTTCGGTGTCTGTTCGCCGAACTCTGGGCCGTCGTCCGGACCTCGGTAAGGGCGGGCGCCGGACCGCGGGGCGCGGACCCCGCTGGAGCCAAGCCCAAACGTTGACAGCGAACAGGAGGTGATCCTTGTCTAGTTGGAGTATCCGCGAGAACCTGACAGGGCAAGCGGTCATCGAAGGGACCGGTCGGTAGATCGGTTCACGCTGTCCGACCCGACGTTCCCCTAGGGATCGCGTCAGGTTCAGACGGACGGTTCGAAGCGCCGCCGGGCTTCCCGGCGGCGCTTTTGCATCCGGGGTGTGGACCCGGTCCGGCGCGTTCGCCTATGTTCCGGCCCGACACTCGTCCACCGGAGATTCGATCCGATGACCGTATTGTTGGACCAGCCGGCCGTCCTCCCGCTCACTTCGCTCACCGAGGAAGAGGCGATGTTCCGCGAGGCGGTGCGCCAGTTCGCGGAGGCCGAGCTCGCTCCGCGCGCCGCGCGGATGGACGCCGCCGCGCAGATGGACGAGGACCTCTTTCCGCAGCTGTTCGAACTGGGGCTGATGGGGATCGAGGTGCCCGAGGAGCTCGGGGGCGCCGGCTCGAGCTTCTTCGCATCGATCGTGGTCATCGAGGAGGTCTCGCGCGTGGACCCCGCCGTGGGCGTGCTCGTCGACGTGCAGAACACCCTCATCAACAACTGCTTCCTGCGTTACGGCAGCGAAGACCTGAAGGACCGCTACCTCCCCCGCCTGGCGTCGGAGTGGATCGGCGCGTACTGCCTGTCCGAGGCGGGATCGGGGTCGGACGCGTTCGCGCTGAGCTGCCGCGCCTCGGACGAGGGTGACCACTACCGGCTCCAGGGGCCCAAGCTCTGGATCACGAACGGCGGGGAAGCGTCGCTCTTCATCGTCTTCGCCAACCTCCACCCCGAGCAGGGCTACCGGGGCATCACGGCGTTCGTGGTGGAACGGGACTGGGACGGCGTGTCGATCGGCAAGAAGGAGGACAAGCTCGGCATCCGCGCCTCATCGACCGTCGAGGTGCAGCTAGACGGCGTGCAGGTGCCCAAGGACAACGTCCTCGGCGATGTCGGCAAGGGGTACAAGATCTCGATCGAGACGCTGAACGAGGGCCGCATCGGCATCGGAGCGCAGATGGTCGGGCTCGCGCAGGGCGCGCTGGACCATACCGTCCGCTATACGCAGGAGCGACAACAGTTCGGCAAGCACGTAGCCGACTTCCAGGCCGTGCAGTTCCAGCTCGCGCGCATACGCACCGATCTTGAGGCCGCGCGTCTCATGGTCTACAACGCCGCGCGCCTGAAGGCGGCGGGTGAGGACTTCCTGGTCGAGGCGGCCATGGCCAAGCTCTATGCGTCGGAAGCCGCCCAGCGCATCTCCTCGCAGTGCGTCGACCTGTTCGGCGGCTACGGCTTCACCAAGGAGTACCCCGTCGAGAAGCTCTTCCGCGACTCGAAGATCGGCACGATCTACGAGGGGACGAGCAACATGCAGCTGAACACGATCGCGAAGTACATGCTGCGGTAGCATGGCCTTCGAACCCTCCAGCGGGCCTTTGGGAAGGCTCCTTTCGGAGCTCCGTCGTAGGCGGGTGTTTCGCGTGACCGCGGCGTATGGGGCGATCGGGTTCGTCGTCATGGAAGTCGCGGATGTCGTGTTTCCGAATGTCCCGCTCCCTCCCTGGACCGTGACCCTGGTGTTCTGGCTGATCCTTCTGGGGTTTCCCTTCGCCGTCGGTCTCGCGTGGATCTATGAGCTGACGCCGGACGGGGTCCGCCGTACGCCCGACGTGCACCCCGACTCCCGCCCACGCGTCGGCTGGTCCCCGGTTCTGGCCGTCTTGGGGCTCCTCGCGCTGGTCGGTATCTGGTACGTCGGGCCGTTGCGAGACCGGGGCGGTTCCGCTCCGCCTGCGGTGGCGAGCGAGCTCGAGTCCCCGGTCGAGGTCGGCTCGGAGGAGCGTCCCTCGGTCGCGGTCTTGCCGTTCAGTGACCTGAGCGATGGAGATCAGGCCTACTTCAGCGATGGGGTAACCGAGGAGCTGCTGGGCGTGTTGGCGCGGATCCGAGACCTCCGGGTCGCCGGACGCACCGCCGCGTTTGCGTTCAGGGACGATGATCGCGACCTGCAGCAGGCGGCCAGGGAATTGGGCGTCCGTTACCTCGTGGAGGGAAGCGTACGGCATGACGGGGACCGGGTGCGCATCACCGCGCGTCTGGTGGAGGCCGGCAACAGCTTCACCCTCTGGACCGAGACATACGAGCGGGTCCTCGACGACATCTTTGCCATCCAATCAGAGATCGCGACCGCCATCGCGCAGTCGCTGCGCGTGCCCCTCGGCATAGCTGAGGGCGAGGCTCTGGTGCAGGAAGCGACCGACGGGCGGGCTTTCCAGGAGTATCTCGAGGGTCGCGCCGCGCTGCGTCAGCGGGGAGCGCGGGTGGACGAAGCCATCGCGCACTTCGATGCCGCCATCGCTGTCGACTCGTCCTGGGCGCCTGCGTGGGGAGCGCTCGCGGAGGCCCATGCCATCCGGCCGCTCTACGCGGACGACGGCAGGGAGTCGGCCGACTCGGCTCTCTGGGCGCGCACGCTCGGTGAGGCGGAACATGCCGCCGCCCGAGCGATAGCGCTCGACCCGCGGGACGCGTCCGCCCGCATTGCGCTCGCCGGCGTGTTCCGGGACCGCTGGGAGTGGGAGCGCGCCGAAGCGGAGATTCAGCGCGCGATCGAGCTCGACCCCGACAACTCCGAGGCCCATGTCCAGTACGGCGAGATCCTCTGGGGCATGGGGCGGTTGGCGGAGGCGGCGCGCGAGACCGCCATCGCTCTGGAGCTCGATCGAACGCCCCTTACGCTCGATGTTCACGGCTTCGCCCTTTACATGAATGGACACCCCGAGGAGGCAGAAGAGCTCCTTCGCGAGGGCATCGAGCGGGACCCCGAGGGCCACATGTTCTTCCTTCGCGAGGTGCTCGGGCGGTTGCTCCTCTTCCAGGGAAGGACCGAGGAGGCCCTTGCCATCTTCGGCCCGAACGCGAGAGGGATCGCTGCGCTGCGTCAGGAAGCGGAGGCGATTGCGCTCGGTGATGACGCGCCGCTCGATCCCGAAGGGCGGTACAACCCGCAGACCTGGATGGTCATCGGTCGGCCCGACCGGGCCCTCGACGAGCTGGAGCGGCAGGTCTTCGACAAGCCCTTCCGTGTGCAGTACAACATCTGGGATCCGTACCTGGAGCCGGTCTGGCGTACGGACCGCTTCCGCAACGTCATCCTCCCCCGCGTGCATCTGGCGGGGGCTTCCGTGGACCGGCTCCCGGCAGCCGCCGACGGCTGAATCGACAGGCAGCTCGTGGCCGAACGAATACGCGGCGAAGCCACCCTGGGTGCCGGTCGTCGTCCCGGCCCGGTAGTCCGAGCCGTCCGACCGGTCAGTCGGCTTCCAGCTTCCGCAGCAGGTGCAGCAGCCCCAGCACCGGATCCCGCACGGTGGCCGGGTTCAGGATGCGATGATTGTTGCGGATGTGGTTCTGGACGAATTTCGCGACGTCGCGCATCGACACGACCGTGTAGTCCCTCCGTCGGCCGGACTCGCCGCCGCCGAACGCCACCAGGCGGATCCGGCAGGGGATCCCCTCCACGCCGTTCCGGAGCCGCGCCTCGCCGTCGCGCTGCAGCTCGTCTACGACGCGGTCGATCTCGGCGCCGGGGCAGCACCCGAAGCGCGCGACCGCCGTGTAGAGAACGTCGTCGGAGCGCAGCGCGTGGTTCACCTTCGGCTTGCCCTCCTTGATCTCGCCGATGATGAGGTCCATGCAGTCGCCGCTCACGTCGAGCGTCTCGTCCAGCGACAGGCGGAGGTCGTCGGCGAGCCCGGGGCGGCCACGAGGCACGACCGACTGGGCGTTCGGGAAACGGAGCGCGAGGGCGTCCAGGTCGGTGATCTCACGGAACCGCCCCTTCGCTTCGCCGCGCACCACCGACTGCTCCACGACCGTGAAGTAGCCGTTCAGCTCCAGGTAGGCGCGGACCAGGGAGACGGCGGGGTTCATGGCGCCGGGGCTTCGACCACGACCTCGTCCGCGATCGCCTCGAACGGAGTCGCCCGGTACATCAGGTCCGGCCCGTCTACGACGAGGTGCCAGACGACCGTGCCCGCCGGGTCCACTTCGTAGACCTCGATCGGTCCCCGGGAGCCCCGGAAATCATGGCGTAGTCCGAACGTCACCATGGTGTTGCCGTTGGCCAGGCGGCGGGCGCCGCTGATGATCGGAGCGTAGTTGTCGTTCGGCGCCCGGAAGCTCCACACCTCGCGGGCCGTGTCGGCATCGAAGTCGATCTCGAGCTCGAGCGCGCGGGAATACTCCAGCGGCCCCTCTCGACCACCCCGGTTGTCGAACACCAGAACCCGGTCCGCCGCAAGCTGGGCCGCGGTATGCTGGAAGTCGAACGTTCCCGCCGAGTCGGTCGCGATCGTCGCGTTGGCGCCACCGAGCCGCCAGGCGATCGCGGAGAAGTCGGGCTCGATCGCGATCACCTGGTTCAGGAACGGGCTCGACAGCAGCACGAGCCCGTCGGGCCCGAGGTCGAGGCTGTTGCCATGGATCCAGTCGCCCGGGTGGCTCCTGGACGTCGTGTCGGTGGCCGGCGACAGGTGGTCGAAGCTGTTCCAGCGCTCAAGCGGAGCGCCGTCCTGGGGATCCCACTCCCAGATGATCTCTCCCGTCCACGGGATGCCCTCGAACGACTGCTGGTGCCGGCTCATGAAGTAGAGCGTGTTCTGCGGCGTGGCGATGACGTCGTGATGGATCAGCTCCCCCTGCGCGGCCGCCAGGCTCGCGACCGGCTCGCGCGCCGGGGTCACCTCGTTCAGCCCATCCCGCGTGTCGAGGAAGACGAAGTTGCCGTTGGCCCTTCGCGTCCAGCCCCACGACGCGCCGCCGGTCGGGTGGAACCATACCACGCGGCCGGTCGCGTCGACGGCGGCGAACCCCTGGAACGTCGGCTGGCGCAGCTCGAGCATCGTCAGCGGGGGGGTGGAAGCGCCCGTCGAGGTCAAGGTCACCGCGTCCAGCAGGTCGGGGAGCGTATCCGTGGTAAATTCGCCCGCCAGGGTGTCGGCGTAGGCGGAGTCGCCCACGAACGCGGCGCGGACCTCGTACTGGTACGTGCGCTCGGCGAGCAGCCGCACGAGGAGCAGGGCGTGGGCGTCGGCGGCCGGACTCGTGATACGGAGCCGGGGCTCGCCTTCGGTCCAGTAGTCCACGGTCACTTCGGCTGCGGGGCTGGCGTCGACCTGGAGACCGAGGGTGAGGGGCGCGTGGTCGGTCGACTCCGTGACGGTCAGCGCGAACGGCTGGGGGTCGGGGTCCGGATCCGACGACCCCGGCCGCACGGGATCCTCGCCGCAGGCCGAAAACGCGATGGCGGCCACGAGCGACCATGGCAGTAGCGGGGAGCCCAGACGCGGGGCAATCCGTCGATTGGAGCAGCGACCTGGGAACACGCGGCGCCTTTGGGCGGTGAAGCGCGACCGCCTCCCGGGGTGGCGGCGGTCGTGGAGCGAGAAGGTAGCGTGTGGTCGGGGGTCGAGCACGCGGGGCCCCGGCCGAGGCGGACGTGCCGTCGAGGCAGAGGACTCGGCACGTTCCCGGATGCGACGAGGGCGCTTCCGCTGGTGCGGAAACGCCCTCGCCTCTAGAAAGAAGGTCGGGGTGGGGCCTCGCGCGGCCCGGGAGGGGGGGATGCCTTGCGGTTGCAACACGAGCGCGGCAAGAACCCACACCCCGACGCTTTTTTTCGGGCCGGCGTCGGAACTCCAACGCCGGTCTATCACAGCCTCCCAACCACCGTCCTACCGCGGGCGCACCACCACCCGACCACGCATCTACCGCGGTATTCCTCCACCCCTCATCACACCCCGTGGCGCGGCGCCCTGCGCCTTCGCCTCCGCGCGGCCGAGCGTGGCACTCAGGAGCGCGCCCGCTATCATGAACGACAGGACCGAGACCGAGAGCATCACGACTTCCGTCATCCACCCCACCCCATGCTTTCGATCGGGCCGGAGCCTCCGAGAAACAGAAGAGGCCGCCGGCAAACTCGTCCCCGAGTCGCTGGCGGCCCGGCTAGCTTGGCGGAGATCCGCTGTAGCTCCGTGGCTCTGCGTCACCGCCTTTCAGCGGCTTTGCTCTTTGCAGCGCTTCGCGATCTCCCGAGTGCACGACTCGGCGCGCGGTCCCCGGTCTGGAGGCAACCGGCGCACCGCGGATGTTTCCACACCTTCCCCTTCAGGCCAAGTGGTTGCCAGAACGTGACTTGAGGTGTTATCCACGCGGGTTCCCACGGGCCCGGGAAGGCGTAGATGCGGCCACAAGTTTGCGGACATCGGCTACAAAGTGCCCCTTTGGGGGCATGCGGAACGCCCGCGCGACGACCCTCTGGAGGCTCCCGGTGGTGCGGGGTTTGAACCAGCCCCCGCCACGAGGGTAGGTTGAAGGTGCGCGAGCGGCCGCAAGAGCGCGGAACACCACCAGCCGGGATTTCGATCATGAGCACGATACAGTCGCCTCCAGCCCCCGAGGACATGCTCCAGCAGCCCGCGACGGGCGAGGTGACCGAGCGGGAGACCCGAGAGGTCGTCGAGTCTTCGCGCGAGACCGAGTGGAGCAAGCCGAGCTTCATCAAGGAACTCTTCCTGGGTCGGCTCCGCATGGACCTGATCCACCCCTACCCGCAGCCCGACCCGGAGGACGCCCGCAAGGCGAAGGCGTTCATGGAGCGCGTGGAGGACTTCCTCGTCACCGTGGACGCAGAGCGGATCGAGCGCGAGGGACGCGTGCCGGACGAGGTGATCGAGGGACTCCGGCGGATCGGCGCCTTCGGGATCAAGATTCCGGAGGAGTACGGCGGGCTGGGCCTCTCGCAACGCGCGTACGGGCGCGCGATCAGCCTTATCGGCTCAAAGAGCGCCGCGCTCGCGGTGCTCCTCTCGGCGCACCAGTCGATCGGGGTCCCGCAGCCGCTCAAGATGTTCGGGACGCCCGCGCAGAAGAAGAAGTACCTGCCACGGATCGCCGCGGG
>DATHRK010000035.1:0-2510 GCA_035465395.1 Longimicrobiales bacterium | reverse complement strand
CGTGCCCCCTCAGGTCCACGAGGACCGCGCCCCAGTCCGGCCGTCGTTCGACCAGCGCCCGCGCGACCGAGCCCCAGTTGCGCCCCGCGCCGTAGATGCCGTGCAGCACGTAGAGCCAGGCGCCCGGCGTCGCGCCGTCCGCGACGACCCTCTCGTGCGCGAGCCGCTCCGCCGTCTGGCCCTCCGGCCCGTCGGCCTGCTGGTAGCTCACCGCTCCGCTCCCCTGCTTCGCATCTCCGGCTCCCCCTCCCCGCATCGGAATTTGCCGCCGCGGACGCTAGCTTTCCCGTGCGTCGCGGGCGGCGTCCGCGGCGCCGCGGATCGACCAACACGAGCCCCGAACCACGGCCTTCGCATGGAGCACGATAGCCACTCGCTGGAGACCATCGCGGTGCACGGGGGCCAGTCCCCCGATCCCCTGACCGGTGCGGTGATGCAACCGGTCTACCAGACGTCCACGTACGCGCAGGACGGCATCGGCCAGCCGCGCGCGGGCTACGAGTACGCGCGGGTGCAGAATCCGACGCGCGAGGCCCTGGAGCGGAATATCGCGGCGCTCGAGGGCGGCTCGCACGGCTCCGCGTTCGCGAGCGGCCTCGCTGCCATCGAGGCGATCGTGAAGCGCCTCTCGGCGGGCGACCACGTCGTCAGCGAGGAAAACGTCTACGGCGGCACCATGCGCATGTTCCAGCAGGTGCTCGCGCGGCTCGGCATCGCCTTCACCTTCGTCGACACCCGCGATCCGGAGGCGGTGCGCGCGGCCATCCGGGACGAGACCCGGCTCATCCACATCGAGACGCCCACGAATCCGATGATGCGGGTCGCCGACATCCGGGCGATCGCGGCGATCGCGCGCGACGCCGGCGTGCCGCTGTGCGTCGACAACACCTTCGCGACGCCCATCAACCAGCGTCCGCTCGAGCTCGGCGCGCAGGTGGTCGTGCATTCGGCCACCAAGTACCTGAACGGGCACTCGGACGTCATCGGCGGCGTCGTCGCCACCAGCGACGAGGGCTGGGCCGAGCACCTCGCGTTCATGCAGAAGGCGACCGGCCCGATCCTCGGCCCGTGGGACTCGTGGCTGGTGCTGCGCGGGACCAAGACGCTGTACCTGCGCATGGCCGCGCACAACCGGAACGGGCTGGAGGTGGCCCGCTTCCTGGCGGCGCGCGACGACCTGAAGGGCGTCTTCTACCCGGGTCTTCCGTCGGACCCGTCCCACGAGGTCGCGAAGTCGCAGATGTGCGGCTTCACCGGCATGGTGAGCTTCGAGGTGGAAGACCTGGAGCGCGCCCAGCGGATCGCCACCTCGACGCGCGTCTTCACGCTCGCCGAGAGCCTCGGGGGGGTGGAGAGCCTGGTGAACCACCCGGCGATCATGACCCACGCCTCGGTCCCCGAGGAGGCCCGGCGCCGCATGGGGGTCAGCGACGGACTGCTCCGTCTCTCGGTCGGGATCGAGGGAATCGACGACCTGCTCGCCGACCTGGAGCAGGCCCTGGACGCTTGAGCGAGCGCTGAAACGACAGCGGCTCCGCACGCGTAGGACGGCAGCGAGCCGCACCCCAACCAGGAAGCCCGATGACCGACATCGATCAGCCGATCCGGACCGTCCGGACGCTCACCGACATCGACCCGCGCGCGTGGGAGCACCCGGCGGACCGCGCCGCGCTGGCCGCGCTGCGGCGCATCCCGGTCTTCGACGAGGTGCTGCGCAAGGTCTTCGGGCTGTTCGGCGAGAAGCCGATCCGCCTCTCGTTTCAGGCCAACGCGGTGCGCGTCGGCCCGCGCCAGTTCGCCGACATCTACAAGGTCCACCGGCGGGTCCTGCGCACCCTGGACGCGGACGAGGACTACCCCCTCTTCGTCAGCCAGACGCCCGTCGTGAACGCCGGCGCGTACGGCATGAACCACCCGTTCATCATCCTGAACTCCGGCCTCGTCCGGCTCTTCGACGAGCAGGAGCAGACGTACCTGATCGGCCACGAGCTCGGCCACATCCTGAGCGGACACGTCCTCTACAAGACGATGACGGTCCTGCTCCTCCAGCTCGCCCAGATGGGCTTTCCGGTCGTCGGCATCGCCGCGCGCGTCGTCCTCATGGCGCTCCTCGAATGGAGCCGCAAGGCGGAGCTCTCCTGCGACCGCGCGGGCATCCTCGCGGTGCAGGACCCGGAGGTCGCGCTGCACGCCTTCATGAAGCTGGCCGGCGGCGGCCGGGTGGAGGAGACGGATCTGAACGAGTTCCTGGTGCAGGCCGACGAGTATCGCGAGAGCGGCGACGTCGCGGACTCGGTCTTCAAGGTCCTGAACCTCCTGGGCGAGACCCACCCGTTCGCGGTGCTGCGCGCGGCCGAGGCGCGGGATTGGGTCGAGAAGGGCGAGTACGACCGCATCCTGCGAGGCGAGTACACGCGTCGGACCGACGACAAGACCGCCTACAAGGAAGACCTGGCGGAGGCGGGGCGCGCCTACAAGGAGGACGCCAAGGGCCTGTGGGAGCAGTTCGA
>DATHRK010000034.1:0-32547 GCA_035465395.1 Longimicrobiales bacterium | reverse complement strand
TTACCTCGCTTGGCCATGCCCCTCTCAGCCACGCTCCAACTCCCGCATGACTCAAAAAAAGGACACGCACCCACCTACTTCGCCTAACCGCCCAATCTCTACCTCTTCCCCTGCTCCACTCACCCATGTTGTCAAATAGCTTGTGGCCCGTCGCGCAGGCGCTGCCTGCCGGGCCGAGCAGGGTAGGATAACGGGACGGGGAAGTGCGGTCAACCGGGGCTTCGACAGCAGGAGCCCGAGGTTCAGAGGCGGTCGGGATCGTCCGGATCGAGGATCACGAATTCCCGCTCCCGGCTTACGGTTCCGGCCGCGGTTTCGACCTCCACCTTGATGCGATAGCCCCCGGGTTCGAGGCCGCGTGCATCCACCGTACGCAGGACCTGCGCGGTGCCCGTGGTATCGGCAGCGGGAAGGTCCTCGAAGTGCAGCGTGATCCCTCCGGACCCGCCGCCGAAGAGACGGCGGAAGAAGCCGCCCACACCGCCGCGGACGGGCTTCACCTCGATCGACGTGCTCACGACCTCGTCGGACTCGCGCAGCCCGTAGATCTCGTAGAAGAGCGTGATCACGCTGCCCCGCAAGTAACGCCGAGGAGGCACGAGCCCGAGGCTGACTTCGCCGCGACGCCAGCTTTCGCCCTCCTCTCCCAGCACCACGTCGCTGATCGCGAGCGCGTTGCCGGAGAAGTCGGGAATCTCGATCGGGCCCCCGTACGCCCCGCCGACGCGATCGGCGCCCGTGGTCCTCAGCGTCACGGTATGGGTGTAGCTCTCGCCCGGCGGCACTTCCAGCTCCACCGCCGCCCGCAGATGCTCGCCCTGTCCGAGCGTGACGCCCGAGGCGAACGTGCGCGCGGTGTCCGCGCGGAAGAACTCCTGGTCCACGGTGTCCGCGACGGCTACGGCGAGCCGCAGCGGGTAGAGGAAGCTCCCCGCCGACTCCGTCGCGGGCAGCCGATCCCCCGGCACGGCGAACGCGACCACGAGGTCGGTCGAGTCGCCCACGCCCCGAAAGGCGTAGGTGTCGTAGAAGAAGGGGATGGGCGCTCCCAAGTCCGCCGAATGGCTGTCCTTCTCCAGCCCTTCCATCGCTTCGCGCCTCGCCTCGCCCTCGAACGCGATCATGTCGGTAGTGAAGGCCAGCGACGCGCGCTGCCTGTCCAGCGAGGTCTCTGCGGAAACGAGCTGATTGGCGTTGGTCCGCAGGCGCGTCGCCTGGATGCCCAGCCGCGGGTCGAAGTCCCGACGGTCCTCCAGCGCCTGGATCACGACATCGAGGTTGGCGGCGTTCACCTCGGCGCCCGTGCCCATGCACGCGCTGACGGGCCCGCTCACGAGCGAGAATTGCTGGCCGCTGCCCAGGGCGGCGAAATGGAATACCAGCCGCCGGTCCGGCAGGACGTAGAGCCAGGTTTCGTTGGGATTGGCGCAACTCGGGGTCCGAATCACGTCGTCCGGCTCGCCGTGCAGGAGATAGACCGTCCCGCGGTCGTCCAGCCCGAGATCCCTTCCCTCGACGAGCACGGTGTCGCCCGACATTGCGTCCTTGGCGATCATCTGGATGCGCCGCTTCCCGGCCCTGCGAAAGGTGTCGCTGGCGTAGGCGACGCGGCGGTAGTGCTCGGCGAGACGCTCCTCCGGATTGGCCCCCGACTCGAGGAACCGGCGACGCCAGAACCGGCGCACCCATTCCGCGCGCTCGGACAACGACCCGCCCCAGCTCCCCCGTTCGGACGGTCGGACGACGGGCCCCAACTCGCCGTAGTACGCCTCCGCGCCCTGCTCGGTCAGCGCGTCGAGTCCCGCGAAGTAGGCCTCCGCGCCGAGGCTGTCCTCGCCCACGGCGAACCTGGCGCGAGCCAGGGCCAGCTGACCCTGGGATGGATCGGCGCCGAGGTCCAGCGCCCGGAGCGCGTATGCGCTGCCCGCCTCGTCGCCGCGGAGGGCGGCGATGCGGCCTCGCCAGACCCAGTGGTCCGCGTTGGCGTCTGCGTGATCGACTGCGTCCGAGAGCGCGGCCGCGGCGAGGGTCAGCCACTCGTCGTTGCGCGAACTGGCCGCCAGCTCCGCCAAACCCACGGCCGCCGGCGGGTAGCCTGGATCGAACGAGAGGGACTTCCGGAAGGCGTCGGCGGCCCTCGACACGTGATCCCGGCCGAAGATGCCGAGAATGTCCTCCCAGATGGTGACCGCGTCGAGGAGACCGAGAGGCGAAGGGATCGTCTGGTCCCCGCGCTCCAGGAGCGCCTTGGCCTCCTGATAGTAGATACGGGCCGAATCCGGATCCGATTGCTGCGCGGCCAGAGCGTGCCCCGAGAGGGCGGCCGCCGCCAGCACGATCGCGAGGCGGGACGCACGGGCCACGGCCCGGCGAATGCCCGCGACACCGAAGCGCGAGCGCGTTGGCGAAGAGAGCCGATCGCGGTCCTGCGTCATGTCGGGTGTCCTTCCACCGTGGCGTGGCGGCGGGTGTTTCTAACCGCGTGGCCGAACCCTTGTTCCTGACGATGTCGCCGTGAACGAGTCCGGGCCCATGGCCTCGAGGAGTGGCGCGACGTCCTCGGCCGGCACGGCGAAGCTGCCGAGGGGCACGTCCCAGGGGCCGTGCCAGTCCGACCCGCCCGAGGCGAGCAAGCCGCGCCCCCGCGCGAGCCGAGCGATGCGCCGGGTCGCCTCTTTCGTCTGGCGGGGTCTGTAGACCTCGATCCCGTCCAACCCGACGTCCACGTACGCATCGAGCTCCTCGGCCAGGGCCTCTCTGGGCGGGTGCGCCCAGATGCTGAGACCCCCCGCCGCGTGGATGCGTTGCACGGCTTCGGCGACCGAGACGCCCTCGTTCGGCACGTAGGCGGGTCCCCCATCGCCCAGGAAACGCCCGAAGGCCTCGCCGTGGGATCCCACGATGGCCGCGGCGACCATCACGCGCGCCAGATGGGGCCGCGCGAGTGGCGCGCCTGCGGCCTCCTCGATCACCGCCTCCAGCGGCACGGGGTGTCCCAGGTCGGCGAGCGCCTCCACCATCGCGCGCATGCGTCGAGCCCGGGCTCCCCGGGCCTCCTCGGTGTGGCGCTCGATGCCCTGGTCCAGAGGGTCGATCCCGTAGCCCAACACGTGCCGCTCGCCGGCCGGGGCGTACGCGGAGATCTCGATCGCCGGCAGCACGCGGAGACCGGGCGGCGCGGCCTCTCGAGCGGCTGCGAATCCCTCCGCGGTGTCGTGGTCGGCCAACGCGATGACGTCCAGGCCGCCCGCCACGGCGGCCCGGGTCACGGCTGCGGGTGGAAGCGCCCCGTCGGAGGCGGCGCTGTGAATGTGCAAATCTACACGCATCGGGACCCGTGTGGGGGTCGGCGGCGGAGCCGAGCGGATACGCGAAGGGGAGGCGCCATGGCCTCCCCTCGCTGCAAGCATCGTGCGTTGCCCGGGCGGCGCTGGCCGCGGCGGGCGGCTCGCCTGCGCACGCGCCCCCCGCCGGCGGTCCGCCGCCGATCGAACGATGGAGTCAGGAGGCGTTCGCCTCTTCGGTCATGATCGATACGACGTCGTCGACGACCTGGAGAAATCCCCGCGCGATGTGGAACGACTTGGTCGAGGCGCCCTCGGTGACCCGCAGCTCGCCCTCGCCCAGCAGCGCCATCATCGGAGCGTGGCCCGGCAGGATGCCCATCTCACCGTCCCAGGCCGGCGCGACGACCTGTTCCGCCTCGCCTTCGAACGCCGTGCTGGCAGGCGTGATCACCGAAACGCGGAGGCCCATCAGGCGGCCTCCTGCTCCAGCCGCTTGGCTTCCTCGACCACGTCCTCGATGCCGCCCTGCATGTAGAACGCCTGCTCCGGCAGGTGATCGAACTCGCCGGCGACCATCCGCTCGAAGGACTCGATCGTGTCCTCCAGCTTGACGTACTTGCCGGGCCGGCCGGTGAACTGCTCGGCCACGTTGAACGGCTGGCTCAGGAAGCGCTGGATCCTGCGCGCGCGCCCGACCACCACCTTGTCCTCCTCCGACAGCTCGTCCATGCCCAGGATCGCGATGATGTCCTGCAGCTCCTTGTAGCGCTGTAGGATCTGCTGGACCTCGGTGGCGACCGCGTAGTGCCGCTCGCCGATGAACTGCGCGTCCATGATGCGTGAGGTCGAGTCGAGCGGGTCCACCGCTGGGTAGATGCCGAGCTCGGAGATCGCCCGCGAGAGCACCGTCGTGGCGTCCAGGTGGGCGAACGCCGTCGCGGGCGCCGGGTCGGTCAGGTCGTCGGCGGGCACGTAGATCGCCTGCACCGACGTGATGGACCCGTCCCGGGTCGACGTGATCCGCTCCTGGAGCTCGCCCATTTCCGTGCCGAGCGTCGGCTGATAGCCCACCGCCGACGGCATGCGCCCGAGTAGCGCGGACACCTCAGAGCCGGCCTGTGTGAAGCGGAAGATGTTGTCGATGAAGAGCAGCACGTCCTGCTTCTCGACGTCGCGGAAATACTCGGCGATGGTGAGCCCCGAGAGTCCCACGCGCAGGCGCGCGCCCGGGGGCTCGTTCATCTGGCCGTACACGAGCGCCGCCGACTCCAGCACCCCCGCCTCCTTGAACTCCAGCCAGAGGTCGTTGCCCTCGCGCGAGCGCTCGCCCACGCCGCAGAACACCGAGCGGCCGCCGTGCTCCTGGGCGATGTTGTTGATGAGCTCCTGGATGATGACGGTCTTGCCTACGCCGGCGCCGCCGAACAGCCCCGTTTTGCCACCCTTCACGTACGGCGCGATCAGGTCGATGACCTTGATCCCGGTCTCGAAGATCTCGGTCTTGGGCTCGAGCTGCGTGAACTTCGGCGCCTCGCGGTGGATCGGCCAGCGCTCGACGTCCGCCGGGATGTCGCCCAGCTCGTCCACGGGCTCGCCGAGCACGTTCAGGATGCGACCGAGGGGCGCCTCGCCCACCGGTACGGTGATCGCCTGGCCGGTGTCGCGGACGTCCATGCCGCGCACGACGCCGTCGGTGGACGACATGGACACGGCGCGCACCTGGCTCCGGCCGATGTGCTGCTGGACCTCGGCCACGAGATCGATGTCGGGCTCGCCCTCGCCCCCCGCGTGTTTGAGCTCGAGCGCGTTGTAGATGTCGGGCAACTCCTCACTGTCGAACTCCACGTCGATGACGGGCCCGATCACCTGCACGACCTTTCCGATCTTGTCGGCCATTCTGTCTATCCCTCGGTCACGCGGCCCGACCCCCTGCCCGGCCGCCGATTCGGATCCGGTGCGGCGCCTCTGCGCCCCGGTGTGTGCTCCCTACTCGAGTGCGGCGGATCCACCCACGATCTCCGCCAGTTCCTGCGTGATCTGCGCCTGACGCTCGCGGTTGTAGCGGCGGTTGAGATTATCCAGGATCTCGCCGGCGTTGTCGGTGGCGTTCTTCATCGCCGTGCGCCGCGCGCCCTGTTCGGCCGCCGACGTCTCGACGAGCGCCCCGTACATCGAACTGCGCACGTAGAGCGGCAGCACCTCGTTGAGGAGCCGGTCGGCGGACGGCGAGAGCGTGAAATTCGCCACCCACCGACTCCGTTCCTCCGCGTCCTCGTCGTCCTCCGCGGCGTCCATCTGGACGGGCAGCACCTTCTTCGCGCGGGGCGGCGTCGACAGCGCCGACCGGAACTGCGCGTACACGACCCAGACGGCGTCCAGACGGCCGGCCTCGAAGTCGGCCATCAGGCCGTCCACGAGGTGCGCGGCGTCGGCGACGGTGGGGCGGTCTCCGATGTCGGTCCGTTCCGACGCCATGTCCCAGCCGCGGAAGCGGAAGAAACCGATGCCCTTCTTGCCGACCACGTGGAAGGCGACGTCCACGCCGTCCGCGCGCAGCCGCTCCACGAGCGTGCGCGCCTCGCGGATCAGGTTGACGTTGAACGCCCCGGCCAGGCCGCGGTTCGAGGTCAAAAGGACCACGGCGGCCCGGCGGACCTCCTCGGGCTCCCGCAGCAGCGGATAGCGCTCCCGCAGCTCCGGGTCGAGGAGCCGCCCGATCACCGAGCGCAGGCCGTCGGCGTACGGCTTGGCGGCCCGCACCCGGTCGGTCGCGCGCTTCAGCTTGGACGTGGCGACCAGCTCCATCGTCCGCGTGATCTGGCGCGTCTTGCCGATCGAACGGATGCGGCGCTTCAGCTCCTGGCCCTTGGCCATCGGCTAGGCGCCCTCGTCTTCGCTGGCGATCTCGGCGTCGACCGCCTCCGCGGCGACGCCGACCACTTCGCCGTCCGCGTCTTCGGCCTCCTCGGCTTCGACGGCAGCGGCCGCCATCGCCGCCGCGGGCTCGGCCGGCGCGGCGAAGCGCTGCTCGTCCTCGCCCGCGTCGAAGCGATCGTGGAAGGTCGCGATCGCGGCCTTCAGGCTCTCCTCGATCTCCTCGCTCAGCTTTTGCTCGGTGCGGATCTGCTCGGCGAGCTCGGAGCGCTGCGTGCGGACGAACTCGAGGAAGCCGCGCTCCCACGCGCGTACGTCCGACACCTCGACCTGGTCGAGGTGCCCGTTCGTCACCGCGTAGATGATCATGATCTGGTCTTCGACCCGCATCGGCGCGTACTGCGGCTGCTTGAGCACCTCGACGATGCGCTTGCCGCGCTCCAGCTGGCGCTGCGTCGTGGCGTCGAGCTCGGAGCCGAACTGCGCGAACGCCTCGAGCTCGCGGTACTGTGCGAGGTCGAGGCGCAGCCGCCCGGCGACCTGCTTCATGGCCTTGACCTGCGCCGCGCCGCCGACGCGCGACACGCTGATCCCCACGTTCACCGCCGGGCGGACGTTCGAGTAGAACAGGTCCGACTCGAGGAAGATCTGCCCGTCCGTGATGGAGATCACGTTCGTGGGAATGTAGGCCGACACGTCGCCGGCCTGGGTCTCGACGATGGGCAGCGCCGTGAGCGACCCGCCGCCCTCCTGGTCGGAGAGCTTGGCGGCGCGCTCAAGCAGCCGCGAGTGCAGGTAGAAGACGTCACCAGGAAACGCCTCGCGGCCCGGCGGACGGCGCAGGATCAGGGACAGCTGGCGGTACGCCTGCGCCTGCTTGGTGAGGTCGTCGTAGATGACCAGCGTGTGCTTGCCCTCCCACATGAAGTACTCGGCGAGGGCGCACGCGGCGTACGGCGCGATGTACTGCATGGGCGCCGGGTCACTCGCGTTGGCGGCCACGACGATCGTGTAGTCCATGGCGCCGTGCTCGCGCAGCGTCTCCACCACGCTCGCGACCTTCCCCGCGCGCTGGCCGATGGCGCAGTAGACGCAGATCACGTCGGTGTCGCGCTGGTTGATGATGGTGTCCAGCGCGATGGCCGACTTCCCGGTTCCGCGGTCGCCGATGATCAGCTCGCGCTGGCCGCGGCCGATCGGGATCATGGAATCGATCGCCTTGATGCCGGTCTGGAGCGGCTCGCTCACCGGCTGCCGCTTGACGATGCCGGGCGCCACGACGTCGATCTGGCGGCTGCCGACGGTGGGCTCGATCGGGCCCTTGCCGTCGACCGGCTCGCCGAGCGGGTTCAGCACCCGGCCCAGGTAGCCCTCGCCGACCTCGATGTCGAAGACGCGTCCGGTGCGGCGCACGGCGTCGCCCTCCTGGAGCGACGTCCAGTCGCCCATGACCACGGCGCCGATGTTGTCCTCTTCGAGGTTCAGCGCCAGCGCGCTCACCGCCTCCCCCGACTCCGACGACGTGATCTCCAGGATCTCGCTCGCCATCGCCTTGGCCAGGCCGTAGATGCGGGCGACGCCGTCCTTCACCTGGAGGACCTCGCCGACCTCGTCGACCTGGATCTCGTCCTCGAAGCGCTCGATCTCGCGCAGGAGGACTTCCTTGATTTCACCGGCGCGAAGCTGGGCTTCGGTGCTCGCCATCGATTGGCTCCGTCTCGCTCGTCTGGTTTACAGGTCCGCCGCCAGCATCGCCCGTCGCAACGCGAGCAGGCGACGCCGCAGCGTCCCATCGATCACACGGTCCTCGTAACGGACGCGGACGCCCCCGAGGATCTTGGGGTCCACCTTGAACTCCGGGATGACCACCTTCCCGAGGCGCTCGGCGAGCGCCGTCCGGATGTCCTCCTCCAGGCGCTCGTCCGGGACTCGCGCGAGCGTAACCTCGGCCCGCACGCGGCCCTTGGCCTCGTCCCTGATCGCCCTGTACTCGGTGGCGATCTCGCCGAGGAGCCGCTGCCTGCGCTTGTCCAGCACCACCTGGAGGAAGTTGAGCAGGAGCGGATGGAAGTCGTCGGCCAGCGCAGAACGCAGCGCGCCCTTCTTGGCGTCGGCATCCACCGTCGGCGCCAGCAGGAAGGCGCGGATGCGCGGCTCGGCCCGCAGCAGCGCCGCGAACCGGTCGAGCTCCTCTCCGAACCGATCGGCCGCGTCGTGCCGCTGGCCGATGTCGTGGAGCGCGGACGCGTAGCTGCGCGCGACGGTGGTGCCGTCCACGGGCCTAGCCGCGACCGGGGCCGGCGCCGGCCCCGCTCAGGACTTCCTCTACCAGGCGGCGGTCCTGCTCATCGTCCATGCGGCGGGACACCAGCTTCGACGCAGCCGCGAGCGCGAGGTCCACGGCCTCGCGTCGCACCGTCTCCACTGCGCGCTCGCGCTCCCGCTGGATGTCCGCCTTCGCGCCTTCGATCAGCTCCTGCTGCTCGGCGCGCGCCCGCTCCAGGAGCTCGGCGCGCAGCTTCTCGGCGTCCTGGCGCCCCTCCGCGATGATCCGCTGCGCCTCTTCCTTGGCCGCGGCCAGCTCGCGCCGCTGGCTCTCGAGCAGCGAGGCCGCGTTCTCCTGCGCCTGCTTGGCGTCGTCCAGGCTCTTCTGAATCCGCTCCTCGCGCGCCGCCGCGTAGCCGAGAATCGGCGGGAACGCGTAGCGGGACAGTACGAAGAGGAGGATCAGGAAGATCACCCAGGTGAAGAACGAGACCCCGATGCTGAGGTTGAACACGCTCGGCGCGTGCTCGGCGGCCTCGGCGGCGTCGTGCGCCTCCTGGAGTAGCAACAGCAATCCGGTCATGTGCCTATCCGTTCAGTCCGCGTGGCGGAGGGCCCGTGGGCGCCTCCGCCGACGCGGGGTCCGGTACCGCGGGAATCAGGAGGCCGGAATCAGGAACGCGATCACGAGCGCGAACATCGCCGCACCCTCGATCAGCACCGCCAGGATCAGCGCGCCCGTCTGGATCTGCCCGGCGATCTCCGGCTGGCGAGCCATCGACTCCGCCATGTTGCCGCCGATGCGGCCGATGCCGATGCCGGCGCCGATCACCGCGAGGCCCGCGCCCACGGCGCGGCCGAGCATACCCATGCCCCAGCCGTCGCCGACGAGCTCGACCAGCCCCGCCTCCTGCACCATTCCGAGAATGGAAAGCATCCTTTTGGCCCTTTCGTTGTGCTGCGGGACTCAGTCCCCCGTCCCCGCGTCCCACGAGACGCCCGCTCGCCTCGCGTCGCCCTCGCCGCGCACGGCTCGCGCCGCGCGGCGTTCCCCGGCCCCAGGCCGGGTACGTTACGTCGGCCGCGCGGGACGTCGCGCCCGACGGCGGGGGACGTGAGGACGCCCCCGCTCGCCCGTACTGCGCTAGTGCGGGTGTCGGATCAAGCCGATGAACACCGCGCTCAGGATCGCGAAGATGTAGGCCTGCAAGAACGCCACGAGGATCTCCAGCAGCATGATCCCCACGGCCATGAAGACCGGCATCAGCCACAGCATGTTGAGCGCCAGGCCGGCCGCCACGGCGAGCCCGGTGAACGCCAGCACGACCGCGTGCCCCGCGGTCATGTTGGCGAACAACCGCATAGCCAGGGCGAACGGCTTGGTGAGCTTCCCCAGCGCCTCGACCGGGCTCATGATGGCCATCATCAGCGCCTGGCCTGCCCAGTGCATTCCCGGAGGCGCGAAGAACACGGTCTTCGAATAGCCCACGGGCCCCAGCTCGCGCATGCCCGCGACCTCGACGATGACGAACGTCAGGAATGCGAGCGCCGCCGTGACCGAGATGTTGCCGGTCGGGCTCGCCCCCCAGGGGACCAGCCCGAGCAGGTTGCCCATCAGGATGAAGAAGAAAACCGCCACGACGTACGGTACGTAGCGCTCCCCGCCGTGGCCGATGCCCTTCATGGCGATCTCGTCCCGCACGAACAGGACGAAGGCCTCCACCACGTTCGCCGCGCCCTTGGGGCCACGAACGGCGCCCTCCTCGCGGGCCCTGCGCGCGTGCCGCGCAGCCGGGACCAGCAGCAGCAGCACCAGCACCGCCGCGAACATCATGAACAGCACGTGCTTGGTGATCGAGAAATCGATCGTCAGGGGGCCCAGGTGAACGGGCTCGAACGTAGGCAGGTGGATCACCCACGGGCCGACCTCCCATTCGTGGGAGTCGGCGAGGTGGTGGACGATCATCTCACTGATGTTGAACCGCTCGCCCTCCTGGGCGGCGCGGAGCATCGGCATCAGCATGAGCGTCCCTCGAGTCGCAGAGCCGGAGGCGGCCAGGTCGTGATGTCGGACGTCCCGTTCACGATTCTCGTCAAACGTCGGTTCTCTCCAACCGGCGCAGCGCCGGTGCTTCCAGCAACGCGAGCAGCATCAGCAGCACGACCAGCATGAGCAGGGTCGGCCGAGCCTCGACGGGCCCGCCCCGGGTCAACCACAAGGCCAGGCCGAGCACGACACCCAGCCGGACCAGCACGCCGAAGACCCACGCCGCCAGCACGAGGTTGGGCTTGCCGCGCGCCGGCGCCAGCACCGCGAAGGCCCCGAGCTGCACCGTGAGCGCCGTAGCGGCCGCGATGAGCGCGCCTCCCAGGTTGGCCGGCGAGAACACGGCGGCGACAGCGACGGCCGCAGCCACGATCGCCGTCGCCAGAAGCGCATAGCGCAACCAGCCCCTCATCGCGCCCCTCCGGCGTCGCCTCCAGCGAGGCGCCGCACCATGTAGTAGATGCCGGCTCCCGCGCCCAGCAAGGCACCGATCGCCGTCAGAAGGGGCTCGGTGGACAACCACCGATCGGCCACGCTGCCCAGCCAGAGGAACAGCAGCGTGCTCGCGACGAGCGCCAACGCGTATCCAAGCGCCTCGCCGCCCGAGGTTCCTTGCGTCCCCCTGCGGTCCGGGTCGGCCATCGCGTCGCTCCAGAAATTACGCCACCGGCTCCCGTGCAGCGCCCTAAGCTACCCGCTTGTGAAATTTTTCGCAAGCGCCCCGGGCGCGGCTCTTGCTAGGGTCCGCGAGGGGCCGGAGCGACCCCTGCAAATGCTTTCCGAACAGCGCTTTGCACGGGGGGCGGACGGACGGATGCCGGGCCGCCTGCGGCTTGACGAACGCTCGGCCGAAGCGGCACCTTGCGGCCTTCCATTCTCACGGGGGCGATTCCGATGCGTCGATGGATGATCGCGGGCCTGGCAGCCGCATGCGCGGCCTGTGCTGGAGGCGAGGAACCCGCGCCCGCAGAGGCCGGCGGAGCCACGACGGGCGACGACGCGTCCGTGGAGCCGCCCGACGACCTCGCCACTTCGCTGATCGCGAGAGTCGGTGACGGATCGATCGATTTCGTGCTCAACGTGACCAACGCCGGGGGCGAGCCGATCCGGCTCGATTTCAACTCCGGGCAGCGTTTCGATGTCTCAGTGAGCGATTCCGCCGGCAACGGCGTCTGGCACTGGTCCGCCGACAAGAGCTTCATCCAGAGTCTCGGCTCGGAGACCCTGGACCCCGGCGCGACGCTCGCCTACGAGGCAACGTGGCCCGATGCCCCGCCGGGCAGCTATCGGGCGCTCGGCGAGATCACCGCTTCCAACGTCGAGATACGCCACACCGTGGAGATCCAGGTGCCGGCGGCGGAGGACTGAGGGCGGACCGACCGCCGTCGTTTGACCACAACCAACGCGCCGCCGACGGCGAGCCTCGAGCGGCGAGCGGGATAGAGCATGGAAGCCAGCGCAGCAAAACCCATGGAGGGCGACACGGACGTCGCGCTCCTGGAGCGCCTCGTGGAGGTGCGTCGCTCTCTGGAAGAGGAGATCGCGCGCCGCGTCGTGGGTCAAACCGAGGTCGTCGCCGGGCTGCTGACGGCGATCCTGTCGGACGGGCACGCCCTTCTCGTCGGAGTTCCCGGCCTGGCGAAGACGCTGCTCGTGTCCACGCTCGCCGATGCGCTGCACCTGGAGTTCAGCCGCATCCAGTTCACCCCGGACCTCATGCCGGCCGACATCACCGGTACCGAGGTCCTGGAGGAGGATCGGTCGACGGGCAAGCGCGTCTTTCGCTTCCTGCGCGGGCCGATCTTTGGCAACATCGTCCTCGCGGACGAGATCAATCGGGCACCGCCCAAGACCCAGGCGGCCCTTCTCCAGGCGATGCAGGAGCGGTCCGTGACCGCGGGGAACGACACCTTCCCCCTGGATCCGCCGTTCTTCGTGCTGGCGACGCAGAACCCGATCGAGCAGGAGGGCACCTACCCCCTGCCGGAGGCCCAGCTGGACCGCTTCATGTTCGAGTTGCGCATCGGCTACCCGGATCGGGAGGAGGAGGAGCGCGTCGCCATGGAGACCACGGGCGCGCCGCGGGAGGAGGTTCGGGCGGTGCTGTCGGGTGCGGAGCTGTGCGCGTTGCAGAGCCTCGTGCGCCGCGTGCCGGCGCCGCCATCGCTCGTGGGCCGGGCCGTCCGTCTGGTCCGCTCCACCCGTCCCGAGGACGACGAGGCGCCGAACGTGACCCGTGAACTGGTCTCATGGGGAGCGGGACCACGCGCGTCCCAGTATCTTGTTCTGGGAGCGAAGGCGAGAGCGGCCATGGAAGGCCGCGGCGTTCCCGATTTCGAGGACGTCCGTGCCGTCGCGCCATGGGTGCTTCGGCACCGTGTGGTCCCGAACTTCCAGGCCGAGGCCGAGGGACGGACCGCCGAGAGCATCGTCGGGGAACTGATCGAACGAAGCCGCGAATGGACGTAGAACGAAGTAGCGACCCTCCCAGACCTCAGCGCACGTCCGAGCCCCAGCCGGGAACGCTTCCTCACCTCCCCCGACCAGCGTGACCGCGGCCGCCATCGGTGTCCTGCTGGTCGCGTCGGCCGCCGGCCTCCTGCTTTCGGCGGCCCTGACGCTGGTCGAGACGGCCGTCTTCTCCCTGGGCCCGACCCGGCTGCGCACCCTCGAAGAGGAAGGCTTCCCCGGGCACGCCCGGCTGGCCGGCCTGCGCGCCAAGCCCGTCTACCCCCTCGTCCTCCTCCGGCTCGGGACCGCGGTCGGGGACACGGCGGTAGCTGGCGGACTGGGGGTCGCCGGCTACGTCTCCCAGGGCCTCCCGGGGGCCGCCGCGGGACTGGTCGGGGCGGCGCTCGCCATCGTCGTCCTGGGTCGCCTCGGCCCGGCCCAGTTCGCGGCGCGCCGGAACGTCCGGATCGCGCTCACGGCGGCGCCGTGGCTCGACCGCGCCGCGCGGCTCGCCCGCCCGCTGCTGATGCCGTTCGGCCCGTTCGCGGAAGAACTCCCCGAGACGGCGTCCGCGCTTGTCACGGTCGAGGCCGAGGACGAGGTGCGCCAGTTGGCCTCGATCGGGCAGAACGAGGGCCTCGTGGACGAGACCGAGGGGCTGCTGCTCGAGCGCGCGTTTCGGCTGGATGAGACGCAGGCCCACGAGGTCATGACGCCGCGCGTCGACGTGTTCGCGTGGCGCGACGCCATGACCCTGGGCGAAATCGCGCCGGAGCTGGCGCTCGTCCCGTTCTCGAGGATTCCCGTCTACGAGGATTCGATCGACGCGGTGACCGGCGTGCTGTACGTCCGCGATGCATACCAGGCGCTGTTACGGGGCCGCGACGAGTTGCAACTGCGGGACCTGGCGCGGGATCCGCTCGTCGTGCCCGGCTCGATCCGTCTTCCGGGGCTGCTTTCCGAGTTCCAGGCGCGCCGCATTCACCTGGCGGTGGTGATGGACGAGTACGGCGGCACCGACGGGATCGTGACGCTGGAGGACATTGTGGAAGAGCTCGTCGGGGAGATCGTCGACGAGACCGACATCGCGGAGGAGTCGATCCAGCGGCTCTCGAGGAACGAGATCGTGGCGGATGGAGACGTCGACCTGCGCGAGCTGAACCACCTGTTCAACGCCACGTTCCCGCTGCTCGAGCAGCGTTCGCTCAACGGCCTGGTCCTGGACGAGCTGGGGCACGTGCCCGAAGTGGGTGAGCGCGTGACCTTCGACGGGATCGAGATCGAGGTGGTCGACGCCGACGACACCCACCTGATCCGCGCGCGCCTTCGCCGCCTCGCCCCGGCCGCCGAGCGGGACGGCCGGCCCCTGGCCGAGTCCGTCCGGCCAGAGCGCTGAGGACGCCCACCGGGTCGCTGCTCCCGACCCCGTCGGCGATCCGCGACGCCGCCCTGCGCATCGCGCCTCACGTGCGGAGCACGCCACTCAGGTTCTGTCCCGACCTATCCCAACGCGTGGGCCGGGAGTTGTGGCTGAAGCTCGAGAACCGCCAGGTGAGCGGCTCCTTCAAGATGCGCGGCGCGCTGAACGCCGTGCTCGCGGGCGCGCCCGTCACGCCGATCGTCGCGGCCGCCTCGGCCGGCAACCACGCTTGCGCTCTGGCGGTTGCCGCCCGGATCGCCGGGCGCGACGCGGTCCTCTTCGTCCCGCGAGGCGCCCCACAGGCCAAGATCGACCGCATCCGCGAAGCGGGCGGACAGGTGCGGCAGGTGGAGGGGGACTACGACGACGCCGAGGCCGCCGCGGCGAGCTGGGCGCGCGGACGGACGGATGTCGACCTGGTCCACGCTTTCGATGATGCGCGCGTGGTGGAGGGACAGGCCACGCTGGGGCTCGAGGTGTTGGAGCAGCACCACGGCGTGCGCACGGTGATCGCGCCGGTCGGCGGCGGCGGCCTGCTCGCCGGATTGCTCGCCGCCTGCGCGACCGAGGGCGTATCGGTGCTGGGCGCGCAGGGCGACCGGACTCGCGCCGTGTACGACGCCCTCGCCACGGGCACCGCCGGGCCGACGGCGGTGGTCCCGACCATCCTGGACGGCCTGGCCGGACGGACGACCCAGACCGCCGTCGACCGGCTGCTGGAGGCCTCGGCCCGCGTCGAGCTCGTTTCGGAAGCGCAGGTGGCCGAGGCCGTGCGCGCGTTGCACGGGCTGGGGGAGCGCGTGGAGGGCTCGGGTGCCGTCGGACTCGCGGCGCTGCTGGCGGGCGTCTACGATCCGGCCGGCCCCGTCGCCATCATTGTGTCGGGTGGCAACATCGACGACGCCGTGCTGGCCGAGGTGCTGGCCGGAAGTATCTGAGGGGCGATCGGACCTTCGCGGAGCGACATGGCGAGCATCATCCCCTTCGAGGGCAAGACACCCAGGGTCCACCCGACGGCTTTTGTGGCGCCGACAGCGGTCCTGATCGGAGATGTCGAGGTCGGGCCCGAGGCCAGCATCTGGTTCGGCGCCGTGCTACGCGGCGACCACCCCGAGTGCGGGATACGCGTCGGGGCCCGGGCCAGCATTCAGGACAACTGCGTGCTGCACGTCAGCGACCGCGGCGACACGGTGGTCGAAGAGGGCGCCACGGTGGGTCACGGCGCCGCCTTCGAGAGCTGCCGCGTCGGCGCGCGGGCGCTGATCGGCATGAACGCCGTGATCCTCCACGGCGCCGACATCGGGGAGGAGGCGCTCGTCGCGGCGCTCTCGGTGGTGCCGGAGGGCATGCGGGTGCCGCCGCGGACGCTCGTGGCGGGCGCGCCGGCGAGCGTCCGCAAGGAGTTGGGAGGCGAGTCGGCGGGCTGGATCCGGCGCAGCGCAGATCATTACGTGGCGCTCTCCCGTCGATATCTCCGCCAGGACATCGGCCGGATGGAAGGCGAGCCCTCGTGAGCCACCCCGACGTCGTCGTCGCGGGCGGGGGTGCGATCGGCTGCGCGGCGGCCCGGGCCATGGCGCTGGCTGGAGCCGACGTCGAGGTCATCGAGCGCGGCGTGCCGGGCCGCGGCGCGACCGCTGCCGCCGCGGGGATGCTCGCGCCGTGGTCGGAGGCCAGCGGGCGCGGCCCGTTCCTGGACATGGCCCGACGGTCCCTCGCCGCCTACCCGGATTTCGCCGCGGCGCTGCTCGAGGAGTCGGGTCGGGACATCGGCCTGGATCTCGGCGGGAAGCTCGATGTCGCCTTCGCTCCGGACGAGGCGGAGGACATCCGCGCCGCGGCCGAGAACGGGGAGGGCGCGTTGAGCTGGGTCGAGGCGGACGAGCTGATGCGCCTCGAGCCGGACCTCGCGGCGGGCGCGGTGGGCGCGGTCTGGTCGCCGGGGGAGGGATCGGTGGATGGCCGGCGGCTCGGCGAAGCGCTCTGGATCGCGGCGGCGCGGGCCGGCGTCAGGTTCCGCCTCGGGAGCGCCGCGGCGGAGGTCGCGCCGGCGCTCGGCGGGGGCGTGATCGTCCGCCTGGCCGACGGCGCATCGGTCACCGCCGGCACCCTCCTGGTCGCGGCGGGCGCCTGGTCCTCGGGCATCGCCGGCCTTTCGGCTCCTCCGGTCCGGCCCGTGCGTGGCCAGATGGCCGCCCTGCGCACCGGCGACGGCCCGCGCCACGTCGTGTACTCCCGGCACGGCTACGCCTTGCGCCGCACGGCGACCCTGGCGCTCGTCGGGGCGACCGAGGAAGAGGCCGGCTACGACGACCGGACCACCGCCGCCGGGGTCGCCCGCGTGCTCACGGACTGGGGTCGGCTGTTCCCGTCCTGTGCCGACGCGCCCCTCGCGGCGGCGTGGTCCGGCCTGCGGCCGGCGACCCCCGACGGCCTGCCCATCATCGGCCCCTCCCCGGTATGGCCCGACGTATGGTTCGCCACGGGCCACTTCCGCAACGGCATTCTGCTGGCGCCGGAGACGGCGCGCATGTGCGCGGCGGGTCTGCTCGAGGGGGCGGCGCCGCCCGAGGCGTTCGCCGCCGATCGCTTCTCGCGGCGCAGGGACGGGGCGGCGGACCGGACCCGCGACCAAGCACCGGACGACGCGGGCAACCGCGCGGAGAGCGCGCCGACACCGCGCCCCGAGTGATTGGCGGGAACGCGCCGGACGGCGAGGCCGGCGGCGGGCAGGGTCCGCGGCCGCCGGACGCTCAGGCGGCCAGGGGGCGTGATGTCGGGGGAGACGGGGGGAGGGCGCCGGAAGGTGGAGATGTCGGATCGGATGCCGGCGCCTCGGCTCCTCGATGCGAGCTCTGCGGCGGCCCGCTCCTCGACCGCCACTGCAAGATCATCTGCCTGAACTGCGGATTCCAGCGGGACTGTTCCGACCCCTGACCCCGGAGCGCGTACGAGCCTGCGGGGCGCGCCCCCGGCTTCGGGGTCCTACCGATCGCTCACAGGAACGTGGACAGGTACCACTCCACCACCGCCGGTCCCCACACCGCGGTGATCGCGGCCCCCACGGCGAGGAAGATGCCGAAGGGCACGAGCTTGCCGGTCTTCACGGAGATCGGGCCGAAGATGAGCGCCCCCGCGAGCGCGCCCAGGAACATCGTCAGGAACACGCCCTGGGTGCCGACGAAGGCTCCCACCATCGCCATCATCTTGATGTCGCCGCCGCCCATCGCGGGCTTGCGGAACGCCTTCTCGCCGAGGAAGGCGATCCCCCATAGCAGCGCGAACCCGACCGCCGCGCCGAGCACGGCGCGGGTCATGGGGAAGCCGCCCGGGAGGGCGGCGAACGCGAGGCCCACGCCCAGCCCCCCCAGCGAGAATTCGTCCGGGATGAGGTAGTGACGGGCGTCGGTGAGGGCGATGCCCAGGAGGATGGTGAGGAACACGGCGATGCGGAGCGCCTCGATCCGTGGGCCCAGCCAGAGCACCGATCCGGCCCAGACGGCCGCCACGGCGATCTCGACGAGCGGATACTGCACGGAAATCGGCGCCGCGCACCGTCGGCAGCGCCCGCGCAGGAGAAGCCAGCTCACGATGGGGATGTTGTCGTAGCCGGCGATGGCGGCGCCGCACCCGGGGCACCGCGACCGCGGCGAAACGACCGACTGGTCGGCAGGCCAGCGGTGGACGCAGACGTTGAGGAACGAGCCCAACGCCGCGCCGAAGATCCCCGCGACCGCGGCCCAGCCCGTCGTCATCCCGGCCTCCTCCCCAGAAGCTCCCAGAGCAGAATCGCGCCGGCCGCGGCGACATTCAAGGACTCCGCCCCCGGGTGCTGCGGCACGGCCAGCCGCTCGGCGGCGGCGGCGCGGATCTCGGCCCCGACACCGGCGCCCTCGTTGCCGAGCACGAGGAGCGAGAGGCCCGTGCCGCCGGGCCCGACGGTGCGCACGTCCTCCCCCCCTGCGTCGGCGGCGAAGACGGTGGCGCCGGCCTCGCGCGCCCACGCGAGGAGCGCGCCCGTGTCCGCGCGCACGACCGGCAGGCGGAATAGCGCCCCCGCCGCGGCCCGCACCACCTTGGGACTCCAGAGGTCGACGGTCCCTTCGAGCGCCACGACGCCGCCGGCGCCCAGCGCCTCCGCCGTGCGGACGAGCGCCCCGGCGTTGCCCGGATCCTGCACCCCGTCGAGCACCAGCGCGACGCCGCGATCGTCGTCGGGCAGGCTCGCGAGCGGGAATTCGGGAATGCGCGCCACGGCAAGCACGCCTTGAGGGGTCTCCGTCCGGGCGACGGCCCGCATCGTCCGCGCGGCTACCACCCGAACCGACGCCGATTCTCCGAGGGACGCGAGCAACGCGGCGCCGTCGGGTGTGTCCGCGAAAGTGGACGCTACCACCACCAGCGTGGGCTCCAGCGATGACGCCAGGAGGTCCTCTACGACGCGCGGTCCCTCGGCGAGGAAAAGCCCCTCCCGCTCGCGGTTGCGGCGCCTCGCCAGGCCACCCAGCAGGCGCCGCTCGCGCGCGCTCAGCACGGCGCCCTCACGTGGAACACCTCTTGCTCCCGGTACCCATTGCAGGCCAGGCCACTACGACAACGGGTAGGAACGCCATGCGAGGGCTCTACGAAGGATTCCGACGGTACGCCGGCGTCGCCGCGCTGGCCGCCACGACCGTGGCGGCGGGCGGCTGCGCCATCAGCACGCAGCAGGAGCTGGCCCTCGGGCAGCAGTACGCGACCGAGATCAACTCTCAGCTGCCCATCGTCGAAGACGGCGAGATCAACCGGTACATCAACCTCCTGGGCGACGAGATCGCCAGGCAGGGAGGACGGCAGCTCGACTACACGTTCTTCGTGGTCAACACGGACGTCATCAACGCCTTCGCCGTCCCCGGCGGATACGTTTACCTGAACCGCGGGCTCATCGAGCGGACGGACAACCTGTCCGAGCTGGCTGGTGTAATGGCGCACGAGATCGCGCACGTGGAGCTGCGACACAGCGTGGAGCAGATGGAGAAACTGCAGCAGGCCCAGCTCGGGCTCGCGCTCGGCAGCATCCTTCTCGGTCCCCCGCAGGGCGCTACCGCAGCGGCGGTGAACGTCGGGGCGGGGCTCTATTTCGCGAACAACAGCCGCGAGGCCGAGCACGAGGCCGACGCGCTCGCGGTGCCGCTTCTGGTCAACGCGGGGATCCACCCGCGCGGCCTGGCCACGTTCTTCGAGGAGCTCCTCGTCGAGCGTGAGCGGGCGCCGAACTCGCTCGAGCAGTGGTTCTCCACGCACCCGCTCACCGAGGATCGCATCGAGGCGGCCGAAGCCCGCATCGCGGCGCTCCCGGCGGGTTCGCTGGAAGGCCTGACGATGGACTCGAACAACTTCCGACGCATGCAGCAGCGCGTACGCTCGCTGCCGCCGCCGCCGCCGGAGTTCCGCCAGGAAAACCGGCAGTAGCCCTTGCCCGGCCCAGCCACGACGTCCGCAGACGGCGCGGTCGACCAGATCGCGCCGTCTTCCATGCCCATCGCGCTCACCGTCGCGGGCAGCGACAGCGGCGGGGGCGCCGGCATCCAGGCGGACCTCAAGACGTTCCAGGCGTTCGATGTCTACGGCACCTCGGTGCTGACCGCGGTCACCGCGCAGAACACGCTCAGCGTGCGCGCCGTGCACGTGGTGCCGATCGAGGTCGTGCGCCAGCAATTGGAAGCCGTCGTGGAGGACCTCGCCCCGGCCGCGGTCAAGACGGGAATGCTCGCCACCGCCGAGATCGCGGACACACTCGCCGAGGCGATGGTGCGCATGCCGCTCCCGAACTTCGTGCTCGATCCGGTGATGGTCGCCACCAGCGGCGACCGGCTGCTGGACCCGGACGCCGAACGGGTGCTGGCCGATCGACTGCTGCCCCTGTGCGCGGTGGTGACCCCGAACCTCCCCGAGGCCGCGATCCTCACGGGCCTCACGGTCAGAGACGAGGCCGACATGGTGCGGGCCGGGGAGCGTCTCCTGGAGTTGGGAGCGGGCGCCGCGCTGATCAAGGGCGGGCACGGGGGTGGCGAGGAGGTCGTGGACGTGCTCGTCGGAGGGGGCGAGCCCGTCGTGTACCGGCGGCCGCGCATCGACACCGACAGCACGCACGGCACGGGGTGCACGCTGTCGGCCGCGATCGCCGCGGGCCTCGCCCGCGGATCCGCCCTTGCGGCCGCCGTCCAGGCCGCGCTCGACTACGTGGCCGTGGCGATCGCGACGGCGCCCGGATTGGGCTCGGGCCACGGGCCGCTTCGGCACGCGCCGGCTACCGCCGGCGGGGCGCCAGCCGCCGGAGACCACGGGAGCTGATCCGCTAACCCCCGGCCGCCCCCGAGGCCGCCGGCTCCTCTTCCGGCGCCTCCGTCGGCGCCGGCGCGGCCGCATCGCCGGCGGCGGCGGCGCCCGTACCTATCCACCAGTCCGTGACCGTCGCCAACTGCCCGCGCACGTCCATCTCGACCCCCCTGAGGCGCGCCGAAACGCCGGCTAGGTTCGGGAAGTAGTAGAGGAACGACCACGGCTGGTCGCGCGCGAGGATCGCCTGAGCGCGAGTCCAGAGCTCTCTCTCGTCCTCCCGCTCCAGGTTCAGCGCGAGCGAGTCGATCACCGCGTCGAGCTCGGGACTCGAGTACCCGGCGAACGCGAACGGGCCGTCGCTCGCCTCGGCGTGGAAGAGGTCGTAGAGGTTGGGCCGCAGGTCGACCTCGAAAGACAGCAGCACCGCGTCGAAGTCCCTAGCCGGGCCGGTAATGTTGGCGATCAGCGTGTTGCCCTCCATGCCCCGGGCCTCCAGGTCGACCCCGATTCCTTCCAGGTCGGAGCGGATCATCTCGGAGGAGGCGCGGAAGTTCGGATCCTGGCCGGGGTACTCGAGCACGATCGTGAGCGGGGATCCCGACGCGTCCTCCACGAGTCCGTCCCCGTCGCGATCGGCGTAGCCGGCCTCGGCCAGCAGCTCGCGCGCCGCCTCGGGATCGTAGGGGAGAGGGGCGAGCTCGGCGTCCCAGGCCCAGAAGCCGGGCGGGATGATCGAGGAGGCGACGCTGCCGTGGCCCTCGCGCCGCGCCGCCACGATCTCGCGCCGGTCGATTCCGAGCGTCATGGCCCGCCTGACCCGCGCATCGTCCAGCGGCGGGCGCCGGGCGTTCCAACCGACGAAGGAGACCTGGCGCGCCTCGGTTTCCACGGCGCTCATGCCGCCCGTGAGCTGCGCCAGAGCGTCGAGCGGGTAGTTCAGCACCAGATCGGCGCCGCCCGACACGAGCTCCGCCACCCGCGCCGTGGCTTCGGGGACCACCCGGTACAGCAGGCGGTCCACGTTCGGCCGCCCGCCAAGGCCTTCGGGGAAGTCCGTGTTCGCTTCGAACACGACGCGGTCGTTGGCGAGTCGCGAGACGAAGCGGAACGGGCCGTTGCCGATCGGCTGCTCGTTGAAGGCCGCCCGCGCGAGCTCCTCGCGCGGCACGTCCCCGAGCACGTGCGCCGGTGCGATGGGCAGGAACATCCAGCCCGTAAACAGGTCCGGGGCCGGCTGCACGCGGAACCGCACGGTGCGCTGGTCGACGACCTCCACGGCGTCCCAGGCCGCGAACCGAATCAGGTCGGGGTAGGCGGTCGCGGTGTCCTTGACCGCTGCGAAGGTGAAGGCGACGTCCTCGGCGGTTACGGGGGCTCCGTCGTGCCAGCGCACATCATCGCGCAGGCGGAAGGTCACCACGGTATCCCCGTCGACCTCCCAGCTCTCCGCCAGGCCCGGGGCCGGCGTCATGTCCTCCTGCATGCGGACCAGCGGCAGAAACAAAACGTGCCGAAGGAACTCCTGCGTGACCGACTCGACCGCCGAGAACGGATTCAGCGCCGCCAGGTCGACCGGGCCCGCGATCACCACGGTCCCCCCCGTCCGCGCCCCGTTTTGCTGGTCACCGGCTCGATCCCCCCCGCAGGCGAGGGTGAGCGCGAGGAGCGGAGCGACCCCCACGGGTGCCCACCAGCGGCGCATCCGTCCGCCCGTCCCGAAGCCCTCCCATCGATTCGTCATGCCCTGTCCCCTCGCCCTCAGGTTTCCCCCAGCGCGCGCACGAACGCGCGCGTCACCCGTTCCAGTTTCCCACCGGCCACCCGCGCGACGTCGAATACCTCGTCGTGACCCAGCGGCGTCGCCGACAGCCCCGCGGCACGGTTGGTGATCAGCGACACACCGACCACCCGCATGCCGGCCGATCGCGCGGCCAGCACCTCCGGCACCGTGCTCATCCCGACCGCGTCGGCGCCCATGCGCCCGAGCATGCGCACCTCGGCGGGCGTCTCGAAGCTCGGACCCAGGACCCCGCAGTATACGCCCCTCGCCACCGGCACGCCCTGATCGGCGGCGCGGTCGGCGAACAGGTCCGTCAGCTCGCGGTCGTAGGCGCGGGACATGTCCGGAAACCGCTCCTCGTCGCCGTAGACGGGCCCGACCAGCGGGTTCGCCGCCATCAGGTTGATGTGGTCCTCGATCAGCATCAGGCTGCCCGGTTCGAGCTCGGGGGAGATGCCTCCGGCGGCGTTGGTGACGAAGAGCGTGTCGGCGCCGAGCGCGCGGGCCGTGCGGATAGGGTGCGCGATTACCGCGGGCGGGTGTCCCTCGTACAGATGGACCCTGCCGGCCATGACGAGCGCGTCGACCCCCTCGAGGCGGCCCCCGAGCAGACGGCCCGCGTGCCCGGTCACCCCGGAGATCCCAAAACCCGGGATCTCGCCGTAGGGAATCGAAGCCTCGACCTCGACCGCGTCCGCGATGCCTCCCAGGCCGGAGCCCAGGATCACGAGCAGCCGCGGACGCGTGCGCAACTCCCCGGACAAACGCTCCACGGCCGCACGAACCAGCTCCTCCGGCGATCCCGTCACAGCACCATCCCCGCGACCGTCGCGGTGAGGAACGCCGCGATCGTGCCGCCGATCATGGCGCGCAGGCCCAGGATCGCGAGGTCGCTCTTGCGCGACGGCGCGATGCCGCCGATGCCGCCGATCTGGATCGCGATGGAGCTGAAGTTCGCGAAGCCGGCGAGGGCGTACGTGGCGATGACGATCGAGCGGGGCGACAGGTCGGCCCCCGAGGTGAGCAGGACGGACAGGTCGAGGAACGCGAAGAACTCGTTGAGAACCGTCTTTATGCCCATCAGAGAGCCGATCTGGACCGCGTCGTCCCACGGCACGCCCATGACCCAGGCCAGCGGCGCGAAGATCCACCCCAGCAGCGCCTGGAGGGTGAGCGGCGAGTCGGGCGGTATGGCCCCGCGCGCCTGCAGCGCCGAGGTGATGCCCAGCAGGTCGGAGCCCCACCCCAGGAGGCCGTTGAACATGTAGACCAGCGCGACGAACGCGAGCAGCATCGCGCCGACGTTGGCGGCCAGCCGAAGGCCGTCGCCGGCGCCGCGCGCCGCGGCGTCGATGACGTTGGCGTCCAGCGACTCCACGTGGACGCTGAGGGAGTCCTTGGTCTCCGGCACAGTCTCCTCCGGGACCATGATCTTGGCGACCACGAGCGCGGCCGGGGCCGACATCACGCTGGCCGCGATCAGGTGCCCGGCGATGTCGGGGAAGAACGCCACGAGCATGCCCACGTAGGCCGCGAGCACGCCGCCGGCGACCGTCGCGAAGCCTCCCACCATGACGGCGTTCAGCTCCGACATCGTCATCTTCTCGACGAACGGCTTGATGAGCAGCGGCGCCTCGGTCTGGCCGACGAAGATGTTGCCGGCCGCCGACAGGGTCTCGGCGCCGGAGGTCCGCATCGTCCGCATCATCACCCAGGCGACGCCCTTCACCACGAGCTGCATGACGCCGAGGTGATAGAGCACGGCCATCAGCGAACTGAAGAAGATGATCGTCGGCAGGACGTTGAAGGCGAAGAAAGCGCCCGCGTTGGCCACCATCCCCGGATCGCCGCTGGGCGGCACGTTGCCCGGCTCCCCGAGCCCCACGGGGATGTTGTTGAGGACGAGGTTCCCGAACAGGAAGCGGGCGCCGTCTTCGGTGTATCCGAGGAGCTCCACGACCACGTTGTTCAGGGCCGCGAAGATGCTCTCGCCGGCCGGGGTCCGCAGGATGAAGAGCGCGAACACGAGCTGCAGGGACAGTCCCCAGGCAGCGACGCGCCACGGAATACGGCGCCGGTTGGTCGACAGCCCCCAGGCGATGAGCAGCAGGATCGCGAGGCCGAGGACCGACTGGAGCCGCTGGAGGAGGGTCGTGTCGAGGTCGGCCCGGGCGCTGCCCACCTCCACCTGTCCGGGCTCCAGCCCGGCAGCGCCATCGACACGCTCCAGGCCGCCGGTCACGCCCTCCGGATCGGCCTCGTTCTGGCGGGGCTCGGTTGCCGTCGGGGCATCGGCCGTATCCTGCGCGGCCGCCGCCGTCGCCGGCGACCCGGCCGCCGGCGCGGCTCTCACCCCGTCCGGAACGCTGCCTGCCGCGATGGCCAGGAGCACGCCTACACACAGCGTTCGAACCGCACGTAGCAGGTCGGTCACGCGCCTCCGCCTCGTCGCAGAATCAGGACCCGCCGCAGCGTCGACGGGTCACTCGCCGTAGGGAACCCAGATGTTCTTGATCTCGGTGGCGCGGCGCAGAAACGCCGGGCCCTCCGCCGAGGCGTCGTCGAACCAGTCCCGGCGCGCGCCGTGGCTCACCCAGGTGCGCTTCATGTTGGCGGCGGAACGCTCCTCGACATCGGCCGAGCCGGCCGGCGAGCCGAAGTACCAGAGCGCGTCCACGTCGTCGTGGTCGGCCAGCACCGGGGCCAGCTCGTCGGGGAAGCCCGTGACGATATTCAGCGCCCCGGCGGGCACGTCCGACGTCTCCAGCACCTGGTAGAAGTCCGTCGCCGCGAGCGGGGCGCTCGCGGAGGGGACGGCGACGACCGCGTTGCCGACCGCCAGCGGCGGGATCGCCGTGGAGACGAACCCCAGCAGCGGCGCCTCCTCGGGGCAGACCACGGCGAGCACGCCGATCGGTTCCGGCATCGCGATGGTCACGTTCCGGACGGGAGTGTGGTGGACGGCGCCCTCCCATTTGTCCGCCCACGCGGCGTAGGTGAAGATGCGCCGCACGGACGCCGCGACCTCGCGCGCCGCCGCGTCGTCGCTGGCCCCCATGGACGAAAGCCGGTGCGCGAACTCGGCGGCCCGCGCCTCGAGGTTCTCCGCCAGGTAGTACAGCACCTGGGCCCGGGTGTGGGCCACGCCCCGTCCCCAGTCCACCGCCCGGTGCGCCGCCTCCACTGCGTTGCGGATGTCCTTGCGGTTGCCCCGCGACGCCTGCCCGACGACGGCGCCGCGCGCTCCGATCACGTCGCTGCTGTAGCCCTGGTCCGGCCTGACCTGCTTGCCGCCGATGTAGAGCTTGGCGGTCCGGTCGATCGGGGGCACGCCGGCGCTCCCAGGGGCCAGCCCGGCGTCCGTGGACGGCCCGTCGTCACCCGCCGACGATCCGCCCGTGGCCGCGCCGGCGGCGGCGCTCGCGACGCCCGTGGCCGCCTCGGCCGCGCCGCCGTCCCGCCGCGCCGGAAAGCCCTTGGGCTCGCGCTTCGACCGCACATACTCCCACAGCCCCTCCCGGCCGCCCTCCCGCCCGAAGCCGCTCTCGCGATAGCCGCCGAAGCCGGAAGCCGCGTCGAACAAGTTGGTGCAGTTCACCCACACGGTGCCCGCCTTGATCTTCGGCGCGACGTCGAGCGCCAGGTTCACGCTCTCGGTCCACACGCTGGCGGCGAGCCCGTAGCGGGTGTTGTTGGCCAGCTCGACCGCCTCCTCGGGCGTGCGGAAGGTCATCAGCACGACGACCGGGCCGAAGATCTCCACCTGGGCGACGGTCGCGGCCGGAGACACGTCGGTCAGCAGCGTGGGGGGATAGAACCAGCCCTCGGTGGGACAGCTCCACGACGGCTGCCAGAGCGTGGCGCCCTCCTCCTCGCCCTTCTCGACGAGGCTGCGGATGCGCTCCAGCTGCACCGGGGCGACGATCGCGCCGATGTCGATGCCCTTGTCCAGCGGGTCGCCGATGCGCAGCCGCTCCATGCGCTCGCGCAGCTTGGCGACGAGCCGGTCGGCGATCCCCTCGTGCGCGAGGATGCGGCTGCCCGCGCAGCAGACCTGCCCCTGGTTGAACCAGATCGCGTCGACCACGCCCTCCACGACGCTGTCCAGGTCGGCGTCGTCGAAGACCACGAACGGCGACTTCCCGCCGAGCTCCAACGAGAGCTTCTTGCCGGTCCCCGCGGTCGCGCGCCGGATGATGCGGCCGACCTCGGTGGATCCGGTGAACGCGATCTTGTCGACGTCGGGGTGCGCGACCAGGGCCGCCCCCGTTCGTCCGTCGCCGGTCACGATGTTGACCACCCCGGGGGGCAGACCCGCCTCGAGACACAGCTGCGCGAAGTAGAGCGCGGTGAGCGGGGTGTATTCGGCGGGCTTCAGCACCACCGTGTTCCCCATGGCGATGGCGGGGGCGATCTTCCACGCCAGCATCAAGAGCGGGAAGTTCCACGGGATGATCTGCCCCACTACGCCGACGGGCTCGGCGTCCGGCAGCTCCGAGTCCATGAGCTGCGCCCAGCCGGCGTGGTGGTAGAAGTGCCGCGCGACGAGGGGAATGTCGATATCGCGCGACTCGCGGATCGCCTTGCCGTTGTCGAGCGACTCCAGCACCGAGAAGAAGCGCGCCTGCTTCTGGATGCGGCGGGCGATCGCGTAGAGGTGGCGGGCGCGCCCGTGCCCCCCCAGCTCCGCCCAGGCCGGCTGGGCGCGGCGCGCCGCCTCTACCGCCGCGGCCACGTCTGCTTCGTCCCCCTGGGCGACGTGCGCGAGCAGCGTGCCCGACGCGGGATTCATCACCTCGAGGTACTCGCCGCTGGCAGGTGCCCGGTAGGCGCCGTCGATGACGTGGTCGAACCGGCCCGAGCGGCCTTCGATCCACGCATCCACCGGTGCGCGGCTCTCCGGCGCGGGGCCGTACTCCATGGTGTCGAAGATCTCGGCGACGCGCGTGCTCATCCCCTCCCCTCCTCGTCGGTGCGCATCAGGCCACGGGGTGGCGGTATGATGCGGAGTAGCGGCCCGTGACGTGGTGCTCCAGCTGGCGTTCGATGTCGGCTAGGAGCGAGCTCGCCCCGAAGCGGAACAGGTCCGGCCGCAGCCAGCGATCGCCGAGCTCCTCCTTCATCAGGATCAGCCACTCCAGCGATTCCTTGGCCTTGCGGATGCCGCCGGCGGGCTTGAAGCCCACCAGATGCCCGGTCCGCTCGCGGTACTCCCGGATCGCGCGGGTCATCACGAGGCCGACGGGCAGCGTCGCGTTCTCGCTCTCCTTGCCGGTCGACGTCTTGATGAAATCCGCGCCGGCCATCATGCAGACGTGGCTGGCGCGCGCGACGTTGCGCAGGGTGCCCAGCTCGCCGGTCGCGAGGATCGTCTTGAGGTGCGCCTCGCCGCAGGCTTCGCGGAACTGTCGCACCTCGTCGTAGAGCGCCTGCCAGTTTCCCGTGAGGACGTGGGCGCGCGTGATCACGATGTCGATCTCGCGCGCGCCCGCGTCGACCGAAGCCTCGATCTCCTGGAGGCGCTGAGCGAGAGGCGAGAGGCCGGCCGGGAAGCCGGTGGATACGGCAGCGACGGGGATGCCGCTGCCCCGGAGCGCGTCGACGGCGGTCTCGACGAACACGTGGTAGACGCAGACCGCGGCGGTCGTCAACTCCAAGCGGCCCGCGCCGAGCGCCTCGAGGAGGTCCTCGCGCACCGGTTGGCGAGCCTTCGCGCACAGACGGCGCACGCGCCCCTCGGTATCGTCCCCGGCGAGGGTCGTCAGGTCCATCAGCGAGATCGCCCGCAGCAGCCAGGCGGCCTGCCAGTCCTTCTTGATGCTGCGGCGTTTCGTGAGGGTCGCCGCCCGGCGCTCGACCGCGCTCTTGTTGACGCGGACCTCACGCACCCAGTCCGGCTCGAACGCGGTCCCCGGGTTGCGGTCGAAGGTCGCGGGCAGCGGGCGGGACCCGGCCGGCGAGGGCGCGCCTCCGCCCGCCGGGGCGCCGTTCCCGCCCTTCACGATCGATGCGGCTGCCGGGTCGTCGCGCGTAGCCGATGCCCCGGGGTCCGCGTCGCGGGTCGTTCGCGTGGGTCCCATCATGGCCCGAAATCTACCCGCAGACGCTACGCGTCACCACCATCCGCGGTGTGGGATCTCCCGCCTCGGGAGCACGACCTTCGCCCGCTTGGCCTCGACCAGGCGTCGCATCTCGAAGGGCTTCACGAGGAGCAGGCCGGCGACGAACCCACCCACGTGGGCCCAGAACGCGACGCCGCCCTCCCCGGCCGTCACGCTCGCGCCGAACAGCACCTGGATGACGATCCACTGGCCGAGGATCACCCACGCGGGCAGCGGGATGACGCGCACCACGACGATCAGGATGAAGAGCGTCTGGACCCGCACCCGCGGGTAGAGCAGGAGGTAGGCGCCCATGACCGCGCTGATGGCGCCCGAAGCGCCGACCGTCGGGATCCAGGATCCCGGGGCGCTCAGGATGTGCGCCCCCGAGGCCGCGAGGCCGCACAGGAGGTAGAAGGCGAGGAAGCGGAGGTGCCCCATCGAGTCCTCGATGTTGTTCCCGAAGATCCACAGGAACCACATGTTGCCGATGAGGTGCATCCAGCTTCCGTGCAGGAACATGCTGGTCAGGAGGGTCGCCCAGCGCAGTCCGCCCGCGGCGCACAGCCCGTCGCGGGCGATGGGGCTCGCGGTGACCTCGCCCGGGATCGTGCCGTAGGCGCACACGCTCGCTTGCAGCGTGCGCTCGTCCATCCCCGCGCCCTGGACGAGCAGCCACACCACGACGTTCGCGACGATCAGCGCGAACGTGATGAACGGCGTGAGCTCGGTGGGGTTTTCGTCGCGGAGTGGAAACATGGCTTCCGGTTATGTGCGTCCGGTCCGGCTCGGTGACCCGGAGGAGGCCTAGCGGGCCCTCCGCATTGCCAGGTACGTCCGGCCCTCCTCCATCAGGCGTTGGAACGCCGCTTCGTCACCCGATGCGACCGCATGCCGGATCCGCGCCACCGCGTCCGTCAGCGCCTCCAGTGACTCCATGCCGAAGGCGTTCAGCTTCTGGATCTCGAAGTACAACGCCGGGTTGTCACGCGCGACGAGGGCCGCCACGTCGAGTTGCGCGTCGAACGTCGTGCTGGACAGGCGCGCGAGCCTGGGCGCGTCCTCGCCGCTCCCCGCCAGGGCGGTGAAGAAGGCCACGTTCACGGCGTGGGAGAGGCCCAGCACGTAGGCGATCAGCCTGTCGTGCTCGTCGAGACCCATCTCCACCTGTATCGCCATCGTCTGGTCGAAGAGAGCCCGCGCCTCCGTCGTCGCCTCCGGGACGCCCGCGTCGGCGAAGATCACGTGCCGTCCCGAAAGGAGGCGCGTCTCCGGGCCGAACATCGGGTGCAGTGAAGCCACCCGGCCGCCTCGCTCGCGCAGCCTTCGTAGCCCTTCCCGGACCGGGCCCTTGAGCGACCCGATGTCGAACACGAGGCCGGGAGGCGCTCGCGTGGCGAGCGCCTCGAGGATCCCGCCGGCGTCGGCGAGCGGCGCCGCCACCACGATCACATCGTGATCCACCGGGCCGTCCTCCCAGCGCTCGCGGTGCGTCCACCCGGCGCCCGCGGGCGGCGCCGCAGGGTCGGCCACCTCGACGGCGAATCCCTGCGAGGCCAGAAACCGGGCGAACCAGTGCCCCATCCGGCCGTGGCCTCCGATCGCCAGCGCGCGACGCCCATCGCCGCCGGCGGCAGCAGCGACGCGGGCGCGCTCCTGCACACCGAGCGAATCGCGGATGAGCAGGAGGAGGGCGGCTTCGGCGAGGTCGGCGTCGGCGCCGGCGGCTTCGGCGGCGTGGCGCGCGCGTTCCAGGACCTCCCGCTCCTGGCCGAAGTCGCGGGTGGGAAGGCCGGCGGCGTGCTTGGCCTCTGCGACGCGCGCGGCCAGGGCCCCGCGCCGGCCGATCAGCTCGACGAGCCCTCTGTCCAGTTGGGCCAACTCCTTCCGGAGCCGTGCGAGCTCCGGGTGCGCGTCAGCTCCACCCAACGGCGATCGCTCCATGGCTAGCACGGTCCGTCCACATGCCCCGCCATGCAAGGCATGCGTCCCCCGGACACCGTCCCGCCAATCCGGCAGGTGCCGCGCCCGAATGCGCCGGAATGGCGCGTTTTCCGCGCCCTTCCATGGCATGGCCGTTGCACCCGCATCGGTCGTCTCGGACAGGGTTCGACTCCGCCGCGGTGCCGCGGCGTTCCATAGAACAGGGGAAAGCACATGGCGAAGGTGATCGGCATCGACCTCGGTACGACCAACTCGGTGGTCGCGGTGATGGAAGGGGGCGACCCCGTCGTGATCCCGAACTCCGAGGGCGGTCGCACGACTCCCTCCGTCGTCGCCTTCACGAAGGACGGCGAGCGGCTCGTGGGACAGGTGGCTCGGCGTCAGGCCATCACCAACCCCACCAACACGATCTTCTCCATCAAGCGCTTCATGGGCCGCCGCGGCTCGGAGGTCCAGGAAGAGATCACCAAGGTCCCTTACGACGTTCGGACCGACGCGCAGGGGCGGGTGGAAGTCCACGTCCCGAACGTGGACAAGACGTTCTCGCCTCCCGAGATCTCGGCGATGACGCTGCAGAAGATGAAGCAGACCGCCGAGGACTACCTGGGACACGAGGTGAACCAGGCCGTCATCACGGTGCCGGCGTACTTCGATGACTCCCAGCGTCAGGCCACCAAGGACGCGGGCAAGATCGCGGGACTCGAGGTGCTGCGGATCATCAACGAGCCCACGGCGGCCGCTCTCGCCTACGGTCTCGACAAGAAGAAGGACGAGATCATCGCCGTCTACGACCTGGGCGGCGGCACCTACGACATCTCGATCCTGGAGCTCGGCGACGGCGTCTTCGAGGTGAAGGCCACCAACGGCGACACGCACCTGGGCGGCGACGACTTCGACCAGCGCGTGATCGACTGGTTGGTCGAGGAGTTCAAGAAGGACCAGGGCATCGACCTGTCCCAGGACCCGATGGCGCTGCAGCGGCTCAAGGAGGCCGCCGAGAAGGCCAAGATGGAGCTGTCGACCACCATGTCGACGGACATCAACCTGCCCTTCGTCACGGCCACGCAGGAGGGGCCGAAGCACCTGAACGTCACGCTCTCCCGGGCCAAGTTCGAGCAGCTCGTCGCCGACCTCGTGGAGCGCACGATCGAGCCCATGAAGAAGGCGCTCGAAGACGCCGGGTTGAAGCCGGATGACGTCGACGAGGTGATCCTGGTAGGGGGCTCGACGCGCATGCCGAAGGTCCAGGAGATCGTGAAGGACTTCTTCGGCAAGGAGCCCCACAAGGGCGTGAACCCGGACGAGGTCGTGGGCGTCGGGGCCGCCATCCAGGGCGGCGTGCTGGCGGGCGACGTGAAGGACGTCCTGCTCCTGGACGTGACGCCGCTGTCGCTCGGCATCGAGACCCTCGGCGGCGTGATGACCACGCTGATCCCGCGCAACACCACGATCCCGACCAAGAAGGCGGAGACGTTCTCCACCGCGGAGGACAACCAGACCACGGTCGAGATCCACGTGCTCCAGGGCGAGCGGCCGATGGCCATGCAGAACAAGACCATCGGCAAGTTCCAGCTCACCGGGATCCCGCCCGCTCCGCGGGGCATGCCGCAGGTGGAGGTCACCTTCGACATCGACGCCAACGGCATCCTGCACGTGACCGCGAAGGACCGCGCCACGGGCAAGGAGCAGAAGATCCGCATCGAGGCTTCCAGCGGACTGACGGAGGCCGAGATCGATCGGATGGTCGACGAGGCCGAGTCGCACGCCGATGAGGACCGCCAGTTCAAGGAGAAGGTCGAGACCCGCAACCAGCTGGACTCGCTCGTCTACCAGGTCGAGAAGGATCTGGGCGAGTGGGGCGAAAACCTGTCCGGCGACGCCAGGGAGCGCGTCGACACCGCGCTCGAGCGCGCCAAGAAGGCGCTCAAGCAGGACGAAGCCGGCGAGCTCGCGTCGGCGAAGGACGAGCTGATGCAGGCCTTCAGCGCGGCCGGCCAGCAGGTGTACCAGGCGCAGGCCGCCGAAGCCCCGGAGCCGGAGGCGTCGGCCGACGCCGG
>DATHRK010000033.1:0-22940 GCA_035465395.1 Longimicrobiales bacterium | reverse complement strand
TGGCCAAGCAGCGTCGCGCACGCCGAAGGGTAACGACGCCGAACAAGACCCTTGACGCCTCCCCGGGTGGGGGCAATCTTGGCGTCACTCTCCTCTTTATGTTCCCGAACCTACATCGACGAGCAGAATGGCAACGACGCTTGCACCCGCGAGCGGCGAGCGCCTGGGCGACCGTCTCGTCCGTGAGGGGGTGATCACGGAGGAGCAGCGCGCGCAAGCACTCGCCGACGCACGACAGTACGGGACCCGGATCGGCTACTCGCTGATCAAGCTCGGCCACGTGGCCGAGGACACGCTCACGCGGATGCTGGCGAACCAGTACCACGTGCCGGCCGTGGACCTCGAGCGCGTCGAGGTGGACGAGCGTATCCTGCGCCTGGTCCCGGGCCAGCTCGCGCTCAAGCACCAGGTGCTCCCCCTCCGCAGGAAGGGTCGCACGCTCGTGCTCGCGATGGCCAACCCGACCGACGCCTCCGCGATCGACAACCTGAAGTTCGTCACCCGCCACGACATCGAACCCGTGGTGGTCGGCGAGTACACGCTCCGCAAGCACCTCGAGCGCTACTACGAGGTGCAGGACGAGCGGCTGCAGGAGATCCTGAGCGAGTTCAGCGAGGACGACGTCGAGGTCGTCGAGGAGGTCGAGGAGGACGTCAGCATCGCGGCGCTGCAGGCGCAGGTGGACGAGGCGCCGGTGGTCAAGCTGATCAACGGCATCCTCACCGACGCCGTGCTCAAGGGCGTCAGCGACATCCACATCGAGCCCTACGAGAAGGAGATCCGGGTCCGCTACCGCATCGACGGCGCGCTGCAGGAGGTGATGAAGCCGCCGTTCAAGATGAAGGCCGCGCTGACCTCGCGCCTGAAGATCCTCTCGGACCTGAACATCGCAGAACGGCGGGTGCCCCAGGACGGCCGCATCAAGATGCGGGTCAAGAACAAGGTGGTGGATTTCCGCGTGAGCACGCTGCCCGTGATCTTCGGCGAGAAGATCGTGCTGCGCATCCTGGACAAGGGCAACCTGACGCTCGACCTGGAGAAGTTCGGCCTGGAGCCCAAGGCCGAGAAGGACTTCATGGCGGCGATCATGAACCCCTACGGCATGGTGCTCGTCACGGGGCCGACGGGCTCCGGTAAGACCACCACGCTCTACTCGGCGCTGTCGAAGATCAACAACGACGACGTCAACATCATGACGGCCGAGGACCCGGTCGAGTACAACCTGCACGGGATCAACCAGGTATTGGTCCGCCCCGACGTCGGGATGAACTTCGCCGCGGCGCTCAGGGCGTTCCTGCGCCAGGACCCCAACATCATCATGGTCGGTGAGATCCGGGACCTGGACACGGGCGGTATCGCGATCAAGGCGGCCCTCACGGGCCATCTCGTCCTGTCCACGCTGCACACGAACGACGCGCCCGCCACGGTGACACGCCTGATCGACATGGGGCTCGAGCCCTTCAACGTGGCGGCGGCGCTGAACCTGGTGAGCGCGCAGCGGCTGCTGCGGCGCATCTGCTCGACCTGCAAGGCCGAGGCGACCTACAGCGACGAGTACCTCGACGCCGCCAAGCTCACGCCCGAGCAGCGCTCGCTCACGTTCTACAAGGGCGAGGGCTGCGACGAATGCGACGGCTCGGGCTACCGCGGCCGCCAGGGCGTCTACGAGGTGATGGCGATGACGCCCGCGTTGCGGAAGTTGATCATGGCGGCCGCCGGGACCGACGAGCTGCGGGAGCAGGCGATCAAGGAAGGCATGCTCACGCTGCGCATGGATGGCATGAAGAAGGTCGAGCGCGGGATCACCACGCTCGAGGAGGTGGTGAAGGAGACGGCGGCGTAGTCCACTGATCGTCGGGAACCCACGAGAAGGCTCTCCCCGGAGCAAACTCGAGGAGTCACACAGGTGAGCACGATCGCGAGCGGGATCCCGCAGGCGCCTCCAGGCGGAGCGGGGCAGGGGGGTGCGGCGGCGGGCCACACGGGTGCGGGCAACCCCGGCGGCGCGGACCGTCCGGGCCACGTCGCGTCCGGCGACAACTCGCTGAACATGCGCGCCCTGCTGGAGGAGATGCTGCACCGCGGCGCGTCCGACCTCCACATCACGACCGGCCAGACGCCCAAGCTGCGCGTCGACGGCGAGCTGGTCGAGGTGCCGGGCACGAGCCGGCTGATGCCGCGCGAGACGATGGCGCTGGCCTACTCGATCCTCACCGAGAACCAGAAGAAGCGGTTCGAGACCGAGGACGAGCTGGACTTCAGCTTCGGCGTCCAGAACCTCGCGCGCTTCCGCGGCAACGTCTACAAGCAGCGCGGCAGCGTGGCGCTCGCGATCCGTCTGATCCCCTACGAGATCAAGACTTTCGACGAGCTCGGCCTGCCTCCGACCGTGAAGATGCTCGCCGAGCGCCCGCGCGGGCTCGTCCTGATCACGGGACCGACGGGGTCGGGGAAGTCGACGACCCTCGCCGCCATGATCGACAAGATCAACCGCGAGGAGAAGGGTCACATCCTCACGATCGAGGATCCCATCGAGTTCGTGCACCGGCATCAGGGGTGCATGGTGAATCAGCGAGAGATCGGCACCGACACGCACTCGTTCTCGGCGGCGCTCAAGTACGCGCTGCGCCAGGATCCGGACGTCGTGCTGATCGGCGAGATGCGCGACATCGAGACGATCGAGGCCGCGCTCACGATCGCCGAGACCGGCCACCTCGCGTTCGGCACGCTGCACACCAACTCTGCCGCGGAGGCCGTGAACCGCATCATCGACGTGTTCCCGGCGAACCAGCAGCCGCAGGTGCGGGCGCAGCTCTCGTTCTCGCTGGAGGGCGTCGTCACGCAGACGCTGCTGCCGCGGGCGCAGGGCAGCGGCCGCGCGGTCGCCGCCGAGGTGCTGGTGTGCACGCCGGCGGTCCGCGCGAGCATCCGCGACGACAAGGTGCACCAGATCTACTCGATCATGCAGGCCGGCAAGAAGCACGGCATGCAGACCATGAACGACGCTCTCTACCAGCTCGTCATCCAGAACGAGGTGCGGCTCGAGGACGCGCTCAAGCGCTCCGGCGATCCGACCGAGCTCCAGCGGATGGTGGGCGGCGGCGGAGGGATGTAGGGAACTCCCGGCCCGGGCCAGCCGGCCCGGACGGAGGATGCAGCGACAGCGGTCCGCGCGGGGAGGGATCCCCGCGCGGGGGGATGACGCAGAAGAGGGGAAGGGACCGCCATGCCGACGTTCAGCTACGCCGCCCGTACGCTCCAGGGTGAGCTGACCAACGGGGAGATCGATCTTCGCAACCGCGACGACGTCGTCGGCTACCTGCGCAAGCAGAAGCTGATCCCCGTCAAGGTCGAGGAGAAGAAGCAGTCCCTCGGCCAGATCGAGATCAAGTTCGGGACGGGCATCAAGACCAAGGACATCGTCATCTTCACGCGGCAGTTCGCGACGATGATCAACGCCGGTCTGCCGCTCGTCCAGAGCCTCGACATCCTCGCCAAGCAGACCGAGAACAAGCACCTCGCCGGGGTGATCGCCCAGGTCCTGCACGACGTCGAGTCCGGCAACACGCTCGCCGACTCGATGCGCAACCACCCCAAGGTCTTCACCGACCTCTTCGTGAACATGGTCGCGGCCGGTGAGGCCGGCGGCATCCTGGACGTGATCCTGCTCCGCCTGGCGACGTTCCTGGAGAAGGCCGACGCCCTGAAGCGGAAGATCAAGGGCGCGATGATCTACCCGGGTGTGATCCTGGGCGTGGCGGTCTCCGCCGTGGCGATCCTGCTGATCTTCGTCATCCCGACCTTCCAGACCATGTTCGAGAGCGCGGGCGTGCCGCTGCCGATGCCGACCCAGGTGGTGATCGGCATGAGCGCGTTCCTGCAGGGGTACTGGTGGGCGGTGCTGCTGGGCATCGTAGCGGCGGTGTTCCTGATCCGCATGGCCTACAAGACCGACGGCGGCGAGCTCGCGATCGACAGCTTCATGCTCAGGCTGCCCATCCTGGGCAACCTCCTGCGCAAGGGCGCGGTCGCCCGTTTCACGCGCACGCTGGGCACCCTGGTGGCGTCAGGCGTCTCCATCCTGGACGGCCTCGAGATCACCGCGCGGACCGCCGGGAACCGCGTCATCCACGACGCCGTCATGCAGTCGCGCAGCAGCATCGCGGGCGGTGAGACGATCGCCGAGCCGCTGCGCCAGACCGAGGTCTTCCCGCCGATGGTCGTGCAGATGATCAACGTGGGCGAGCAGACCGGCGGCCTGGACGAGATGCTCACCAAGATCGCCGACTTCTACGACGAGGAGGTCGACGCCGCGGTCGAAGCGCTGCTCAGCGCGATGGAGCCCATCATGATCGTGGTGCTCGGCACCGTGGTCGGCGGCATGATCGTGGCCATGTACCTGCCGATCTTCGACATGATCAACGCGGTGCAGTAGGGGAGGAGATGAGCCGATTCCCTGCCGCCCCGCGCGTTCCTACGATCCCGGGCGGGTGACCTCCAGCGTCGCCCGTTGGTCGGTCCGGGCGGACACGAGCCGGATTCGGTAAGGCGGAAATGTCACGAAGCCACCGGGGTCGGTGGTGAGCCTGCCGGTCCGGGACGATCCGCCCAGCTCCACGGTCACCAGGGCGTGGCTGTCGCCGGCCTCGGTGAGGACGACGCGGATTGCGCCCTCGTCGAATACGGCGGACCCCCCGACCTCGAGCTCCGCCTGCTCCCGCCACCCATCGAACTCCGCCGTCGGGGCGGTTCCCCGGCAGCCGGCGATCAGGAGCATGGCGCACAGCGCGGCCATTCCGCGCGCTCGACGGTCGGCCCTTCCACTCCCTACCATCTCGGTTTCCTCCTCCCAGGGACCGCGGCAGTCACCGCGCCTCGTCGCTCAGCGGCGGTGCACGTAGAAACACGCGTCCTCCGCACCGCTGCGCGCAAGCGTGCCCGGCCCCCACTCGGTCGGAATGTTGCGCATGCACTCCTCGTAGGAGTCGTACTCCTCGGCGCGAAACGTGGGTCCCGAGCCGGTTTCCCTGACGAGCGCCAGCAGGATGAGCGCGAGCGCCGCGGCGAGCACAGCGGCCGTCAACCAAGCCATCCGGTTCATATGTGCGTGCGTCCTCGTTGGTGGGTGCGCGCCATCGCTCGATACCGACGACGCTAGCTACCGGGCGACCCGGCGATCGCTACCTTGCCGTGCAGTGTCGCCCCCTCCGCCAGGACCAGACGCGGGGCGGTGATGTCGCCCTCGACCGAGCCCGTGGCGCCGATCTCGACCCTGCCGTCCGAGGTGATCGTTCCGACGACGGTACCCTGGACCTCCACCGTCCGCGCGACGATGGTCCCCCGGATCGTCGCGCCTGGGGCGATCATCAGCTTGTGCTCCTTGACGGCGATGTCGCCCTTGACCTCACCCGCGATCGTCGTGTCCTCCGAGCTGGTGAGGTCGCCCTCGATGACGAGGGAAGCACCGATCCAAGCCGCTACGCGCCGCTCCTCGAACACATGGCCTCCGATCCTCGCTGCGCAGCGCCGTCACTGCCGATGCATGGTCGGGCTCGGCCACGGAATCCGGTCGACGTGAGCGTCCGGCTCCAGGCCCGAGCCGCGGGATCGACCAACATGTCGGGAGGGCGTGGGGAAGTCGAGGGGCCGACCGGGTCTGCGCCGCGGGGGCCGGGTTGGCGATGCGGGGCGGCCGGGTTGTGGCGACGGGCAGGTTCGTACCCCGTGGACGGTCGAGCCGGCTCGGACCCTTCGCGCCATGGACACGCGCGGCTTCACAAGACCCTTTCGTCCCCGGAGAGGCCGGTGCCGACAACCCTGCACTCGTCGCGCCTGCGATGACGGTCGCAGCCCTGACGGGAAATATTGCCATTACGCCTGCGATCGGCGGGAGGGTCGGCGACTCATCGCAGAGTTGACGGGAAATAGTGTGGTCAGACCGACACGGGCTTCGAGGGGACCCCATGGTTGCAGAGTTGACGGCACGCCCTCACACCGAGGCCTCCAAGCTGCGCCGGAGCAAACACAGGAGAGCCCTCCACCCGCCAGCCGAACGTCGCCAGACTCGGTGATCCACGACCTTGCCGGTAGACAGCACGGCGTCGTCGCCCGGGCCCAACTGCTGGCTGCCGGAGTGCCGGCGCACGTCGTCGATCACCGGCTGAAGGCGGGGCGTCTGCGCGGCCTCTACCGCGCGGTGTACCGGGTCGGTCCGCAGCCAGGGAGGCGCGAGCGCGCGATGGCCGCCGTGCTGGCGTGCGGAGAGGGGGCGGTCGTGAGCCACCGAAGCGCGGCGGTCCTCTGGGGCCTGCTGTCCCGGCCAGCTGGCCCACACCCGGTCGAGATCAGCCTCCGCCGCGGCTACCGGGAACCCGGGCCGTCGGTCCTCGTGCGTCGAATCCGATCACTCCGGCGGGACGAAACGACCGTCCTGGACGGAATCCCCGTCACCATCCCGGCGCGGACCGTCCTCGATCTGGCGGCCACGACCGGGGAACGGGAGGTGGAACGAGCGATGGCCCAAGCCGAACGGTCCGGATTGGCGAGCCGAACGCAGCTGCAAGCCGTCCTGGACAGGCATCCCGGACGCCCCGGCACTCCGGTGCTCCGCGCCTTGCTGAGTCGCGTCGGGGGGCCCGCGCTCACCCGATCCGAAGCGGAAGCTCGACTGCTCACCCTCGTGCGACGGGCGCGGTTGCCCGATCCGGAGGCCAACGTTCGTGTCGCCGATGTGGAGGTGGACTTCCTGTGGCGGGCCGCGCGCCTCGTGATCGAGGTCGATGGCTTCGCGTTCCACTCCTCGGCGCGAGCCTTCGAGCGCGATCGGCGAAGGGACGCGACCCTGACGGCCGCCGGGTTTCGCGTTCTCCGCACGACATGGCGTCAGATCGTCGGCGAGCCAGAGGCGCTCCTGGTGCGGGTCGCCCAGGCTCTCGCACGGTGAGCGCGGTGAGCGCGGTGGCACGGTGAGCGCGGTGAGCGCGGGGGGCACGGTGCGCACGGTGAGCGCGGTGAGCGCGGTGAGCGCGGGGGGCGCGGTGAGCACGCTGAGCGCGGGGGGCGCCGCGTCGCTTCGCTTCGAACCCGGCATGGACGATGGGTATTCGGCCGCAGAAGCGATGACGGAGGCCTAGAACGCCAACCGCACCCCCACCCCCACCGTCCGCCCCGGCACGATCGAGACGTTGTCGGGCTCCCCTCGCTGGCGGTCGAGCAGGTTGTCCAGCGTCAGCCGCGCCTCGAGCCCGGGCCGGAGCGTGGTGCCGGCGGAAAGGCGCAGCCAGGTCGATCCCTCGTACTCGAGCCAGAAGTTGCGCAGCCGCCGTCCCACCAGCTCTTCGACGGCGATGCTGTCGGAGACGACCGCCCGCGCGAGCGCCACGCGGTCGTAGTCGATCCAGTCGAACGCCCGCTGGGCCGACACCGCCGCGCTCCAGCGCTCCTCCGTCCAGGCCGCGACCACGCCGAGCGTGCGCGCCGGCACTTCGAGCATGCGGTCGCCGGGGCGCAGGTCGCCGTCGTAGCCGAACGCCAGCCGCCGGACGCGGCTGTCCACCAGCGTCAAAGCCCCCGACAGCGACAGGGCTCCGCGCGCGAGCGTCGCCTGCATCTCCCAGCCGTCGTTCTCGATCTCGCCCACGTTCTGGACGACGTAGCCGATGCGGTCGCGCGGCCGATCTTCGGTCGAGTCGACGACGATCGTCACGCGCTGGATGAGGCCGTCGGCGAGCTGGTCGAAGCGCGTCATGCGGAGGGTCAGCGCGTCGCCCACGTAGAGGTCCGCGCCGACCTCGATCCCGCGCTGCTCCTCGGGCTCGAGCCCGGTCGCTGCGAGCTGCGGCCGCAGCGGCTCCCAGAGCGCGAGCCGGCCGGGCGTCTCAGGCCACCGGATGCCGCGGCCGTAGGCGCCGCGCAGCTTGAGCACGAGGTCGTCGGCCTCGACCAGCCACGCGGCGCCCACCATCGGCAGCGTGGTCTCGCGGATCCGCCCGTCGAACGCCTCGTTGCGTTCGAGCCGTAGGCCGCCGCTCAGAAACAGCCGGTTGCGGAGATCCGCGCGCAGCTGCAGCGCCAGGCCGGTGGTCCCGCGCCACGCGGCGTCGAGGCGGCCGTGCCGCTCGTCGCCGGGCCGGGGCTCGCGCTCGCGCGTCGGCGTCTCGGGCACCCACGGCTCCACCGCCGCCGAATCGACCCGCTGGCGCAGCTCGGAGTGCTCCACGACCATCGTGACGGCGCCGCCGCCCTTGCCGCCGAGGTCGAAACGGCGAACGCTGTTCAGGCGCAGGGACAGCCGGGCCGCGTCCCCCGCGGTGCCCTCGAGCGCGGAGTCCGCGGCCGACGGAAACGGCGTGTCGGCGGTCGTCGCGCCGTCCAGGGAGTACGCGTCGAGGCCGAGGATCGCGGCGTGCTCCCACGCCTCGTCCGGCTGGTAGCGCGCGGTCACCCCCGCGGTCAGCTGGCGGACCGACTGGTCGGTCACACCGACGTCGGTGGCGAGGCCGGCCACCCGCGCCAGCAAGGGGCTCACCGCGCGCTCGGCGTCGCTGGCCGCCGCGCGCACGACCCCCGTCCAGAGCGTGCGCTCCCGCACGAGACGCGCGGTGCCGGTGGCGATGAGGTCCCGGCTGTAGGCTCCGGGGACGTAGGCGCCCAGACTGGCCAGATCCAGGTCGAGCGCGGCCGACCGCGTCGCGCTCCCCAGGCGCACCGCGAGGTGGTGGTCCTGGTCCAGCGAGGCGTCCGCGAACGCGCTCGAGGTGAGGCCGGCGCTGGTCCACAGCCGGGTCCGAGGCGCGCCCATCGCCGGCGCGTCGTGGCGCAACACCACGTTCGCCACTCCGCTGATCGCGTCGGTTCCGTAGAGCGCGGATCCCTGCGGACCGCGGATCAGCTCGACGTGGTCGACGGAGGCTGCCGGCAGCCGCGTGACGAGCAGCGGGTTGGCCACCTCGATCCCATCGATGTACACCTTCGGGTAGCTGGCCCCGAACGAGCTCGCGCCGCGGATGCTTCCGTAGCGCGCGAATACCGTCGAGGGCTGTTCCCACAACCAGACGCCGGGCGTGCCGCGCAGCGCGCGCGCGATGTCCCCGTCGGCGCGCCGATCCAGGTCGTCGCGGGTCAGCACGGTGAGGGCCACCGGGAGTTGGCGCTCCGCGCTCCCGTCCACCGTGCCGGTCACGACGATCCGCTCCAGGCGATAGACCTCCATGGCCGGGACCGTGTCGCGGGCTGCGCCATCCGGGGCCACGTTCGCGGGGGCCAGCACCACCTGTCCCGAACCGGCCACCACCGGTCGCAGCGACGAGCCCGCGAGCAGCGCGACGAGAGCGTCGCCCGCGGCGTCGCCGTCGAAGTCGAAGCAGAGGCCGCGATCGAGCGGCAGCAGGTCGGCGCTGTAGGAGAGACGGAAGCGACCCGCCGCGGCGACGCGGGCCAGCGCGTCGCGGAGCGAGGTCTGCGCGGCCCGCAGCGTGATCGCGCGGTCCAGGGGCTCCTGCCAGCCGCCGGCAGCGGCCGCGGCCACGCGGACGCACGGCGGGACACCCTGCGGGGCGGCGTCGCCGCGCCAGTCGCTGCTCGCCGAAGCAGCGGCGCCGGGCGCCCCGCCGCCCAGCGTGGCCACCGCCAGCAGCACGGCGGCCCCGGCCACCGGCCTCATGGCGTGGGCGTGATGATCGCGGTATCGCCCGCCACCTCGACGCTCGCGCCGAGGGCCAGCCCGAGCACCTCCAGGACGTCGGCGCGCGCTTCGGATTCGAACGTCGCCGTGAGCCTGCGCCCTGCGAGCGCGGGGTCCACGCGCAGCACGACGCCGTACCAGCGGCGCAGGTCTGCGGCGACCCGTTCTAGGGGCGCGTCCCGGAACGCGAGGCGACCCTCGGTCCAAGCGATCTCGGCTTGCGTGTCGACGCCGCGCTCGGCGGCGAGGACGCCGTCGGCGTCGAGGACCGCGCGGTCGCCGGCGGCGAGCACGACGGCCTTCCCGTTCGCCGGCGGCTCGACCCGCACCGAGCCTTCGGTTACGACCACGCGCAGCCGCGCGGCGCCCCCTCCCGTGGGGTCCGTAACCGTGGCGCCCTCGGGCGAGGCGCTCGGGCCGCCCTCGGCGTCGTCCACCGCGCCGCCGCCCGCGCGCGCTTCCGTTCGCACCAGGAACGCCGTGCCCAGATCCTCGATGACCGCGCCGCCGGCCTCGACCCGGAAGGGAAGGGACGCGTCGTGCGCCACGTGGAAGTAGGCTTCGCCCTCGAGTCCTACCGTGCGCGTCGCCGCGCCGTAGTCCTCGCCGACCGCGAGACGGCTGTCCGGACCGAGCACGACGCTGGTCCCGTCCTGAAGGTCGATCGAGGTCCGCTCGCCGACGCCGGTCGCGTACTCGAGTCCGATCGGCGGCGCCTCCTGCCGCGTGCTCCGCCACACGAGCGCCGCGCCCAGCACGACCAGGACACCCGCCGCGGCCCGGAACGCGGGGGAGTGCCAGGGGCGCCGCGCGCGCAGTCGGCGCTCGAAGTCGGAGGCGCGCGTCGCGGATCGGGCGGCGGGGCGCTCCCCCGAGGCCGCCGCGGCGGGGGGCTCTGCCGAGGCCCTGGCGGAGGGCGCCACCCGGGCGCCTTCGTCGGCGCGGAAGGCTGGCGCCGTCTCGGTAGCCTCCGCCTCGATCCGTGCGCGCACGTTCCGCAACGCCGCTTCCACGTCCAGGTCTCGTGGCGGGGCCTGCTCGAGTGTGCCGAGAGAGCGTTCCAACGCATCGACGAGCGCGGCGCGCGATGGGTCGCCCGCCAGCCACGAGCGGACCGCGGCCGCCTCGGCGTCATCGCTCTCTCCCGCGAGGTAGCGCGCCAGGCGCTCCCAGTCCGCGTCGGAGAAGTCCAGGTCGTCGGATCGTTGGTTCATGCCTTACAGACACCACAGCGCTCGGTTTCCCCTACGCGAGTCCCGCCAGCCCCGCCCGCGGCCGGGTGCGCACGGCCGGCCGCGAACCCCTTTCCACGGCCGTCGGGCGGTGGACCCGCCCCACGCGTCCCGCTTCGTTGCACCCGCGGCGGGCCGCCGAATAGTTTGCCGTCGCGAAGGCGTCGGCGGTGCCGGCGCGCCCCGTCCCACGCGACGATCCGTGAACGACAGCGACCTGCTCGACCGGCTGCGCGAGGGCGATGCACGGGCCTTCGATTCTATCTTTCGCGAGCACTACCCGCACCTCGTCTCCTTCGCCGGCCACATGCTGCGGGACCACGCGGCGGGGGAGGAGATCGCGCAGGACGTGATGGTCGAGCTGTGGCGCCGGCGCGTCTCCCTCGAGGTCCGTTCGTCGTTGCGCGCGTACCTCGTGCGCGCGGCGCGAAACCGCTGCCTGAACGACATCCGGCACCGGCGTATCCGTCGCACCGCAGAGCCGCTGCTGGTGCTGGACGCCACGCCCGTGGCCGCCGCGGACGCCGGAGTCGCGACGGGCGAGCTGGAGAGCGCGATCAAGGACGCCGTTGCCGAGCTGCCGGAGCGCTGCCGGGAGGTCTTCGAGCTGAGCCGCGTGCGTGGCCTGCGCTACGCCGAGATCGCCGAGGCCATGGAGATCTCGGTCAAGACCGTGGAGGCGCAGATGGGCAAGGCGCTGCGCCTGCTGCGGGAACGGCTGGCGCCGTGGCTCGCCGACACCGACGAGGGGTAGACGAGCGCTCCTCGCGACGCGGAGGCCCTGGCCCGATGGGTGGGGGCAGGGCGGCGGGCGGATCCCCCACGTAGGGGTACTCGCCCCCTCGCGTGTCTCCCATCGGAACGCCGGTGAATCGGGCCGAACGGCTCGGCCCGCGACCCGGCCCAGACGGAGACGACTCATGCATCGATCCCTGCGAACCGGGCTGGCGATCGCGGTAGCAGCAGCAGCCGCGGCCTGCTCGGACGATCCGACCTCTCTCGACTCGACCGCGTTCGAGGGCGCCACCCTCGCTCCGGCGTTTGCTTCGCTCCCCGGCGGATTCACCGATACGGACAACTCCTTCGCCGGCGTGGAGGGCGACGCCGCGGATCTCGGCCGCGTCTTCGGGCGCGCCGACGGCACGGACGGGCTGCGCGACGGCCACCGCGACCGCGACGGGCACCGCGAACACGACCTGGCCCTCGGCGGTGGCCTGATGGGCGGCGGGCTCCACGGCCTCTTCAAGGGCCTGGGCTTCGGCGACCGGCTGGGCGGCTTCGGGCCGTTCATCAACGACTGTCCGTTCGTCGCCGATCTGGGCCGTGTCGTGTGCCGGCCGGTCGAGCGGAACGGGCTGATCATCGAGCGCTCGTTCGCCTTCGAGGACGCTTCGGGCGCGATCCAGGAGGCGTGGGACTCGACGACCACCGACCTGATCAACGCCCGCGTCGCCGTGCACGGCACGATCGTCCGGCGTGACGACGCCGAGTCGGCCATCGCGCACCGCAGCGACCGCACGGTGGCGGGGCTGTCGGAAGGCGCCACGCGGCGTACGGTGGACGGCACCTCGGCCGGTCGGGAGACCACGACGGGGAGCAACGACAGGGGCCGGTACACGCTCCGGCGGGTCGTCGGCGACACCATCCGCGGCGTGGTGATCCCCGTGCCGGACGAGACCGTCGATACGCGGCCCTACCCGGTCGCGGGCACGGTCGTCCGCGCGATGGAGGTGAGCCTCGCCTACGGCGACGCCATCGTGCGCTCGTCCAGCCGGCGCGAGGTCGTCACGTTCGACGGCTCGGACACCGCCACGCTGGTGATCACGGTGAACGGCAGGTCGAAGACGTGCAGCCTGCCGCTGCCCTACGGACGGCCGGTCTGCGAGGAATAGCAGCCTCGACACCACCGGTCGGGCGCGAGGCCCCGGGGCGCGACCCGCTCCGGGGCCTCCGTGCGTCGCCGTGCTGGGCTTCTGGGTCGCTGTCGCGAGCCGCCGTCCTTCCGCATCATCGGATAGGACGGCCACAGGCTGCCGCCGGCCGCCGCATCTCGTAAGGGAGACGTCGTGTCATCCGAGCCAGCCGCCACCCGGCGCCCCGAACATCGCGCGCGCCGCCCGAGCGGGCACGCGCGCTCCGCCCCCACCCCGCACGACGTCGCCCGTCACTACGACGAGCTGGACGCCTTCTACCGCGAGCTCTGGGGCGAGCACGTGCACCACGGCATCTTCGAGCGCGCGGACGATTCGCCGGAGGTCGCCACGGAGCGCCTGGTGGAGCTGGTCGCCCGGCGGGCCCGCCTGGGGCCCGGGGACCGCGTGTGCGACGTCGGCTGCGGCTACGGCGCGACCGCGCGGATGATCGCGGCAACGCACGGCTGCGTGGTCGTAGGGCTCACGGTGTCTGCCGAGCAGCACCGGCGCGCGGTCGCCGCCGCGCCCGCGTCCTGCACCTTCCTGCTGCGGGACTGGCTGCGCAACGACCTCGACGACGCCGGCTTCGACGCGGTCATCGCGATCGAGAGCACGGCGCACATGGCGGACAAGGCCGGCGCGATCGCCGAGGCGGCCCGCGTCCTACGGCCGGGCGGCCGCCTGGTCGTCTGCGCGTGGCTGGCGGGCGACGACGTGGGGGGCTGGCGGACCGCGTGGCTGCTCGACCCGATCTGCCGCTGGGGACGGTTGCCCGGCCTGGGCACCGAGGCCGACTACCGCGGGTGGATCGCGGCCGCCGGCCTGCGGCTGGAGGGGTTCGAGGACCTGAGCCGGAGCGTGCGCCGCACGTGGTCGGTGGTGGCGCGCCGCGCGGCGGCGGCTGTCGCGACCCGGGCTCGCTATCGGCGCTACCTCTTCCGCGGCCCCGAGCGCGGTTTCGCGCCGACCATCGCGCTGCTCTGGCTCGCGTATCGCACGGGCGCGTTCCGCTACGGCGTGTTCACCGCGGCGCGCCCGAGCGATTGACCGGCGGTTTGGCCGCGCCCCCGGCCGCTCGCGCCACCGCCCCGATCCCTCACTCGACCCGCAGCACGACCTTGCCGTAGCTCGCCCGCGACTCGATCAGCCGGTGCGCCTCCGCGGCCTCCTCGAACGGCACCACGTGGCCCACCTGTGGCCGGATCCCGTGGCGGGTGACGAACGCCAGCAGATCGTCCCAGATGCCCCGCACGCGCTCGGCGTGCGGCAGCAGGTAGCCGATGTGGCTGGAGGAGATGCCGATGGAGCGCGTCAGCATCTCCCGCAGCGACAGCGTCGGCCGGTCGCGCCACGCCCGCCACAGCGACGCTGGGTTCCACCACCGGTAGTCGAGCGACGCATAGCCCACCACCACCACGCGGCCGAACGGCGCCAGCGACGCGGTCGCCGCGCGGAAGACGTCCCCGCCGACCATCTCCAGAGCGATGTCGACGCCGGCGGGCCCGGCGGCGTCGCGAAGGCGCGCCTGCCACCCTTCGGCGCGGTAGTTCACGAGGTCCGCGGCCCCGAGCTCGCCGACGCGCGCGAGCTTGTCGTCGGAGCCCGCCGCCGCGATCACATGACAGCCGTGGGCCGCGCCGATTTGCACCGCCGCGGTGCCCACGCCGCCCCCGGCCGCCGAGATCAGCACGCGGTCGTCCGCGCGCAGGCGCCCGGATTCGACCAGCCCCACCCAGGCGGTCAGGTAGTTCACCGGAAACGCCGCGTTCTCCTCGACCGTGAAACCCTCGATCGCGGGCAGGGCCGCGCGCTCGTCCACGACGGCGTGGGTCGCGTAGGCCCCCGTCTGCATCCCGGCGACCACGCGCTCTCCCGGCCGACGCGCGACGCCCTCACCGACCGCGTCGATCACCCCGGCCGCCTCCATCCCGAGCACGTACGGCCGCCGCGGCGCCCAGCCGTACTGGCCCCGCCGCGAGAGGACCTCGGCGTAGTTGATGCCGATCGCCTCAACGCGCAGGCGCACCTGTCGGGGTCCAGGCGTCGGGTCCGGAAGGTCGGCCGCGCGAAGCACGGCGGGCGGGCCGTGGCGGTCGAGAACGTAGGCGCGCATGAGAGTCGGCAGGTGTAGTCCCAGGGACGGCCCGCCGAACTTGTCGCCGCGCCGATCCGCCGGCAAGACGGGCCCGCGGACGTCTTCTTACGATCGGTGAGGTGGCTCCAGCCCTCCGCTCACCGCCCCTCGCCGAACCGGACGGCGGCGCCCGCGTACAGCATCCGCGTGGCCTGCGGAGCGCCGTACTCCTCCTCGTAGGCGACGTCGAAGAGATTGTCGACGCCCGCGTACACACTCGCCTGGCTGCGGGGCAGGCGCTGCTCCAGGCGCACGCCGGTCAGCGTGTAATCCGGGAGCTCGCTGCTCGCACCGGTTCGGGAGCGCGCGAAGACGATCTGATCGGCGACCGTCAGGAGCGACGCGGAGGCGACCAGGCCGAACCCGAACCGCCAGCGCGCGTCGGCGCGCAGTCGGTGGCGCGGCGTGTACTGCAGCGGCTCGCCCGCGGCTCCGGGCGAACGGTCTTCGGAGTCCAGGAAGGCGTACGCGACCCGGACATCCAGCGCCGTCACGGGTCGGGCCGACGCCGCGACTTCGACCCCCTGGAACCGGTAGCGGTCGTGGTTCTCGAACGGGCCGCCCGGATCGACCCGCTGGATGAAGTCCCGGGCATCGGTCCGGAACACCGCCAGGTCGACCTCGAGGGCGCCCGGCAGGCGCTGCGTGATGCCCAGCTCGAGCACGGTCGCGGTCTCCGGATCGAGGGTCGCCAGTCCGCCGTCCTCGTCGTAGAGCTGACGCAGCGTGGGAAAGCGGATCTTGCGCGCGGCGGACGCCCGCAGGCGGGTGGCTTCCCGCGCCTGCCAGGAAACCGCCGCCATTGCCCCCGTCGCGGGCGTCGTGGCCAGACCCACCCGGTCGAGGCGGTGGTGCATGACGCCGGCGACGACGCCGACCGAGGACGCCGGGCGGACTTCGTACTCCAGCGCGCCGCCGTAGCGGGTAAGCCGGTGATCGGCGTCGAACGCGCGGGTGTCCCAGAGCGCGCCTCCGCCACCGCCACCACCCATTCCGCCCCCACCACCGCCACCACCTCCGCCCCCGCCACCCCCGCCGCCGCCACCTCCCGAATCGGCCGGCACGTCGCGGATCGTCCCCGCGACGCTCCACGTATCGCGCGCGCCGTTGAAGGACGCCGAGAGCCGGCCCCAGCGGCGCAGGTCGTAGGTCGCCTGGACGCTGCCGCCGGCCAGCCGGCTGGAGGCGTCCTGGCGGTAGGTGCCGCGGATCGCCGGGTCGTCCATCGAGCTGTAGCTCGCGTCGTCGTAGCGAGCCTGGACCACGTCCAGGCCGTTGCCGTAGGCCCACCCGCGCAGCCGGAGCCCGCCGCTCGTCCATCCCGCCGAAAGCTGCGCGAAGGCGCCGTCACGGTCCTCCACCCGCTCGAACCGCACCGGGCGCGCGAACGGGTCGGCCGGGTCGTCGATCAGGGTCGGCGGGATGCCGTAGCTGCCCGTCGAGCCGCCGGCCACTACGCCCAGGCGGAGGTCCTCGGTCGGGCGCCAGGTCACGAGGCCGAAGGCGTTGCGACGATCCCGGTCGGCGTTGGCGCGATCGAGATCGGCCTCGGCGCCGAGCGTGGGCGAACCGGCGACGGAGGGGAACCCGTCCGCGGCGGCCGCGCTGACGCTGGCGACGCCGTTCAGCCTCGTCCCGCCCCCCTGGACGAAGGCTTCGCCGAGGCGCCCCCCGGTCGCGCGCACCTCCCCGCGGACCGAGCCGGCCACGCCCGCAACGCCGCTCCGCGTCAGGATGTTGATCACCCCCGCGAGGCCGCCCTCGCCGTACAGGACCGAGGCGGTGCCCGTGCTGACCTTGATCGCCGCCACGTTCTCCAGCGGGATGAACGACGGGTCGAACTGCCCGTCGCCGGTCGCGTTCAGCGGCACTCCGTCGAGAAGCAGCAGGACGTGGCGGGGACGGAACCCTCGCAGATCCACGCGCGGCACGCCGGCGCCGCCGGTGCGGATGTTGATGCCGGGGATCAACGCGAGGGCTTCATCCAGCGTCGTGGCGCCGGCCGCGCGGATGCGATCGAGGCCGAGGATGCGCGTGGTCCCCGCCTCTTCGGAGACCGGGCCGTCCGCCGTCACGATCAGCTCGCCGAGCGGGTACGGGCGTGCCGAGTCGGGGGAGGCGGGCTGCTGCGCGCGCGCCGGGTCGGCGCCCGCCAGGGGCGCGGACGCCGCGAGGAAGGCGACGACGGCGCGGATACGGAGCGTACGACTGACGCAGAAAGCCATGGCGTCGGACTCGGCGAAAGGTGGTAGACGGGCGGGTCTGCATACGACCCGCTCAAAAGGGAGGCCGGGCGCCGCTCCCGCAACCGTGCCCCGGGACCCCCGGTCGGCCTGCGGCGTACGCACGTGTGCCCCACAGCCCTCCTGACGCACATGGCGCACGGCGAATTCTTCGACGTGGGCCGCTTTCCGACGGCGACCCTCGGATCGTCGACGGCGCGACGTCGATGCTGGCCAACGCCATCGTCGATGATGCCTTCGACCTGGAAGCCGACATCGTGGCCAGGCGCGGTGCCTGCATCAACGCCAGGGCCGCCCCGGGGTAGGACCTCCCGAGGTGGGGACGCCAAACCTCGACACGGAGGCCGTATCCATGGAACGTACGCCAGCCAAGCTCGCGCTTCTCGTCGCCGTCGCGGCGGCGTGGGTCGGGCCGTCACCCGCCGCCGCCCAGGCGGCGTTGCCCTGGTGCTTCACCGGGTTCCACCCCGGCGAAGTGTCCGGCAACGTGCTGCTGCCGGAGGGCGACCTGTTCTGCCCGCTCATCGCCGATCCCAAGGCGGAGCACTCCTTCGCCAGCTACCTGCGCGGAGATTTCCCGGCGCTCCGTGCGGGCGACGATCAGGGCGAAGACCTGAACATCGGCTCCGTCGGGCTGGCCGAGACGCTGCCGATCATCCGCTTCGGGGCAGGGGAGCGCGGCAACGGGATCCAGGTGGGCCTCACCGGCAGCGTCTTCGCGCAGGTCGACCTGTCCAGCGAGTCGTTCGATCTCATCAACGCCGACTACCTGATCGGCGTCCCGGTGTCGTTGCGGGCGGGCACCTTCTCGACCCGTCTGCGCGTGTACCACCAGAGCTCGCACCTCGGCGACGAGTTCCTCCTGCGCACCGAGCTCGAGCGCGAGAACCTGTCGTTCGAAGCGCTCGACCTCCTCCTGTCCCAGGAGTTCGGGAGCCTGCGCGCCTACGCCGGCGGCGAGTACATCTTCCGACGCGAGCCCGAGACCCTCGAGACGACGCTCGCCCACGCGGGCGCCGAGCTGAGGGTCGGGGAGCTGCGCGGCGTGCGCTTCGTGAGCGCCGTGGACGCGAAGTTCACCGAGCAGCACGACTGGGACCCGGGGATCAGCGCGCGCGCCGGCGTCGAGATCGCGCACTGGCGCGACGACGCCCACCCCCCGCGCTTCGTCGGCTTCCTGCTCGAGTTCTACGACGGGCCCTCGCCCTACGGGCAGTTCTTCCAGGAGCAGGTGCGTTGGTTCGGCCTGGGGCTGCACCTCACGTTCTGACCTACGGCGCCGCGGGGCGCCGACGCTGCCCAAGCGGCGGGCCGACTGAGCGTACGGGGAAATCGCGGTCGGGCGAGCGCCGGTTCCGGCTCCGCCGGGAACGCTAGTCGGGGGCCGACTCCGCCTCGAAGCGTGCCTCCAGCTCCACGCCGAGCCCGTCGGCGATGCGGTTCACGAACGCGAAGTACGCGGCGATCGCGCAGATGTCGTGGATCGCCCGGTCGTCGAAGCCGTGGTCCCGTAGCGCGCGCGCGTCGTCGTGGGTGACGTCCCACGGCGCGTCGTTCACCTTCATCGCGTAGCCGAGCATCGCCCGGTCGGCGTCCGCCACGGGGGCTCTGGCCGGGTCCCTGGCCAGCGCCTCGAGCAGCACGTCCTGCTCCTCTGCCGCAACGCCCTCGCGGGTGAGAATCGTACGGAGGCCCGCCCCGTGATGGAGCAGTCAGTAGCGGCACCGGTTCCGCGCCGAGACCGCTACCCCGATCATCTCGCGCTGCCGCCGCTCGAGCGGCCCGCGCCGGTGCATCAGCGCGACGTAGAGGTCGTAGTGGTGGCGCATGACCTCGGGGTGGACGCCGTGGACCTGGAGGATGTGGTCGCGGTCCGGGACCCGGTACGCCTCCGGCTGGTCCGCTTCGGGCACGTAGGGGACGAAGGCCATGGGACGTCGCTCCTTTCTGGGCTCCCCAAACGTAAGGGATCGCACGTGGATATATTGCGCGGCGCACCCGGCGCTCGCGCACCGGCGCGGCCGCCGACCCATGACCCGAGGCGCGGAAGACCATGAACGAGGAAGTCTTCAACCTGTCCGTCCGCAAGTTCCTGAAGACGTTCGGCGTGACCGCCCAGCGCGAGATCGAGAAGGCCGTCGACGCTGGCCTGCGGTCGGGGTCCGTACCCGACGACGCGGTCCTGCCCGCGCGCGCCCGCCTCGTGATCGACGGGATCGAGGAGGAGATCGTCGTGGAGGGCGAGATCCGGCTGGAGTAGCCTCCTTCCGATGATCAAGTACCTGGGGTCCAAGCGCGTCCTGGTCGACGCGATCGTGGGCATCGCGCGGTGCGTCCCCTCGGTGCGGCGCGTGTGCGACCTGTTCACCGGGACGACGCGCGTCGCGCAGGGGCTCAAGAAGGCGGGCTTCTTCGTCCTGGCGAACGACCTCGCCACCTACTCGGAGGTGCTCGCCACCACGTACGTGGCGACCGACAGGCGGCGCGTGGACCCCGGCGCGCTGCGCGCCAAGCTGGCGCATCTGGAGGCGTTGCCGGGGCGCGACGGCTACTTCACGCGCACGTTCGCCGAGGACGCGCGCTACTTCCAACCGCACAACGCCCGCCGCATCGACGCGATCCGGCCCGAGATCGACCGCATCGCCGACAGCGCGACCGAGCGCGCGATCCTACTCACGAGCCTGATGGAGGCCGCCGACCGCGTGGACTCGACCACCGGCGTGCAGATGGCCTACGTGAAGGCGTGGTCGAAGCGCTCCTACAACGACCTGGAGCTCAGGCTTCCGCGTCTGGTGGCGGGGGAGGGGCTCGCCCGCCGCGAGGACGCCGTGTGGCTGGCAGGCGACCTCGAGGGCTACGACCTCGCCTACATCGACCCGCCCTACAACCAGCACTCCTACTTCTCCAACTACCACGTCTGGGAGACGCTCATTCGCGGAGACGAGCCCGAGACGTACGGCGTCGCCAACAAGCGGGTGGACTGCCGCACCGAGAAGAGCGACTTCAACTCGAAGCGCCGCGCCTGGGACGCGCTCGCCGCGCTGATCCGCGGACTCGCGACGCCGTGGGCGCTCCTGTCCTTCAGCGACGAGGGCTTCCACAACGCCAACGACATCCTGGCGCTGCTGCGCGAACGGTGGGGGGAGGTCGCCCACCTGCCGGTCGAGCACCGGCGCTACGTGGGCGCGCAGATCGGCATCCACAACCCGGCGGGCGAGAAGGTCGGGGAGGTCTCCCACCTGACCAACCGCGAGTACCTGTTCCTCGCGGGGGAGGGTGCGACGCGGGTGCTCGAGGAGGCCGTCGGCGCCGCGACGGGCGTCAGCGCAGCGGCTCTCTCGCCAGGTACTCCTTCGTGATCGCCACCGCGGACCCGCCGTCCAGGAACCCGAGCTCCTCCAGGTAGTCGTCCACCGTGCCGGTGAGGACCCAGCTGGGGTGCCGCGGAATGGCGCCCGGCTCGCTCTCGTTGACGTAGCGGATCAGCGAGCTGGTGCAGTTGTTGGTGGCGGTGTTGTACCAGCGCGGCGTGGTAGCGAGCGCGGCGGTCTCGCGCGCGAGCTGGGTGAAGATGCGCGGCGCGACGCCCTCGGGAATGCGCAGCCGGTAGCGCGTGAGCGGGTAGTCGAGGTAGCGCACCCGGCGCGTGACCAGGTCCTCTTCCGTCGCCCAGATGTGGGTCACCTCGAAGGCGCGCAGCATGCCGCCGATGATCGAGTACTCCTCGTCCGATTCGCGCCGCGTCTCGACCGACATCCCCAGCCAGCGCCCCCGTCCGTAGCTGTCGGGGAACTCGAAGACGACGAACGTGTGGGCGATCAGCCCGGCGTCGTCGAGCTGCTGCTCGTAGAGCCAGACGTCCGCGATGTCGGCCGGGTCGTAGGTCGCGTCGAAGTAGTCCTTCGCGACGACCTCGTCCTCGGTGTAGGCCCAGTCGCGGACGTCGCGCAGGGCGACGCGGCCGTCGTCGGTGATGCCGACCCCCGCGAGGACCGCCACGTCCTCGTCCCAGTCGCGGTCGAGCGAGGGCTCGCGGGCCGCGACCACGCCGGCCAGGCCGAGCGCGGCGAGGAGGACGGCGACGGCTGCCCAGCGGAGGACGCGCATGCCGTGGAAGGTCCGCCTCGTGGTGGAGACTGGCAACCGGCGGCCTCAGACCCCGCGGTCCCCCAGGATGCGCCGCGCCGCCAGCCGCCCCGGCGCGCCCGAGACGCAGCCGCCCGGGTGGGTGCCCGAGCCGCACTGGTAGTAGCCCTCGATCGGCGTCCGGTACTGGTGCCAGCCCGGCGCCGGCCGGTTCGTGAATAGCTGCGACGCGAACAGCTCGCCCGCGAAGATGTTGCCCTCGGAGAGCCCCACCAGGCGCTCGATGTCCAGCGGCGTGACGATCTCGCGGTGCAGCACGAGCTCGTCGAAGCCGGGGAAGAACTCCCCCAGGGTGCGCTGCACGGTGTCGCCAAGGTTCTCCCGCTCGGCGTCCCAGTGGCCCTCGGCCAGGTCGTATGGCGCGTACATGACGAAGCACGACATGATGTGCGTGCCGGGCGGGCTCATGTCGGGGTCGAGCGTCGACTGGACGCAGCAGTCGAGGAAGGGCCGGCGGCTGAAGCGGCCCGCCCGGCAGTCGGCGAAGGCGTCCTCCAGGTAGCCGATCGAAGGGCCGATGTTGGTGAAGCCTTGAAAGACGTCGGCGCGGCCCTCGAGCCCCGGGTAGGCGGGCAGGCCCGACAGCGCGAAGTTCACCTTGGCCGCGCTGCCCTGGAAGCGGTAGCTCTCGATGCGCCGGACGAGGTCGGCCGGCAGGTCGCCCGGCTCCACGAGCTGCGTGAAGGTGCGTCGCGGGTCGAGCGCGCTCACCACGACGTCGGCCTCGACGACGGTGCCGTCCTGGAGGCGGACGCCGCGGGCGCGGCCGTCGTCGTATAGGACGCGCTCGACAGGCGCGTCCGTGCGGATCTCGCCGCCGAACGCCTCGACCGCGCGCGCCAGCGCCTGCGTGAACGCGCCGTTGCCGCCCTTGTGGAAGCCCCACGCCCCCGGCACGCCGTCGAAGTCGCCCAGGCGGTGGAAGAGCCACACGAGCCCTGATTCACGGTCGCGCGGACCGACGCGGCTGCCGATGATGCCGCTCGACGCGTACATCGCCTGGACGAGGTCCGTCTCGAAGTAGTCCTCCAGGATCTCCGCGGCGCTGCACGCGGCGAACCGGTCCAGCATCGCGCGCACGTCCGGGTCCAGGCCCTCGGCCCAGGCGCGCAGCTCCGCCATCGCGGAAAGGTTCTCCGGCCCCTCGCCCGCCGCGTCGGGCGGGATGCGGTCGATCCACGGCTGGAGCGCCCGCGCGGCGCGCGTCACGAGGTGGTCGAGGTCGCGCGCGGCCTCGGCGTCCTCGGCCGAATGGCGCGCGATCTCGTGGTAGTTGGCGTCGCGGTCCGGCCCCAGCAGGAGGTAGGCGCCGTCGTAGCCCGGCTGGAACGTGCGGATCAGCGGCAGCACCATCAGGCCGTGCGCCACGAGGTCGAGGTCCTGCACGATCTGGGGCCGGACCAGACTGAGCGCGTAGGAGAACGTGGTGAAGTGGAAGCCCGGCACGAGCTCCTCGGTGATCGCCGCGCCGCCGACGAGGTGCCGCTTCTCCAGCACCAGCGTGCGCAGGCCCGCCCGCGCCAGGTAGGCCGCGTTGACCAGCCCGTTGTGGCCGCCGCCCACCACGATCGCGTCCCAGCGCTCCGACGC
>DATHRK010000032.1:0-91415 GCA_035465395.1 Longimicrobiales bacterium | reverse complement strand
GCCACGAAGCCGTCGGAGTTGGGCGGCGTCAGCTCGTTCACGACCGGAGTGAAGAGAATGATGATCCGGCCGTTCCCGTCGATGTCGGACGGCTGCCCGAACACGTCGACGTCGCGATCGTAGATCGGATCATCGAACTCGGCGGCGAAAGCTGCGTAATCCGCCTCGGTGAATCCGTTTGCCGGCGTGTTGACGTCCTCGAAAAGGACGGCGCGAGCGCTGGTGAACACGACCTCGGCGGTCACCGTGGTGAAGTCGAAGCCGTTGCCGTTGAAGACCTGGAAGTCGTCCCGTTGCCCGATCTGCCAAACGCGCGACGCCGCCGCACCGGGCGGGAGCGTCGTGCGGGCCAGGGGCGCGGCCGAGGTGAGGGAGCGCTCCAGCGCGCGCAGTCCCAGCTCGAAGCGGTCCTGCGCGGTTGCGTGCGGTCCCGGCGCGGAGGAGGTCCGGGCCGCCGCCGTTGGCCTCAGGAGCGTCGCCGGAACGGACTCCGGCTGGCCCACCAGGCGCAGGTCGATCCGGTCGAGGGGGTCGGTGTCCGCATTCCCGAGAACCACGACGTACGCCTCTCCCGCGTCCCCCGATAGGACCGTGCATTCCAGATCCGCCGCAGAGCTGAAGACGCGGGATTCCCCCAACCCCAGCGACAAAGCCGTGCGTGCGTCGCCAGTGACGGAGGCGGTGAGCGCGTTGCTGACCAGTGGGCCCAGGCGAACCGTGACATCGGCGTCCGCGGTCGCCATGCAGGGCGGCACTGTCACGAGGAGCTCCGAGGGCGAGGCGGACGCCACTTCCGCGCGATTCGACCCGAAGAACACCGCGTTGTCATCGGCCCGGTCGCTGAAGCCCGACCCCGCGACCGTCACCGTCTGGCCCGGGCTCACGGCGGACGGCGTGATCGACGTGAGCGTCGGCGCGGAGGCGAACGCCCGCACCGTGACGGAGACGGCCTCCGCTGCCGTGGCCGACGCCTGCACGGTGTAGTCACCCGCCACCGACCCCACCTCCAGGAGCGTCGAGGCCAGTCCCAGGGAATCGGTCGTCGACGTGGCCGGCAGGAGCCGCGCACCGCTGCCCGTGATCACGCTCCACGTGATGGTGGCCTCCTCCTCCGGCGCGCCGGTGGCCGTGTCGGTCAGCCGGACCACGATCGGATCCGGTGCGACCGCGCCGGTGGCGGCTACCTGCTCCCCGTCGACGACCGTGAGCGTGAAGCCCACGTCGGGCGGCTCCATGCCGTCGTCGGAGGAGCAGGCGGCGACGGCAGCGGCCATCGCCACGGCAATGCCCGAGCGAAGCGCTCTGGCGCCTCCGGCTCCCGGCCTCTCGTTGCAACGCATCATCGGATCTCCTGAAGGTCCAGAACGGGTGCGCCGGTCAGCGGTGACCGAGGCGTTCGCACGCGCCCCACCACCTCCAGGCGGTCGAGCGGCTCCAGCACCTGCACACGCGCCAGCAACTCGGGCGGCACGGCAAGATAGACGATCGGCCGGTCCTCCCCCGGTCCTCTCGCCAAGAGAAACGGCTCCCCCTCGTAGAACTCGGTGCGAATGCGCTCCGCGTGTTCCAGCGAAATGAACTGCACCGTCCAGGCGAGCCGCTTTCCCTGGTAGCGCTCCGGGTGGTCCGCGAGTTCCATGACGGTCACGCCGGCGAGAGGGGCCTCGGACGCCTCGGCGTCGTCCAGAGGCTCAGGGATCCAGCCCTCCAGACGCACGCGAGCCCACCCCCCGCGCCGCTCGAGCACCTCCACCTCCACGCCCGCCCCGAGGGTCGCCAGAGCGGTCGAGTCGGGTTGAGCCCGGAGGGTGACGCCGTCGCCCGCGACCGTCCGCCTCGCGACGGCCCGAGCCGTGTCGGTCGGCGTATCGAGTCTGGACGGGCTCGCCGGAGCGATGCGTTGCTCGGTTCTCAGCGACGCCGCCCACATCCACGCTCGCCGCCGCACCAACACCCAGCGTCCCTCCCGGCGCAGCTCCTCGATCACCGCTCCCTGTCGAAGCCGCGCGAGGATCCTGCCGTTCGGCTCGGCTCTCAGGTTCTCGCCGTCGGCGGCGTCCACCTGGAGCGATCCCGCGCCGGTGGGCCCCACCGAGAGCGCCCAGATCCACCCCTCCAGGACGACCTCGCGCCACCGGCCCCGCTCTCCGACCACCTGCAGCGGCGTGGTCCCGCTCACGACGGCGAGAATCCGACCTGATGGCTCGGCCCGCAGGTTCTCGCCGGAGGCCTGCACGACGGCGGTCTGGGCGGACGCGATAGCGGCGGGGAGGCCCGCCAGCGCGGACCACGCACAGGCGATCCACAGCCGGGTGGCCAGGGCTGACACTACGTGCGACATCGGCCTCGACGTGCCCCTCGCGGCTCCGCTTCCCCGCCGAGGGTATGGTCTCGCTCGCGTGCCCATTCCTTCTCCTCCGGCGCCCGGACCGAACGGTCCCGCGTCGGCCCCTTCCGCATCCCCCGGGCCGGAAGCTGGGGCCCGGTGGGGGGGGTGTCAACGCGGCGAAGGCGCGCTCCCCGAACGGCTTGCGCGGCGTCGCGCGTTTCGTGATCGTTGGGCTCCCGCGCCGGGGCGTACCGCGTCCCTGCGCCGCCTTGAACGAGCGTGCCATCCCCACCCATGCGTCCAACAGCCCTCGCCGTCGCGGCTGCCTGCTTCGCCTCGGTCGCCGCGGTCGATGCGGCCGCGGCGCAGGAGATCAGCTCGCCCTTCGATTTCGTCGACGAACGCCACGCCGCCGCGTTCTTCTACGGATACGCGTTCGCCGATGAGGGGACCGTCGGGCTCGCCTCGGAGCCCGGCTCGCTCTACGGCGGACGCTACCTCTTCCGGGTCGGCGGCCCGATCACGCTCGCGGCCGAGGTCGGATACTTCCCATCGACGCGCACCGTGTTCGACCTGAGCGCCGACGAGGAGGAAGCCGTCCGCGAAGGGGTGGGCGAGGGCGAGTTGAACCTGCTTCTGGTGAACGCAGGGCTGCGGTTCGACGTGACGGGCCCGCGTACCTATCACGGCCTGATGCCCTACGTCCTCGTCATGGGTGGAGGCGCCTTCGATCTCGCCGACGCCCCGGCCGTCGAGGCCGACATCGCGGCCCAGAACCGCTTCGACTTCGGGAGCGCGTTCACGGGCGTATTCGCGATCGGCACCGACTTCTACGTCGGCCCGCGCCTCGCGATCATGCTGGAAGCCCGGCAGGCGCTGTGGAAGGTGGAGACCCCGGAGCCGTTCGTCCTCGCGGACACCGACCTGCCGGGGGAGGAGTGGGTGGGCGGGCCCACGCTCGTGGTCGGCGCCCTGCTGCGATTCTGACGTGCGGCGGGCACGCTCCCTTCCGCCCGCCGTCGGACCGGGCCGGACGCCGACCGCGGCTTTGATGCGGTAGGCCGGGTTCATGCTCGACGCCCTCCGCCGCGGGCTCGGATACCTCCTGTCCGGCTCCGCCGACATCGTCGAGATCGTCCTGCTGTCGCTGCGGGTGTCGGGCTCCGCCATCGTGCTCGGGGTACTCATCGGCCTCCCGGTCGGCGTGGCGGTCGGCCTCGGCCGCTTCCGCGGCAGGCGGATGGCGATCGCCGCCATCCATACGGGATTCGCGCTGCCCCCGGTCGTCGTCGGGCTCTTCATCTACCTCGCTCTGTCCCGATCGGGGCCGCTGGGGGGCCTCGGCCTGCTCTTCACGCCCACGGCCATGGTGATCGCGCAGGCCGTGCTGGCGGCCCCCTACGTCGCGGGTATCACCCTTGCCGCGGTCCAGGCGGTCCCCGAAGCCGTGCGCCTGCAGGCGCGAGCGCTGGGGGCCTCGCCGCTGCGCGCGATCCTCACCCACCTGAGGGAAGCTCGGCTCGGCCTGGGCGCGGCGGTGGTCGCGGGGTTCGGAGCGGTGATCTCGGAGGTCGGCGCCGTCATGCTCGTCGGCGGCAACGTGCAGGGCGAGACGCGCGTGATGACGACGGCGATCGTCACCGAGACGCGCCGCGGCGACATCGCGGCGGCGGTCGCGCTGGGCATCGTCCTCCTCGTGATCGCCTTCGCGGTGAACCTGACCTTGACGCGTCTGCAGCAGGGACCCGCCAGCATGGCGCGCGCGCACCGGCCCGGCGCGTGACGACCCCCGCGAAGCGGTCGGCGGCTGTGGACCCTGCGCCCGCCGAGGCCAGTCCGGAGCGGGCTTCACGCGGCGCGCCGGTGCTCGAGGCGGTCGGGGTCCATAAGCGGCTCGGTGCGCTGCCCGTGCTGGAGGACGTCTCGCTCGCGCTCCACCCCGCCGAAGTCGTCGCCGTGCTCGGCCCCAACGGCGCGGGCAAGTCCACGCTGGTGCGCGTCTGTCTCGGGTTGGACCGTCCGGACCGCGGATCCATCCTTTTCCGCGGCCGCCCCCTGGCGGACGGGCGCGCCGGGGCCGGACGGATCGTGGGCCTGCTCCAGCGGGCGCCGCTCTTCAGCGGCACGGTCGGCGACAACGTCGCATACGGGCTGCGCGTCGCGGGCGTTTCCCGCCTCGAGGCGCCGCGCCGGATACGCTCGGCCCTCGCGAGGCTGGGCATCGAGCACCTCGCCGAGCGGGACGTGCGCCAGCTCTCCGGAGGCGAGTCGCAGCGCGTGGCGATCGCGCGCGCGACGGTGCTCGAGCCCGACGTGCTCGTGCTCGACGAGCCCGCGTCCGACCTCGACGTGGCGACCCGCCGCAGCCTGCTCGAGGACCTGGAGGCGGCCGTACGATCCGGATCCCGGGCAACCCTGCTCGTCACCCACGACCCGCGCGAGGCGTTCGCGCTGGCGGACCGCGTCGTCGTCCTCGAGGCCGGGCGGGTGAGCCAGGAGGGCACCCCGGCCGACCTCGTCGCCGCCCCGGCGTCGCCCTTCGTCGCGGCGTTGACCGGGGCCGAGCTCGTCGTCGACGGGAGACTCCGCCGGCTGCGGGACGGGCTGGTGGAAGTCGCCGTGGCCGGGGGCGGTCCATGGCTCGCGGTCCCGGCGACCGACCCGGCCGGGTGGCCCGCCGACGCCGCGCTGCACGTCGCCTACCGGCCCGAGGACGTGGTCCTCGTCGCGCCCGACGACGCGGCGACATCCACGCCCCGCAACCGCACGGAGGCCACCGTGGCGACCGTCACGCCGCAGGGCGGCTTCGTGCGCGTGCGGCTGTCCGGCGCCATCCCGCTGGTCGCGCTGGTCACGCGCGACGGCGCCGACGCGCTGGGGTTGCGTCCCGGCTGTCGCGTCGCGGCGCACATCAAGGCCGTCGCCGCGCGGGCCTACCTGGCGGGTCCGGGCGGATCTGCGGCGGAGGCCTCGCCGGCGGAGGCGCCGGGAGGCGGCGCTGCGCTGCGCGGGACCTCGTAACCGGGTTAGGATTCCCGATCATGGGCGATCCACACCGTTCCCCGGAGTCGGACCACCGCCGATCGACGGGCCGGCCGCGCCGAGCGGCGGGCCGTGCGGTCGACGCGGTGGGCGAGACGGTGTTGCGGATCGAGGTCGACGGCGGCGCGACGCGAACGCTCACCGCGTCGGCAGGCGAACCAGCCGACCTGGCGGTCGGCCACCTGCTCGCATTGGGCTACGACGCCCGGGCGCTTCGCGCGGCTCGGATCGCTTGCTCTCCGGGCGTGGTTCGCGTGGCCTTGCCCGACGGGCGGGGCAACGCGCCCGTCGGGGAGCACGACGGCGGCGCCGCGCACGTCATCGCCTGCGAAGCGTGCGCCGCGCGCCTCGTGCGGGGTCGCGCCGCCCCGCCCGGACCGGAGGCGCTGCGCGCGCTGATGACCGCCCTCCTGGACGGCAACGCGGGTGTGCACGGCGCGGCATTGGTACGCGGCGACGAGATCGTGCACCGCGTGGAGGACGTCGGCCGCCACGCGGCGGTCGACCGGCTCGTTGGCGCAGCGCTCCGCCGGGGCTGGGATGCGCGCGAGCTGGGGCTGGCCACGACCGCCCGCATCAGCGGCGACATCGCCTACAAGGCCGCGCGCGCCGGGCTCGCCTGGATCGCCAGCCGGTCCGTGCCCACGACGCTCGCGCTGGAGATCGCTGCGCTCGTGGACCTGCCCATCGCGGCGCGGGCCGGTTCTGCCCGCGCGCGCCTGTTCCGCCCGTGACGGCGGACGAAGGGCTGGGCGCGACAAGAGGCCGGGGCGCGCCCTCGGCGGCCGGCTCGGACGGGGACGAGCACGGCTTTCTCGGCGCGGTCCTCGCCGGGGGCCGCAACACCCGCTACGGCGACCACAAGGCCCTCGCCGAAGTGGGCGGGGTTCCGATCGCGGCCCGGGCCGCGAGGGCGCTCGGTGAAGCCGGTTGCCACCCCGTCGTGCTCATCGCCAACGAGCCCGGCGTGTACGCGCCGCTCGGGCTGCCGCTGCGGTCCGACGCCCGCGCGGGGCTGGGACCGCTGGGGGGCATCCACGCCGCGCTCCTCTGGGTCCGCGACGAGGGCTTGCCGGGAGCGGTGGTCGTGGCGGGCGACATGCCGTTCGCGGCCCCCGAGCTCCTCCGCGAGCTCGCGCGCCGCGCGGCCGCGCCCGGCGTCGACGCGGCGGTACCGGAGAGCCCGGGAAAGAGGGGTGTCGAGCCGCTGTGCGCCGCCTACGCCGTGTCCTGCCTGCCGGCGGTGGAGGCTGCGGTCGCGGGCGGGGGGGGACGCATCGTGGGCTTTTACGAGAGCATCTCCCTGGACCGGGTGGAGGCCGCGCGGGTCGCGCGGTTCGGCGACCCCGGGGTCATGTTTCGGAACGTGAACACGCCGGCCGACCGCGCGGCCGCCGACCGACTGCACGAGGCGGCCCCGTGACGCGCGCGGGCCGGCGGCGCGACGAGGCCGACTGGATCGAGGTCGTCGACGCGCTCGAGCGCATTCTCGGAGCCGTGGGGCCGTTGGACGGCGAGGTCGCGCCGCTCGCGGTCGCGGCCGGCCGGGTGCTCTCGGAGCCGGTCGTCGCCCCCTTCGACCTCCCCGCGTTCGACAACAGCGCGATGGACGGTTTCGCGGCCCGCGCGGCGGATGTGGAGGCGGCGACCCGCGACGACCCGGCGGTGCTCCGCCTGGTGGCCGACGTCCCCGCGGGCGTCACCGACCCCGGTCGCATCGGACCCGGGGAGGCGGCGAAGGTGATGACCGGCGCGCCGGTGCCGGGCGGCGCGGACTCGGTGATCCGCGTGGAGCACACCGATGCCTGGGAAGGCGACGGGTGGGAGCGCGGCGCGGGCGCGGAGGTGCGTATCCATTCGAACGCCGACGCAGGCCGCAACATACGGCGGCGCGGCGAGGACGTCCGCGCCGGTTCGGTGGCGCTGGACGCCGGCACCGCGTTGGGGCCGCCGGGGATCGCGCTTCTGGCCGCCCTGGGCGTCGAGGCCGTCCGGGTCCATCGGCGGCCGCGCGTGGCGATCCTGTCCACGGGGAACGAGGTGGTACCGGCGGCGCTCGCCGCGGAGGCCGCGGCGGGCCGCGCCGTGGTCGACGCGAACGGGCCCGCGCTCGCCGCGGCGGTGGAGGCCCTCGGAGGCGTCGCGCTGCCGCTCGGCATCGCCCGTGACGACCCGGCCGAGATTCGCTCGCTGGCCTCCCGCGGCCTCGATGCCGACGCCCTGGTCACCACCGCGGGGGCCAGCGTGGGCGAGCACGACATCGCCCACACCGCGCTCGCCGAGCTCGGCCTTCGGCCCGACTTCTGGCGCGTGCGCATCCGCCCGGGCAGCCCCTTCGCGTTCGGGACGATCGCCCGGGAGGACGCGTCGCCCTTGCCGGTCTTCGGGCTCGCCGGCAATCCGGTGTCCGCGGTGCTCACGTTTCTCGTCCTGGTGCGCCCCGCGCTGCTGCGCATGGCCGGCGAGCGCGACGTCCTGCCCCCTCTGATCGACGTCCGCGCGGCCGAGCCGCTGGGCTCCCGGAGCGGCCTGGTCCACCTGCTGCGCGTCCGGCTGGCGCCCGACGGCGAGGGCGGGTGGCTCGCGCGCGGCGCGGGAGCGCAGGGATCGGGCGTGATGAGCACGCTCGCCGCCGCCGACGCCGTGGTGGTCGTGCCGCTCGATGCCGACGGCATCGCCGCTGGCGAGGTGGCCCGCGCGATACCCCTGCGCCGGCGCGAGACGTGGGCGGCGCCCCGGCCCGGGGACGTCTTCGCCGCGGGCCACGGTGCGCCGGAGTAGGTCGCCCGGACCCGTTCTCCGACTTACCATTCGGCGCTCACATCCAAGCCATCGACACGATACCGAGGAGCACAACGCCCATGGCCGACGAGGCCCCGATGGGATCGCGCATTCTTCCCGCGCGGCACCAGCTACGCCTTCCGACCGAACGCTTCATCCGCGCCGAGCCGCTCGACGACGAGCACGTGCCCATGGACGTCGTCTTCGTGGGCGCGGGGCCCGCGGGCCTGGCCGGCGCCATCGAGCTCGCCCGTCTGGTTCGCGAGGACAACGAGGCGGGGGGCGGCCTCGGGGCTGTGGAGATCGGCGTGCTGGAGAAGGCCGGCGAGCTGGGGGAGCACTGCCTGTCCGGCGCGGTGGTCGACCCGCGCGCGTTCCGGGAGCTCTTCCCCGACCTCGCGATCGAGGACTTCCCGTTCCGCGGACCCGTGGAGAAGGAGTCGGTCTACCTGCTGACCGAGGGTCGGTCGATCCCCATCCCGACCCCGCCGACGATGCGCAACCACGGCAACCACCTGGCGTCGATCTGCGAGATCGTGCGCTGGCTGGGGACGCGCGCCGAGGAAGCCGGGGTGAACCTCTTCACCGGCTTCCCGGTCGACGCTCTGCTGGTCGACGGCGACGCCGTCGTGGGGGTGCGCACGACCCCATCGGGGCTCGACCGGGAGGGCAACGCCGGGCCCGGGGCGATGCCCGCCACCGACATCGCGGCCCGCGTCACGGTGCTCTCGGAGGGAACCCGTGGGGCGCTCGCGATCGCCTACCGCCAGTGGCAGCAGATCCACGCGCCCAACCCGCAGATCTACGCCCTGGGGGTGAAGGAGGTCTGGGAGACGCCGCGGCCGCTCGACCGCGTCATACACACGCTGGGTTGGCCCCTCCCGCACGACGCCTTCGGCGGCAGCTTCTGCTATCCGCTCGGGCCCGATCAGCTCGCCATCGGGCTGGTGGTCGGGCTGGACTATCGGAGCGCGGCGTTCGACCCACACGTCGCGTTCCAGAAGATGAAGCTGCACCCGCTCTTCCGTCCCTACCTGGAGGGAGGGCAGATGCTGGAATGGGGCGCCAAGACCATCCCCGAAGGCGGCTTCCACGCCTTGCCGGAGCGCTGGCACGGCGACGGCCTGCTCATCGCCGGCGACACCGCCGGCCTGGTCGAGGTCGCCTCGCTCAAGGGGATCCACTACGCGATGCAATCGGGGATGTACGCCGCGCGCGCGATCTTCTCGGCGCTCAAGGCGGACGACGTGGGCGCGGGTGCCCTGGCCTCCTACGACGCGATGATCCGCGACGGCTACATCCACCGCGACCTCTACGCGCGCCGCAACATGCGGCTGACCTTCAAGGACGGGTTCTACCTGGGAGGCGCGAAGGCGGCGCTGATGAGCCTGACGAAAGGCGCGTTCCCGGGCGGCAAGATCGACACCCCCAAGGACGCCGAGGAGCCCAAGGTAGCGGCCGAGCCGGACCCGTTCGTGCCCGACGGCGCGCTCACGTTCTCCAAGGTGGACGCGGTCTTCAAGTCGGGGAACCAGACGCGCGACGACATCCCGAGCCACCTCCTGGTCGGGGAGGACGTGCCGGGGGAGGTCGCGGACATGTACGCGGCGATGTGTCCCGCGGGCGTGTACGAGCGTGACGGCGACCGGCTGGTCGTGAACGCGCCGAACTGCATCGACTGCAAGGCGACCGACGTCCTGGGCCCGCGGTGGTCTCCCCGGGAGGGCGGCAGCGGCCCGCGCTATCGTTCGATGTAGGCCTCAGCGCGCGGGGGGCGTGATCGCGGCCTCCCGGTAGGCGGACACCCGCCGGCGCAGCTCCGCGGTGCTCTCGGGCGCGCCGGTCACCCCCAGGTAGCCCAGGAACGCGCGGGTCAGCTCGACCACCAGGTCGTCCTCCTCCAGGGTCGCGCCCTCGGGGCGCGCGCGCCCGAAGAGCACCTCCTCGCGCAGGGTCGCCAGCAGCTGCCGGATCGCCATCGGCACCGCCCGCTCGGGCCACGGGTGGGCGAACTCGCTCAGCCGGGGCTCGAGCAGCGCCAGCAGGCGCTCGGCCACCGCCTCGTCCAGCATCGTCGCCCGCCGGAGCGGCTTGCCGTCCGGGTGCGCCAGCGCGTAGAGGAGATAGGCGCGCAGCTGCGGCGCGCGGAGCGCGTAGCCGCGCACCAGGATGCGGACGAGCTCGCCGACCAGGACCGACGCCGGGACGCCGTCCCAGCGGGCGGGATCCAGGAACGCACGCCACTGTTCCTCGGCGTCCGTCCAGAAGCGGTGCTGCATGTGATGCAGGAGGGCGTCGCGTCCCTCGAAGCGGGCGTAGAAGGAGCCCACGGACACGCCCGAGCGCTGGATGACCTCCTGCACCGTCACGGCCTCCAGGCCCCGCTCCCCCGCGATCCGCTCGGCCGCGCCCAGGATGCGGTCGAGGCTCTTCTGGCTACGCGCCTGGCGGGGCGGTCGGAAGCGTGGACGGGCCACGGGCGGCTAGCCGGCGCGCGCGCGCCGGATCTCCTCGGCGAGACGGGGGACGATCTCGAAGGCGTCGCCCACCACGCCGTAGTCGGCGATCTTGAAGATGGGCGCGTCCGCGTCCTTGTTGATCGCGACGATGGTGCCCGCCGTACGCATCCCGGCCAGGTGCTGGATCGCGCCGCTGATGCCGACCGCCACGTAGAGCTGCGGAGAAACCGTCTTGCCGGTCTGGCCGACCTGCTCCGCGTGTGGCCGCCATCCCGCGTCGACCACGGCGCGGGAGGCTCCGAGCGCGGCGGCGGGGCCCAGGGCGTCGCGGAGGTCCTCGAGGAGGCCCCAGTTGCCGGCATCCTGCAATCCGCGGCCGCCGCTGACGACGATGGGCGCCTCGCCGACGTCCGGCCGGTCGCCGGTGTCCCCGTGGACCTCGCGACGCGCGATTCGCCACGCGCCGGGGTCGATGTCCGCGGCGACGTCCTCCACTGCGCCCTCGCGGGGCGACTCGCTCGGCGTGAACACGTTCGGCCGGATCGATACGAGCGCCGGCGACGCGTCGATGGCGACCTTCGCGATCGCCTTGCCCGCGTAGACGGGACGCGTTGCGATCACCGTTGCCTGATCGACCTCCAGTCCGGTCGCTTCGGACGCGAGGGGCAGGCCGAGGCAAGCCGCGACGCGCGGGGCCAGATCCTTGCCCTGACTCGTCGCGCCGAACAGCACGGCGCCGTAGTCCCGACCTTCGAGGAAGCCCGTAACGGCCTCCTTGTAGCCTTCCGGGTGGTAGTCCGCCAGGGCTTCGTGCGTGCAGAGAAACACGCGGTCGGCACCGTGTGCGGCCAGGCCGCCGGTTTCCACCGAAGAGCCGGCCACCACGAGCGCGTGCACCTCGCCCCCCAGCCCTTCGGCGAGCGCGCGCGCCGCGGTGACGACCTCGTTGCCGACGCGCCGCGGCGCGCCGTCCTTCACTTCTATGACGGCAAGTACGTTCGACATGTTCTCCTAGAGCACCTTGGCTTCCTCGCGCAGCAGTCGGACGAGGTCGGGCACAGCGTCGGCCCCCTCCCCCACGATGCGACCTTCCGGGCGCGCGGGCGGCTCGGCGAGATCGCGCATCTCGATGCGGCCGGCCGCGGGCTCGGCAGCCTTCTCCTCCAGCGGCTTCCGCTTGGCCGCCATGATGCCCTTCAGCGAGGGATAGCGGGGCTCGTGCTCGCCCTTGGTGATGGTCACGACGGCGGGTAGCGGCACCTCGAGCACCTCCACCGAGCCCTCGGCCTCCCGGTGGCAGACCGCCTTGCCGTCCTCGATCGCCAGCTCGGCGACGACCGACACGGCGGGCAGCCCCGCAAGCTCGGCGGCCATGAGCCCGACCTGCTGCTGGTCTCCGTCGACCGCCTTCATGCCGAAGAGCACGAGGTCCGGCGCGCGGGCCGTGATCTCGTCGGCGATGACGCCCGCGGTGGCGAGGCCGTCCATGCCCGTCTCGGCGGCGATCAGCACGGCGTCGTCGGCGCCCATGGCGAGCGCCGAGCGAAGCTGCTCTGCGGCGCTCGCGTCCCCCACGGTGAGCGCCGTGACCGTCGTCCCCTCGCCGCCGTCCCGGAGCCGCAGCGCGGCCTCGAGGGCAAACTCGTCGTAGGGCGATATCACGTACTTGAGGCCGGTTTGGTCGATGCCACCGTCGGGCGTGACCTTGATGCGGGCGGCGGTGTCCGGCACCCGCTTGATGCAGACGACGATCTTCACGATGTGGGTCGGTTCGCGTGTTCGTTTTCGGGCGAGGCACCGGAAGGTATCCGGCCGCCCCGCCGGGTGTCCATGCCCGGTCGGCCGACGACGCCGCCTATCAGGCGCGCGCGCGGGGTCAGCGCGACACGTGCGCGTGTCCGCGCACCCAGAACCGCAGGGGCCACTCGCGGGCCCGGGTCACGCCGATGCGAGGCCCGGTGGCCACGCGTCGGTCCGCCACGCGAGCCCCCTCGATGATGCGCAGGGCGCCTCTGGTGAGTGGACGGCCATCGGACGCCCCGTCCACGGCCAGCGCCTGCGTGAGTCGGGCGGGCCCGTTGGCCAGGTCCCGCTCGCGCCCGCGCCGCCGTGCCATCGTGGCTCGTCCCGCGACCGGCTCCAGCGCGCGCAGCAGCACGGCGGCAGGACGGTCGGCCGTGCCGGTGACCGCGTTGAGGCACCAATGGAGCCCGTAGATGCGATAGACGTAGGCGATGCCCGGCGGGCCGTGCATGGTTTCGTTGCGGCGCGTTCTGCCTATGCGGGCTGCGGCGTGGGAAGCCGGATCGTGCGGCCCCGGATAGGCTTCGGTCTCGACGATCCGTCCCGCCGTCCTGGCGCCTTCCAGGTCGGAGACCACGATCGCGCCGAGCAGGTCGCGCGCGACCTGCTCGGCCGGTCGATCGTAGAAAGACGCGGGCAGGACGCCCGGCTCGCCGACGACCCGCGCGGTTCCGGCGATCAGCTCCGTGCCGGGTCCGCCGCCCATCCGTCGATCAGCATCTGGGCGCGGGCCGGGCCGACGAGGTCCCGCACGCGATCCGGATCCTCGCCGAGCACGCGGAAGACCTCGGTCGGGCCGAATTCGTCCACCACGGTGGAGGCCGTGCGCTCGCCGACGCCCTTGTAGCGGGCCACCAGGTAGCGGATGACCTCCGAGCGCTCCCGGGGCAGTCCCGTGCCGTCGGCGTGGTCGCGCTGGCCGCTGCCGTCCCCGTGCCCCGGCTCCGACTTCGGCGCCGAGGTCCCGACGGTCTGGCCCGGTAGCACCGGCGGGGGCCCGGACTGCGCGCCTCCGCGACGGCTCCGCCCCCAGCTGCGCGGTCGCTCCAGGGACTTCGTACGCTCCGGCTCCGTCCCGGACTCCGAGGCGGTCGTCGCGGGGGAAGCTTCCCGGCCTTCCGGCTCGGCGTCGTCGCCGGAGGAGGATTCCGCCGCCGCGGCGTACTCGGCCTGTGCGGCTCGCTCACGGTCGGCGCCGGCGCCGTTCTCTCCCTGGTCGCCGGCCTCACGATCCGTGCGCTCGGGTCGCTCCGCGGCCGGCTCCGCCGAGCGACTCGAACGCCCGCCGCGGCCGCGCCCGCGGCCGCGCGAGGGCTTGGCATCTCCGCCTTCCTCGCCGCCCTTCTTCTCGGCCGGCGAGCCGGCGCCACCGGGGACGCCCTGCTCGCGGTACGCGGAGCCCTTCCCTCCCAGAACCGCTTCGTAGTGCCCCTCGGGCGTGCGGTGCAGGTCGATCACCTCTTCGTCGTGCGCGCGGCGCAGGAAGCGGCTGAACTTGCTGAACCCCAGGGTGGCTTCGTCGAAGCTGCCGTCGATCTCGAGCATGCGCCGTTTGAGCTCGGAATCGCGGACCGGATTGCGCGAGGCGCCTCCTATGTCCGCCACGGCGCGCGCCAGAAGCCCGTACGCGTAGGTTTCGCCGTCTTCGACGTCGTCGCCGCCGCCGCCCTTCGACGGCGCGGCCGGTGCGCGCGCCGGCGCGGCCGGTGTGCGCGCCGGCGCGGCCTCTTCGCGCGGGGCTCGGTCCTCCCCGCGGGGCGAGCGGTCGTCGTCGTTGGGCGCCGCGGCCGCGTCACCGGAGGGCGCCGACGCTCCGCCGCGGGCGCGAGCCGAACCGGATGGGGCGCGCGCGTCGTCCCGACGCCCGCGGCGCCCGCGGTCCCGGCCTCTGCCGCGGCCCCCGCGACCCCTCCCGTCCTCACGCTCGGAGCCACCGGAACTCGGCTTGCCCGCGGGCGTGACCTCGAACTGGCCGTTCTCGAGCTTGTTCAGCGCCAGGCGGTTCTTGGAGGCGGCTTCGGCCAGGAACTTGTTGTACTTCGTGAAGCCCAACTCCTTCTCGTCGAAGCCCGGATCCATCTCCAGCATCACCTGCTTGAGCCGGTCCGAGCGCATGACGTCGCCGTTCTTCTCCATGCGGAGCACGGCGCGCTCGACGAGCTCCCACGGATCGTGGCGCTCCCCGGAGTCCTCTCCGGCCGCGGTCAGGCCCGTAAGGGCGCTGTAGGAGTAGTACTCGTCGCAGTTCTGGACGAGGAGATCGGAGGCCGACTCCCGTATCCCCACGCCTATGACGTACTTGCCGTACTCCTTCAGCTTGAGCACCAGACTGCTGAAGTCGGAGTCGCCCGAAAGCAGCATGAAGGTCCCGATCTCGGGACGGGTGAAGACGAGCTCGAGAGCGTCGATCGCCAGGCGAATGTCGGTGGCGTTCTTCTTGGAGCTCCCGTATGCCGGCGCGAAGATCAGGTCGATCGACGCCTCCGACAGGGGGACGATGTACTGCGGATAGCGCCGCCAATCGGCGTACGCGCGTTGCACCGCGACCTTGCCGCGGATCACTTCGCTGTCCAGGAGGTTGCGCAGCTCCCGGGTGAGGTCGCTGCGGATCCCCATCGTGACGTTGTCGAAGTCGATGAGGAGCGCGGCGTTGGGCGCGTGCGCCTGCGGCTGGACCGCGCCCTGTGGGAACGGCCCCGTTGTGGTGCTGATGTGTCTCACGAAATCCATCCTTCGTCGTTCGCGAGACCCCTTCCCGTCCGCGCGGATCGTGAGCCTGGTTCCTTGCCCACGTCCACATGATCGTCCCCCGCTCGACGCGGCCCCACCGCCGACGAAGGTCGGGGGCGAGGCGCATCGTTCCCGGGGTCACGATCCGCGGGACCGGTGAAGCGGCCTTCGCGGCGGGCCTCAGCCCGCCCTGTGTGTAAGGCGCCGACACCCCGTCGGCGCTCGGTTCGAGGCGATGTCGCGCCGGGCTTTCCGCGCGGCGCACGTCGCTCGCGATGTCCTGCGGACATCACGGCCCTTCTAGGCGATCTCCGCCTCCGACCCGTCGATCACGGATCGTGCCAGTTCGGCGCGGCGGACCTTGCCGCTGGCCGTGGCCGGCAGCGCGCCGAGGAATCGCACGATGTCCGGCACCTTGTGGTCGGCCATCGCGTCGCGACACCAGCTCCGGATCTCCTCGGGTGTCACGAGCGCTCCCTCCACCGCGACGACGCAGGCGCACACGGCTTCGCCGAGCACCTCGTCGGGCACCCCGACGATCACCGCCTGCTCGATCGCCGGGTGCGCCTGGAGGCGATCCTCCACCTCCCTCGGGTACACGTTGACGCCCCCGCGGATGATGACGTCGTTCCGCCGGCCGACGACGTGCACGTACCCTTCCTCGTCCACCATCCCGACGTCCCCCGTGCGCAGGAAGCCGTCCTCGCCCAGGGCCTGTCGGGTCTCGCCGGGCTGCCGATAGTAACCGAGCATGACGCCGGGCCCGCGCACGGTCAGCTCGCCGACGCTCTCCACCGGCAGCACCTCGCCCGCGTCGTCGACGACGCGGATCTCGGTTCCCTCGATCGGCCTGCCGAGGGTGAACAACTGCTTGTCGGCGGGATCCTGCGGCCGCGTGATCGCGACGGTGGACGCCGTCTCGGTGAGGGAGTACGCGACCTGCAAGCCGGGGCAGAGCTGCTGCCGAATCCGACGCAGCGTCTCATCCCCGATGGGAGCCCCCGCCACCACGCCCGCGCGGAGCGTCGACAGGTCGCGGGGCGCGAGCTCGACCTCGCGCAACTCCGTCAGAAACACCGTCGGCACGCCGTAGTGCACTGTAACCCCGCACCGTTCGATCAGGTCCAGGGACTCGAGCGGGTCGAAGTCCTCCTGCAGGACCAGGGATGCACCGCCGAGGAGCGTGCCGATCAGACCCGGCCCCAGCCCGAAGACGTGGAACAGCGCCGTCACCCCCGCCACCACGTCGCCCGGGCCGAGCTCGATCGCGCCGACCGTCCCCGCCGCGGCAGACAGGAGGTTGCCGCTGCTCACGACGACCCCCTTGGGCTTGCCTGTGGTGCCGGACGTGTAGACGATCCCGAAAGGCTCCTCGGGGCCCGACTCGGCGCGCGGAAACGCCTTGCCTATGCCGGCCGAGACCAGGTCTTCGAACTGGTAGATCCGGTCGTCGTACCACAGGTCCTCGGGGCCGACGGTGACGACGTAGCGGAGATCGGGGAGCTGCGTCAGGAGCTCCTCGAACACCTCCAGGAAGTCCACACCCCTGTAGTCCTCGGCGGTCACGACCGCGGCCGCCTCCGAATGGCGCAGCATGTATTGCAGCTCGGCGGCGGGTTCGCGCGGGTTCAGCGGGACGATCACGACCCCGAGCTTGGCCGCCGCGAACGCGGCGATGGCGAATTCCGGCCAGTTCGGAAGCACCAGGCCCAGGCGGTCCCCTCTGGCGATCCCCAGTTCGTGCAGGGAGGCCGCGAGCGCCGCAGCGCGGGCGTCGACCTGCCCGTACGTGAGGGTCTGGTCGCCGAAGAGGAGGTAGGGAGCATCGGGTGCCCCCTTCGCGCGAGCTGCCAGCGTCAGGGCGACCGATGTCGTGCTGTCGCGCTCAGGGAGCGCCATGCAGCCTCCAACAGTCGTACGGACCTCCCCGGGCGACGGCCCGGAGCGGTGCGAGCGGGCGGCAAGATAGGCGGCCCGGCAGCCGAGCGTCAAACGATCCCGAAACCTGGAGGCACGGACGAGCTACTGCCAGAGGTCCTCCAGCACGGCCGCCACGACGCCGTCGTCCACGGGCACCGACCAGCCGCCGTCCGGGCCCCGGGCGACCTCCCCGATGCCGGCGAGGAGCACGTAACGGATGGCTCCTCCCCGGGCCTTCTTGTCCTGCCGGGCGAGCTCGAGGATCCGCTCCGCCGGGACGCCGCCGGTGGGGCGCAGCGGCAAGTGGAGCATCGACAGCGCCTCGGAGAGCCTGTGGGCGGTTCCAGGGCGGGAGGTGCCGGTGCGCTCGCCCAACTCAGCGGCGGCCACGCTCCCGATCGCCACGGCGAACCCGTGCAGCGTGCGGTAGCCGGTCCAGGTCTCCAGCGCGTGCGCGAAGGTGTGGCCGAAGTTCAATACCTGACGCCGGTCCCGCTCGAGCGGGTCGTCGGCGACCACCTCGGCCTTGATCTCCACGGAACGACGTATCAGGTGCCCCAGGGCCGCGGGCTCCTGCGCGTCGATGGACGCGGCGTTCGCGGCAATCCAGTCGAGGTAGTCCGCGTCCGCGATCGCGGCGTGCTTCACGGCCTCGGCGAGACCCGCCCGGAAGTGGTCGGCGGGGAGCGACGCGAGCGTCTCGGGGTCCACGACCACCGCGGCCGGCTGGTGGAAGGCGCCGATGAGGTTCTTGCCCACCGGCGTGTCCAGGCCCGTCTTGCCGCCGATGGAGGCGTCGACCATCGACAGGAGGCTGGTTGGCACCTGGACCAGCGCGACGCCGCGCATGTACGTCGCGGCGACGAACCCGCCGAGGTCGCCCGTCACGCCGCCGCCGAGGGCCACGACGGCGTCGTCCCGCCCCAGCCCCCGGTTGGCCACCGAGTCGATGACCGAGCCCCAGCTCTCGCGGTTCTTGGCCTGCTCGCCGGCCGGGAAGCGAAGCAGGTCGACGGCGAAGCCGGCGCCCTCGAGATCGCGCCGGACACGCTCGCCGAGCATGTCGGCGACGACCGCGTCGGAGATCACGACGCAGCGGGTGCTGCCGGTCACCTCGCGGATGATCTCAGGCAGGCGGGACAGGATGCCGGGTTCGATCCAGACGTCGTAGCTGCCCGCGGGCTCCGGCGGCGTGTGGACCCGCAGGCGGTTCAACGCGGCCTCAGGGTGAGGGGGCGTCGCGGCAGGGCCTCCGGGTCGGTGCCCGCCGGCACATCCGCGATGCGGACGACCTCCACGCCGGCCAGCCGTTCCCGGGCCACGCGCACCGCCCGGTGCGTACGCGCGGCCGCGGCCCGTCGGTAGGCTGCGGCGAACGCGTCGGCGGACGCCGCGTCGTCCCAGACGATCGCGATGTCCAGCGCGACGCCCCCGGCCGGATCCCGGAGGGTCAGGTAGCGGTCTCCGTCCCAACCGTGGGCGAGCGCCTCGGCCTCCTCCCCCAGCCACTCACCGAGCAGGATCGAGAGCTCGAGCTCGCCCAGCGTATTCTCGTAGAGCGTCGGCCAGCCGTCGCTCGCCGGGGGGCCGAAGCTCACTCCGGTCGGCGCGTCCACCTCCGCCAGGAAGTGGGTTTCCGGCCGTCGCACCTGCTCCGTCGACGCGGGGAGCAGGTCGCCGAGCGGGGCCGGGTAGGTCGCCCCCCCGGCCAGCGAGCCCGTTGCCCTCGCGCGCCAGAGCTCCAGGACGAAGCCCGCCCCGGAGAAATACGGGAACAGCAGCCCGTCCCGGAGGATCCGCGGGGCATCGGCGAGCACCGGGAAGCTGGACGCCTGGAGCGCGGGCCCTAGCTGCGACGCCAGATCCGGCACGGCCATGAGGGCGGCCGGGTCCGCCCCTAGCGCGTCGAGCGAGTAGGCCACCATTACGAGCGTCGCGTGCCCTTCGATCGCCGCCTGCGAGGCGCGCTGCCGGTCGGAGCCGAGCGAGCGGTGCATCAGCGCCTCGAGGTCTGCGTGTTGGTCCTGCAGCGCGTGCACGAGCTCGTGGACGAGGACCGTCTCACGCTGGGCCTCGGGCACGTCGTCGACGACGTAGAGCGTGTCCGATCCCGGGTCGTAGAAGCCGACGATCTGCTCCGTGTAGAGGTCCAGCAGCAGGGCCTCGAGGTCCAGCTCCGGCGGCAGCAGGCCGAGCGCCACGTACGTGGCCCGCACGCCCTCCACTTCTTCCTCCGGAAGGTCCTCGGCCAGGCGGCGCTCGATGAACCGACGGAGCTCGGCGCGGGTGCGCACGCCGAGGGCGATCGGATGCCGCTGCTCGAGCCCCGCCAGCACCTCCAGCCGCGGCAGCGCCCGATCGGCGGCGGCGCGCAGGTCGGCCTCCAGCGCCTGGGGCCGTGCGTCGCAGGCGACGGACAGCATGGCGATAGCGAGGCTCAGCGCCCGGCGGCCCACGGGGGGCGCCTGGAACCGCTGTTCCAACCTGCCTGGGATATTGGTGAGCATCGCGGTGGCTGCCCGGTGCATCGGCGCTGGAGCGTCCGCAGTGTAACGTCGGCACAGACGAGGGGGGAGGTGCGGACACCTCCCCCCTCGGTGCACCCGCCGGGCGGGCGCGCGTGCCACCTGGACTTCGCTACGGCGTCGGCTCCCGCTCCGTCACGGTCTCCGGCACGAGGCCCGTCAGCGCCGGGATGCCGTTGTTCCCCGTCGCGATCTTCGGCCGCAGCCGCAAAATGTAGTCGTCGAAGGAGTAGAAGGGCGCTCCCCCCACGTCTTCGAGCGTCGCCCGGTTCGCCGAGATGACGATGAGCGTCGGGGAGATCGACGGCGAGATCGACTGGTCGACGTCCACGTCGCGCAGCGACACGGTGCCCTCGATGAGGTCCGTCGTCAGGTCTCCCGTCGACACCTCGGAGGCGACCTCGCCGTCCTCGAGCCGCCGGATGAACCCTTCGTAGTAGTAGCCTACGGGCGGAATCGTCAGGTTTCTGAAGCGCGCCACGAACAGGTCGGACACGCCCAGCGTGCTGCCCGCGAACGCGCCCTCGCCGAACCCGCTGAGCGCGAAGACCCTCGGATCGTCGCCGAGCTCGAACGTGCCGAAGGGCAGATCGAACTCCTCGATGAACGTCCACGCGGCCGAGTTGCCGGGCATGCCCTCCATGTCCAGGTACTGCGCCCAGAGCGGCTGGGCCGCGGCCGGGCTTCCCGCCGCCGACGACTCGATCGACAGGAAGACGTGCGTGAAATCGCCCAGCGCCACGCCCGCCGTGGCGTCGTCCAGCGCGACGCTCACGGCGTCGGTGCGGTCCGTCGGGTTGAAGGCGTTCGACATACCTGAGGAGACCACCACCTCCATCCCCATCTCGTCGACGTTGGTGATGGTGATGTCGCCCGTCGGGCTGGCGACGCTGCCATCCTCTTCGTTGAACAGCCAGAGCTGATACACGCCGTTGAGCGGCGACAGGTTGCCCACCGAGAAGCTGACCGCCGTGGGCGCGAGCTGCGCGTTCGCGCCGCCCGGAGCCGCCAGCAGGTCGTCCGGTGCACCGGGGCCATCGGGGAACGGCGCGAAGCCGTTCGAGATGACGTTGCCCGCGGCGTCGATGTCCGGGCCGATCTGTATGCGCACCGTCGGGTTCGCGTCGGGCACGGGGTTGGCCACGTCGCCGACGCCCTCGATCAGCAGGACGTAGTTGTACTGCCCGGGTGCGACCATCCCGCCGTTGGCGTCGGTGTCGTTCACGCCCACGGGCACGGAGTCCGCAGCGTTGGCCGGCGTCTCCGTCGTGAAGTCCCTCCACCACGGCGAGTCGTTGATGGCCACCGGCAGGCAGTCGACCGTGACCTCGCCCGCGACGTCCGTGGTGACCGTCCCGAGGGCGACCGGATTCCGGGAGGCGTCGACCCCTACACCCGCCGAGAAATCACACGTGACCGCCGGACTGCCGCTCTCGGTCCCGCCCAGATAGGCGAGCTCGTCGGGATCGGTCGCCATGCCCGTGAGGAGGATCTCCTCGGTGTCCAGATCGCCGTTGACCGTCAACGACATGCGAGCCACGGCCACCGTGTAGGTCGTGCTGGGCGCCAGCCCCGTCAGCTCTCCGAAGAGGTCCCACCAGCCCGGCGCCACGCCGGTCCACGCCGGGTTGAACAGCCCGAAGAAGCCGCCCACCGCGGCGTCGCTGTCGACGAGCGCCGGAAGGCGTGGATCCGTGTCGTCGTTCCGGACGGCCAGCCCGATGTTGAACCCCATCGCGGGCCCGAAGGAGGTCTCGATGGTCTCGTACAATCCGAGCGGCCCCGTCGCCCGGGCGAACGCGTCCTCGCCCGACGTGTCGAAGCCCACGACGCCGATGACGTCGATGTCACCGGATCCCGCCGGCAGGACATCCGGCGTATTGACGCCGATCGGGAAGTTCAGGATCACGTCGCCGATCGGGCTGATGAAGTCCTCCCGGTCGGCGTTGCAGGCCACCAGCAAGGCCGCCGCGCCGAACAGCACCGCGACCCGCCTCGCGCTTGCGCTCATCGCTTCTTTCGAAAGCATAGATCTCATCCCCTGGGGTACACCTCGGTCGGTACGCGCGGCGGCGCCGCGCCGCTGCGCCCTACCCACCGGGCGTGAACTCGAAGCCGAGCGTGAGCCGAATGTTGTGTACGGTGCTGGACTCCGCGGTCGGCGTCCCGTTCAACTCGGGCAGACAGACCAGCGACTCCTGGAAGTGGTCCACGCAGTCGTTGAAGAACCGCGGCTCCACGGGGTTCAGGACGTTCCGGTCGTAGTCGGTGAAGATCTCGTCCCTCACGTCGATCCTGATCCCGGCGCGCGACCCCACGTCGAAGGACAGGCCCGCCCCGACCGGGATCAGCAGCCCGTTGATCTTGTCGGGCGCGCCGATCTTGGCCAGCGACGTGTTCGCCTGCGGGTCGAGGAACAGGGTGTACCCGCCGATCCCGCTCTGCCCGTAGACGCGCACGCGTCCGAACGAGGTGCCGACGCTCGCGAGCGCGGTGTAGGACACGTGCGTGACCTGCTGGCCGACCTCGAACAGGACGGTGGTGTCGTTGCTCACCTGGAAGAGCGCGAGCGGGAACTGGCTCCCATCGACCTCCGGCCGCGCGAAGCTCACCGAAGCTCCGAGCGAGATGAACTGGGAGACCGGGAACATGAGCTCGCCGCCGACGAACGGGCTCGTCTCCAGCGCGCTCGCGTCGTCGTAGACGAACCCGCCGAACGACGGAATCACCCGCCAGGCCCGTTCGCCATCTGCGTCCTGGGCCGCGCCCGCGGCCGGCAGCAGCAGCGCTAGAGCACAGGCGGCGCCCAACGCCCTCCTGAGCACTGAGAAGTGGGTCATGTGCGTATTCCTCGCCTTTTCTGCCGTGCTACGCCGGCGGAATTCGGGGGACTCATTCACGGACTCTCCAAGGCCGCTCAATTCTCGAAGCTCACCGAAATCGTCTGCGAATGCTCCAGGTCACCCGCTCCGACGAACGCGTAGCCGAGCTTCAGCTGCCGGCTGCCCATCGGAATGTGGATCCCGAGCCCGCCGGCGAGACCGTCGGTGAAGTCCCGGTCCTCGAACTCGTTCCGGACGAACTTGCCGCCCCGGAGGAAGACGATGTCGTCGAAGCCGTACTCGATCCCGAACGAAGGCTGCGCGTTCGTGTCGACCGCGTCGCGGATGTCCAGGGTCGCCGCCAGCGAATGGCGCGGGTCGCTGCTGATCACCGACGTCGGCGTCCCGGCGAGGTCGATCATCAGGCCGAACCGGAAGTAGGTCGGCAGCTCCAGCTCGCGCGTCACGAACTGCCCGGCAATGTCGCGGCCGGTGGGTAGGATCTGCGTATTGTCGTCGATCACGTCACGGGTCGCCGAGCCCTCGAAGCGGGCATCCCCACCCAGGTTCGCGACCGCCGCGCCGACCACGGTCCCGTAGAGGCCCGTCTCGAAGCGGAGGCCGACGTCCACCCCGACCCAGTCGGCGCTCGCCTCGCTGATGCCTTCCTGGATGAACTTGATTCCCAGGCCGACGCCGAGCCGGTCGGTGATGAGCTGCGAGTAGTAGCCGCCCACCGCCGTGGACGTCCAGTCGAAGGTGGAACCGAGGTTGCGGATCTCGCCGCTGGGCTCGCGCTCCGTGGTACGGAGCAGATCTCCCGACGTGAGCGTGTTCACCGTCACCCCGAACATCCCGCTCAGGATCGGCAGCATCGCCCCCGCGTAGAAGTGCGTGATGTCGCTTCCGGAGTACAGGTCCGTGTAGGACACGGCGGCGGCGAACTCCTCGCTCAACGCCATCGCGCCCGGGTTCCAGTACATCGCCTCGACCCCGGTCGAGGCGACGGTGGCGGCGCCCGCGAGCGCGATTTCACGCGCGCCCACGGGCAGCTCCAGGAAGTTGGCACCCCGCGTTCCGAAGCGGGAGATGGCCTCGTCCGGCCCCACGAAGACCTGGTCACCCTCGTTCTGCGCCGTCAGCGCGGGTACGCCGCCGAGGAGGAGCAGAGCGGTAAGGCCCAGCGCCCGCACGATTGTCAGCCTGCTTGGCATGTTTCGATCCTCCATGGGTCAGCGAATGACGACGAACTTGCCCAACTTGCGCACCGACTCGCCGCTCGCGGGCAGCGTCCCTTCCACGAGGAAGAGGTACAGCCCGGCCGCGAGGTCGGTGTTCTCCATGGTACGCATGTCCCAGAAGAGGTCACCGTTCCCCGCCAGCTGGTCGGAGTCGTACGTGATGCGCTGGACCATCTGCCCCGACACCGTGAAGATCGAGATCCGACCCTCGGGGGGCAGGTTCGTGAACAGGATCTTGGCGACCTCCGAATCCCGCTGCTGCTCGTATTCCGAGAAGAACACGTACGGGTTCGGCACGACCTTGATCTCGAAGAGGTCGGCCGCCGACGCCGAAGCGACCTGGCTGCCGCGGACCGCCGGCAGGATCTGGAAGCTGAACGCGGTGTTGGCGTCGATGCCGCTCGCGTAGCGCACGCGCAGGAGCTGGTCGGTATCGATCGGCAGGTGCCCGCCCGTATCGCTCCCCGGCGCGTTGGCCGGAACCGGGTTGCAGATCGTCCGGTTCTGGCAGCCCAGCCTGACCCGCTCGAACGTCACGACCAGCGAGTCGACCAGCTCGGGCTGTCCGCTGGCGTCGAGGACGACGTACTCCTCGCCGCCGACGCTCATCGCCGTGCGCGGCAGCATCCGGCGCTCGAGGAACGCCATCCGGTCGCCCGGGACCCATACGCCCTCGGGGACCGCCACGCGTACCTCATTCTCGTTCACACCGATCGAGATCGAATCCAGCTCGAGCGTCATCGCGACGATCACCTGCTCACCCGTCGTGGAATTCACCACGTTGAACGGCAAGCTCACGATGCTCAGGCTGTCTTCCTCCTCGCCGAGCGCCGCGGCCACCTCGGCACTCACCGTGGTGGTCTGGCCCACGGACCGGGCGTTCAACGAGGCAGATACCGCTTCCTGCGTCGCCGCGGGGTTCGTCACGTTCGGCACGAACACGCGTGCCGGCCCGTACTCGTGGTCGACCCACTCGAAGAGGTACTCGCCGAGGTCGGGGAAGGACGACACCGACTGCGCTTCGATCCAGTCCACCTCCGGCTGGCCGCTGGCCTGCAGCACCGCCAGGGTGTCCGCGCGAGGCTCCAGCCAGTCGTCCGAGATGAATTCGCCCTCGTCCTCCGGGGCCACGTCGATCAGGAACTGCGGGAAGTCGGGCCGACCCAGGTGCGAACCCGGCGTGTCGGGGTCGACGTTCAGGAGCGACGTGGCGAACTCGGGCTCACCGTCCTCGTCGATCACCGCCATCGTGAGGGCGCTGAAGGTCGTGGTAGTGACCTGCACGTCGACCGTGTCGCCGGCGATCACCCGCTGCTCGGTCGTGACCACGGTGGTGCCGCCGGCCACGTCGACGCCGGCCGGATTGGCCGTCGTGAACACCGACGAGTCCACGACCACGTCCTCGGTCGTGGCGCCGGCGTCGAGCGACGTCGTCACGACGCGGTAGAGCGTCAGCGTGGTCGAGAGGCCGCCGTCGAGGCCCTCCTCGCTGACCACCTGCGCCGAATCACCGAACTCGACGGAGAAGACCCCGCCCACGTCCGGATCGCCCGCGATGGTCACCTCGATCGGATTGAAGCTGGAGACCAGGAACTCGTCCTCGGTCGTGAACACGACCCGCGCGTCCTGACCGCCGAGCTGGCGCGAAGCCGGCACGTACACCGCGACCACGTTCGGGTCCGAGCTGGAGGCCGAGAGCGGGTTGCGGAGCACCGGCGCGCCGCCGTCGAACTGGACGGGAATGAGGTTGCCCAGCGGGTCGCGCTCCAGGATCAGCGGCTCGAAGCCCTTGGAGACGGACACGAAGCTGTAGAGGTACGTCACGCCGGGCGTGACGACCTCGTCCACGAAGACGTTCGGGAACGACCCGTCGTCCGCCTGCTCCAGCACCTCGTACGGCTGCCAACCCCCCTCGATCGGGTTGCCCGCGGCGTCTTCCAGCGGGTCGCCGTCGCAATCTCCGTCCGAGGTGAACGACTGGCCGATGTCGCACGACTTGAAGACCAGGATGCGGTCGACGTTGTCGGTGACCCGGGCCCTCAGGGAGTCCACGAACCCGGGGTTGTCGGTGTCCAGCTGCGACCCTTCAATGGAGCCCAGCACGTTGCTCAGGAACACGTCCACGAACTGCTCCGGCGCGTCGTCGATGAAGATCGTCACGCGCGCGGGCGGCGGCTGCGTGTCGCCGGGATCCCGGTCGCCGGGCTGGGTCGTCACCGCCACGACGTTCGGCGCGGGCGGCGCCTGCGGCCCGAGGTATGCGTTCATGTAGAACGCGACCACGCTGCGGACGTTCTGGACCATCTCGTCGGGCGTCCGGCCGCCCACGAACGCGATCGTGTAGCCGGCGGTGTCGCCGGCGGCGAGCGCGAACGGCCCGGCGCTGGTCACGCCCTGGAAGTTCCCGTTGGTGTTGTTCTGCCCGCCGGGAAGCGTGTCGCTCAAGATTTCCACGCAGCCGCGCGCGTTGTCGCACGAGTTGACGTGCAGCGTATCCGGCATGCCGTCGTCGTTGTAGTCCCAGCCCTCGGGCGGCGCGTACTCGGTGAAGCGCGCCGTGCGGGTCGGGTAGTCGATGTTGGCGAAGACGTCCCACCATCCGGCTTGCGACTCGAACGAGCTCTCGGTGCGGCCATCGAAGACGTGGTCCTCGACGCTCGCGATCAACCCGAACTCGGCGCGCTCGCTGCGCTGCCAGACGGGGCCGAAGCACGCGCCGAAGCTGCAGCGGTGCCCGTGGTTGAACGTGATGGTGTCGCCCGCGTCGGGGTGCCCCGGCGCGAAGAAGGGGCTCTCGGGATCGGAGTACAGCTTGTTGCGGAGGTCGCCGAGCGGCGTCTTCAGGAAGACGATCGCCGTACCGCCGCGCTCCAGCCCCTGCGGGTACCGGCAGGTCCCGATCCCGGCGGTCACCGCACCGTTGCAGCCCGGGTTCACGCCGTTCTTGTGGAGTAGCAACGCGCCCAACTCGGGAACCCAGTAGTGGGCGGCGTTCTGACCTGAGCCTCCAAACAGCACGCCGTGGAGGTTGCCGACGTACAGGGAATCGTAGTCGATGCCCGTGCCGTAGAGCTGCTCGCTGTTGTTGATGAGGAGCATCTGCCAGATGGCGGCGTCGGCCACGGCCGGGAGCGTGTAGCTGAACACGTCCGCCCGCACGGTGATGCCCATGGGGTAGCCGTTCTCGGTCGGGTCGCCCTCGCCACAGCCCAGGCAGGCGCTGCTCGGCACCACGTCGCCGAAGCTGTTGCGGAGGCGGTCGTCGGCCCAGTCCTGGAACGAGTAGTACGTCTGGGCGTCGCCCATCAGCTCGTCGGAGATGTACGCCGAGTCGACCCGCCACCAGTCCCAGTTGAACGTGCTGGGATCGGCGGTGGCCTCGAAGAGCTCCTGCCACTGCGGCAGCGTCGTCTTCTTCTTCGCGCCGGCGAACTGCTCGCTGCCCCACGTGTCCGGGCAGTCGTTGATCGCCATCAGCGGGTTGTTCTCTGACAGCAGGTTGTGCTGCTTGCAGGAACCATCGGTGGTGCTCTGCTCGCCGGAGTGGACGCGGCCCAACTGATCGTCTCCCGGCATCCACTGGCGGAACGGCGCAAAGAAGAACGCGTTCACGTTCCAGGCCGCGTTCCAGCCGCCGCCCGTCACGTTGTTCAGCGACGGGATGTCCTGGCGCGCCCGCTCCCAGTCACCCTGGGCCGCCGCCATGACGAAGTCGGCCACGAAGTAGGGCGAGATGCTGCCTCCCACTTGTGTCCCCTGGAGGAACAGGCCGACGGGGAAACCCTGCGTGTAGTTGATCGTCCCGTCGTTCGCCAGCAGCACGATCTGGCTGCCGCGGTTGCGGATCCCCGTGAAGGCGATGTCCGCGATCCCGCGCAGCTCGAACGGCGACACGTTGCGGGCGTGCTGATCGGGCACATCCGGGTGCTCGGAGCGGATGACCAGCTCCGGCGTCACGCCGGCGGCCTGGGCGTGCACTTCGCTCCCGGCCAGCCCGAGGAGGACGGCTCCGGCCAGGAGCGTTCCGAAAGAGAACGTGCGACGGCGCATTACTTTCTCCCAAGCTTCAAGGTCAGATTGCCTCGCCAGGACGAACACGGACCCGGGTTCGTACCTCCAGCGATGCCGATCCCGCGACCGGGCGCGGCATCGCTGCCGCGCCCGGTCTTCCTTCCTTAGAACTGCACCCGCACGCCGGCGCGGATCTGCCGCAGACTGCCGATCCGCTGCGGCCGGTCGAGCGACGTGCTCGAGCTGGCGCCGTTGCCTACCCGGCGGTTCGTGAAGTTGAAGCCGCCCTCATCGCACTCCCCGGACTGCGGCGAGACCTGCAGGCAGTTGACGCGGTTGAAGAGGTTCCGCACCTGCGCGTAGAGGCTGTAGCGCACGTTGTTGAGGTTGAACCCCTTCTGCGCCTGCAGGTCGACGGTGAAGCTGGCCGGCCCGCGCTCGGAGTTGATGGCGTCCGGAGCAACATTCCCTACTGCCGACAGCGCGTCGTCATCCTGCGGCGTGAACGGCAGGCCGCTGCTGGCCCGGACGATGAAGCTGAGGAGCGCGTTCTGAATGATGTCTCCGAGAATGCCGTCCGCCGGACTCTCGTCACCCACCGCAAACGTGAGCGTGCCGTTGAAGCTGTGCGGCTGGTCGATCTCGGACGTGATCTCGCGGAACGTCTCGGAGAGACCCTCCACCAGGCGCTCGGTCTGACGCTCCGGCGGCGCGGCGTTGGTGCGCGCGCGCTGGAAGGCGTAGTTCAGCGAGAACGCCCAGTAGTCCTGCAGCCGCTTGCGCAGCGAGACCTCGAAGCCGCGCACCGTGGCGAAGTCCTGGTTCACCACGATCGAGTAGGACGGCAGCGCGGTCGGCGGATCGCCGAACGTCGCGCCGGGGTCGAAGATCTGGTTGCCCTGGTCGTCGACGCCGCCGGTGACGATCCCCGTCAGGCCCGTCTGGTCCTTGGTGAACAGGATCGCCGACAGCGCGTACTGGTCTGCGATCTGCGACAGGTAGCCGATCTCGTACGACGTGGTCTCCTCGATGAGCAGGTTGGAGTTGCCGAGGAACGGGCGCGACCGGCCCACCGGCTGCACCACGACGCCGTCGGCCGTGCCCTCCGCCGTCGTGCCGATGCCGGTCTGCTGGAAGACGTTGTTGTAGAGCGGGTTCTGCGACAGGCGCCCGAAGTTGAAGAAGGCGCTCGAGTTCTCGGTGATCGGGAAGCTGATGCCGATGCGCGGCGAGAACTGGCTGCGCCGCTTCGACTCGGTGAAGTCGTCGGCCGTGGCGATCAGGGCCGCCTGCGCGAGCGCGTCGCGGTCCTCGGCGCAGACCTGGCGCGTCCAGTTCTGGTCGGCCGACAGCGTCACGAACTCGGTCGTGTTGCCGGCGGCGTCGAACTGCCGGACGTCGATGTTCTGCCACTGGCCCGGATTGTCGCAGACCGTGAACGCCGTGGTGCCGTTGGTCGGATCGAGCGGGTTCTCGAAGAACAGCCCGCCCGCTTCACCCGTGTCGAAGCGGAACCCGAGCTGGATGTCGATGAAGTCGTACTCGATCCGGTCCTGGAGGTAGAACGCCGCCTCCCAGGGATCCGCCGCGTACTCCGAGACGCTCACCACTGTGCCGCTGATGCCCACGTCGCGGGCCTCGCGGAAGCCGATGTCGTGCGTCTGGTAGAAGAGGCCGCCGCGCAGGTTGTGGTGGTCGGAGACCTGCGCCTCCACGTCGGCTCGACCCATGTAGGTGCGGATCGTCTCGCCGCCGAATACGCGGCCGGTGCCGGAGGCCGGGAAGAGCTGGTCGCTGACGCCCGGCGCCTCGAAGCTCTCGCTGAAGTTCGTGTTGGCGAACCGGTCTTCGAGGCAGACGCCCTGGAAGAAGTTGCACACCTCGCGCGCCTGGTCGAAGCGCGACGCGGTGAGGTTGTAGAACATGCGCCCGATGGTGTGGTTCCAGTCGGCGATGTAGAGCTGCCCGTCGGCGTCGATCGAGCCCTGCGCGATGTCGGCGAACGCCCCACCCGGCTGGGTGTTGCCGTCGAACTGCGCCTCGCAGAGCGCCGCGTCGCCGTTCACGTCGATGCAGGCCTCGACCGGGTCCACCGCCGTGAGCAGCAGGCTGAAGAAGAACGGCTGGCTCTGCTGCTGGAAGTCGACCGCCGTCAGGTTGAGCTTGGCGGTCGGCGTCACCAGGTAGGTGAGCTTGCCGAAGATGTCGCGGCTGTGGTTGAAGCCGAAGGCGCGCTCGCCCGAGAGGATGTCCAGCCGGTTGGGCTGGATGTCGCCCAGCTCGGGCTGCGAGAAGCGCGGGTCGAACACCTCGTCATCGAAGTCCAGCACGCGGTTGGCGCGCCGCGACTCGCGGCCCGACACCATGAAGCGGAGCTTGTTGCTGGTCCCCGGCACCGGTCCGGAGATGAACCCCTGGAACAGGTGGCTGCCCCACAGGTCGTCGCTATTACTCCCCAGCGCGCCCGCGAATTCGGTCGTCTGGTAGTCGAGCGCGCCCTCCAGGCTGGTTCCGCCCTCGCGCAGCACGATGTTCAGGATCCCCGACAGCGCGTTCCCGTACTGCGGCTCGAAGCCGCCGCGCACGAAGTCGATCTGCTGCGTCACGTAGGGGTTCGGCTGAAAGGCCGCGCCGCCGAACACGAAGTTGTTGACCGGCACCCCGTCGATCAGCGTCAGGGTCTCGCCGCCCCGCCCGCCGCGGATGCGTATCGGCGAAAGTCCTCGCTCCTCCTCGGCCTGGGAGAGCACTTCCGTGTTCGCCGGTACATCGAGGAATCCGCTGCGCAGGGCCAGCGCCTCGTTGATCGTCGTGATGGGGAGGTTCTGAATCTCCTCCACCGTGATGATGTCCTTGGTCCCCGTGGCGCTCGTCTCGATCAGAGGCACCTGCTCCGCCTCCACGACGATTTCGGCGATGCCCACCGCCTGCGGCGTCAGCTCGAAGTTCTGCTGTCGGGCAATGTCGACCGCTACGACGACGTTCTCGCGTCGGATGGTGGCGTACCCGATCAGCTGGGCGCTGACGGTGTAGGTGCCCGGCTGAATGTTCAGCAGGAAGTACCGGCCGTTCTCGGCCGTCAGCGTGCCGATGCCGGTGCCTTCCAGGAAGACCTGCGCTCCCGACAGCGGCTGGCCTGTCTCGGCATCGGTGACGATACCGGTCATCCGGCCGGTCTGGGCCTCGGCGGACGCTGCGAAGAGGATCGCCAGCGCCAGGGCGCCGAGCGTGCCCTTCAGAGACATGCGAGCGGTCACGGGGTTCCTCCTTGATGCGAACGGGGCGGCCTGCCGGTGGGCCGAGTGCGGCCGCCCGTGAATAGACGAGTGCAACCTTTCCAACGAATCGAGCATCCTATCAGCACATCAGGTCGGTGCCCGGGAAGAGCCGCTCGACGCGGCCCCGGGCGATGCCGACGTAATCGGCGAGCGCCCGCCCGGTGATCGGGTGGGCGATGTCGGGCGCAAGGTCCAGCAGGGGCCGGATGACGAATGCCCGCTCGAGCATTCGTGGGTGCGGCACCGTAAGTGTCGGTGTCGTGACGGTGGTGTCGTCGAACAAGAGAAGATCGATATCCAGCGTCCGTGGCGCGTAGGGGAATGTCCGCTGTCTTCCGAGCCGTGCCTCGACCTCGTGGATCGCCTCGAGCAACTGCGCGGGCGTCGCCTTCGTGACGCCCGTAACGGCCAGGTTCCAGAAGTCCGGCTGCCGTTCGAACTCGAGGGGTTCCGTCCGGTAGACCCAGGACAGCCCATCTATCGTGATCGCCGGCTCGAGCAACTCGAGCCCGGCGCTCAGATTCGCGCGTCGGTCGCCTACGTTGGAGCCGAGCCCGAGGAAGGCTCGCGAGATCGCGGGGCGATCAGGCGCGTCCGTAGCGGTCCTGTACCCGGATCACGTCGTCCAACTCGGGTGTGGAGGCCTCCAGGATCTCCACGTGGCTCACTGCTTCCAGTCGGTGCAATGTCCCTGGGAGCAAACGGAAGCTGTCACCCTCCCCGAACCGCTGCTCCCGCATGTCCTCCCGGGTCGATCCGACCCAGAGCCTCACCTCTCCACGCAGCAGGTGAAGCGTCTCGTCCTTCTTCTCGTGGTACTGCAGGGACAGCGCATGTCCCGCCTCCACGACAAGGATCTTGCCGACGTAGTCGGGGGCCGCCGCCCATATCACTTCGTGTCCCCAGGGCTTCTCCACCCGTACGGGTGTAAAAGGCCCGGCCGTGTTGTCGGGAGTCATTCGGCGCCAAAGTAAAGCGGCATTTTTGCGCCTGCAACCCGTTGGGCCTGGGGACTTGGTTGCGTCTCGGAACGCGCCAGGAGACTCATCTGTGACAGCACGGCCTCCGTTAGCCGAGCCGCCGCCCTCCCCCGGCGCCCGGCGATGGCTCATTGCCGCGCGTCCTGGTCGACAACGCCCAACCCACGGTCAGCGTGACGGCCGAACCCAGCGCCGCGAACCACAGGCCGTGAAACGCAACGGGAGACACGCCGGCCCGTTCGCCGATCCACAGGACGGTCATCCCCACGACGGCCGTCGCCATCGCCGGGATGACATCGCGCTCCCGCGACCGCCGCACGAAGAGTCCGAGGAGGTAGGCGCCGAGCAGGCCGCCGTAGGTAAAGGACGCCACCTGCAGCGCGATGACCACGATCGGCGTGTCGGAGGCGGCGAGCTGGAACAGCAGGGCGCCGCCGGTCAACGCGATGGCCCAGACCACCGTGAACAGGCGTCCGGCGGCCATTAGCTGCGCGCCCGAACGCCCAGTGAGCGGCCCGTACAGGTCGAGCGTCGTGGATGACGCCAGGGCGTTCAACGAGGACGACACCGTCGACATGGCGGCCGCGAGCAGGGCCGCGACGATCAGTCCGGCCAGGCCGGGCGGAAAGCGCTCGATCACGAATGTCGCCAGGACCTCGTCGTTGGTCGCGAACGGCCGTCCGCCGTAGTACGCGAACAGGCCGACACCCACGAACAGGAAGAGCGTGAACTGGAGGAGCACGAGGACGCCGCTCCAGACGACGGCCTTGCGTGCGGCGGACAGGCCCCCGGCGGCCAGGAGCCTCTGCACGATCAGGTGGTCCACACCGTGGCTGGCCAGCGACAGGAAGCCCCCCCCGACCAGGCCGGTCACGAGCCACTCCCCGCTCGCCGGCCCGCCGGTCAGGTGCAGCACCCGCAGCCGTCCGGCCTCGCCGCCGATGCTCAGGATCTCCGCCCAGCCGCCCGGTACGGCCCTTCCCAGGAGGACGAGCGCGATGACCCCGCCGACCACGTAGAGGGCCATCTGGGCGACGTCCACCCAGACCACCGACCGCAGTCCCCCCCGGTAGGTGTAGGCGAGCGTGGCGCCGCCGGCGAGCACGATCGCCACCGTGTAGGGGAGCCCGGTGAGCAGGGCCACCGGGATCGCGGCCGCGAACAGGCGGACGCTGTCGCCCAGCGCGCGGGTCAGCAGGAAGGTCACCGAGGCGAACCTCCGCGTGGAGGCTCCGAACCGGCTCTCCAGGAACGCGTACGCGGTGAGGAAGTCGCCGCGGAAGTAGCCGGGCAGCAGGAGCGCCGCCACCGCGACCCGGCCCACCAGGTAGCCCGCTCCCAGCTGGAGGAACCAGAGGTCCCCGCCGTAGGAAACCGCCGGCACGCTGATGAACGTCAGGGCGCTCGTCTCCGTGGCGACGACCGAGAGCGCGATCGCCCACCAGGGAAGGCCGCTGCCGCCCAGGAAGTAGTCCCGGGTCGTCTCCTGGCGCCCGCCCGCGGCGGCGCCGAGCCCGACGACGCCCAGCAGGTAGGCCGCGATGACTGCGAGGTCGACCGCCCCCAGGCCGCTCACGACCCGGGGGCGGGGAGGCCGGGGTTCAGGATCGGCTTCCGATCAGGGGACGGAGAGCCGACCGAGGGTGTTCGCATCGGTGCCGAACCAGATCGACCGGGTCGGCTCGTGGTAGAACATGTGGCGGATGGCCCCGGAGTCGATCGCCCGCGAGAAGAAGAACTCCTCCGTCTCCGGATCGAAGCCCACGAACCGGTTCGGATCCTGGCGCGTCTCCACGAACCAGATGCGGTCCTGGTCGTCCACCGCCATCGCGTACGGGCCCGATTGCGCGGCGCCCGGGGTGCGCCATTCGTCCACGTCGCCCGTGGCGGGATCGTAACGGCCCAGGTAGCCCTCCGCGTAGTCGCCGTACCAGATCGCGCCGTCCGACGTGCGCTGGAGGCGGCGCGGCCGGGCGCCCTCGCGCGGCAGGACGACCTCTTCGTACTCCATGGTCTCGGGGTCCACCGTGCCCAGGCGATTGGTGCCGAGCTGCGCGATCCACGGCCTGCCCTCGGGATCGACCACGATCCCGTAGGGCCTGGCGCGGCCCGTGGGCACGTCGAGAAGCGTGACGTCGCCGGTGCTCCGCGTCAGCCGCCCGACCTTGTTCGCTCCCTGGACCGTGAACCAGATGTGGTCGTCCCCGCTGAAGACGAGCGTGTGCGGATCCCGCGCGGCCTCGTCCGGCATCATGATCTTCTCGATTTCGCCGGTGGCCGCGTCGAGCTTGCCGATGTGCCGCGCCCGGTTTCCCGCGTACCAGATCGTGCCGTCGTCGTCCACGATCAGGTTGTGCGGTCCGGTCCCCTCCTCGAGCGCGTAGTAGGTGAATTCCTCGGTCTCGGGGTCGAAGGCGGCCACGTAGCTGGTGCGCTGCCCGACGAACCAGACGCGATCGTCGGGTCCCACATAGGGGTCGCGGGGACGGCTGTTGGGATAGGGCACCTCCCACTCGCGGATCTCCACGTCGGAGGCACCGCCCGAGTCCTGCGCCGCGACGGGCGCGGCGAAGGCCAGGGAGACGGCGGCGACGATCGTGCAGAGGTGCGAGGGTGTTCCGCGCATGGCCAAACCCTCCTGTCGTTGGCCCGAGACGCTCGCGTCGCGGGCGCCGCGGGGATCGGCGGAACGGGCCGCCGCGCCGCGTCTCAGTCCGAGCCCCGCCGGGCGGAGCCGCGGCGCGCGACCGGGGGGGTGTCGATAATGGCGCGTTGCACGGCGTCGTGCACGTCCCGTCTGACATCGAAGATCATCCGATTGGCGGCGGTGGGGTTCACCCGATTCGTGAGCAGGATCACGAACAGGTCCTGCTGCGGATCGACCCACAGCGATGTGCCCGTGAAACCCGTGTGGCCGAAGGATCGCTCGGAGAACAGCTCGCCGGCGCTGCTGCGCTCGCCGGGCGTGTCCCAGCCCAGGGTGCGGGTGGTGCTCTCTCCCTGGCGCTGCACGAAGGTGGCCACCGTCGGCGCCCTGACCAGGCGGCGGCGCGCGAAGCGACCGTCGTCGAGAAGGAACTGCGCCAGGACGGCGAGGTCCCGCGCGCTGGAAAACAGACCCGCGTGCCCAGCCACGCCGCCGAGTGCGTACGCGTTGGGGTCGTGTACGTCGCCCCGGATCTGGCCCCGGCCGCCGACGCGATCCGTTTCCGTGGGGGCGATCCTGGCCCGGCACTGGCAGCCGCCGGGCAGGCCCGGGTTGAACCCTGTCTCCCTGAGCCCGAGCGGCTCGACCAGATAGCGGCCCACGAACTCGTCGAGGCCCACGCCCGTCACGCGCTCCACCACCTCCCCGGCGAGAATCGGCCCCAGGTCGCTGTACAGCGTCCGCTCGCCGATGTCGTACGCCGGCTCCAGGGCCGCGATCGCCGCCACGGGATCGACGGTGCCGCCAGGCAACCGCCGCAGCGGCGCGAACGCACGCAGGCCCGCGTCGTGGCGCAGCAGGTTGCGCAGCGTGACCGCCGCGAGCGGCCCGGTCGTGGGCCATGCGTCCAGGTAGGTCGACAGCGGCGCGTCCAGCGTCACGCGGCCCGCGTCGGCCAGCATCATCAACGCCGTCGTCGTCGCGAGCGTCTTGGTCAGCGAGGCCAGGTCCCAGACGGTGGAGTCGTCCACGGCCGGCGCGTCGGGCGCCCAGTCGATGCGGCCGTACCCCCGCAGCCGCACGATCCGGCCGCGCCTGCCGACGACGAGCGCCGCTCCCGGCGTCGCTCCGCGCGCGATCCAGGCCTCGATGGTGGAGTCCACGGCCGCGAGAGCGCGGGCGTCCATGCCGACGGCCGCGGGCGGCGTCTCCTGGAGGAACGCATCGCGTGCGCTGCCGATCTCTCCCTCGTCGCCGGGGATCAGTAGGCCGTCGCCGATCGACCCGAATGGCGGGATGTCGATCGGCAGCCTGCCCTCGATCGCGGTCTCCCCCACCAGCGCGGCGGCGGCGGCCTCCTGGACCACCTGCTCCTGCCCCCAGGCGAGCACGTACGTGCCCACCGACGGCACGCCGCGGATCAGGTACGGGTCGCCGAAGGAGACGACGACCAGGGGGGTACGGCGCTCCTCGAGCCATTCCAGGAAGGCCACGGCTTCGGCGGAGAACGCGAGATCTCCCTGCCACGGCCGCACCCGCAGGAAGGGGGCGAAGACGACCGCGTCCACTTGCTCGGCGAGCGCGCGGAGCGAATCGCCCAAAAGCGGCAGATCCGGCTCGTGGACGGTGATGGTGCGGAGCCCGGGAATGCGCGCGCCCAGGGCCTCCCGGAAGGGGGACCCGGGGTCGGGCTCGCCGGGGTCGCCGCCGTACAGGACCGCGAGCACCCTGCCGGTGCGCGCCAGCGGGAGTCGCCCGTCCCTGTCCCGCAGCGCGGTGAGGGAGCGCCGCGCAGCGTCGCGCGCGACGCGGGCGTTGGCGCGGCTCCCCAAGACGGCGGGGATGCGCGCGAAGTCCACCTCCCGCTGCCCGGGGAGGCCCAGCGCGGCCTTCGTCGCGAGCAGCCGACGGGCGGACGCGTCGATGCGTGCCTCCGGGATGTCGCCGACCGCGACGGCGCGCGCGAGCGCGTCGATCGTGCGCCCGACGCTGCCGGGGATGAGCAGGACATCGGCGCCCGCCTTGACCGCGCGAACGGCGGCGTCCGCATCGCCGTACGCCTTCGCGATCCCGCCCATCACCAGGGCGTCGGTCACGATGATCCCGTCGAACCCCATCGCCCCGCGCAGAAGGCTGTCCAGCAGCACCGGATTGAGGGTGGCGGGGACCGAATCGCCGGTCAGCGCCGGGAAGGCGATGTGGGCGCTCATCACGGCACCGGCACCCGCGTCGATGGCGGCGCCGAACGGCACCAGCTCCACCGAGTCCGCGCGCTGGGGGTCGACCCCGATCACCGGGAGCTCGATGTGGGAATCGGTACCGGTGTCGCCGTGGCCGGGAAAGTGCTTCGGGGTGGCGATCATCCCGTGGTCTTGAAGTCCGCGCACGTGCGCGCGCGCGTATCGAGCCACGGCCGCGGGGTCGGCGCCGTAGCTGCGCACGTTGATGATCGGGTTGTCGGGGTTGTTGTTGACGTCCACCACCGGCGCGAACGCGACGTGGATGCCCACCGCCCGCGCTTCCTCCGCGGTGATCCGCCCCATCTCGTACGCCAGCTCGGGATCGCCGGTCGCGCCGATGGCCATCGGCGGCGGGAACTTGGTGGCGCTGCCGACCCGCACGCCGAACGGGTGCACCACGCCGCCGTCGAGGATGCGCCCGGCGCCGTATTCCAGGTCGGCGGCGACCAGCAGAGGGATCTCCGCGCGGCGCTGCATCAGGGCCAGATTGGACGCCACCTCCAGGGGCGCGCCCACCGACGTGATCACGCCGCCGACCCCTTCCTCTTCGATCAGGCGGGCGATGTCCTGGAAGCGGTCGCTGTCGACGGCCATGTACTCCGCCGAGACCCAGGGCATGACCATCTGCGCGATCTTCCGACGCAGCGGCAGCTCCGCCAGCGTGGAATCGACCCAGGCGATCGCCGATGGCGTGAGCGGACCGAGGAACCGCAGGGACGCCGCCGAGCCCTCCGGTCGATGCCGGCGCGCCGCGGCGGCGGCGCCGTCCCGGGACGGGACATCCTCCGAACCGGGAGTGGATGCTCCGGGCTGGGCGACCGGCACGGCATCGTCCGGAGCCGGCTCGTCGGTGGGGGGGCGCGCCGCGGTCGGGTCGGGTTCCGGGGAATCGGGAGCCTGGAGCGAGTCCGCGGGCTCGGCCTGCCGGCCGGCCGCCGGGGCCTGCGGCTGGGGCGCGGCGCCCTGACCTTCGGGTGCAGGCGCTGCGGAAGCGCACGCCGCCGCGAGCAGCAGAACGCACGCCGGTGTTGCAAGCGGCGGGAACCTCGTCATGTTTCGCCCTGGAAAGCCAACCACCCGACCACCCCCGATGATCAACTCTATGGAGCCGGCACGAAGCGAGCAACGCTCCCGCGCCTGGCTGGCGGTACTGCTCCTAGGCCTTGGCCCGCTCGCCTGCGACGGGCCGGCAGCGCAGTCGCGACCCGCCGATGGCGCCGCATCGACCGTCGCCTCGGGGGCGACGGTCGAGACCCTCGGGACGCAGGGTGCGCCGATGCAGGGCACCGTCTCCGCCGGGGTGGATGTGCTCGTGGCATCCGTGCCCGCCGAGCTCAGCGGAGCGCGCGTGGGGCTGATCACCAACCACACGGGGCGGACCGCGGACGGCACCAGCACGATCGACGCGCTGCACGCCCTCCCGGACATCGCCCTCGCGGCGCTCTTCGCGCCGGAGCACGGCCTGCGCGGCGACGGGGCCCTGGACGACCTGGTGGCCTCCGGAACCGACCCGACCACGGGGCTTCCCGTATACAGCCTGTATGGAGGCGCCGACCGCAGGAAGCCGACACCCGCGCAGCTGCGCGGGTTGGACGCGCTCGCCTTCGACGTCCAGGACATCGGCGCGCGTCCCTACACCTACGTATGGACGATGGCGCTCGCGCTCGAGGCGGCGGCGGAGAACGACCTGCTCTTCGTCGTCCTGGATCGCCCCAACCCGATCGGCGGCGACAAGGTCCAGGGCCCCGTTCAGGACGACGAGCATCTCACCTTCGTGGGCCTGCACCCGGTGCCCCTGCGGCACGGCCTGACGGCCGGCGAGCTGGCGCGCTTCCTGGTGGGCGAGCGCGGGATCGATGCGCGCCTGCTGGTGGTGCCGGCCCGGGGATGGCGCCGCGACCTCTGGTTCGACGAGACGGGCCTGACCTGGCGTCCTCCCTCCCCCAACATGCCGACCCTGGAGAGCGCCGCCCACTACCCGGGGACCGTGCTCCTCGAGGGCACGAACTTGTCCGTGGGCAGGGGGACCGAGGTCGCGTTCCAGCAGGTCGGCGCTCCGTGGCTCGACGCGGAGCGCTACGCCGCCGCGGTGCGCGCGGCGGCGGGCGATGGCGTACGGATCGAACCCGTGAGCTTCACCCCGCGGGCGCCCCAGGACGGCAAGTTCGCAGGCCGGGAAGTGCAGGGGGTGCGCCTGCGGGTGACGGATCGGGCGGCCTACGACCCCGTGCGCACGGGCGTCGCGCTCATCGTCGCCGCGCGCGCCCTGGCGCCGCGGCAGTTCGGCTGGACGGGTACGATCGACCGCCTGGTAGGCTACGCCGCGTTCCGCGAAGGCGTCGACGCGGGGCTCGACGCGGCCCGGCTCACGGAGGCTTGGTCCGCCCAGGAAGCCCGCTTCCGGACCGACCGCGAGCCGTATCTCCTGTATCCGGGGCGTCGGTGAAACCCGCGTTCGTGGCCGGCGCCACCGGCTACGTCGGCCGGGCGCTCGTCGGGCGGCTCGCCGCGGACGGGGCTGCCGTCGTCGCGCACGTCCGGCCCGATTCCAGGGTCGCCGAGGACACCCTGGAGGCGTTCCGCCGCGCCGGCGCACGGATCGACCGCACGCCGTGGGAGGAGGAGGCGATGCGCGCGACGCTCGCCGCGACCGATCCGGAGCGGGTCTTTGTGCTCCTCGGCACCACGAGAAAACGCATGGCCCGGGCCCGGCGCCTCGGCGTGCAGGCGGGCTACGCCGAGGTGGACGAAGCCCTCCCGCTGCTCCTGATCGGGGCAGCCATCTCGGCCGGCGTCGCCCCGACGCTGGTCTACCTGTCCTCGCTCGGCGCCGATCCCGACTCCCGCAACGCCTACCTGCGCGCGCGCGGCGTCGTCGAGCGGGCGTGCGCCGCGTCCCCGCTGCCGTGGCTGGTGGTGCGCCCGTCCTTCATCACGGGGCCGGACCGGGTGGAGTCGCGCCCGGCGGAGCGGCTCGGCGCTCTGGCGATCGACGGGGTTCTGGCCGTCCTGCGGCGGCTAGGGTGGAGCGGCCCCGCGTGGCGCTACGGCTCGTTGGACGCGGAAGCCGTGGCCCGGGCGTTGGACCGGCTGTCGCGGGACGTCCCGCCGACGGGGATGGTGGTGGAGGGTCGAGAGCTGCGCGAGGCCGCCCGGGCCTGACCCAGGCCGTCGGGCACGGCCCGTGGGACCGGGCATCGGAGCTGTGGCTCAGACCGCCAGGGTGGTCCCGTCCTCGCGCGCCTGTTCGATCCATGTGGGCACGCCGCCCGGCTTCTGCCGCGCGATGTAGGCATCGCGCGGAGACACCTTGAGGCGGATCGCCTCGTCGCGGATGGTCCGCCGGAAGCCCTTCCCCTCGAGCACCCGATCGATGTAGATGCGGCGCCCGATCACCATGACCGTCGCCAGGACGGGCACCGCCACGATCAGTCCGACGGCGTGCAGCAGCGTGCCCATCACGAGGACGCTCAGCAGAGTGAGGACCGGGGGCAACTTGACCTGGTGCTGCATGACCATGGGTACGATCAGGTTGGCCTCGATCAGGTGGATCGCGAAGCCGAGCGCGATCACCAGCAGGGCCTTCCCCGCCCCGGTTCCGAGCACGAAGGCCGCCGGCAGGAGACTCGACACCAGCGTGCCGAAGAACGGCACGATCGCGACCAGACCCGTGAACACGCCGAAGGCCAGCGCGTAGGGCACCCCCAGGATCCACAGTCCCACCCAGGTCATCAGGGCGAGCGTGACCATGGCGATCAGCTGACCGGTGATCCAGGCGCGCAGGGTGGCGCCTAGCTCCGTCAGGATGTCGCGGACCAGCTCCCGATGGCGGGGCGGCGCCAGCAGGATCAATCCCTCGCGGTACTGGCCGGGCCGCACCGCGAGGAAGATGCCCATGATCAGGACGCTGACGAAATGGATGAGAAACTCGAGACCGCTCGCCAGGTAGTTCGGTAGCGCTGCCGCCCAGCTCCTCACCTCGGCGAGCACTCCGCCGAGAGGAGAGGTGCCGCCGTCCGGATCCACCCCGAACGCGTCGGCGAGCAGAGGGTTCCGGCGGACGAAATCGATCAGCCCCCGATCCCAGGACGCCAGGACCTCTGGGCTGGCCTCGATCAGCTCCTGGGTCTGCTCGGCCACCGGCGGAACGACCAGGTAGCCGATCCCGACCAGTCCCGCGACGGTCAGCAGGACGGCGAGCGTCACCCCCAGCGGTCGCGGAATGTAAAGCCGGTGCTGGAAGACGTCCGTCACCGCGCTCAGGAAGATGCCGAACAGGACCGCGATGAACAGCAGGAGCAGGATCTCGGCTACGCGCGCGAGGAACAGAAGCAGCAGGACCGTGAAGACCGCCGCGATCAGCACCCCGTAGGCCCTGCGAGAGGCGACCGCGCGGCCGCCCCCCAGGGCCGATTCGACTTCCTTCAGGCTCCCTCCTCCTCGAGCTCGGCCTCGACCACCGTCTCGTCGATCGACACGCTGCCGAGGTCTGAGTCGTCGTCGTCCTGGCTCGCGTCCGCGGCCCCGTTACCCGAGCCGAGCTGCCTTTGCTCGGACTCCCCGGGCCCGATCATGCCCATGTCCCGCTTGAGCGCGAGCAGCCGGGCGTCGACGTCGTCGCCGACCTGGAGCTGCGCGAACTCCGACTCGAGGGTGTCTCCGGTGAGCGCCTCGGTCACTTCCTCGGACGCGACCAGTTGCCTCTCGGAGTCCTCGATCCTCTCCGCCACCCGTTCGAACGCCTCGAACGCCGAACGGTCGCTGAGCCCGGCCATCGTCTCGTGGATGCGCTTCTGCGCCTGCGCACGCTTCTGCTTGGCGATCAGGAGGTTCTTCTTGCGCTTCGCCTCCTCGATCTTGTCGTTGAGCTGGCGCAGCGATCCCTTGAGCTTCTCGGTCTCCCCGGCCTGACGGTTCCACGTGTCCTCGAGGGTCAGCGCCCGCTCTGTGTGCTCCTGCTGGCGCAGCAACGCCTGCTTCGCCAGATCGTCGCGGCCTTCGCGCACCGCCAGCATGGCGCGCTGCTCCCATTCCTGCGCCTGGCGGTGCTCACCGTCGCACTGCGCGCGCAGCTTGCGCTCGTCGGCGATCGCCACGGCCACTTCCTGCTTGGCCTTGGCGAGCTGCTCGCGCATGTCGACGATGATCTGGTTCAGCATCTTCTCCGGGTTCTCCGCCTTCGCGATCGCGTCGTTGATGTTCGAGCGGAGAAGCAAGGAGAGCTTGTGGAAGATTCCCATGGCTCAGGCCTCCTCCCCCGAATCCGAGGCGGCGGTCAGGCCGGCGAGCGCGGGGGTGTGCGAGGACGCCGCGAACACCATGCTCTCGTAGGAGTTGCGCAGCTCCTCGAAGTCGAGGGTCTCGAGCTCGAGGGCGTCGGACAGGATCACGTCGCCCTCCTCGATGCCGTAGCTGCCGTGGACGATGTCGGTCGCGTTCAGCTCCAGCAGGCGCCGGAACAGCGGCGCGAGCTCGTTGTCGGTACGGTCGTCCGGCAGATGAAGAACCTTCAAACGGAGCAACGCGACCGGGGGGGTATAGTTGACCACGACCGAGGGCGCGCCGTTCGCCGGCTCGATGAGCCAGAGACCGTCCTCGACCTCCTCGTAGTCGATCCCCATGCGGATCATGTAGCTCTCGAAATCATCCCGAGTCATTTCGCCTCCGGGGTTGGTTGTGCCACCGGCTGGGCACTACGTCCGCGAACATGGCGCGGTTTCCCGGCCGACGCCACGTCGCTCGCCTCCTCCCCTACGCCACGACCCGCTCCCCGATCCATCTACGGCCTGACGGCCTGCATCCTTCGGGGGCATCGTGGAAGGACTTCGTCTCCTTTCGAGGAGGGTAGGAGCTTCTACTACAACCGGATCACGTGGACCTACGAGCCGAGCGCGGCGCCGGCCGGGCTGCAAGGCACCGCCCGGGTCCTCCGCGCCCCGGGGGCCGACCCGAAGGCCCATCGAGGATCCTTCGAGGTGCTCGTGCCGAAGGGTCCGCTGCAGGAGTTCTTCGCGTACGTCGTGCAGCGCCCGGCGACCGACTGGCAGTTCGCGGCCCGCTTGACTTGCGTGGACGCCACCGGCAAGCGGCACGATCTCGGCATGATAGAACTCTCCCAGGCCAACCTCGCCCACCTGGAGGCCTGCCGGTCGCCCGACGACGACGGTCGCTAGGCGGTAACCTCAGGCGGCGGCGGCCGCCCGCAGGAGCTCCGCCAGGAACCGGCCCGTGTGCGACGCGGCCACGCGGGCCACGTCCTCGGGGGTTCCCTCGGCCACGATCGTCCCACCGCCGTCGCCGCCCTCCGGTCCGAGGTCGATCAGCCAGTCGGCGGTCTTGATGACGTCCATGTTGTGCTCGATCACGATCACGGTATTGCCGCGGTCCACCAGGCGGTGCAGCACTCCCAGCAAGAGGCGCACGTCCTCGAAGTGGAGCCCGGTGGTGGGCTCGTCCAGGATGTAGACCGTGTCGCCCGTATCCTTCTTGGAGAGCTCGGTCGAGAGCTTCACCCGCTGCGCCTCCCCGCCCGACAGCGTCGTCGCCGACTGGCCGAGGTGGATGTAGCCCAGCCCCACGTCGCTCAGCGTTGCCAGCCGCCGCTTCAGCGCGGGTACGGCGTCGAAGAACTCGAGCGCCTCCGCCACGGTCATGTCCAGGACGTCGGCGATGTTCTTCCCGCGATAGTGGATCTCCAGGGTCTCCCGGTTGTAGCGGCGGCCGCGGCACACGTCGCAGGGCACGTACACATCGGGCAGGAAGTGCATCTCGATCTTGACGAGCCCATCGCCGGCGCAGGCCTCGCACCGGCCGCCCTTCACGTTGAAGGAGAATCGGCCCGGGGCGTATCCGCGTAGCTTGGCCTCGGGCAACTCGGCGAAGAGCTGGCGAATCGGCGTGAACAGACCCGTGTAGGTCGCCGGGTTGGATCGCGGCGTGCGGCCGATCGGCGACTGGTCGATCTCGATCACCTTTCCCACCCGGTCGATCCCTTCCAGCCCATCGTGGGCGCCGGGGAGCCTCCGCGAGCGATAGAGGTGGCGGGCGAGCGACCGGTAGAGGATGTCGTTGACGAGGGTGCTCTTGCCCGAGCCGCTGACTCCGGTCACCGCCACGAACGCGCCCAGGGGGAAGCGCACGTCCAGCTCGCGCAGGTTGTGCTCGCGGGCCCCCTTCACGACGAGCGCGCGGCTCAGATCGACCGCCCGCCTCCTGCTCGGGGTGTCGATGTCCCGGTCACCGCGAAGGTACGCGGCGGTGAGCGAATCGCGGGCGTGGAGCACGTCCTCGACGGTCCCCTCGGCCACTACGGCTCCGCCGTGGCGACCGGCGCCCGGGCCGAGGTCGATCACGTGGTCCGCTGCGAGAATGGTGTCCCGGTCGTGCTCGACCACGATGACCGTGTTGCCCAGGTCTCGCAGGCTGCGGAGGGTGTCCAGCAGCCGCGCGTTGTCCCGCTGGTGCAGGCCGATGGACGGCTCGTCCAGGATGTAGAGGACGCCGACCAGGCGGCTGCCGATCTGCGTCGCCAGCCGGATCCGCTGGGCCTCCCCTCCCGAAAGCGTCTCGGCGCTGCGACCGAGCGTCAGGTACCCCAGGCCTACGTCGCCGAGGAAGCGCAAGCGGTCACCGACCTCCTTCAGGATCGGGCCGGCGATCTCCGCGGGCAGGGCGTCGGCGTCGTGGCCGTTCGCCTCGCCGGCGAGCGGCAGCCCGGAGAAGAACGCGGCCGCGTCCGCGACGCTCATCGCGACCGCGTCCCCGAGCGAGGCGCCGCCGACGGTGACCGCGAGGGACTCGGGGCGCAGGCGCGCCCCCCGGCAATCCGGGCAGGGCAACAGCGTCATGTACGCGTCGAGCTGTTCACGGACGGCGTCCGAACCGGTGTCCTGGTAGCGCGACCGGACGTTCTCGAGCACGCCCTCCCAGGGCTCCTCGTAGGCGCCGTCGCGGCCCGCCGTCCGATACGGGAAGCGCACCGGCTCGCCGCCGGAGCCGTGCAGGAGGGCCGTGCGGACGTCCTCGGGCAACCGCCCCCATGGCGTGTTCGGATCGAACCCGTAGTGCTCCGCCAGGCCCGGAATCACCGAGCGTCGGAGATGGCCCGAGGGGTCTCCCCAGGGCAGCACGACCCCCTCGAGGATGCTTATGCTGTCATCGCCGATCACGAGATCTTCACTGGGCTCGCGCCGCGTGCCGAGTCCGCCGCAGCCCTCGCATGCGCCGTACGGCGAGTTGAACGAGAACTGACGAGGCTCCAGCTCGGCGAGGCCCGTCCCGCAGTGAACGCACGCGTAACGCTCGCTGAACAGCGCCGAAGCCGGCGCATCGCCGTCATGGCGCACGACCTCCACGATCCCGTCGGCCGCGCGCAGTGCCACTTCCAACGAATCGGCGAGGCGCGGGCGGTCCTCCTCGCGCACGACCAGGCGGTCGACTACGACGGCCACCTCGTGGTTCTCGTAGCGGTTCAGCGAGGGGGTGTCGTCGAGGTCGTAGACGTCGCCGTCCACGCGCACGCGCACGAATCCTCGGCCCCGCAGCTCCTCGAAGAGCTCCCGGAACTCGCCCTTCCGGCCGCGCACCAGCGGCGCCAGGACCTCGATCCTGGTACCCTCGGGCCATGTGAGGACGCGATCCGTGATCTGGCTGGCCGACTGCCGCCGCACGGGACGGCCGCACGTCACGCAGTGAGGCGTGCCCGCGCGGGCCCACAGGAGCCTCAGGTAGTCGTAGACCTCGGTCACCGTGCCGACGGTGGAGCGGGGATTCCTGCCGGCGGTCTTCTGCTCGATGCTGATCGCCGGGGAGAGTCCCTCGATCACGTCGACGTCGGGCTTCTCCATGACGCCCAGGAACTGCCGCGCGTAGGCCGAGAGCGACTCGACGTACCGGCGCTGACCCTCGGCGTAGATCGTGTCGAAGGCGAGCGACGACTTGCCGGAGCCCGACAGCCCGGTAATGACGACCAGGCGGTCGCGCGGGATCTCGACGTCGATGTCGCGGAGGTTGTGCTCGCGGGCGCCGCGAACGATCAGGAATTCATCGGCCATAGCCTTGTATCATCGCCGAAGTGGTCGGGACCGGTCAAGGCGCCGGGTGCGATGCGATCGGTGTCGGCCGCCGGGGGCCAGGGAGCGGCGGCGCGGGGCGCGAAGCTAGCGGGCGCGCTCCAGGTAGACGCCTTCGGAGGGATCGACCCGCACCTTCTCGCCCACGTCGATGAAGGGCGGGACCATCACGACGGCGCCGTTTTCCAGCTTGGCCGGCTTGGTCACCGCGGTCTTGGTGTCGCCGCGTACTCCGGGCTCGGTCTCCACCACCTCGAGGTCCAGTGTCTTGGGCAGCGTGACGCCGATCGGCGAGCCGTCGTAGATCTCTGCCTGGATCACCAGGTTCGGCGTGAGCCACTGCGCCGCGCCTTCGAGCGCGTCCTCGTCGAGGACCGACATCTCGAAGGTCTCGTTGTTCATGAAGTGGTAGTGGGTGCCGTCGGCGTAGAGGAACTGCAGCTCGTGCGTCTCCAGCGTGGCCGTCTCCACCGTGTCGGCCGAGCGGTAGCGCTGATCGAAGATCGCCCCGCTGCGCAGGTTCCGGAGCTTCGTCTGCATGTACGCGGGCCCCTTGCCCGGCTTGACCGACTGGTATTCCACGACGCGGTGCGGGTCGCCGTTCACGAGCACCACGGAGCCACGGCGGAGCTGGGATGCAGAAATCGCCATTCGTTCGGTGTGTGGGGCCCGGTCGCGGCGCCATCGGTCGATAAGCTCGCCCCCGGGATCATCGGAACCGCGGAAGATAACGGCACCGCACCGAGCCATCGACCCCGCCCGGGCGATCAGGCCGGGATGAGGACCCGCAGGTCGTCGGGAACGACGGTGATCCTGACGGGGGTCGTGCCGCCGGGGTCGCCGTCCACCTGCAGGGGCACCGGCGCGTCCGCGTCCACGGTCACCTCCCTCGCGCGCCGGTGGAACAGGTGCTTGTCCCCGGCGAAGGCGCCGCTCGCGGATTGCCACAGCACGCTCGCCATCCCCATCACTCCGGCGGGCGCGACGACGACGACGTCCAGCAGCCCATCTCGCCAGGTGTCCAGCGCGCGCTCCCCCGCCGGGGCGAGGGAGAGGGACGGAAGAACCGACGGCAGGATGCCCGCGAACAGCTCCCCGACGTTGGCGACCATCACGCTGAGCGCGCGAATCCGGAGCTCCTCCCCGTCCGCGACGACGCGGAAGTCCACCGGCGCCGTGCGCACGGCTTCGCGGATGGTGGCGTAGATGTAGGCGGCGAAGCCCCAGCGCTCCTTCATCTCCCGCGAGGTCGCCGACATGACCACCGCGTCGAGGCCGGCGCCCACCGCGAGCGCGAACACGCGGTCGTCCGCCCGGCCGAGGTCGACGGGGACCGCGCGGCCGCGCGCGATGACCTCGGCGGCGCCCTCCACGTCCGTGGGGATCCCCAGGTTTCGCGCCACCTGGTTGGCGGTGCCGCGGGGCACGATCGCGAGGGGCACGTCGGACCCGACGAGCCCGGTGGCGACCTCGGCGAGGGTACCGTCACCGCCCGCGGCGGCCACCGCGGTGTAGCCGTCGGTGATGGCGGCGCGCGCCAGCTCCGTGGCGTGGCCGGGCTCGAGCGTCTCCACGAGATCGAACGGGACGTTTCGCGCGGCAAGCGCCCCGCCCAGCGCCCGCCTCAGGCGCTCCGGCGGATCCTGCCCGGCGTTGGGGTTGACGATGACCAGGGCCCGGCCGGGCCGGATCCGCGTCGGGTCCTTCGCCTCCACGTCGGGCCGCCCGGATGTCGCGTCAGCCTCCCAGAGCCTCGAAGCCGGGATCCTCGCGCAGGGAGACGAGACGGCGCACCCGTTCCTCGGTGGGCGGGTGCGTGCTGAACATCTTGCGCATGCCCTGCGTCTTCAGGGCCGCCAGCGGGTTCACGATGGCCAGCTGGGCTGCGGCCGGGTTCACCCGCATGGGGATCCGGTGCGCGTGCGCATCCAGCTTGCGCAGCGCGTCGGCCAGCGACAGCGGCTGCCCCGAGATCATGGCTCCCGTGCGGTCCGCCTGGAACTCGTTCTGGCGGCTGACCGCGAACTGGATGATCATCGCGGCCAGCGGCGCCACGATCGCCGCCACGAGGATCGCTATGGGGTTCCGATCGCCGTCGCGCCCGCCGCCGAAGATCGCGCCCCACCGCGCCATGGTCGCCAGGAAAGCGATCGCGCCGGCCATGGTCGCCGCGATCGTGCCCACCAGCATGTGGCGGTGCTTGATGTGGGCCAGCTCGTGCGCGATCACGCCCTCCATCTCGTCGCGGTCGATGAGCTCAAGGATGCCCTCGGTCACGCACACCACCGCGTGGTCGTGCCCCCTGCCGGTGGCGAAGGCGTTGGGCTGCTTCGCAGGGGCGATCGCGACCGTCGGCATGGGCAGCCCGGCGTTCTGCCGGAGCCGGTCGACCATCTGGTACAGCCCCGGCGCCTCCTCGGGCCCCACGACCCGCGCCTTGTACATGCGGAGCACCATCTTGTCGCTCCACCAGTACATCACGAAGTTGCTCACCGCCGCGAAGCCGAAGGCCAGGATCGCGCCCTCGCGTCCACCCACCGCGCCGCCCACCACGACCATCAGCGCCGTCAGCGCCGCCATCAGAAGCAGGACCTTGGTCGTTTGCATGCTCGAAATCTCCGGTTTGATGGGAGCGTCGGCCCAGCGCGCTCCGCGTCGGACGCGGGCTCCACGGGCGTCGCCCGAAAGGGCCGCCTCCGCCATGGTTACCCTTCCCGGAACGCCGCGATCCGGGGTGGCGCCCTTCAGCGCCCGTCGTCGATGCGCAACGTCGAGGCCTCGAGGCCATCCAGCGGCAGATCTACCGGCAGGAGCCGTTCCAACGTCTCCAGGTCGAACGGATCGGCTGCGAGATCGAGCCGGCTGAAGTAGAGCGTGTCTCCGGTCACCAGCCCCAGCGTGCCCTCCACGTGGGTGTCGGGGGTGCGCACGTCCAGGTCCTCGCCGAACCAGGCGTAGCGCGACGGGCCGATGGAGCGGATGTCGATCGAACCCGTGCCGCTGCCCTCGGGTGGCAGCGACGGGTGGAGCCACCCCAGGTCCGCCAGGTCCAGCCGCTCCCCGCGCACGCGCACGTCGGGCCGCAACCCACCGTCGCCCAGGACGACCCGGCCGATCACGGAGAGCCGCGACCCGGGCAGGTCGACCCGATCCAGGTCCAGCGTCACGATGGAGTCCCGGACGGTCACCGTGCCGCGCGCGGCGCGGACGCGCGCCGGCTCGTCCCACACGTAGACGTCGGCCGCCAAATCGGCGACCTCGATGAGGCGGCCGGGCTCGCGGGGTGTCTCGGCCAGGACGCGCGGGGCGCGCAGCGACAGGTTCTGGAAGGAGAACGCGCGCACCGGGCCTTCCGGCGTCTGCTCGATCAGGACGCGAGCGGAGTCGGCCCCGTCGGACTCCCACGGCATCCGCACGACGACCGTCGCGTCGGATACCGACACATCGTACAGGTCGACGAGGGTCCGTGTCGTGTCCGCCGGATCGGACGGGTCGCCGCGGAACGCGCGTTCGTAGTTCCACTCTTCCCAACCGGGCAGGCGCTCGATGATCACGCGGGCGCCGTCGATCTCGACGTCGTCCAGCACCACCCGCCCCGAGACGAGGGTGCGCCAGTCGTAGGAGATCACCGCCACGTCGACGTCGAGGAACGGCCGGCCGCCCGGGTCGGCGATGGACACGTCCCGGAGCGTCATCGTGCCGAGCAGGCTCGACTCGCTGGTCAGGCTGCCGATGGTGATCCGGCCCGGGAAACGCGAGGTCAGCCAGTCCACGGTGGCCCCGCGCAGCCGCTCCTGGCCGAAACCGGTCCGGCTCGCCACCGCGATGGCGGTCGCCGCCAGGGCGACCGCGAGCAGGCCTCCGAAAGCGGCCCACCGGCGATAGCGGGTCCTCCGCCGCTCTTCCGCGCCTCGGCCTTGGGCGGGCGGCGGGGCGCGGCGCTCCCCCTCCGGCGCTTCGGGCTCGGTCACGCGATCCTCGCCGCGTCCGCGGCGCCGAAGAAGCCGAGTCCGGGGCGGGGGAAGCGGTGCTCGCTGATCGGCTCGAATCCCCCGGCGGACTCGAAGTACATGAAGTGCGTGACGCGCACGTCGCCCGCGCCCACGACCACCACGTTGAAGCTGTTCTTCTCGGCCTCGCGAGCCCGGCCCCGACGCGAGGTCGTGGTGCCGGACTGGATGATGATGATGCCGTGGTCGCTGTCGGCGCCGGCGTACACATCGAGGGAGTTGCCGATGTATCCGCGATGCAGGTGGCCGCCGAGGATGAGGTCCACGCGCATCGCGGTGAACCGGTCCAGCGCCGCCCGCGCGTCCGGCATCACCTCGGCCTTCTCGTAGTCGGGCGCGGGAGCGAAGTGGTGGTGCGCGACGACGACCCGGGCGCGGTCTCCGGCCGCCGCGAACGCGCGCTCGCAGAACGCCAGCTGGTCCTCGCTGATCCGGCCGTTGGTGATGTGGCGCAGCGGGCTCGTCGAGTCGAGCGCCGCGATCACGGCGTCTTCACGCTCCAGGACCCAATCCAGCTCCGGGTGGATGTAGCGCCGGTAGTTCGCGAGCGGCGCGGTGAGCCGCTCGAGCACTCGGTACAGGGGCACGTCGTGGTTGCCGGGGACGACGACGAGATCGGCCTCGGGCAGCCGGTCGAGGAAGGCCCTGGCCTCCTGGAACTGCTTGGCCTTGGCCCGCTGTGTGAAGTCGCCGGAGGCGACGATGACGTCGGCGCCGAGGGACGCCGCGCTGGTCAGCAACGCCTCCCCGACGTCCGGCACGTACGGCGGGCCGAAGTGGAGGTCGCTGACGTGCAGGATGCGCAGCGTCGTCTTGTCCTGCGAGGCCATCATGCCGCCTCGAGGCCCGGCATCGGCATCCCCGCGTCGGCGGTCATGTCGGCGGGGGACGGGCCATCCGCCGCGAAGCGGAAACGCGCCGCGCGGGCGATCATCGCCGCGTTGTCGGTGGCCAACCGCGGCGGCGGGTAGTACACCTCGCCGCCCTCCAGGGCCGCGGTCAGCGCGCCGCGCAACGCCGCGCTCGCCGCGACGCCGCCGCCGATGACCAGCCGGCGGCAGCCGGCCTGCCGCACGGCCGCCAACGACTTCTCGACCAGGACATCGATCACCGCCGCCTGGAAGGACGCGGCCACGTCGGCGCGGGCCGCCGGATCGAGCTCCCCCCGGTCGCGCAGTTCCTCGACGACGAGCGCGACGGCGGTCTTCAGGCCGCTGAAGGAGAAGTCGAAGCGTCCATCTGCCGCGGCCTTGCGGCCTGTCATCGGGCGCGGAAACGCGAACGCCGCCGGGTCCCCGGACGCGGCCAGGCGCTCGACGTGTGCGCCGCCCGGAAACGGCAGGTCGAGCAGCCGCGCCACTTTGTCGAATGCCTCGCCCGCGGCGTCGTCGCGGGTCTGGCCCAGGAGCCTGTAGGAGCCCCAGCGGGGCACCCAGAGGAGCTGCGTGTGCCCGCCAGAAACGAGCAGCGCGACGAAGGGAGGATGCGCCGGGGGTTCCGAAAGCGCCGCCGCAAACAGGTGCCCCTCCATGTGGTGCACCCCCACGACCGGCCGGGACAGCGCCCAGGCCGCTGCCTTGGTCCATTCCACGCCCACGAGCAGAGCGCCGATCAGCCCGGGCCCGGCGGTCACGCCGAACAGGTCGATCTCGTCGATGCGCGCGCCGGCTTCGGACAGCGCTCCGTCGACCACGTCGTCGAGGACCCGCAGGTGCGCCCGGGAGGCGATCTCCGGTACGACGCCGCCCCACACACGGTGCTCGTCCTGCGTCAGGATGACGTGCCCGAGCAGGGCGTCGTCGGGCCCCAGTACCGCGGCCGAGGTCTCATCGCAGGACGTCTCGACACCCAACACGAGGTCGGCAGCCCTTCCCTCCGCCGCACCGCCCGCGTCTCCCCCGCCACCCCGCCGGGCAGCCACGCTCATGGCGGAGGGGCGGGCCGACCCGGTTCCCCCTCCCCGTCGGCGCCGATCGTGAAGCGGACCGTCACCCGCGCCGGGGCGACCCCCACCGGAGCGAGGGCCGCGGTGTCCAGCGGGACCTCGACCACCGCGTCCTCGGTGAGCGCCCCGAGGTCGATCGCGGCGACCCGGATGGAGTCGATCGCGTTGACCCGGCGCGAGGGGCCACTGACGCTGACCCGCGCGGGGTCGGGCGCCGGCGGACGCAGCAGCCGCAGCCCCTCGGGCAGCCGCCCCGCGAGGGGCACGGCGACGGGGACCAGCCGGGTCACGATGCGGTCCAGACGCAGGCTCACGGTGCTCGGCCGGATGTCCACGGGGCGCGTCGCGTCGGGCCTTTCCCCCCTCTCGTAGTCGAGGAGGCGCAGTTCCAGCGGACGCGTGATCACGGTGTCGTCGACGGCGTCGAGCGACACCAGGACGCGGGGCGGATCGATGCCGAGGGACACGAGCTCCCGCACGGGGCCCTCGAACTCGACCTCGACGGTGTCGGGTGACGGAGGGCCGGAGAGCACCCAGCCCTCGGCGGTGAGGTCGACGACGACGGGCACGTTGGTGATCGAGCCACGCGTGATGGTCTCCGCACGGACGGCGAACCACAGCGCCACGGAAAGCGCCAGCGCGGTGAGCTTGAGCGCCCAGTTGTGGGTGACCCACGCGCGCAGCTGGACGAAGCTCATCGCTCCAGCGCCGCGACGACGTGGTCGCGCAGGGGCGGCAGATCCCAATCCCCCGCGCCGAGCCGGCGGTACGCCATGCCGCCGTCCCGGTCGATGACGACGGTGGTGGGCAGGCCCAGGGCCCCGAAGGCGGTCTCGGCCCTGCCCGCGGGGTCCAGCAGGACGGTCAGGTCGACCCCGATCTCGTCCATGAAACGCGCAACTTCCTCTGCGGCCCGTGATTCGGGCAGCCGGTCGACGTTGACGGCCAGCACGCGGAGCCCCTCGTTCTCCAGCGACGCTTGCAGGCGCTCCAGCGAGGGCAGCTCCTTCACGCACGGATGGCACCACGTCGCCCACAGGTTGACCACCACCACGCTGCCGCGAAGGTCCGCGAGGGCGATCGTGTCACCCTCGATCGTGGGCGCCGCGTACGTGGCCGCCATGCGGGCGTGCGTCGGACCCATCGCCGCATCCGGGGCGTGGTCGGCGTGCGCGTCGGGCGCCGGTGCGCCGACGCGCAGGGCCACGGCCGCCAGCAGCGCCACGACGCCCAGCAGGAACGCGATGCCCGCGACCCGCCTCATCGGCGCCCGCTTCCGGTCTCCGGCGCGTCCGGCCCCCCTGCGTCCTCTGCAGCGCCCGTAGGACCTCCGGCATCGCCCTGTGCTTCCGCGCCGGGCTCCGCACCCACTCCCGAGGTGTCCTCCGTGACCTGATCCGGTGGGCCCGTGCTTATGATCAGCACGATGGTGGCCGGGATCTCCTGCTCCGAGCCCGGCGCAGGCTGGATGCGCGCCACGCGGCCTGCGGGCTCGTCGGCGATCTCACGCGAGCGCTCCACCTGGAAGCCCGCCCGTTCCAGGACGGCTACCGCGGTCGCTTCCTCGAAGCCGAGCAGGTTGGGCACACGCAGCCGCGGTGGTCCGGCGCTCACCGCGAGCCGCACTCCACCGCCCGGGCGCAATGCCTGGCCGCCCAGCGGGCTCTGAGCGACGATCCCCCCCCGCGTCCGGTCCGCGTCCGGGATCGGCACCTCGTCGTCGACGGCGAGGCCTGCGTTGCGCAGCACCTCCCTCGCCTCTTCGACCGACATGCCGACCAGGTCGGGCACCTCGATGGCCTCGCCCAGCGCCTCGGACGGCGGGTAGAGGACGAACGTCGCGAACAGGTAGGCTGCGAAGAAGCCGGCGATGGCGATCGCGACCGTGACCAGCGCGAGACGGGCCCGAGGCCCGAGACCGGTGCCGCTTTCGTCACGCGGACGCGCGCGCCGCCCTGAGCGACGCCGGATCGAGTCTCCCAGGATCATCGCGCCCTGCGCATGCGGACCGCGAACGCCCCGTCCACGCCGTGCTCGTGCGGCAGGATCCGCAACGCGGACCCGCCCGCGTGGGGGATCGGCATCGGCGCGGTGGGCGGCGCGACTTCGAAGTCGGGGTGCTCTTGGAGAAAGCGCTCCACCTGGTCCTCGTTCTCCTCCGGTTCCAGCGAACACGTGGCGTAGACCAGCAGCCCCCCCGGGGCCACCGCCTTTGCCGCGGCCCTCAGGATACGCTTCTGGAGGCGAACGAGCGACGCGAGATCGTCCGGCCCGATCCGCCAGCGCCCGTCGGGATGGCGGCGAAACGTGCCCGTGCCCGTGCACGGTGCGTCCACTAGCACCACGTCGGCGCCGAGCAACGCGGGGTGCCGGGCGTCGGCGACCGCGAGGCACAGCGGCAACGGTGAGCCCCCGGCGACCCCGGCCACGCGCCGCGCGTTGTCACGCAGCCGCCGCAGGCGCTCGGCGGATCGATCGAACGACACGACCCGGCCGGCGCCGAGGTCCACGAGCGCCAGGCTCTTGCCACCGGGTGCAGCGCACAGATCCGCGACGAGCGCCCCGGCGGGCACGTCCGCGTACCGGACGACGGCCGAGGCCGCCGGATCCTGTACGACGGCTGGAACCGCCGCCAGCGCCGCGACCGGGTCGCTCCCGGCCTCCAGGCGCAACGATCGCGCCTCCAGCGGCACGGGACCGGCTCTGATCCCCGCCTCGGCGAGGCGCCGGATCGCGTCGTCGCGTGGGATCCCCACCAGGCGGAGATACAGCTCGGGGCGACGGTTGTTCGCCTCGACGAGCGCCGCGGTGGCCGCCGGACCGTGGCGGTCCTCCCAGCGTTCGAGGAGCCAACGCGGGTGCGATCCCCGGTCCGCGAGGGCGTCCAGGGGATCTGGGGCCGGCGGCTCCGGTGCCCGCTCCGCGTCGCTTCCGTCGGCCGCGAGCCGCTTCAGCACGGCGTTGACGAGCCCCGATGCCCGCCCCCGGCCAGCCTCCCGCGCCAGATCCACGGTTGCGGAAACGGCGGCGTAGTCGGGCACGCCCCCCATCTCCGTGAGCTGGTAGGCGCCCAGCCGCAGCACGTCCCGGACGACGTCGTCCAGCTTCCGATCCGCGACGTAGGGGCGCAGCAGGGCATCCAAACGCCCGCGCAGTCGGATCGTCCCGTACGCGGCCTCCGTGGCCCACGCTCGCTCGCGCGCCGGCAGGTTCGCGAACCGCCGTTCGGCGGCGCGGTCCAGCATCCGGCCCCGCGAAACGTCGCGCACCACCTGCAGCGCCCGCTTCCGGGCGTCGCTCGCGGGCCCGCGCCCGGTGCGGCTCAGTCGACCATCCCCTCCGCGGGCGAGGAGGGCACGGCCCACTCGCGACGGGGCATGCGTCCGGCCCTCCAGGCGTCGCGTCCGGCCTCGACGGCGAGTCGCATCGCGTGCGCCATGCGCACCGGATCCCGCGCCTCGGCGATCGCGGTGTTCATGAGCACGCCGTCGACGCCCTGTTCCATCGTCTGGCAGGCGTCGGAGGCCGTCCCGACCCCCGCATCGACGATGACCGGGACCGACAGGCGGCGCTTCATCTCGCGGATGTAGTAGGGATTGATGAGCCCCAGGCCGCTCCCTATCGGGCTCGCCAGAGGCATGACCGCGGCGCACCCGGCGTCCTCGAGCCGCAGCGCGGTAACGACGTCCTCGTTCGTGTAGGCCAGCACCTGGAAGCCCTCCGCGACCAGCGTCCGGGCCGCCTCCAGCGTCGCGACGACGTCCGGAAGCAGGGTGCGCTCGTCGCCGATGACCTCGAGCTTCACGAGGTCGCTGAGGCCCGCCGCGCGCCCGAGTCGCGCGTAGCGGAGGGCGTCCTGCACGTCGTAGCAGCCGGCCGTGTTCGGCAGCAGGTGGTAGCGTTCGGGATCGAGGTGGAACAGCACCCCCTCCTCCCGCGAGCGGTCGAGGTCCACGCGGCGCACGGCGACCGTGACCATGTCGGCACCGGACGCCGCGATCGCCGACGCCATGGTGGCGTTGTCGGCGTACTTCCCCGTCCCCACGATGAGGCGCGACCGGAGGGTCAGTCCCCCTACGGTCAGCGCCTCTCCGGACGCGGCCTCGGTCCCGGGCCGCGCCTCTACCTCCGCGTTCGCCATGCTTGCGTCAGCCTCCTCCCACGAAGTGCACGAGCTCCAGACGGTCGCCGTCCTGCACCGGCACCTCGGCGTACGCCGCCCGCCGCAGGATGTCCCCGTTCCGTTCGACCACCACGAGCCCCGGATGGAGATCGAGCACGTCCAGAATGCCCGCGACCGTCCGACCGCCGGGCAGCTCGCGGGGGGATCCGTTCACGACGACGGTGATCGTCTCAGCATCGGTCATGGTACCGCGTCCTCCAGGCTCTCCAGTAGCTCCTCGACCGCCCGGCCCGGGCGTGGCGTCGCCCATGCGGCGCGCACCACAGCCACCCCGTACGCCCCGGCCCGCAGGCACGCGGCCACCCGGCGCGAGCCGATCCCTCCGATCGCGATCACCGGCAGGGCCGTGCGGCGGGCCACCCGCCGCAGCTCCTCCGCGCCGAGCGGCGTCCGGCCCGTGTGAGAGGGAGTCGCGTAGACCGCGCCCAGCATCGCGTAGTCCGCCGCGCCCCCCGCCGCGGGCGCCTCCTCGGCGCCGTGGATCGACACGCCCAGCCAGGCCGCGGGGCCCAGCAACGCCCGCACATGCCCGGCAGGCAGCGCGCCCGTCCCCAGCTGCACACCGTCCGCTCCCGCCGCCAGCGCGATGTCGGCGCGGCGGCTGATGAGCAGCAACGACCGCGTCTCCCCCGCCACCCGGCCCAGCTCCTCCGCCTGGCGATAGAGCCGGGCGTCCGCAGTCCGATGCCGCAAATGGAGCGCCACGCGCGGGCCGCCGGCCTCGAAGACCTCCGTGGCGGCGTCCAGGAAGCCGGCCGCCCCGGCAACCTCGTCGGTCGTTACGACGTGCAGCCGGGGGAGCGGCCCCCGCCCGCCGCTCATTCGCCGAGCAGCTGGCCGGGTGCGAGGCCGCTGCCGCGGAGCCAGGCGCCGGTCGCCATCCGCCGCCTGCCTTCGGGCTGCACCTCGCCGATCCAGAGACCACCGTCGCCCGACGCCACGAGCACGCCACGCCCGTCGGGCTCGACGTCGAGCACCCTGCCGGGCTCGCCGGTGGGGGCGGACGGGTCGACCTCGGGGCGGAAGACCTTGAGTCTCGACCCGCCGAACAGCGTCCACGCGCCCGGCACGCTGTCGGTCCCGCGGATCCAGCCGGCGTTCTCGGTCGGCGTGCGCGTCCAATCGATGCGCGCGTCCTCGACGCCGATGGCGGGCGCCAGCGTGGCCGCTTCGTGGTCCTGCTCGCGCTCCTCCAGCTGTCCCGCGTCGAGGAGGGTCAGCGCCTCGATCAGCGCCTCGGCCCCGAGCTCCGCCAAGCGCATGGACAGCTCGGCCGCGGACTCGCCCGGCAGGATCGGCTCCTCCACCTGCCGCAGGATCGGCCCGGCGTCCATTTCCTCCACGAGCCGGATCACCGACACGCCCGTGCGCTCCATGCCCCGGATCAGGGCCCATTGGACGGGCGCGGCGCCGCGCAGCTCCGGCAGCAGCGAAGGGTGCACGTTCACGGTGCCGTGCGTCGGCAGATCCAGCGCCGCGCGCGGCAGGAATCGGCCGTAGGCCGTCACGACACCAACGTCGGGCTGCAGGGCGCGGGCCTGCGCCAGGAATTCGGGATCGCCGGCCTTCTCCGGCTGCAGCACGAGCAGGGCCTCGTCCTCGGCCATGACCTTGATCGGCGGGGGCGTGATGCGCCGGCCCCGGCCCGCGGGCCGGTCGGGACGGGTCACGACCCCGACCACGTCGAATCCCTCCCCCAGCAGGGCCCGCAGCGCGGGAGCCGCGAACGCGGGCGTGCCCCAGAAGAGCACCCTCACGCGTCGTCCCCTTCCTGGAGCTTGCGCCACTTCTGAAGCGCCATGCGTCGCTTGAGCGCGCTGAGGCGGTCGAGGAAGAGCACCCCGTCGAGGTGATCGACTTCGTGCTGCAAGGCGCGCGCGCGCAGCCCCTCCGCCTCGACGCGCAGCGGCTGCCCGTCCGGGTCGAGCGCTTCCACGACGACGGCGCACGACCGCTCGACGATGTCGGCGATGCCGGGAATGCTGAGACAGCCCTCCTCGGCCTTCTCGGTCCCGGACGACGATTCGACGATGCGCGGGTTCACGAGTGCGAGCGGCCCCTCGCCGCCCTCCTCGCGCGTGTCCACGACGATGACCCGAAGGGCGATCCCGACCTGGGGCGCGGCGAGGCCGACGCCGTCGGCTTCGTACATCGTGTCCATCAGGTCGCCGACCAGGGAACGCACGTCGTCATCGACGTCCTCCACCGGATCGGCGACCGTCCGCAGGACGGGGTCTCCGAGCAGCCGTATCTCGCGGATCACGACGGCGTCACGCCTCTCCCGGGGCCTCGTCGTCGAGCTTCCTCGCGACCTTGGACCGCACGACGACCAGGCGCGTGTTCTCGGCGGTCTTGATGGTCAGCCGGTTCTCGGCCACGTGGATGATGGTCCCCACGATGCCGCCGTCGGTGATCACATCGTCGCCCTTCGCGAGCGCGGTCTGCATCTCCTGATGGCGCTTCTGAGCCACGCGGTTCGGGCGGATCAGGATGAAGTAGAAGATCGCCACGAAGAGGGCGAGCTGGATCAGGAGAACCGAGAACCGGGCGCCACCGCCGCCGCCGGCGCCGCCCTCCTGTACTGCCGCGAGAAGACTCGGGTGCACGCGTATTTCCTCGATCTGTCGGTCGTTCGCCTCGTTCCGGAACCGCTACCCCGGAGCGGCGCCGTCGATCATGGGCCGCCGGACGCGTCCTGGCCAGCCGGGGCGCTCGCCCTGAACCGGTCGATCCAGTCGCGGCTCCAGCGCGCGAAATCCTGCGACTCCACGCTCCGTCGCGCCCGCTCGGCGAGGTGCACCAGCAGCCGGAGATTGTGGATCGATACGAGTCGCTGCCCGAGCCACTCGCCCGCGACGATGAGGTGGCGGAGGTAGGCGCGCGAATAGCCGCGGCACGTGTAGCAGTCGCAGTCGGGATCGAGGGGGCCGCCGTCGGCACGGTAACGCGCGGCGCGCAGGTTGATCTGGCCCTCTCGCTCCACCCACGCGGTCCCCCGTCGCCCGTTCCGGGTGGGCGCGACGCAATCGAACATGTCCATGCCGCGGGAGATCGCCTCCAGCATGTCGTCGGGATAGCCGACGCCCATCAGGTAGCGCGGGGCGCGCTCGGGCAGGACCGGCTCCAGCGCCTCCAGGACCTCCCACATGACCGATTTGGGCTCGCCGACGGAGAGCCCGCCGACCGCCACGCCGCTCCACGGACGCATCTGGGCGATGCGCGACGCCGCCTCCCGGCGCAGATCCGGAAAGGACGCGCCCTGCACGATGGGGAGCAGCACCTGGTGCGGGTTCGGACCCTGGCCATCGGTGCTGTCGAATCGCTCGGCGCAACGCTCCAGCCACGCCATGGTCCGCTCCACCGCGGTGCGCGCTGTCACCCGATCGACGCGGCCGGGAGGGCACTCGTCGAAAGCCATGATGACGTCGGCACCGAGCGCCCGCTGCACGTCGATCACCGTTTCCGGGGTGAATCGGTGACTCGAACCGTCGATGTGACTGCGGAACGTGACTCCTTCCTCGCCGATGTCGGCGAGCGCTGCGAGGCTGAATACCTGGAAGCCGCCGGAATCGGTGAGGATGGGACCGTCCCAGCCCATGAAGGCGTGCAGGCCGCCCAGGTCGCGGATCACCTCGTGTCCGGGGCGCAGGTAGAGGTGATACGTGTTCGCCAGCACGACGCGCGCGCCCAGGTCGGCGACCTCCTCCGGCGTGAGCGCCTTGACGGTGGCCTGCGTCCCGACCGGCATGAAGGCGGGCGTCGGGATGTCGCCGCGCGCGAGCCGCAGGGTGCCCGCCCGGGCGCCCGCGTCGGTCGCTACGATCTCGAAAGAGGCGCTCACAGCAGCGCCATGGCGTCGCCGTAGGAATAGAAGCGGTAGCCGGTCTCCACGGCCTCGCGGTAGGCCTTCATCACCGGCTCGTGGCCGCCGAACGCCGCCACCAGCATGAGCAGCGTCGAGCGGGGCAGGTGGAAGTTGGTGACCAGCCGGTCGACCGCACGGAAGGCGTACCCGGGGCGGATGAACAGGTCGGTCCAGCCCGAGCCCGGCCGCGGGGCCGTGCCCGCGCCGGCCGCTGATTCCAGCGCGCGCACGGTCGTCGTGCCGACCGCCCACACCGCCCCGCCAGCGGCACGCGTCTCCACGACCAGCGCGGCCGTGGTCTCTGGCAGGTCGTACCACTCGGCGTGCATCGAATGGCTCGCCGGATCCTCCTCGTCGACCGGCCGGAAGGTGCCGACGCCCACGTGCAGCGTGAGTCGCCCCAGCCGCGCGCCACGGTCCTCGATGCGCGCGAGCAGCTCCTCGGTGAAGTGCAGACCCGCGGTGGGCGCGGCGACGGAGCCGGTGTGCGCGGCGTAGACCGTCTGGTAGCGATCCCGATCCGCGGCCTCGTCCTCGCGCTCCAGGTAGGGGGGCAGCGGCACGCGGCCGTACCGTGCCAGCGCGTCGCGGATCGGCAGGTCAGAGCGCAGCCGGACGAGCCGGCCGCCGTCGCCCGTCCCGTCCAGGATCTCCACGGCGAGGTCTTCGGCGACCTCGAGCGTGCGGCCCGGCTTGAGCTTGCCGCCCGGACGGACCAGCGCCACCCAGGTTTGGGCGTCTTCGCCGTCCGCCGGCGAGGCGGGCCGCAGCAGGAGCACCTCTCCGGGCGCGCCGGTCGGCTTCCGGCCGACCAGGCGCGCCGCGCGGACGCGCGTCTCGTTGAGGATCACGGCGTCGCCCGGGCGGGTCAGCTCGGCCAGCTCGGCGAAGCGTCTGTGCCGGATCGCGCCCGAGCGCCGATCCAGGGTGAGCAGGCGGCTGCCGTCCCTTCGCTCGGCCGGGTAGCGCGCGACGCGGCCCGCCGGCAGCTCGTAGTCGTAGGCGGCGGTCGGAAGGGGACGCGCCAACCCGCTAACGGTCGAAGAGGGTGGCCTGGGGGTGGGCCGCATCGGGCGGAAGCTCGTACCCGAACCGATCCAGCGCTCGCTTGGTCGTCACCCGCCCCCGGGGGGTCCGCATCAGGTACCCCGTCTGGATCAGGAACGGCTCGTAGACCTCCTCGAGCGTCCCCGCATCCTCCCCGACGGCCACGGCGAGCGTATTGAGCCCGACGGGTCCCCCGTCGAAGCTTTCGATGATGGTCTTCAGGATGCGCGCATCCATGCCGTCGAGGCCGTACTGGTCGACGTCCAGCAGCGTCAGGGCCTCGTCGGCCACGGCTGCCGTGATCACGCCCTCTGCACGGACCTGGGCGAAGTCTCGCACCCTCCGCAGGAGGCGATTCGCCACGCGCGGCGTCCCCCGCGCCCGTTTGGCGATCTCCATGGCCCCCTCGGTGTCGCACGGCGTGCCGAGGATCTCCGCGCTCCGCTCGACGATCACCCGCAGGTCCTCGGGCGGGTAGTAGTCCAGCCGCTGGACGATGCCGAAGCGCGCCCGCATCGGCGGAGTGAGGAGACCGAAGCGGGTCGTGGCGCCGACGAGGCTGAAGCGCTCCACCGGCATGCTCACGGTCTGCGCCTTCGGGCCGTCGGACAGCCGTATGTCGATCCGGTAGTCCTCCATCGCCGGGTAGAGGAACTCCTCGATGACGGGCCGCAGCCGGTGTACCTCGTCGATGAAGAGGATGTCGCGCTCCCGGAGGTTGGTCAGGAGGCCGACCAGGTCTCCCGGCTTCTCGAGCACCGGTCCCGACGTCATCTTCACGTTGACCCCCAGCTCCCGCGCCATCAGCATCGCCAGGGTGGTCTTGCCCAGGCCCGGTGGGCCGTGCAGGAGGGTGTGGTCCAGCGCCTCGCGCCGGTTCAGCGCGGCTTCGATGGCGATGCCGAGCGCGTCCTTCACCGGCCTCTGGCCGATGAATTCGGCGAGCCGCTGCGGACGCAGCGTCGGCTCGACCGACTCGTCTTCCTCGAGGGGCGCGGGGGTGGTGATCTCGGTGGTCATCGTCGGGCAGCTGGGACTCGGGGTCGATGGCAGCAGCAACATATCCGAGGCACGATCCCGGGCCAAACCAGCGCCTCGCGCGGGCGCTCGCGCCGCGGGACACATGGTTGCAGCGCCGCTCACCGCGGCCCATTCTGGCGGGGCGTGCCGGCGGGGCGGCCGGCGACCCGTTCCCCGTAAGCGGCGGGACCGATGGGTATGCAGGAAGTCACCACCGGCGCCAGTCCCGACGCGATGCGCTCGTTCACGCGAGCGGTGCTGCGGGATCTGCAGGCCCTCAAGCGCATCGTCGAGGATGGGCTCATCGAGGAGGGCGTCGTCCGCTTCGGCGCAGAGCAGGAGATGTTTCTCGTCGACGACGGCTGGCGTCCCGCGCCGCTCAGCCCGGAGATCCTCGACCGACTCGACGGTGGCGATTACACGACCGAGATCGGCCGCTTCAACCTCGAGCTCAACCTCCCGCCCCTGGTCGTCGAGGGCGACGTGCTGTCACGCATGCGCTCGCTCCTCGAAGCCGGGGTGCGACGGGCAGACGAGGCGGCCCGGGAGCTCGGCGGCCGGGTCGTCCTGACGGGCATCCTGCCCACGCTCGTCAAGTCCGACCTCTCCCTCTCCAACATGACGCCGAAAGATCGGTATCGGGAGCTGAACGAGGCGTTCATGGCGATGGCCGGGGGCAAGGTCTCGCTCCGCCTGGAGGGCGTCGACGAGCTCCGACTCGAGCACGATTCGGTGATGCTGGAGGCGGCCAACACGAGCTTTCAGATGCACCTGCAGGTGGGCGCCGACGACGCCGCGCGTATGTACAACATCGCGCAGGTGGCCATCGCGCCCGTCCTCGCAGCGTGCGTGAACTCTCCGTTCCTGTTCGGCAAGCGCCTCTGGGCGGAGACCCGGATCGCGCTCTTTCAGCAGTCGTTGGACACGCGGGCGCCGACGCCGAACGTGCGCGAGGTCAGCGGCCGCGTGGATTTCGGGAACTCCTGGGCGCGTGAGAGCCTGCTGGAGATCTACAGGGAGGACCTGGCGCGCTTCCGCGTCATCATGGCGGGCGACCACGACAACGATCCGTTCGAGACGCTCGACCGGGGCGAGATGCCACGCCTGCGTGCCCTCCAGCTGTTCAACGGGACGGTGTACCGCTGGAACCGGCCATGCTATGGCGTGTCGGGGAACACGCCGCACCTGCGGATCGAGTGTCGCGCGCTTCCGGCGGGCCCCACGGTGCTGGACGAGATCGCCAACTGCGCCCTTTGGCTGGGGGTCATGCGTGGCCTGGGCCGGGAGTACGGCGACCCGGCCCACTCCATGGACTTCGAGGACGCGCGGGCCAACTTCCTCGCCGCCGCCCGTTACGGGCTCAAGGCGGGCTTCAACTGGGTCGACGGCTCGTCCGTTTCGGCACGCGAACTGCTCCAGGAGCGACTGCTGCCCCTGGCAGAGGAGTGCCTCCAGGAAGGAGGTCTCGCGGGCGCCGACATCGATACCTACCTCGGCGTCGTACGAGAGAGGGTCGCGTCGGGCCAGACTGGCGCGAGGTGGCTGGTGACCTCGGCGACCGGGCTACGAGGCGAAGGTTGGCGGGCGGAGCGCCTGGCGGCGCTCGTGGCGGCGACGGTGGCCCGGCAGGAGTCGGGTCGCCCGGGCCACGAGTGGGAGCCGGCCCGGCTGGAGGAGGCCGGGGGGTGGAAGCGCAGCTATCTGCGTGTGGAGCAGTACATGAGCACGGACCTCTACACGGTGCATGAAGACGCGCTGGTCGACCTGGCTGCGTTCATCATGGAAAGCAAGCAGGTGCGGCAGATCCTCGTGGAGGACGACGCCCAGCGTCTCGTGGGGGTCGTGTCCTACCGATCCCTGCTGCGACTGCTCGCGGGGGGAGCGGACGGCGACCCCGCGGCCGTCCCGGTGCGCGACGTCATGGAGCGCGATCCGGTGACCGTGGAGCCCGGCACCTCGACGATCGAGGTGATACGCCTGATGCGCGAGAACCAGATTTCGTATATTCCGGTGGTTCAGGACGGCAAGCTCGTGGGGTCCGTCAGCGAACGCACGTTCATGCCGCTGGCCGCACAGCTGCTACAGGAAAAGCTCTTGGATCTGTGATCGAACCAGCTCAATCCACGCCGCCGCGGCTGGGGCGCGTCCTCTGCGACGTGGCTGCGGCGACGCCGGGCCCCACTCTTCTATGCATAGCCGGCCTGCACGGCAACGAGCCCGCCGGGGTAGGCGCGCTGGAGCGCGTCGCGGCGCGACTGGCGGCCGAGGGTGGGCCGCGGCTCGGGCGATTGGTCGGCCTCGTGGGCAACCTCGCGGCGCTCGAGAACGCCGAGCGGTACGTGGACCGCGATCTCAACCGCGGTTGGCTGCAGCTCGAGCGCCCCGAACGCTCGGTCGAGGACCGCGAGCAGCAGGAGCTCCGCGCTGCCCTGGAAGGCGTCCTCGACTCCTCGCCGAGAGGGGTCGTCGTCCTCGACATGCACACCACGTCGAGCTCCGGCCCGGCGTTCACCCTCATCGGCGACACGCTGGCCAACCGGTCGTTCGCCACGTCGCTCGGGCTGCCGATCGTGCTCGGCCTCGAAGAGCTGCTGGACGGCACCCTGCTCGACTATCTGCACGGCCGCGTGGACGTGGCCGTGGGGGTGGAGGGGGGGCAGCACGACGACCCGGCGTCGGTCGATCTGCTGGAGGATGTGCTCCACCGGGCGCTCGCGCGCCTGGGCATGGTCCCGCAGCCCCCTTCCGTGAACGGTGCGGACCAACCGGCGCACTTCCTGGAAGTGCGCTACCGGCGGCCCGTCGACCCCGGGCGCGATGGTTTCCGCATGAAGCCGGGGTACCTGAACTTCCAGCCGGTGGGGGAAGGCGAGATCGTCGCGATGGACGTGCGGGGTCCGATCCGGGTGCCGGAGCAGGGGCTGCTTCTGATGCCCCTCTATCAGCGGTTGGGCGAGGACGGCTTCTTCATCGTGCGCTCCATTCGCCCGCTGTGGATCCGGCTGTCGGCCGGCCTCCGCCGGCTCCGCCTCGACCGCTGGGTCCACTGGCTGCCCGGCGTGCGTACCCAGGCGGAGGGCACTGCGACGTTCGCGGTCAGTCGGCGGATCGCGCGCTGGTACGCGCTGGAGATCTTCCACCTGCTGGGATACCGGCGGGCGCGCGAGAGCGGAGACGAGCTGCTGGTCACGCGCCGCTAGTCCGGCGGCAACCGGGTTCTCCTTCCCGGATGGGGCAAAGGAGAACTTCCCGAAACTTTCCCGTGGCTGCCCGTGTACGACGGAGCGGACCCCCCCAAACGACAATCCGGAGGACCCATGAGCGGCTTGCATCGTGGCGCATCTCGCATCGCGCCGTTGGCGCTCCTGTGCGCCCTGGCGGTCGCAGCGGCGGGGTGCGCGCGGAAGTCCGTGACGCGGATCGAGCCCACCGCCGTGACCGACCTGTCGGGCCGGTGGAACGACACCGACTCCAGGCTCGTGGCGAACGAGCTGATCGAGCAGAGCCTCGCACACCCCTGGGCCGAGCAGTACTCGCGTGCGCACGGCGGTGAGGTTCCGACGGTCATCGTCGGTTCGTTTCGCAACCGAAGCTCCGAGCACATCGCGGTGGAGACCTTCGTCAACGACCTGGAGCGCGCCTTCATAGGCTCCGGCGTCGTGCGCGTGGTGGCGTCGGGCAGCGAGCGCGCGGAGATCCGTGACGAGCGCGACGACCAGCAGGAGAATGCGCGCGCCGATACCCGTGCGCAGTTGGCCCAGGAGCTGGGCGCGAACTACATGCTGCTCGGCGAGATCCAGTCGATCGAGGACAGCGAGGGCGGAGAGGCCGTCGTCTTCTATCAGATCGACGCGACGCTCGTGGACGTCGAGTCCAACGTGCGCATCTGGGCGGGACAGCACGAGATCAAGAAGGTCATCGACCGCAGGCGCCTGCGCCTGTAGCGACGGCACGACGTGCCCTGCGGTTCGATGCAGTCGACGCCCCGCGCTCCCTCCCCGCGCGGGCGGCGCGGACGCCGACACCGGCCTCCGCCGAATCACGTACGCACCAGGACGGCGCCGCGTCTTCGCGACGCGTCACCGCACACGAAGGGAGAACCGAGATGACCCGGGCAATGCTGTCCCTGGCGCTCGCGGCGAGCGTGCTCGCCTCCTGCGCCCGCATCAACGAAGAACCGATACTCGAGAACGGCGACCGCGTGCGGCCCGTGAGCGGGGCCGATGTCGCCGAGGGGGCCGGGACCACCGGCGCGCAGCAGACGATGCAGCAGGAGCGCGACGAGAACGCCGCAGCGGCTCTCGCCACCTGCGTCCCCGACATCTGCGACGCGATCGCGCGCGGCGAGCTGGCCATCGGCATGTCGGTCGGACAGGTCCTCGCCGCGACCGGCACGAGCCGGGAGGGTTGGGTGATCCGGACCGCCGGCGAGGCCACGGTGATGACCCCGGCGTCGTCCACGCAGCCGACCTCCGACGTCGTCGGCGAGATCGCGATGGTGCAGCTGAACGGGCGGGGCGTCCACGCCTACAGCTATCGCGAGTCCAGCGGAGTCCGCCTCGTGCGATCCCCCGAGGACGCGTCGGTCGACGGACGCGCCCGGTCGCGCGCAGAGGCGCTGATCGCCGAGGGCGACGAGCTGGTGGCCGCAGGCGATCTGGAGGGCGCGCTGGCCCGCTACGACCAGGCGGACGTGCTCACGCCGGATCCGTCGGTCGACTATCGGATCGCCACGGTGCTGGACAAGTCGCTGCGACCGATCGAGGCGCGCATCCGCTACGAGCTCTTCCTGCACCAGCTCGAGATCGAGAAGATCGAGGCCCGAGGGCGCGCTTCGGCGCAGTTCGCGGACGCGATAGCGCACGCCCAGCAGCGCCTCATCGTGCTGGAGCGCCAGGGGCGCTGACGTGAGCCGCCTCCGCCCCGCCGAACCGGTGGCACCTCGGCGCCGTGCCGCGGAGCGCGACGCCGGGGGCCGCGCGCGTCGCCGCGTCCCGGGTTTCGGCGCACGCGCGACGCGCGTCGGCGGCGGCCTCGCGGGGGCGGTGGCCTGCGTCGCGGTGACCGGCTGCGCGGGCCTGCTACCCGGGCCCACGATGGATCCGCAGGGCCGCTCGCTCGACGACATCCGCCTGCGGCAGATGGTCTCCGCCGGGCTGGCAGACTCCGCGCTCGCGTGGCTCCGCGCCGAGCCGAATCGGTTGCCCGGGGATGACGTGCTGGATCGTCTCTACTTCGGCGTGCTCACCCACCAGGCGGGCCTCTACGCCGAGAGCAGCCTGTGGCTGCAGGCGGCGCACGAGCTCGCGGAGGACCGCTATACGAAGAGCATCTCGCGCTCGGCGCTCTCGCTGCTGGTCAACGACCGTGTCCTCCCGTACGAACCGGGCGAGACCGAGCGGATGCTCATCCACTACTACAACGCGAAGAATCACATGGCGCTGGGCGACCTCGACGGCGCCGCGGTGGAGGCGCGACGCCTGAGCATGTTGCTCGACCGCTACGACGAGGAGTCGGAGCCCACCCACCTGCGGGCCGGCTTCCGCGCGTTCGCCTCGGCGGTGTTCGCCGCGGCGGGGGACCGCAACGACGCCGACGTGGCGGCCCGCAAGGCGCGCGCGCAGGGGGTGGGCGCCTGGTGGGAGCCAGCGCCCGACGCGCACCCGGTCGCGGACGACGTGCACTTCCTCGGGGTGCCGATCGACGGCGACGACGCTCCCGGTGCGCCGGCGCGCGGCACGGGTCGCGTCGTGGTGGTCGTGGAGCGCGGACGGATCGCGCAGATGGTCGAGGAGAGCGCCTTCCTCACGCTCGACGACGACCGCCGACACCACCTCCGGCGCGGCCGGCATCGGCGCACCTGGGCCTCGTTGAGCCTGGCCGGCGAGCTCGCTCCCGAAACCACGGGCGACGCGGCCTTTCAGGACGCGCTGGAGGCCGCGCGGGCGGAGGCGGAGCGCGAGGCGGAAGAGGAGGCGGAGGAGGAGGCGAAGCAGGCCGCCGCAGCCGGCGACGGCCGCGACATCGGCGGCGATGACCGCGGAAACGAGGGGGCCACGGCTCCGCGTCGACCCACCTTGGACCCATCCCCCGAACGGATCGGCAGCCCCGAAATCCGGCGCGCGGGACGGGACCGGCGCCGCGCTCGCGACGACGGGGACGACGACTACGACGAGAATCCCTACATCATGCGCATCGCGTGGGCGACCTACCGCCGGGCACCCGTGAGAACGCAAGCCGCCCCGCGCCTGGTCGTGGGAGAAGCGGACGCCGCCGCGGCCCGCCTCGCGCTGGATCTCAGCGCCGGCGTGATCGCCGACGACCTGGCGCACCGCGGCTGGGTCATCGCGCGGGCGATCGCGCGCGCCGGGACCAAGCTGGCGATCACCCGCGCCATAGAGAACGAGGCCGGCGAGAAGAACGAGGCCGTCGGGCGCATCCTCGGAGCGGTGGCCAACGCGGGGGCGGTGCTGCTGGAGAGAGCGGACACGCGGTCCTGGGCGCTCGTCCCCGACCGCCTGGAGGTTCTGAGGATCGATCTTCCTGCGGGCGACCATCCGCTGGCGGTGCGGCTCGGCACCGGCGAGGTCCTCGACCTCGGCGTCGTGCGCGTGACGGACCGGGCGACCCGCATCCTGTTCCAGGCCGCGGGAGTCGCGGCCCGACCCCCGACGGTGGCGGGCCGCTAGCCGACGCACCCCGCGGCCGCCGGCGCCCCATCGGCCGTGCGGGTGGAAATTTTTCGTCCTTGCACTAGCTTTCGGTAACCTCCGGCCTCGGGCCGGGGGCTTTTTTCTCCCTCCGCGGCGCCCGTCGGTCCCGTTGGGTCCGGCCGGAGCACGACGCGAACGCCCTGACGAACGACCCATGCTCGACGAAATTCGCGACAAGATCGAAGGCGAGATCGCCACCCTGACGCGCGAGCTCAACGTGCAGCTCCCGGAGGTCATCCGGAAGGCCGTCGAGCTCGGGGACCTGCGGGAGAACGCCGACTACAAGTCCGCGCTGGAGCGCCAGGAGTTCGTGCGCGCGCGCATCGGCCACCTGTCCTCCCGCATGTCCGAGCTGTCGCGGATCGATCTGGAAGCGATCCCGGACGACCGCGTGGGCTTCGGGTCGCGGGTGAAGGTGGAGGACCTGGAGGACGGCGAGGTGGACGAGTACGTCATCACCGCGGGCGACTACATCGACCTGGACGCCGGGCAGATCTCCATGGCGTCGCCCCTGGGCCGCGGGTTCATGGGCGCGACCGCCGGCGACGAGGTGTCCGTGGAGCTGCCGGCGGGTCCCCGGCGCTACCGGATCCTGGAGCTGGTCACGCTGCCCCAGATGGTGGAGTAGAGGCCTCAGCCACCTACCCGGCCGAGCGCCGCCTTGATGAGGTCGGCGCCGTCCAGCTCCGGCTGGTCGTCCAACGCCCTGCGCACCGCGCCCCCCGCCTCGGCGGCCCCGAAGCCCAGCGCGACCAGGGCGCCCACGGCCCGCTCGGCGTCGTGCCCCCCGGCCGGTGCGGCAGCCGCGACCGCAAGATCTTCCATCTTGTCCGCCAGGTCCACCACGATGCGCTCCGCGGTCTTCCGGCCCACGCCGGGTATGCGGCGGAGCACGTCCACCTCGCGGCCGTTGATCGCCGCGGCCAGGCGGTCCGGCGAGAGGGAGGACAGCATCGTCAGCGCCAACTTCGGCCCCACGCCTTTGGCGGTGAGCAGACGTCCGAAGATGCGGCGCCCCGATTCCTCCAGGAACCCCACGAGCGTGAGCGAGTCCTCCCGCACGACCATGTGCGTGCGCAGCTCCACCTCGGCGCCCTCGGGGGGCAGGCGTTCGAATACGGTCAGCGGGATCTCCAGCTCGTAGACGACACCCGAGGGGGCGAGGATCTCCGCCCTGTCCATGTCCCGCGTCAGGAGCGTGCCTCGCACGCGGCTGATCATGCGGGGACCCCGGAGAAGCAGTGGGCGAGCGCGACGGCCACGCCGTCCGCGGCGTCCGCGGGGCTGGGAGCCACCTTCAAGCTGAGGAGGCGCTGCACCATGAACTGGACCTGCTCCTTGGTGGCGCGCCCGGTGCCGACGATCGCGTTCTTGACCTCGGCGGGAGAGTACTCGTGGACCGCCAGGTCGCGCCGCGCCCCGGCCAGCAGGATCACACCCCGCGCCTGACCCAGCGCCACGGTGGTGCGTACGTTGCGGCCGTAGAAGACGCCTTCGACGGCCAGCGCGTCGGGGCGGTGCCGCTCGATCACCTCTCCCAGGCCCTCGAAGATGCTGCGCAGGCGCTGCGGCATGGGCAGCTGCCGGTCGGTACGGATGACACCGCATTCCACGAGCGACACGGCGCCGCCGCCCTCAAGGGCGACGACGCCGTACCCGGTCACCGCGGTTCCCGGATCGACGCCCAGGATCGTCAAGACGCCGCCGCCGCCGTGGCCTCGTCGACGTCCGCGTTGGAGTGCACGTCCTGCACGTCGTCCAGGTCTTCGAGGGCATCCACGAGGCGAAGCAGCGCCTCCGCATCCGCGCCGCTCACCGCGACGGTCGCCTTGGGCACCATGGTGAGCTCGGTGCTCTCGCAGGACAGCCCCTCGGCGGTGAGTGCGTCGCGGGCCGCGTGCAGGTCGGTGAACGCGGTCGTCACGATATAGACCTCGTCGCCGGCCTCCACGTCCTCTGCTCCCGCCTCGAGCGCCGCCAGCATCACGTCGTCCTCGTCCGCCCCGCCCTTCTCGATCAGGATCTGTCCCTTCTTCGCGAACTGCCACGCCACGGACCCCGACTGCCCGAGGTTGCCTCCGTGCTTCTCCAGCGCGTGGCGCACCTCGGCGACCGTGCGATTCGTGTTGTCGGTCAACGTCTCGATGTAGAGTGCCACGCCGCCGGGACCGTACCCCTCGTACACGACCTCGTGGTACTCGACGCCCTCCAGGTCGCCCGTGCCCCGCAAGATGGCGCGGTCGATGTTGTCGTTGGGCATGTTCGCGGCCTTGGCGGTATCCACCGCCAGGCGCAGCCGCGGGTTCGCGTCCGGATCCCCTCCGCCCTCACGCGCCGCCACCGTGATCTCGCGGATGAGCTTGTTGAACATCTTGCCGCGCTTGGTGTCGTTCGCGGCCTTCTTGCGCTTGATCTGAGCCCACTTGCTGTGGCCGGCCAAGGCCACCTCCTGCGTATCTGCGTGCGGATGGATGGGCGTCCGGAAGGCGCCGCGGCGCACGCGGAGGTGCGCGGGAGCCGCCTGGACGATGCGAGCCGGAACATAGCCGCGGCGCGAAAGGCAATCAACGCGATCCCGGCGCCGGCCCGGCCCGGTCGAAGCCCCCCGTCGACGGCCGCGAAAACGAGGAACGCACCGATTTTGGGGGGTACATTTTGGGGCGGTCCGATGATCGTCGGACGAGCACGGAATTTTGCGACCGCGGGCGGGAGTCGGCGCCGCGGTCATTGGAGAATGGCGTGAATACGACGAGGGAGTGCGGCCGCTGCGACGGCTGCGGACATCTGGTGGCGAGCGCCCGGTTGGAAATGTCCTGGGCGCGCTGGAGCGGCGTCGCCGCCGGATCGGCCGCGGGCCCCGCTACGCGGATGTTCCGGCCGCGCATCTGTCCGAGTTGCGAGGGCAGCGGTCTTGCCCCCCAGCCGGTGTCGCCATCCCGCGGTCACGGCTACCAGCGCCTCGGGAGGCTCTGGTAACGGGATCGCCGCCGAGTCGGCGGCAGCGAGATGCAGAAGGGCGGGTGGCCGAGGCCGCCCGCCCTTTGCGTTCCTACCGTCCCCTGAGGGTCGGAGTCGCGCCTAGCTGCTGAGCTGCATGCAGCCCACGATGTTGCCCAGATTCGTGGACGACTCGTGGATGTTGACGTAGTACGAGGCCGCCGGATCGAGTCCGACCCGCAGCCGTGCCGTGGCGTCGGCACCGCCCGTCGCGCCGATGCGCAGGGGCGGATAGTCCGTCGCCTGACCCACGATGGCGCCGCCGCTACCGCACGTGCCCGCGTGGATGTGCCAGGGGCGGACCGCGCCGTTGTCATCACCGGCGACGGCGACGGACACGACGGTTTCCCGCATTCCGGCGTTGACGTTGGCCGCCGCGCGCATGTCCTCGTGCGTCTCGGCCTCGATAGAGCCGGACCACATCTCGACCGGGCGCATCTCGCCCGTCGAGGCGCATCCGACCATCAACACGGCGCAAAGCCCGGTTGCCACCTTCTTCATCCGTTCCTCCCTCCGTACGGTGTCCCCACCTGCGTACATGTTCGACCGGTTTAGTGTAGCCGGTTCTTCGCTCTGCAGGTTGCGCGCCAGCGTGATCGCCGGCGCACCCTGAAGGGTGCCGACGCCACGGCGGTCGACCGCCGGCGCCAGACGCCCCGACGGTGCGGCGAACCGGCGGCCGGCGCGACCGGGGTCCGCTCCGGCCGTGCGCCTTGACCCGTATCGAGCCGCCCCGCCACGTTGCGGGCCGCGCCCACGGCGGGGCGCAACGCCAAGGGAGTAACCGTCTGAACCTCTCGTCGCAAGGAGCGCTTGATGCCCATCCTGGCTCCGCTTGCCGCGCTCGTCGCCCTACAGGCGGCGGAACCGTCACCCCCTGCCAGGATCGAGTTGACGCCAGCTCCCGCGGAATTGGAGGTCGGCGGCACGGTGACACACGAGCTCGCCGCGTTCGCCGAAGACGGCTCGCGCGTCGAGCCGGGCGAGGTGCGCTGGCTTGCCCTGACGCCGACGCTGCTGGAGGTGAGCGATGAGGGCGTGGTCTCGGCGCTGCGTCCGGGACCGGCCCGTCTCGCTGTGGTGGTGGACGGCCGCACGTTCTTTTTCGACATCCGGGTGCCGGCCTTGCCCCCGCACGACGTGGCGGGCGAGCCGGCCGGACCGGTCTTCGTGGGCGCCTACACGCCCCTCCGTGTCCGTGTGACGAACGCCCTCGGGGATCCCCTCGAGGACGCGGACGTGGCGTACGCGTCGGCCGACCCCTCGGTCGCCACCGTCGACGAGGAGGGCCGGATCGCCGGCGTACGGCCGGGCGAGACATCGATCCGCATCGTCGCCGGGGACGCCGAGGCGACCGTGCCCGTCCGCGTGGCGGCGAACCCCGCGACCAGCTTCGAGATCGTCGCCTCGGCCGATGCCGTCCGCACCGGAGACGTCGTGCGCCTGCGCGTGGAGGGCGTGGGCCCGGACGGCCGGCGTACCGCCATGGTCCCCCGCTGGACGATCACGGGGGCCGGCGCGCAGGTGGAGACGGAAGCCGGCGAGGGCGTCTTCGTCGCGGAGCGTCCCGGTGCCTATCGCGTGGGCGCGATCGTGGGACCCGCAACGTTCGAGGAGGTCGAGATCGAGGTCTCGCCACGCACGCGCGACGAACGGGTGGAAGTCGTAGGGCACGGTGGGATCAGCGAGCACCACTCCGGCGACACGTGGGTCTTCGAGGGCGTAGACGGCCGCGACTATGCCTACATCGGCACCTTCATGCACGACTGGATGAAGGTATGGGACGTGACCGACCCGGCCGCGCCGGTTCTCGTCGATTCGCTCCAGCTGGACGCGCGGCGGATCAACGACGTCAAGATCCACCCCAACAACCGCATCGGCATTCTCACGCGCGAAGGCGCGGCGAGCCGACGCAACGGCATCGTCATCCTCGACCTCTCGGACCCGGCGCACCCGACCATCCTGTCCGAGTACACGGAGACCGTGTCCGGCGGCGTGCACAACGTCTGGATCCGCGGGGAGGAAGACCTCGTCTACGCGTGCCACAACGGGACGGGCTCGCTGCACATCATCGACATCTCGGACCCGGCCGCCCCGCGGGAGGTGGGCCGGTGGGGTCTGGACAAGCCGTTCAAGACGTTGCACGACGTGATCGTCCAGGACGGCTACGCCTACCTCAGCTACTGGGACGACGGGGCGGTCACGCTCGACGTGGGCGCGGGCACGCACGGCGGCACGCCCACCGAACCCGTCTTCGTCAGCGCCTACAGCTATCCGGAAGGAAACACGCACGTCGCCTGGCGCCACGGCCGCTACCTCTTCGTCGGGGACGAGATCTTCCCCGGCGACTGGAACGCCGACCGTCCCATCGAGGCGCGCGGCTACGTCCACGTCCTGGACATGACCGACATCGACCGTCCGCGCGAGGTCGCGCGCTACGAGGTGCCCGAAGCGGGCGCCCACAACGTCTGGGTGGAGGACGACAGGCTGTACGTGGGATACTACCAGGCCGGCCTGCGGGTGGTCGACGTGAGCGGCGAGCTGCGGGGCGACCTCTACCGGCAGGGCCGCGAGATCGGCTACGTGATCCCCATGGACGACCAGACGACGGTCCCCAACTGGCCGATGACGTGGGGCGCCCAGGTCTACAAGGGCAACGTCTTCACGTCCGACCTGAACAGCGGGCTGTGGGTGGTGAAAGTCGTCGACGAGCGGCCGGTCAGCTGAATCGGGCGGACACGGGAATCAGGTCCCTGATCGCGACGAGCTACTGCGTGGGAGCAGGCTGACTGTCGGCCGGGCCCAGGCGCGGGTAGAGGGCCCAGGCCAGCAGATAGACGCCGAGCGCGGCGACCAGTGTCCAGCGGAACCCGACGAACATCGACGCGACCGTGGCCGCCAACCCGCCGCCGACCGTCAGCAGCGCGTTCATCGCCCACCCCCACGCGACCGCCCCTGGGCCGCGCGCCTCGATCGCCAGGATTCCCAGCGGGAAGGGCATCCCGAGGAAGAAGCCCAGCGGGAGGACCAGGCACGCCGTCGCCAGAATGCGCCCGGCCAGCGGCAGCCCGAGCAGGATGGACGTGAGCGGCTCGTGCACGGTGAGCAGGAATGCGCCGACCGCGACGGCCCCGGCGAACGGCAGCCACCATCGTCCCGACCGCCGCACGTCGAGCCGGTCCGAGAGCAGGCTGCCCACGCCGGCGCCCAGGAGGAGCGCGAAGAGGACGGTGGCGTACGCGTGGAGGGGGTAGCCCACGAGCTTGAGGAACAGCTGCATCAGGACCAGCTCGATGGCGATGAAGCCCGCCCCGAGACAGCTGAAATAGAGCAGCGCCGCTCCTCTCGCCGGCCACTCGATCCGCCCCACGCGGGAGAAGCTCAGGGGCACGAGCAGGAACAACACCGCGAACACCGACAGCGCCGCTGCCGGCACGATCAGGTGGATGAGGTCCATCGGCAGCCACCCGCCGCGAAGCCCCCAGTTCAGGATGTTCGCCGTCGAGGGGTCGGTGTAGGCCGCCCGGGACGGCTCCACGTAGCGGAGGTGCTCGCGCAGCCATCCGAAGTAGGGTCGGTCGTCCGTCACGGGCTCCGCGCGCCAGTCCACCAGCGCATCCAGCTCGTCCCCGAAGCGGCCCCGGAAGATGGCGGGCGGTAGCGCGCTGCCCTCGGGGTCGTAGGGGTCCACGATGACGCGCTGGCCGTCGCCGCCGGGGTCCCGCGCGAAGTACCCTCGCAGCTCGTCGACCTCCGCGCGGGTCCACGGCGAGCGCTTGATGAGCACCGTCGGCAGGGGGTCCCACTCCGGCGCGGACGCGATCACCACGTGACGCTGGAAATCGTCGAGGCCCATCCGGCGCCACGCCAGCGCCGCGGACGAGACGATGCGCGGATAGACGTGGTGGTTGATGTGCAGGACGCCGTCCCGCCCGAGATGCGCGAAGTACTCCTCGAACGCCTCGGCCGTGAGGAGGTAGACCGGAACCATGGCTCCGGAGCCCGAGGCGACGGTCGAGCTCGTGTGGTTGCTGAACATCTGGATGACGTCGTAGCGCGCCTCCGACGCCCGCAGGTAGCTCCGACCTTCGCCGTGGACGACCGACGCGCGTGGATCGTTGAACAGGCCGCCGATGGTGTCCGCGTACGGGCCCCGACCGAGCTCCACCACCGTGCCGACCAATTCGACCGCGTCCACGTGGCTCGCGCCGTAGGCCAGGGCCGCCTTGATCTCCTGCCCGCCCGCCGACCCGATCACCAGGGTCCGGGCACCGCCGTCCCGACGCAGCCAGTGGGAGACGAGAACCGGCGGGCCGAAGAACTGGCGGAGGAGGACGTCCCGGCGACCCGCATCCAGCGAGGCGCGCAGCGACTCCAGGTCGCCGTCGAAGGGCTGGAACGCGCTGCTCTGCGAGCCGCCGTCGTAGTGGATCGTGTGGACGCGGTGGCGCAGCTCGGGATCGTTGGGGAAGCGGACACGAGGGACCACGTCGATGCGCGAGATGGGGTCCCAGCGGGTGAAGGCGATCGTGCCCTCTTCGTACGCCGTGCGCAGGCCGCGCTTCTCCGCGTGGGGGCGGAAGCTCCACAGGTCGGGGTGGCGCGCGCCCACGGCGACCGCCAGCGCGATCGCGGCGGCCGCACCGAGCCCCCAGGCGAAACGCCGTCCGTCCAGCGCGGCCGCCGCCAGCGCCAGACACGCCGCGAGCGCCAACAGCGTCCCGCCCGGACCGATGGCGGGCATGAGCGGGACCACGAGGAGGCTGCCCAGGCCCGCGCCCACGAGGTCCCAGAAGTACAGGCGGCGGATGCCCCGCGCGTAGGCGCCGAACGTGCGCGCGAAGAAGAGTCCCGCGAGGAAGAACGGCGCCATGAGGGCCGCGAACAGCAACGCGAACGCCGCGGCCTGGAATCGGGGCGACCCGAAGATGTCGCTGAAGTCGAAGGGAATCGCGTTGATCGCGGGGCGCAGCGCCACCAGCGTCGCGGCCAGCGCGGCGGTGAGCACGGCGAGTCGCCGCTCGCCCCGTTTCCTCCCTTCCCACGGCCGCAACGTCGCGTACACGCCCGCCGACCCGAACGCCAGCAGAGCGACACTGACCACCATGTAGGCCGTGCCGGGTCGCCAGAGGATGGCGTCGAACGTGCGAATCAAGAGGAGCTCGGTCGCGAGCGTGGCGAGCGCCACCGCGAAGACCGCGACCGAGACGGCTGGGCTGGGTGGAGTGGCGCGGCGCGCGGCGGCACGCGCTGCGGCGGCGCGCTCGTTCACCCGGACCTACAGGGACGCACCGGCGAAGGTATCGCACGCCTCCGGGTCGCCGCTCTCGAAGCCCCGCCGGAACCAGGACAAGCGCTGGTCCGAGCTGCCGTGCGTGAACGACTCCGGCACCACGCGGCCGCCGGCCTGGCGCTGCAGGCGGTCGTCGCCGATCGCGGCGGCGGCTCGCAGGCCCTCCTCCACGTCACCCGGATCGAGGTAGTCGTGGGCCGCCTGGCTCGCCCCCCACACGCCGGCGAAGCAGTCCGCCTGCAGCTCCATGCGCACCGACAGCGCGTTCGACTCGGCCTGGCTGGCGCGCTGGCGCATGCCGGCCACCCGGTCGGCGACGCCGAGCTGGTTCTGCACGTGGTGGCCGACCTCGTGCGCGAGCACGTACGCCTGCGCGAAGTCGCCCGGCGCGCCGAAGCGGCTGCGCAGGTCGTCGAGGAACGACAGATCCATGTAGATGGTCTCGTCGGCGGGGCAGTAGAACGGCCCGACGGCGGATCCCGCCATCCCGCACGCCGATGACACCGCGTCGCTGAAGTAGACGAGGGTCGGGGCGCGGTAGCGGTAGCCCTGGTCGTTGAAGACCTCGCCCCAGTGCTGCTCGGTGTCCGCGAGCATCACGGCCAGGTAGTCGGCCTGCTCGTCCTCGCCCGGCGTGAGCGGCGCGCCCTCCTGTGCCGGGGGCGCGATCGCGGCGCCGCTGCCGCCTCCGCCCAGGATGACGCGGGGATCGACGCCGAGCAGCAGCGCCGCGACGACCAGGACCAGGCCGCCCACGCCCCCGCCGATCATCATCGGTCCGGCGCGCATGCCGCGCCGGTCTTCCACGTTCGTACTGGCGGTTCGACCCCTCCAGCGGACCACGGGAACCTCCTGCTTCGGGGAAAGACGTCTGCCGCGGCCGCCGCGACCGCCGACGGACTCCCTGCAGGGGCCGGGCCAGCCCCCGCGCGGACGTGGGGTACGGCTGCGCGTTGCGGCGCCCTACATGCCCTGTCCCCAGCCGGCCATGCGGTCGACGATCGTGTAGACGGGCCGGATGTCCACCGGGATGGAGTCCAGGCTCGGCAGCAGGTCCGCCATCTCCGGCCGCAGGGTCCCGTATCGATCGCGCAGCGTGGCCGCCGCCCGGACGTCGCCCTCGGCCTGGATGCGCAGGATCTCCGCGGCCAGCTCGCGGTTCGCCTCGACGTACGCGTCGCGGTCGATCTGGAACCCGCCGAACTCCTCGTTGAAGACGATCGCGCCGCGCTCCCAGGCCCAGCCGAACTGAATCGCGGCGGCCTCGCCGTGGGCCTCCTCGACCCCGAACCGCACCGAGCGGAAGAGGTCGGCGAGGTGGGCCGTGTGGGCGTCCCTCACGAACGCCTCGTCGTACAGGCCGGCGCGGCTTAGCACGACCAACGAGTGGAGTCCGACGACGTCGGCCTTCGCCTCTTCCAGGCTCGAGTAGTGCTCGCGCAGCGCCTGGTTGACGGGTACCGCCTCGCCCGCCTCGGAGCGCACCGTGCCTGGGCCCAGGCCGTGCGCCAGCTCGTGCAGCAGGACGACGGTGAACCAGGGCTCGAAGCGGAGCGTCGACGCCGCCACGGAGCCCAGCACGACCTCGCCGATCGGCGTCAGGATCGTTTCGAACTTGGCGCGGGACACGTTGCGCAGCATCACCTTCTTGGAGCCCTTCGCGGCCCGCACCCGATCGTCGTTCGGGAGGTTGAAGGCGATCGTCTGCACGCCCGCCCGCGCATCCCCGGCCGAGTACACCAGGTCGACCACCCGAATCGGACTCTCGAACCCGCGCTCCAGGTCCTTGTAGCGGTCGTCGATGGGCAGCGACTCCTCGAGGAATCGCATGCGCGCCTTCAGCCCGTCCAGGTCGGCCGACGCCGCCGAGTCGGCGAGCGCGACGAAGCTCTCGAAGGCCGCCTTGGCGCCCCGCAGCCGGTCCTCGTACACCTCGTAGGGCCCGATCGTGGGCTCGATGCGGGTGCCCTCGATGTCCATCCACGCCATGTCGCTGGCGAAGTAGTCGTCGCTGGCGAACGCCTCCGCGCGGCTCTCCAGGTAGCGCGCGAGGGAGGCGTTCTCCGCGGCCTCGGCCGCCTCTCGCAGGAGCGCCGCGGCGCGCTGGAGGGGCTCCCGGTACTCGGTCGAGTACGGCACCGAGATCAGCGTCCCGTGCTCGCGCCGGATCACGGAGAAGTAGCCGGTGAACGCCTCCCGATCCTCGGGGTGCTGCTGGAGCCACCGGTCGATGTCGTCGGAGGTCAGGTCCTCGGGATAGTAGCCGGCGCCCGGGGGCTTCTCGCCCACCGCGAGGAACGCGTCGCCGTTCACGCGGTCCCAGGGTCCCGCCATGACGTCGAAGTAGGCGCGCGCGTCTTCGGCCCAGGGCGCGTCGGCCGCCGCCAGACGTTGCCGGAGCGCCGGGACCTCGACCGAGACCTGGCTCAGGAATATCTCGTGCATCACGTCCGAGGCACGGATCAGTCGTTCGAGCACGACCCGCTCCCAGGGCTCCAGATCGTCGGTGGGGGCGTCGATCTCGGCGACCGCGAAGCGCTCGAGCCGGCTCGCCAGCTCGGCGGGTGTGACGCCGTCCGCGAGCGCCAGGTCGTCGGCGTTGCGTGTGCACGCCGCGGCGGCGGCGGCCAGTGCGATCAGGATGAAGGTGCGCGCCTGCATACGTGTCTCTCCTTGGGGCTCCGGCACGTTGTCCAGTGGGTCGCCAGTGCCTGGGGTTGCGCGCTAACATTGTGCCCGCGCCCCGCGTCCCGACAGGTGTGCGCGCGTCTCGCGGGCCGCGGTTCGGGTCGGCGACCGCGCCCCCGGATGGAACAGACGGGTCCCCGGCGTCGTTGAAGGGGTGGGAGGGGCGGGGTCATTCCATTAGAGGAGAGCTTTCGATGCCCCACGTTCGGCATCCATTCGCGCTGCGCGCCGCGGCCCTCGCGCTGACGGCGTTCGCGGTCGCACCGTCCGTTCTCGCGGCGCAGTACTTCGGCCGGAACAAGGTCAAGTACGACGATTTCGACTTCCGCGTGATCCGGACCGACCACTGGGACATCCATTACTACCCGGAGGAGGATGAGGCCACGCGCGACGCCGCCAGGATGGCCGAGCGCTGGTACGGCCGCATCTCGGGGTTGCTGGATCACGACTTCCGCGTCAAGAAGCCCGTCATCCTCTACGCCAACCACCCCGACTTCCAGCAGACGAACACAACGAACGGCTCGATCGGCGAGAGCACCGGCGGCTTCACCGAGGGGTTGAAGGACCGGTTGGTGATGCCTCTGACGGGCATCTACGCCAGCAGCGATCACGTCCTCGGGCACGAGATCGCGCACGTCTTCCAGTACGACATCGCCGGGGCCGGCGTGGGCGGGCCCGGGCTGGCCGCGCTCATGCGCCTTCCCCTCTGGCAGGTGGAAGGCATGGCGGAGTACCTCTCGGTCGGACGCTACGACCCGCACACGGCCATGTGGCTGCGGGATGCGCTGCTGCGCAACGACCTGCCCGACCTGGGCAAGCTGACGAACGACCCACGCTACTTCCCCTACCGCTTCGGACAGGCGTTCTGGGCGTGGATCGGGGGCACGTACGGCGACGAGGCGGTCGGGCGCATCTTCCGGGCTTCGCTGCAGGAGGGCCCGGGCCCCGCCTTCCAGAAGGTGCTGGGCCTGGACGCCGCGACGCTGTCCGACATGTGGATCACGGCGATCCGGCGTGACTACCTGCCGGAGATCTCCGGGCGCGACCGCCCGCAGGACGTCGGCCGCAGGGTGCTTGCGTACGACCTCGACGCGGGGGAGATGAACCTGGGCCCCGTCCTCAGCCCGGACGGCAGCCGCGTGGCCTTCCTTTCGGAGCTGGACCTCTTCAGCATCGCGCTCTTCGTCGCGGACGCCGAGTCGGGCCAGGTCATCAAGCGGATCGCGAGCTCCGACACCGACCGCCACATCGACGCCCTGAGCTTCGTCGAGTCGACCGGGACGTGGTCGCCCGATGGGCAGCGGTTCGCGTTCGTCGTGATCGCCGAGGGCGACCATCAGCTGGCGGTGGTCGACGTGGCCCGCGGCTCCTTCGAGCGCCGCATCACGGTGCCCGGCGTGACCGCCATGCGGGACCCGGCGTGGTCGCCCGACGGCCGCCAGATCGCGGTGACCGGCGTGGAAGGCGGGATCAGCGACCTGTACCTGATCGACACCGAGACGGGGACGTCGCGCCAACTGACCGACGACAAGTACGCCGACATCCACGCGGCCTGGTCGCCGGACGGCCGCACGCTCGCGTTCGTGAGCGACCGCGGGACCTCCACGAGCTTCGATCGCCTCACCTACGACAACCTGCAGCTGTCGTTCGTGGACGTCGCCTCGGGGCGGGTGAGCTCGTTGCCGCTGTTCGAGGGGTCCAAGCACATCAACCCGCAGTACTCGCCGGACGGATCGCAACTGTTCTTCCTCTCCGACCGCGGTGGGTTCAGCGACGTGTATCGCTACGAGTTCGCGACCCGCAAGACGTTCCAGGTGACACGCGTGGCCACCGGTGTGAGCGGCATCACGGCGCTCGCCCCCGCCCTCACCGTCGCGCCCGGCAACGGCCGGGTGATGTTCTCCGTCTTCCACGACGGCGGCTACGAGGTCCACGCGCTGGAGGCCGACGAGGTCGCCGGCATGGAGGTCGACCCCGCCGCGCCCGCGCCGACGCGGGCCGGGCTGCTGCCGCCGATGGACGCCGAGGGCACGGGGGTCATCGCCGCGTATCTGGCCGACCCCGATTTCAGCCTGCCGCCCGACGCCGACGAGTTCGACGAAGGGACCTACAACTCCGGCCTCGCGCTGGACTACGTGGGCAGCACCGGCGTCGGGGTGGGCGTCGACCGATTCGGGACCGGGGTGCAGGGCTCCGCGGCCGGGTTCTTCAGCGACCTCCTGGGCAACCACCAGATGGTCGCGGCAGTGCAGGCCAACGGCGGCGTGAAGGACGTCGGCGCGCAGGCCCAGTACCTGAACCGCTCCTACCGCTGGGTATGGGGTGGCGCGGTTTCGCACATTCCGTATCTGGCGTCTCTGGGCACGTTCCAGCAGCGCAACCCGCAGACGGGGCAGCAGCTCTTCACCCAGTACCTGATCCGCGTGTACTCCGATCAGGTCGCGGCCATCACGCACTATCCCTTCTCGATCACGAACCGGCTGGAATTCGGGCTGGGGTATTCCCGACTGGCCTACGACTACGAGGCGCGCGAGACGGGTGCGATCGGGCAGCAGGTGATCTTCGACCGCACGCGCGACCTGACGCCGGAAGAGCTCGCGCTGTTCGGCGAGCTCCCCGGCGCGCTGAACACCGTGGAGGCCACGGTCGCGTACGTGGGCGACTACTCGTTCTTCGGCTTCACCTCCCCTGTGCGCGGCGGCCGTTACCGCATCGAGACGGGGGCGACGACCGGGAACGTCTCCTACGGAACGCTGCTCGCGGACTACCGCCGGTACCTCTTCAGCAACCCGGTCACGCTGGCTTTCCGCGGCCTGACGTACGGCCGCTACGGCGGCGACGCCAACAGCGCGCAGCTCCAGTCGGTCTACCTCGGCACCGAGACGCTGGTGCGCGGCTACGCCGTGGAGAGCTTCGAGCCCGAGAACGAGTGCACCGCGACCGAAGAGTCGTTCTGCGAAGAGTTCGACGCGCTGCGAGGCAGCAAGATCGTGGTGGGCAACGTCGAGGTCCGGCTGCCGCTCTTCGGCGTCGAGCGGTTCGGCGTCTTCAACGCCGCCTTCCTACCCACCGAGCTCTTCATCTTCGGCGACGGCGGCTACGCGTGGACGGGCGATCTGAGCGAACGGGACGTCGGCGAGACGGGGCCGATCTTCCGCGACCTGCGCGACGTCGACCGCAAGCCGGTCTTCAGCGTCGGTGCCGGCATGCGCGTCAACCTGTTCGGCTTCTTCATCGGCGAGGTGTACTACGCGCTGCCGTTCCAGCGGACGGAGAAGGGCGGGCACTTCGGGTTCGTGCTGTCGCCGGGCTGGTAGGGGCGAGGCAACGCGGGTCGACGGTATCGGGGGCGGCGCGTGCAGGTGGGCGCGCCGCCCCTTCGTTCATCCGGCGGGGAATCGGAGTCACGCATGGGTGAGGTGAAGCGCGCGCGCCTCCTGGAGAAGCACGCGCGGCTAGAGCGGGAGCGGCGGGCGTTCCTCGACCGAGTTGCTTCCGTGGCTCCCGACCGGCTGCGCGCCGCTCCCGCTCCCCATCGCTGGTCGGTCCTCCAGATCGTGGAGCACCTCGCGCTCGCGGAGGAGTCGGTCCTGGCGTCGCTGCGCGACGAGGCCGGACCCCGCGGCCGGACCCGGCGCCTGCGGCACCGGCTCGCCTCTCTCCTCGTCCGCGCGTTGTTACGCTCGCCGATCCGGGTCCCGGCTCCCTCGCGCGACATGCTTCCGACCGGCGAGGATTCGCTCCCGGCGATTCGTGTGCGATGGGATGACCTCATGGGCAGGCTGGGGAGTTACCTGCGGGATGCGGAGGCGGGGCGGTTGGGGGAGGCGCCCTTCCGGCATCCGGTGACGGGGCCGCTGGACGCGGCTGGGGCGCTCGCGCTCACGGAGGTGCACCGGCGGCGGCACGTGCTGCAGATCGACCGGTTGCTGGGGGGGGATTGGTAGGGGGGGTCACGGGCCGTGGTCTACGACTCAAGCGCGGCGCAGACCGGCGAGGGTGACACCCACGATCGCCAGGGCGGCCAACGCCGAGACAATGCCCAGGGCATCCAAGCCATTCTGCACCGTCACTCCCGCCAGACCCCAGGCTACGGCAGCACCGTACGTGAGCGTTGGGCGGCTCAGGAGTGTCGGGACAGCGACGACCACGGCGACCGCCAGGGCCGCGAACGCCCACCCGATCGGCCCGAACGGCGGAACGGCCCAGCCGGCTGCGAGCAGCCCCAGCGACACCGCCGACGCCGCCGTGAGCCATCCCGCGTACAGACCCACGGGAGCCCGTAGCAGCCACACGTCACGGTTCGGCGTCCGGAGCAGCGCCGCGATCGCACCCGCGAGCATCACCCAGATCAGTACGGTGGCCCAGATAGGCGACCTCTGTGCCACCGCCAGCCAGAACACGCCCACGGCGAGCGACAGGATCAACGGTAGACGAGCTGCGTCCCACTCGGCGTCGTCCCGCCGCCGCCATAGTCCATAGGCGCCGCTGAGTACCAACCAGGCGTAGATCGGGCCCCAGATCGAGAAGGCGTAGCCCGCAGGCTGGACCGGAGGGTCCTCGAGCGGAACCGGAAACTGCGACGGTTCATAGCCTCCGAAGCCCGGCGTGAGGAACGGTGCGGCGGCGAAGGCTGCGGCCAACAACAGGGTGAGCGTAGCGCGAAGGGTCATGAGCCGCCTACGCGGGATCTACGCGTTCTGTTCGCGCGACTTTCGGCCCGTGGGCCGTGCCGCAGATCCAGATCGACCGACCGATGCATGTAAGACAATCACCCCTCCACCACCGTCTTCACGTTCACGAACTCCCGTATCCCGAACCTCCCCAATTCCCGCCCATACCCCGAGCGCTTCACCCCCCCGAACGGCAGCCGCGGGTCCGACGCCGTCATCCCGTTGAGGAACACGCCCCCCGCCTCGATGCCGTCCGCGAACCGTGCCTTCTCGCCGTCGTCCTGCGTCCACGCGGCCGCCCCCAGCCCGAAGTCCGTCGCGTTCGCGAGCGCGATCGCCGCGTCCACCCCGTCCACCACGAACAGCGACGCCACCGGCCCGAACAACTCCTCGGAGTACGCCGGCGCCTCCTCGGGAATGTCCGCCAGCACCGTCGGCGGATAGAACCACCCGCGCCCCTCCATGCGCGCGCCACCGGTCAGCAATTTCGCTCCGGCGTCCAGCGATTCCCTCACCTGCTGGTCCAGCTCCTGGAGGATCGCTTCGGTCGCGAGGGGACCGATGTCGGTGGCTTCGTCCATGGGGTCGCCGATCTTCAACGCCTCCATGGCGGCGACGAACGCGTCGCGGAACCGGTCCGCGATGTCGCGGTGCAGGATGAAGCGCTTGGCGGCGATGCAGGACTGGCCGTTGTTGATCGTGCGCGCCTTCACGGCGGTCTCGACCGCGGCGCCGAGGTCGGCGCTCGGCATGACCACGAACGGGTCGCTGCCGCCGAGCTCCAGCACGGTCTTCTTGAGGGCCTTCCCCGCCCGGGATGCGACGGCGCTCCCCGCGGCCTCGCTGCCGGTGAGCGTAGCGGCGCGTACGCGGTCGTCGTCCAGCACGCCAGCCACCCGTTCCGAGCCGATCAGCAGGGTTTGGAAGGCCCCGACGGGAGCCCCGGCGCGGCGGAAGATCTCCTCGATCGCGAGCGCGCAGTCGGGCACGTTCGCGGCGTGCTTGAGCAGGCCGGTATTCCCCGCCATCAGCGCCGGCGCGGCGAACCGGAAGACCTGCCAGAATGGGAAGTTCCAGGGCATGATCGCCAGCACGGGGCCGAGCGGCTGGTAGCGCACGAGGCTGCGCGCGTGGTCGGTCTCGACCGGCTCATCGGCGAGGAAGGCCGCGCCGTGCTCGGCGTAGTAGCGGCAGACCCACGCGCACTTCTCGGCCTCGGCGACGGCGGCGCCGATCGGCTTGCCCATCTCGCGGGTCATCCGTTCGGCCCAGTCGCGCTTCTCGCTCTCGAGGAGGTCAGCGGCTTTGCGCAGGACCGCGGCGCGATCCTCGAAGGACGTGGTCCGCCACGCTTCGAAGGTCTCCCAGGCCGCGACGAGCCGCCGCTCGACCTCCTCGGCGTCGTGCTCGTCGAAGGTGGCGAGGACTTCCTCGGTGGCCGGGTTTATGGACTCGAATGCCATGAGCGGTTCGGGTTCGGGCCTCGTGTCACGGGTCGTCGGCGCCGGCGCGACGCGGTGCTCGCCGGGGTGGACCGGGTGGAGCACCGAGGCGGCCGGGCCAAGCGAAACGAGCGCATCGTCCGTGCCGAGACAACCCGGGATGGCTCGCGTCGCTCCTCTTGTTTTCGGGTTTTCTTCGGGATACGTTGGGGCATGTCCGCAGCCACCGCCCTGGAACTCCGTCGTCTGCTGGAGCAGCGTTTTCCCGACGCCCTCCCGGTCACGTACGGCACGACCGAAACGGTGCCGACCGGTGTCGCCCACCTCGACGCCATCCTTCCCTCCGGTGGCCTTCCCAGAGGTCGCCTGACGCGCTGGCAGGCAGGCGGCGGAGCCACGGCGCTCCTGCGCGGGGCGTGTCTGCGGACGACCACGCACGGGGAGCGCGCCGCCTGGGTGGACGGGGCGAGCGTGATCTCGGGCGCCTCCTGGCCTGCGGGCCCCGCGTTGCTCCGGCCCACGGCGGAGCGCGACGCGCTGGAGTGCGCCGAGATCTTGCTGCGTTCCACCGGCTTCGCGCTGGTCGTGCTGGCCGGCGTCCGGCCGGACCCGATGGCGCACTGGCGGCTCGCCCGCGCGGCGCGCGAGGGCGGGGGCGCGCTGGTGCTGATGGAGGGCGGCTGGTGGGTCGGCGGCCGTTCGCGCGGCGCCACATCGACCAGCGCGGGGGCCTTCGCCGCCGACTCACGGGTCACCGCCTGGCGCGTGCGGGCCCGCCGCCCTCGGAAGTCCGCCAGGCCCACGTTCGCGCCTCCCTCGGGCGGGTCCGTCGCGCTGGACGTCGAGACCCGGATCGACGCCGACGCGTACCACTGGCGCCCGGGCCCCTCCGGGCCCGCGCTGGCCGAGGCCGTCCGCATCCACGCGCGAGCGCGCGCCGGCGGCCTGGAGCGTAGCACCCGTTTCCACCTCCCCATCGCGATTCATGAGCATCGCCTGTCTCTGGACGCCGGCCTGGCGGACCGACGAGGCACCCCCCGCCCCGCCCGTCGCGCCTGACGTCGTCGAGGCGCTGCTGGACATCGTCCCCCGGGTCGCGCTGGACGGCCGGGGGATGGTCTGGGCGGACGTGCGCGGCCTCCCGCTCCGGGACACGGCCGAGCGGCTGCGCGCGGCCTGCGAGACATGCGACGACGCCGTGCGGGTGGGGGTGGCGGGGATTCCGGTGGTCGCGGAGATCGCGGCGCGGTGGGTCGAGGGGAGGGCGGAGTCCGGGGCCGTCACGATCGTGCCGGCCGGGACCGATCGGGACTTCCTGGCCGGCGCCCCCATCGACCTGCTGGACCCCATCCCTTCCCTGCTGACGCTGCTGGAGGGGACGGGGCTCACCACCTGCGGCGCGCTCGCGGTGCTCTCGCGGGAGGCGGTCGAGGTCCGGTTCGGCGCGCGCGGGGCGCGCCTGTGGCGGCTGGCGCGGGCGGACGATCCGCGCCGGCTCTTCGACCGCATCCCGCCGCTGCGCCCGCACGCCTCGATCGACTTTCTCGAGTACGTCATCACCGACCCCGCGCGCCTGGTGTTCACGGCCAACGCGCTGATCACGCCGATCTGCGAGGGGCTGGCCGCGCGCGGCGAGCACGCCCGCGCCATGACCCTCACCCTGCCCCTCGCCAACGGGAGCGCCTGGTCGCGCACGCTCCGCCCCGGCCGCCCCACCGCCAGCCGCGACATCTGGCTACGCCTCATCCGCGTCCGGCTGGAGCGGCTCTCCGTCCCCGACGCGGTCACCGGGATCGCGGTCGAGGTGGGCGCGACCGAACCGGCGGGGGTGCGCCAGGGCGACCTCTTCGACCGGGGCTTCGGCAGCGCGAGCGCGGTCGAGGCGGCGCTGTCGCGGCTGGTCGGCGAGCTCGGAGAGGTGGTCGTGGCGCCCGAGGTGGACGCGCACCCGCTGGCCGAGCGGCGGGCGCGGTGGCGGACGCGGGATCCGATCGAGGTGGCGGACAATCGGGTTGTGGAGGACGCGCCTGCCCCCGACGCCCCGCTCACCCTCCAGCTTCTGCCCGAGCCGCGGGACGTGCGCGTGGACCTGGAAGAAGGTCAGCCGACCCGCTTGTACGACCGCGGGGGCTGGCGGGTGCTCACGGTCGTGGCGGGACCGGACCGCGTCTCGGGCGGGTGGTGGGAGGACGACGCCTACGCGCGCGAGTACTATCGCTGCGTGACCGACGAGGGGGTGCTGGTGTGGATCTACCGGGACGCGACGCGAGACCGGTGGCTGCTGCAGGGGTGGTGGGATTGAGCGCGCCAGGTGGTATCATGAATAATCGTCGCCAGATCGGAAAGCACATGGCACCGTCCGACAATCCATCCAGGGGGTGGGTCGAGCTGGAAGCGAAGGTGGAACGCAAGGATCCGTCGCTTCCGAGGTTCATCACGGTGCCGAGCGCATCCGTCGAGACGTGGAACCTGACCTCCACATCCCCCGTCGAAGTCGAGATCGACGCCGTCCCGATCGGCCGGCGCTCGCTGAAGTACTGGAGGAAGCAGGACTCCTGGTTCTTCGATCTCACGGAGAGGCATTGCAGGGACCTCGGTATCGACCGAGGCGACGTGGTCGAGGTGCGCATCACTCCAGCGGATCCGGTCTCCGCCCGCAGAAATCCAGGCGCTTCTCGATCGCGATTCGTCGGCGAGAAGGCGCTGGGATCGGCTCTCCCCGTCGAGGCAGCGGACCGTCTCGGAGCACGTCCGGGCAGGAGAGCGCGAGGCTACGCGCCGGAGGCGTGCAGGGTCTGCCCTGGGAACCCGGAGTTCGTCATGACGGAAGATGGATGAGGTCGCACGGGAGTTCGGGGTCGATGTGGCCGACCAGCCGTGGGGTCGTGAGGTGAAACTCGTTGACCCGGATGGCAATCGGCTACGGATCGGCGAGGCGCTGGGGAGTAGCAACCGCGTATGAGCCGCCTCGCGATTCACGTCCTGACCTTCGAGGGGTGCCCCAATGCAGATTCCGCATGGGCCGCGGCTCGCGAGGCGATCGCCGAGTGTGATACGAGTGTCGAACTGATCGGGGTGGACCTGATGGACCCGACGATCCCCGCCCAGTACCGAGGCTATCCCTCGCCGACCATACTCGTCGGTCGGAAGGTGGTATCGCCTGCCGAACTGGCGCCGGAAGGGGCGGCGTGCCGAGCAAGCGGGGCGCCCTCGGCACGCGAGGTCCGAGCCGCCGTCCTGGCGGCGTTGGCTCCGGGGTCGGAGTAGAGAGATCGAGTGATGCGACCGCTGTCTCCGCACGCCGCTGTCTTTCTCCCCGTCGCCTTGCTCGCTTCCTTCGCCTCACTTACTGCGTGCGGCGGCGTCACTCCGGAGCCGGCCGCAGAAGCGCCCCAACCGGCGCCGGGGACAGAAGCGCCCGAGCCCGAACGGGCAGGCGCCATGGCCCTGCCGAATACCATCGACCAGGACGGCATCGAAGTCGCCTTCGTCGACGCCGTGCCCGAGGACAAGGCGCGGCTGATTCTCGACGAGGCACTCCGCGCGCGGGACGCGGTCAACGAATTCTTTGGATCCTCGCTGGATACGGTTCCGATCCGCGTCAGCAACGAGCGCGGGATTCCCACCGCGAGCCGCGGAACGATCTACCTCCCCGCCGACCGCATCGACCACGTCACCGCCGACTGGGCGCACGATCCGATGTCGATCACCCACGAGATGACGCACCTGCTCGGGAGGGGGCGCCGCCCCGACCGCCTGCTGGTCGAGGGGCTGGCGGTCTACGTCAACGATCGGATCGGTCGGCCGAGCTATCCCAACGCCGGCGAGGATCTCCACGCCGCGACGCTGCGGATGCAGGCCGAGCTCGGCAGGACGCTCCCGCTGCTGGAGAGCGAGCACTATCGAAGGCGCGGCTCGCGCGAGGAGCGACGCCTCGCCTACACGCAGGAAGGGAGCTTCGCCCGCTGGTACATCGAACGCCACGGCCTGCAGGCGTTCCTCGATCTCGCGCTCGACGAGGCGGACTATGCCGACCAGCCCGAGCTGTGGCAGCGCCTCGAGGAGGGATGGCGTGGCGAGTTGGCGGCGGGCCGCTAGGGCGTCCTGTTCCCGAGGTGGACAGGAGCGTCCTCGAAGCGGGCCGGCCCGAGCGCCGGTAGTACGCGCCTCGGGCCGGTGCAGTGAACAGCAGAAACTGCCGAGCGGTCGAGGTCAGCCCCCGTCGCCGCCGGCGCTCGCCACCTGCAGGTCCGGCCTGTAGCTCAACTCCGGCCGGTAGAACAGGACCTGGCTGTCGGTGTCGGCGAGTAGCTGGTTGTGGGCGTCTACGAGACCCTCCCACTCGTCCATCCGCCCTGCGCCCTCCACGAGGGTGCCGAGCGAGTTCTCGCCGTAGAAACCAGCCGGTGTGTCGAACGCGACGACGAACTCCACGTGCTCATCGCCGAGCATCACCTGGAATGCGTACAACGGGTACGCATACCCGACCTCGTCGATGAACCCGATGAGGTTCTCCGCGCTGGCAGCGAACTCCTCCTCCGACGCGCGCCCGGGCCACTGACTGAATACGAATACGCCGCCCTGCTGTCCTTCTGCGAAGGGAACCTCCGCGGGCTGATAGCTCCAGTCCTGCCGGGGCCGCAGCACGCTGGTAACCCAAGTAGCTTCCACATCCTCCATCCTCTGGAAGATCTCCGGAAGACGCTCCGCGTACTCCCCCTCGAATTGCCTCATGAACGCCTGAGGATCGTCGAAGGTCGCCATGGTTTCCCGCCATGACACGAGGACGAACTCGTTGTCCCGGCTGTAGACGTCCCAGCGGAAGTCCGCTCCGATTCCCGCATCCATCGCCAGCTGCCGAAATTCGGCGACGATCTCCGTGAACGCGTCGATGTTCGGTGGGGACACCTCCGCGGTGGAAAGCACCACGTACTCTGGTTGCTCGCTTTCCGCTTCGTCCTGAGCCAGCGCGGCCGGAGCGGCCGCAGCGAGGAGGAGTAGCGACAAGGCTGCGGAAGCAAGGGTCCTGGGGAAGACCTGCATGTGACCTCCCTGCTGTGGGGCACATCGCCCGCGCGTGGACCCGCGTCCGGGGGCGCCTCGCGGTTCCGGCGTTCGCCGTACTGGGAAAAATAACCTGCAAGGCCGGCGAGACAACGAGCGAACGCGAGGAAAGGAGGCCCGCCGACGACGACCGCCACTACGACGTTGGGGTGGTCCCGATGGCCTACTGATGCAGGAACTCGACCCGGCCGGTCGCGATCGAGTACTCCGCGCCGACGACATCCAGCCCGTCCTCGGCGACGAGCCGTTCCAGGATCTCCGAGCCGTGCCGCAAGTGGTCCACCGACGCGCGCACGTTCGCCCGGCCGGCCTCGCGCAAAAGCGCGTCCCGGTCGTGCCGCAGCTCGGTCGCCATGAGCGCCTCGAAGGACGGCCGGATCCGGTCCACGATGGACCGCAGGTTCTTCGAGCCGGTTTCTTCCGGCCGCTCGAGCGCGTCCAGCGTCGCCGCGAGCGCGCCGCAGTCGGTGTGGCCCATGACCACCACGAGCCGGGTGCCGAACGCCTGCGCGGCGAACTCCACGCTGCCCACCAGGGACGGCGCGACGACGTTGCCGGCCACGCGGATCACGAACAGGTCGCCCAGGCCCTGGCCG
>DATHRK010000031.1:0-16950 GCA_035465395.1 Longimicrobiales bacterium | reverse complement strand
GCTCGGCGACGCGATCCGTGCGGACCGAGGGGCGGGCGACACGCCCGTCGCCGTGGTGGCGACCGTAGGCACGACCGGTACCGCGGCGGTCGACCCCATCCCCGCGATCGCCGAGGTGTGCGAGCGGGAGCGCGTCTGGCTCCACGTCGACGCCGCCTATGGCGGGCCGGCCGCGATGGTGCCCGGCTGCGAGTGGGTTCTGGACGGCGCGGGCCGCGCGGACTCCATCGTCGTCAACCCGCACAAGTGGCTCTTCGTGCCGCTCGACTGCTCGGTCCTGTTGGTTCGGCAGCGGGAGCGGCTGGCGCGAGCCTTCTCGCTCATCGCGTCCTACCTCACCGTGCCCGACGACGAGCGGCCGGCCACGAACCTGATGGACTACGGGCTCGCGCTCGGACGCCGCTTCCGCGCGCTCAAGCTGTGGTTCGTGCTCCGCTACTTCGGCGCCCGGGGACTCGCCGAGCGGATCGGCGAGCACATGCGTCTGGCGGCGATCTTCGAGTCGTGGGTGCGCTCGTCGGAGGAGTGGGAGGTGCTGGCGCCGCGCCGCCTGTCGTTGGTCGTGTTCCGCTGGAAGGGACCTGACGCGGCCAACGAGCGCATCCTGGAACGGGTCAACGAGGGCGGCGAGGTGTTCCTCTCGCACACCCTCCTGCGGCGGCCGGGAGGGGACGACGTGTACGCGCTTCGGCTAGCCGTCGGCAACCTGGCTACGACAGAGGCCCATATCGCCGCCGCGTGGGCCCAACTGCGGGCCGCCGCCCGGGCCGAGCGCCCAAACCTGCGGCCCTCCTAGACCCCCTCCGTCTCCTCCAGGTAGTCCAGGTATGCGTGCACCGCCGCGCTGGCGGCCGCCCGTAGCGTGGAGGGCAGTCCCTCGCCGTAGACGCGGGTGACGATGTCCCCGGCGTCGGCCAACCCCGCGGCCCTCGCTTCCCGCACCTGCTCCAGACGCTTGCGCCGATGCTCCCGGTACGTCGCGATCGCGCCCTCGGGCGACGTCGTGAACGGCGGCCCGTGAGCCGGAAAGATCGCCCGCGGCCTGAGCGCGGCCATGCGGTCCAGGGACGCCAGGTAGTCCCCGAGGTCGCCCTCGGGCGGCGCCACCAGCGCGGTGTCGAGGCCGCCCATCATGAGATCGCCGCAGAAGATCGCCCCGGCGCCGGGCCAGTGGAACGCCACGTGGTCGCGGGTGTGGCCGGGCGTCGCGAGGGCGACCAGGCGGCCGGCGTCGGCGTCGAGCGTGTCGGCCTCCTCCAGCGTGCCGTCCGCGACGCCGCGCGCCTGCGCCTCCACGCCGCGCCTGGAAAGCCGCTCGACGAGCCCGGGCGCGCCGGCGGCGTGATCCGGATGGTCGTGCGTCAGGGCGATCGTGACGGCGTCGGCCTCGTCCAGCGCCGCGTCGAGCGCCCCGAGGTGCTCGGGATCGTCGGGACCGGGGTCCAGCACGATGCACCGTTCCCTTCCCAGGATGTGGGTGCGGGTGCCGTCCAGGGTGAGCGGGGAGGGGTTGTCCGCGCGCAGCACGCGCAGCCCCGGGAAGCCGTCGACCTCCCGGGGTGGGCGCATCACCTGCGGTCCGCCATCAGGACCTCGGCGAGCTTGTCCGCGATCGTGCCGATGGACTTCTCGTCGTCCGCGGTGAAGGCGGCCTGGGTGTTGGAGTCGATGTCGATCTGGCCGAGGATCTCGTCGCCGGCGCGGATCAGCACGACCAGCTCCGACTGCACGTCGGGGGTGCACGCGATGTAGTTCTCGATGGCGTGCACGTCTGGGACGTTCTGGTTCTCGCCGCTCTCCACCGCCACGCCGCACACTCCCTCGCCGACGGGGATCTTGGCGTGCTCGGTGGATTCGCCCACGTAGTTGTGGAGCCAGAGCTCGTTGTTCTCGGTGTCCAGCAGGTACACACCCACCCAATCGAAGCGGTCGTCCGCCTCGCTGATCTCACGCACCGCCTTCCGCAGGATCGGGTCGGAGAGGTAGCCCTCTTCGCGCATCGTCTGCAGATCCTTCAGCGTCATCGTCGCGTCTAGCATCGATCTCCTCTGTGAATCGCGCGCCGCCTCAGCGCGGCACGAAGTCGTCGTCGGTCGTCAGGTCGCGGCAGAACGCCGCTATCAGGTCCGCGGAGGCGTCCAGGTCCGAGAGAGCCACGATCTCGTTCGGCGAGTGCATGTACCGGTTGGGCACCGACACCAGCCCGGTCGCCACGCCCGCGCGGGTCAGGTATATGGCGTCCGCGTCGGTCGAGGTGTGCCGCGGCGAGGCCGTGATCGAGTGCTCGATGCCCTCGCGCTCGGCGATCTCGGCGAGGCGCTCGAACACCAGCCCGCTGGCGGCCGACCCACGAGCGAGCACCGGCCCGCCTCCCAGCTTGTGCTCACCCAGCTCCTTCTTCTCGATCCCCGGGGCGTCGGTCGCGAACGTCACGTCCACCACGACCGCCACCTGCGGCTCCAGCCGGTACGCGCTGGTGCGTGCGCCTCCGCCATGGTGCCCGATCTCCTCCTGCGCCGTCGCGACGGCGGTGACGGCCGCCGCCGGCGCGGGTCCCTCGGCCAGGCGGCGCAGCGTCTCGAGCACGATGAACGCGCCGATGCGGTTGTCGATCGAACGGCTCGCGATGCGGCCGTTGCCCAGGTCGAGCAGGGGCGCGTCGACCACCGCCGAGTCGCCTACGCGAACGCCGCGTTCGCCCACCTCGTCGCGGCTCGATGCGCCGATGTCGATCCACAGGTCGGTGAGCTTGGCCGCCTTGGAGCGCTCGTCTTCCTTGATCAGGTGGATGGGCTTCCTGCCGATCACGCCGCGCACGTGTCCGTTGCGGGTGAGCAGGATCACCCGCTGCCCTACGGCCACCTGGGGGTCCCACCCGCCGATGCCGGCGAAGTACAGGAATCCGTCGTCATCGACGTGGGTGACCATGAAGCCGATCTCGTCGATGTGCCCGGCCAGCATCACCCGGGGCGCGCCCTGTCCGTTCAGGGACGCCATGGAGTTGCCGCTGACGTCGGCCTCCACGTGATCGGCGAACGTGGCCGCCTCCTCGCGCCAAACGGCCGCGGCCGCCGACTCGTGCCCGCTGGGTGCAGGCGTGCCGAGGAGTCTTTCCAGAAAATCTCGTGACGTGTCGTTCAACGCAGCGCGTCCGTGGCGTTCGGGTCTCGTTGGAAAGGGCCGCCGGCATCGGCGGCCCTGTGACACCGGAGCGTCAAAAGCCTGTAAATGTACGAAGTCCTGCGAAAAAGGCGACCCCGGGAAATGTTTTCGTTGACCGATGGGCGAGGTGGTCCACATTCTGCTCTGCGAGAACGGGCGCGAGCCCGGCCTGCACCGCCGGGGTCGTGCGGCGCTCGCCGGGGCGGCGCGGCAGGGAAGCGTGACGCCGCTGGATCGTCGGCGGGCGTTGGAGCGTATAACGTGGTCGCGGCGGGGGCATGGTGTGGGCTCTCCGCCGGAGACACCTCGCCTGGCTTCCGGGACGTGGGCGTGTACGGGGGAACGTGGCAACGGAGCATTCCATGCGGTCGATCATTTCTGGCAGGGCAATCGCTCGCGGTCGAGGCGTGCCCGGGCTCGCGGCGGTCGCGGGCCTGGCGCTGCTGGCGTCGGCCGCGCTCACCGGTCGGGCCGCGGCGCAGGGTGCCGAGATCCGCGTCTCGCTGGACGAGAAGCGCCTCGCCTACGTCAGCGCGTCGGGCGACACGATCCTGTCCGCACCGATCGCGATCGGACGCGGCGGCCTCTGGGAGCTCAACGGCAAGGTCTACGACTTCCGCACGCCGCGCGGCACGCGCACGGTGCTGGCGAAGAACGAAGATCCGGATTGGATCCCGCCGGACTGGCACTACTACGAGCGCAGCGTCCAGCGCGGTCTCGAGCCGGTGCAGTTGAAGGACGGCGATCGCATCCAGCTCTCCGACAACACCGTCATCGAGGTTCGCGACAAGGTCGTCGGTCGCCGCGTGTGGATCTACGACGGCCGGGAGTGGCGTCATTCGCAGTTCAACCCGATCAGCCAGGGCTTCGACATCGTCGGAGACGGGAAGCTGTTCATTCCGCCGCTCGATTCGCCCCAGCGGCGGGTGCCCAACGCGCTCGGGCCGTTCAAGCTCGTGCTGGGCGACGGCTACCTGATCCACGGCACGCACGACTACAACGAAAACTCGATCGGGCTGGCCGCGAGCCACGGCTGCATCCGCATGGCGAACGCCGACGTCGAGCAGCTCTACGAGATCGTGCCGGTCGGCACGCCGGTGCGGATCTACTAGGCAACCGAGGGACGGACCGTACGCCAGAGGGCGGCCCCGCCGGGGGCCGCCCTCTTTTTCGTACGCTGTTGCGGGCCCGACCGCGGCCGGTAGACTGAGGCGTTCGGGCGTCCGCCCGCCGCATCCGATCGGACCGACACCGAAGGAGCTACCGTGTTGCAACCGATGCCGCGTATCCGGCCGCGTAGCGCGGCCCTCCTCGGGTGCGCCGCGGTCCTGGCCGCGGCGCTCCCCCCGGCGGCACACGCCCAGACGGACCCCGCGGCCGACGCCCCGCGCGTGAGATGGGGGCTCGTCATCCACGGCGGTGCCGGGACCATCCGGCGTGCGCAGATGACCGACGAGCGGGCGGCGGAGTACACGGCCAAGCTGACCGAGGCGCTACGCGCCGGTCACGCGGTTCTCGTCGAAGGCGGCAGCGCGGTCGACGCGGTCGTGGCGGCGATCACGATCATGGAAGACTCGCCTCTCTTCAACGCCGGGAAGGGCGCGGTGTTCACGAGCTCGGGGACCAACGAGCTGGACGCGTCGATCATGAGCGGCGCCGACCTGAACGCCGGCGCGGTCGCCGGGGTGAAGCGCGTGAAGAACCCGATCCTGCTCGCCCGGGCGGTCATGGACGGGTCCCCGCACGTGATGTTCGCGCGCGACGGCGCGGAGTCCTTCGCCGAGGAACAGGGGCTGGAGATCGTGGAGGAGAGCTACTTCTACACCGAGTCGCGCATGCGCGCCCTGGAGCGCGCGAAGGAGGAAGCCGAACAGGGCGGCTCCGCGGCCCTCCGCACCGAATCGGAGAAGCTCGGCACGGTGGGCGCGGTGGCCCTCGATCGGAACGGCGATCTCGCGGCCGGCACGTCCACGGGCGGCATCACCAACAAGCTCTGGGGTCGGGTCGGGGACTCGCCGATCATCGGCGCCGGCACGTACGCAAGCAACGAGAGCTGCGGGGTGTCGGCGACCGGCCAGGGCGAGTTCTTCATCCGCAACGTCGTGGCGTACGACATCTGCGCGCGCGTGCTCTACACGGGCGCGAGCATCACCCAGGCGACGCGCACCGTCATCCAGGAGCGTCTGGTCGACCAGAACGTGCTCGGCGGAGTCGTGGTTCTGGGTGCGGACGGGGAGATCGCCATGGAGTTCAACACCGATGGGATGTACCGGGGCTGGATCGGCCCGGATGGTGAGGTCACGGTGAAGATGTACGCCGACGACTAGCGCGAGCGTGGTCGCGGCGTCTGGTGGTCGGGACGCAGTTCGTCCTGAACGGCGCTCAGGAGGCGGCCCAGGCGCTCTTCGGGCTATGAGCGGGCGGCATGCCCTGGTGACTACGGCGGGAGCGGTTTCAACGTGAGCGGATTGATCGGCCTGGTGCTCGTAGGGGTCCTCCTGGCGGGCCTGCTTTCGATCCCCTTCGGAATTCCCGGCCTGTGGATCATGGTGGCCGCCGTGGGGACCGGATGGCTCCTCGGCTACGTCGGGGCGGGCGTGCTGCTGGCGTGCCTCCTCCTCGCCGTTCTCGCGGAGCTCGCCGAGTGGCTCCTGCTGCGCGACGTGTCGATGCGGTTCGGGGGCAGCCCGCGCGCATTCTGGGGCGCCGTGGCGGGGGGCTTCCTCGGACTGTTCGTCGGTTTCCCGGTGCCCATCATAGGGCCACTGCTCACCAGCATCGTCGGGACGTTCGTCGGGGCTTCGCTCGTCACCTACTGGGAGTCCCGTGAGGCCCTGGCCGCCGGCCGCGTCGGGACCGGCGCCGTGCTCGGACGGGCGATCGCGGTCGTGCTCAAGGCCGGCGCGGGCGTCGTAATCCTGTTCCTCGGGGCCTCCGCGGTGGTGTGGTGAGCGAGCCTCGCGACCCCGGGCCGCCGCCGGAGGGGGGCGAGCTCGACCGGGCCGACGAGCCACGCTGGCGCGAGTTCGCCAGCGACACCGCCGACGAGCTCAAGCGGCAGCTCGCGGGCGCGTCCGATCGCCTCAGCGAGGCCGACGTCGACGGCGTCGCCCGGCGGCTCGCCGACGCGATCGACGACGCCCTCGAGGTGCCAGACGACCTGCCCCTGCGCATCGCGGGGGATGTGGCGCGGCTGCGAGCCGAGGCCGACCCCGGTGAGGACCTGGTGGCGCTCGCGTGGAAGCGGACGCGTGAACGGGCCCGCCGCACGGCGGCCATCGGCGCCGTGACCACCATCCCCTCGATGATCCCCATCCTCGGACCCGCGATCGCCGCGCTCGGCGTGGTCGCCGACTGGCGTTACGTGGCGGCGCAGCAGCGGGATCTCGTCCTGGAGATCGCGGCGCTCTTCGACGTTCGCCTGGACGACCCGACCGGCCGCGTGCGCGCGCTCTTCCTCACGTCCTCGGGCGCGGCGCTGGCGGGGTCGGCCGTCGGCGAGGCGGTCGGTCGGGCCGCCGCCCGCCAGGTCGCCAAGCGAGGCATCGCGCGGCTCGTGCCGGGAGTCGGCGCCGTGGTGGCGGGCGCCATCAACTACGCGTCGACCGTGGCCATCGCGCGCGCGGCCATCGGCAGGTTCGCCGACGAGGCCGGCATCGAGGTGCGGGGCATCATCCCCGACATCGCGCACCCCGCCATGGAGCCGCTGCGGCAGTGGATCGCCGACCCGGGCGCCGCCGACGACCCTCCTGCGGATGCCACGGCGCTGGCGGAGCTCTCGGTGTCGGAGCGCGAGGAGCTGGTGGACCTGGCGGTGGTCACCACGGCCGCGGCCGAGGACGGGGACGAGCGCCTGGCTCGGATCGCCGAGGCGCTCGGCTTCGAAGCGGCGGAGGTGGCCGAGGCCAGGCGTTCGTTCGGCGTGAAGGTCAGGAATTTCGCGCGGCGTTTCCGCAGCCAACTGGCCGCGGCGAGAGGCGGAGGGCGGCGGGCCGCGCGGCGGGTCTGGCGCGACGCGTCACGGCTCGCGCGCAAGGCGCGGGGCTGGCGCCCACGCAGGCTCTCGCTGCGCAGACGGAAGGACAGGGAAGAGGGGGACGCCGAAGAGGAATGACCGGGGGCCCCAGGGGCTTCCGATCAGCCCGCCGGCCCGCGGCGCCACCCTCGGGTCAGGGCGAGCTGACCGGCAGCTTCAGCGTCTGTCCGGCGTAGATCCGGCTGGTTCGGAGCCCGTTGGCCGCCTTGATGCTTTCCACCGAGGTGCCTATCTGGCGGGAGATGCTCCACAGCGTGTCGCCGCGGCCGACGGTGTACTCCCGGTCCTCCGGCTGGGCGGCGGCGAGGCGTGCCTCGGTGTCGGCGCGGGCCCGCAGGGCTTCCACGTACCGCTGGTACTGCTGCGGATAGATGGCCACGTGGTAGTGCGGCGGGCGGCGCTCCCTGGTGGCTTCCAGCACGCGCGCGCGTTCCAGGCTCAGGAGCGTGGACTCGAGCCACCGTCGGCACGCCCGCTTCCGGCTCACCCGTATGTCGAGCGCCATGCCGGTGGGGTGCACCGACCGCGGAGAGGCGTTGCGCGGCTGGCTCGCCCGCGGGCGCGTCAGGCTGGTGACCACGAGGGGCTCGCCGCACGCCGCATGGTACTGCGTCGAGAGGCGGTCGATGAAGAGCTTGACCTCCGGACGGGCGTAGGGAAACGAGACCGCCACGAGCTCGGTCTCGCGCGTGCTGCGCACGGGGACGAGCAGACCCAGCCCCACGAACTTCTGCACGTGCGAGCGATTCCGCAGGTAGGTGAAGTCGTGCTGGCTGGCGATGCTGTTCTGGCGGTCGAGGGATGCGGGCGACCCCCGCAGGGATTGCCCCCACGCGTGGCTCGCAGTCACGGCGAGCCCCAGCAGCGCTGTCACGATAGCGTTGCGCACCGATCCGCCTCGATCGACCTCGGTCCAACGGTTGGTAGCGGACGACCGCGGCGCGGCGACCGCCGCCCGCTCGTGTGGTGGTGATCCTCGGACAGGATCTCCAGGGTACCCCACCTGCGGGCCGTCCGTCAATAGCGTCTTCGGTTCCTACACAGCCCCGTGCGTACGGGTTTCACGCTCCGTCCTTCCCAGGGGACGCCGTCGCCCGCATTTTGAGCAGCCGCCGCCACGGTCCGGCCCCTGGGAGACCCCCGAATGAAACGCACCTCTGCGCTGCTCGTGACGCTGCCCCTCGCCGCGGCGATCGGGTGCGCCGACCAGTCGGCCCCCGCGCTGGTCGAGGGCGCCCTCGGCGCGGGTCCGGGTGCCGCCGAGCCCAACCTGGCGCTCGCCCCCGACGGCCGGGTCATCGCGAGCTGGCTCGAGCCCGCGGGAGCGAACGACCACGCGCTCCGCTACGCCATTCGCGCCACGGACGGCCAGTGGGGCGAGCCCCGCGCGATCGCGTCGGGGCCGAACTGGTTCGTCAACTGGGCCGATTTCCCGAGCGTGGCCGCGGTCGGGGGCGATACCCTGGCCGCGCACTGGCTCGCGCGTTCCGGCCCCGGCACCTACGCCTACGACGTGGTGATGGCGATCTCCGCCGACGGCGGCGCCTCGTGGTCCGAGCCCTTCACTCCGCACACCGACGGCACGCAGACCGAACACGGCTTCGTGGCGCTCTTTGCCGCGCCGGCGGGCGGCGTGGGCGCGGTCTGGCTGGACGGCCGCGCCATGGCGGGCGGGCACGGGGAACCGGCGGAGGGCGAGCGTGCGGAGGGCGGGGGTGCGGGAGCCGAGGCGGGCGGGCACGGCCCGGGCGCGATGACCCTCCGCTACGCCCGTTTCGAGGGGCTCGGAGGCACCCCACTGGACGAGGAGCTGCTGGACGACCGTACGTGCGACTGCTGCCAGAACGACGCCGTGCGGGTCGGCGAGGCGGTGGTGGTGGCCTACCGCGACCGAACCGAGGACGAGGTCCGCGACATCGCGGTCCGCCGGGGCACCGCGGCGGGCTGGGAGCCCGCTCGCATCGTCCACGCCGACGGCTGGCGCATCCCCGCGTGCCCGGTCAACGGGCCTGCGGTCGCCGCCCGCGACGACGTCGTGGCGGTGGCGTGGTTCACCGCGGCCCGGGACACGCCGGTGGTCAACGTGGCGTTTTCCGGGAACGGTGGGCGATCCTTCGGAGACCCCGTCCAAGTCGACGACGGGTCGCCCGAGGGGCGCGTCGACCTGCAGATGCTGGACGCATCCGCGGCGGCGGTGAGCTGGCTCGAGCGAACCGCCGACGGCGCCGAGGTGCGCGTGCGGCGGGTCGGCGCGGCCGGGGCCAGCGGCGACCACGTGGTCGTGACGCGGACCGCGGCGGAGCGCGCGAGCGGTTTTCCACGTTTCGTGGTGGCGGGCGACGACCTGGTCTTCGCGTGGACCCGAGTCGGGGAGCCGTCGGCGGTGCTGACGGCCTCGCTGGCGCGCTCCCACCTCCCGCCCCTGTGACCGACCGCGACGCTCCGACCGTGCCCGACAGAGCGTACCTGCCATCGGAGGCTCGCTTCCTCCTCGACGCGAGCAGCGCGCTCGCCTCCTCGCTCGATTGGAGCGAGTCGGTGCGCCATCTGGCCGAAATTCTCGCCCCGGCGCTGTGCGACTGGTGCTGTCTGGACGTGCTCACCGGCCCGGGGACCGTGCGCCGCGTCTGCGGCGGGGGCGCCAATCCCGAGCGCACGCCCCTCCTCCGGGAGCTGGAAGCGACTTTCGCGCTCGACCTCGATTCGGAGCATCCGGCGGCGCGAGCGATCCGTAGTGGCGAGCCGGTCCATCTCCAGGATCTCGGCATCGAGGACCTCCGCCGGTACGCCCGTCAGCCGAGGCGGCTCGAGCTCGCCAGGCGGCTCGGGGTGCGCTCCACGCTGTCGGTCCCCATCACCGCGAGGGGCCGGGTGCTCGGCTCGATGACGCTCGTCCAGACCCGCGAGCCCCGCTTCCGTGACGGGAAGGTCGCGCTGGCGCTCGAGCTCGGACAGCGCGCGGGGCTATCGATCGACAACGCCCTGCTGTACATGGACGCCCAGAAGGCCAGCCGGGCGAAGTCGGACTTCCTGGCCGTGATGTCGCACGAGCTGCGCACTCCCCTGAACTCGATCCTCGGCTACGTCGACCTGATCCACGCGGGCATCGGCGGGCCGGTCTCCGACCAGCAGCGCTCGCATCTGGATCGAATCCGCATCAGCTCGAGGCACCTCCTGCAGATCATCGACGAGATCCTCACCTACTCGCGCATGGACGCCGGCCGGGAGAGGCCGAGGGTGGAGAAGACGACGCTGCCCGCCATCTTCGCCGACGTCGCCGCCGTCGCGGAGCCGCTGGCGCGTGAGAGGGGCCTCCGATTCGTCGTCGACGAGGTCCCCGACGTGGAGTTGATGACCGACCCCCAGAAGGTGCGGCAGGTGCTGCTCAACCTTCTGACCAACGCCGTCAAGTTCACCGAGTCGGGCTGGGTGCGATTGTCCGCCGAGGTCGCCCCGGAGGCCTGCACGTTCGTGGTGAGCGACTCGGGCCCGGGCATCGGATCGCGCGACCTGGAGCGGATCTTCGAGCCGTTCTGGCAGGTGGAGAACCCGCACACGAGGCGGCGCGGAGGGACCGGTCTCGGGCTGGCGGTGTCGCGGCGGCTGTGCGAGCTGCTCGGCGGCGCGCTGACGGTCGAGTCCGTTCCTGGGGAGGGAGCGACGTTCCGCGCCACGGTGAGAAGCCGGCTGCGCGAGGCCGATATCGAGGCTGGGGTCGACGAGGCCCGCCCGACGGGGTCGCAATGGCCCGTGCCGACCCCCGCGCCGGTGCCTCCTCCGGATTGAATCGGGCGCGGCACCGGCCGGGCCGTTACCTCCGCTGGCGGATCTCCACGGTGCCCGAGAAGCTGCTGGCATCCACCGACGCGCTCCCATCCCCCACGCGCATCGTGCCCTCCTTGCCCGGCGTCCACCGGCTCGTCCGCTCGACGAAGTCGGCGACATCCAGGTTGCCCACCGAGCCGCGCAGGTCACCGCTGAAGGTGGACAGCTCGAACGTAGCGTTGACCGGTCCCGTCAGGTCGAGGATCACGCGGCCGCTGTGGCTCTCGAACTCGAAGCGACCGTTCCGGGACAGCGCGCCGCGGAAGGTCACCGAGCCGGACACGGTCTCGAACGTGCCGTCCTGGAACGTGCCGCCCTCGACCTCGACGTCGCCGCTCACCGAGCTAACGCGGATATCGGCGCCGTCGACGCCCGACACCACCACGTCGCCGCTCACCGCGGCCAGGGTCAGCTCGTCGCTCGAGCCCGAGTAGCGAAGGGTGCCGCTCACCGATTCCGCCCGCACCCTGCCGTTGGCATTGCGGATATCCACGTCTCCGCTGATCGACTCGAGGTCGAGACGGCCGCCTATGCCCTCCACGTCGATGTCTGCGGACACGGCTTCCACGCGCAGGCCGGCGGCCGCCGGCATGCGGATCTCCAGCTCCGTGCCCGAGCCTCTCCACGACCCGCTGCGGCGTGGGTGTCGGACCCGGACCAGGACGCGGTTGCTCGAACCCTCGACGTCGACGCCCTCGACGTTCCGGCCCAGGGTGCCCGTCACGCGCACCTCGTTCCGGTCCCAGGCACGCACCCGGACGAACCCGGCGAGGTTCTCGACCTCGACCGTCCCGTCGCGCGACAGCGTTCGCGTCTGGTCGATGGTGCCCTGCGCGCGCAGCTCGGTCGTGGGCAGCGCGAGCAACAGGCCGACCGCAGCCAGTCCCGTCGCCGTTCGGATGATCGATCGCATCGTCAACTCCTATATGGTCCGCGGCAGGCGCACGGCCTGCTCGAGCAACTCCACCTTGCGCCCGTAGGCGTTCTGCAACATCTGCGGCAGTACGGGATTGTCCGGCGCTTCGTCGAACGCCGCCATCGCCGCCTCGATCGCGCGGTCCACGATCTCCAGATTCCGCTCGATCTCGGCGACGGTCTCGGGCGGCAGCTCGTCGCGCCGGCGATCCAGTTCCGCCTGCAGCCCCGCGACCGGGTTCTCGTACTCGTTCGCGACCGTAGCGCGCAGATCCGTGGGATCGGCCACCAGGGTCACGTCGGACGGCGGCGATCCCGCCGCCGCTTCCGGTGCTCCGCTCGTCTGGCCCGTTCGCGCGATCAGCACGCCGGCCGCGGCGCCGGTCACGAGCAGCGCCACCGACGCGGCGATGCGCAGTGCCGGCGGCCACGCGCGGCGCACGCGGGGCGCGGCTTCGTCGGCTCGCGCCGGCGCCGGGAAGGCTACCTCGTTCTCGCGGCCGGCCATGCGATCCCGGATCCCGGGCCACAGGTCGCGCGCGGGCTCGACCGGAACGGCCAGGCCGCGCGCCTCGTCGAGCAGGTCGCGAATGGCGCGCACCCGCTCCGCGCACGCGGCGCAAGCCGCCAGGTGCGCATCGACCGCCCGCGCGTCCGCCCCCGACAGCGTGCCGTCGGCGGCGTCGTGCAGACGCGTCTCGTCCAGGTGCGTTCCGTTCATGCCAGTACCTCTCTCAGCAGTCGCCGGGCTCGGTGCAGCTGGGCCTTCGAGGTCCCCACCGCCGTCCCGGTCATGTCGGCGATCTCCGCGTGCTTGTACCCCTCGATGTCGTGTAGCACGAAGACCGTCCTCGCCCCTTCGGGCAGTGTGTCCAGCGCCTTCTCCAGGTCCATCCTCTTGCCGACGTGCGCGGGGCCGACGGAGCCGGCCAGCGTCGTCACGTCGTCGGTCAGCTTCAAACGCGATTCGCGGCGTTTGCGCGATCTCAGGTGCTGCAGCACCACGTTCACCGCGAGGCGGTGCAGCCAGGTCGAGAACGCGCTGTCCCCGCGAAACAGCGAGAGCTTCTGCCACGCCCTCACGAACACGTCCTGCGTCAGCTCCTCGGCGGCGTTCTGCTCGCCCAGCATGCGCAGGCACAGTCCGTAGACGCGCCCCGCGTTGCGCCGATAGAGCGCCTCGAATGCGTCGGCGTCGCCCTGCTGGGCCCTCGCCACCACGTCGGGCGTTTCACCCTGTTCGTCCGCCGCGATCGTCCCGTTCACCGCGCTCACTGGAGCCAGTTGGTCCAATCCATGGGGTGCCGTGGCCGTTCAGCCGTCTGCGCGACCTCCCGGGGGCGCCGCGTCGTCTGTTCGGTCTCTGAGATGCCGTAGGGGGTGGTGGGGTTTATGCTCCATGCCGGTCGCGTCACGGCCGCGCAACGGCGCCCCGAAGCATCGCCCGGGAGTGTAACGGGCGGCGGCCGGCGCGTGCCAATGGGCGTGGCGCGCGCGCGCGCCGACGCGTAGGCTTCGGTCGGGTCGGCATGGCAGCGTCGGTGAGGAGGAGGGGATCAGGATGAAGCGGCCGAGCGTGCGCCTCCAGGTGGCGGGGGCCAAGCCGCAGGACGTGGGGAAGGGCGTCGCGCGCCTGGGCAGCGCCGAGCTGGAGGAGCTCGGGGTCAAGGAAGGCGACGTCATCGAGCTGGAGGGCAAGCGCACGACGGTGGCGGTGGCGCTCCCGCCCTACGCCGAGGACGAGGGCCTCGAGGTCATCCGCCTGGACGGCCTGCAGCGCGCCAACGCCGACGTGGGCATGGGCGACCACGTGCTCGTCCGTCGGGCCGAGGTCAGCCCGGCGCGCAAGGTCACGCTCGCCCCCGCCCAGCCCAACGTGCGCCTCTCGGGCTCGCCGGAGCTCCTGCGCAGGACGCTCTTCCGCCGGCCCCTCACCACCGGCGACGTGATCTCGACGGCGGTCTACCGGCCGTCCTCCAGCGCCGAGGGCGTCGGCTTCCCCGAGGACGTGTTCCGCACGTTCTTCCAGCAGCCTGCGTACGCCCTCCAGGAGATCCGCCTCGTGGTGGTGTCGACCACGCCGCGCGGCGTGGTGCGGGTCGCCGAAGATACCGAGATCGAGCTGCTGCCCGAGTACACGGAGCCGCAGGAGGCCCGGCGGATCGACGTCACCTACGACGACATCGGCGGGCACGGCGACGCGATCGACCAGATCCGCGAGATGGTCGAGCTGCCGCTCAAGCACCCGGAGCTGTTCACGCGGCTCGGCATCGACCCCCCGAAGGGCGTGCTCCTCTACGGCCCGCCCGGGACCGGCAAGACGCTGCTCGCGCGCGCCGTCGCGAACGAGTCCGATGCCGCGTTCCTGCACATCGCCGGGCCCGAGATCATGGGCCGCTACTACGGCGAGTCGGAGGGGCGGCTGCGCGAGGTGTTCGAGCAGGCGGAGCAGCAGGCGCCGTCGATCGTGTTCATCGACGAGGTCGACTCGATCGCGCCCAAGCGCCAGGAGGCGTCGGGCGAGGTCGAGCGCCGCGTGGTCGCGCAGCTCCTAACGCTCATGGACGGGCTCAACCCGCGGCAGAACGTGATCGTCGTCGCCGCCACCAACCGCGTCGAGGCGATCGACGAGGCGCTGCGCAGGCCGGGCAGGTTCGACCGGGAGGTCGTGATCGGCGTGCCGGATTCCGACGGCCGGCGGGAGATCCTGGCGATCCACACGCGCGGCATGCCGCTGGACTGGCGCGTCGACCTGGGGCGCCTCGCGCGCCGGACGTACGGCTTCGTGGGAGCGGACCTGTCGGCGCTGTCCCGCGAGGCGGCGATGGAGGCGCTGCGCCGCGCGCTGCCCGACATCGACATCGCCGCCGGCGAGATCCCCTCCGACGTGCTGGAGGCCTTGCGCGTCACCACCGACGACTTCGACGAGGCGCTGCACCGGGTGCAGCCGTCCGCGCTGCGCGAGATCATGATCCAGGTGCCCGACGTCACGTGGGGCGATATCGGCGGCCTGGGCGAGGCGAAGGAGCGGCTGGTAGAGGGCATCGAGCTGCCCCTTCGCTTCCCGGAAGCGTTCCAGCGCATCGGCATCCGGCCGGCGCGCGGCTTCCTCCTCTTCGGACCGCCTGGCACCGGCAAGACGCTGCTGGCGAAAGCCGTGGCACGCGAGGCCGAGGCCAATTTCATCGCCACCAAGTCCTCGAGCCTGCTGTCCAAGTGGTACGGCGAGAGCGAGCAGCAGGTGAGCCGCCTGTTCGCGCGCGCCCGCCAGGTCGCCCCGACCGTGATCTTCCTGGACGAGATCGACTCTCTCGCGCCGCCGCGCGGAGGCATGCGCGGGGAGCCGGCGGTCACCGAGCGCGTCGTCAACACCCTGCTCTCGGAGATGGACGGCCTGGAGACGCTGCGCGGCGTCGTCGTGATCGGCGCCACCAACCGACCGCTCCTGGTAGACCCCGCGCTGCTGCGGCCCGGTCGCTTCGACGAGCTCCTCTACGTGCCAGTGCCGGACGAGGAGGGGCGTCGCCGGATCCTCGGCATCCACACGGCGAGCATGCCGCTGGGGCCCGACGTGAACCTGGACGACCTGGCCAGGAAGACCGAGGGCTACACGGGAGCGGACCTCGAAGACCTGGTCCGGCGCGCCGGACTGGAGGCGCTGCGCGAGGATCTGGACATGGAGGTCGTGCCCATGGCGCTGTTCCATACGGCGCTGGAGGCGACGCGCGCCTCGGTGACGCCCGAGATGGAGGCCGAGTACCAGCAGATCCTCGCCACGCTCAAGCAGGAGAGCCCGATGGGGACGCGCCGCATCGGCTTCGAGTTGCCGCAGCCGGTCGTGGAGCCGGCGGCGAGCGCCGGAGACGGCGCGCCGGAGAGCGTGCCGCTGCCGGCGGGCGGGCACGGGCCGTCGGCGGAGTAGCGGCCGACCCCGCGTGCCGCCTCAGTAGAGCCGGACATCCTCCGGCGGCCCGCCGTCGGCCTCGATTCGCTCGGGCGGTGAGGCGATCCGACCGGGCGGGTTCTCTTCCTCCGGTCCCTGCTCCAGCGCGAGGCTCGCGTCCAGCCGCCGTTCGATGTCGGCGAGCGTCGTGCCGGCCTCGTCCAGGTTGCGGCCCGCGTGGTCCAGTTGGCGCGAAGACCGCGCGAACACCTCGCGGGCGCGCCCCACGTCGGAACGCAGGTGCTCCAGCGTCCGGTGGAGGGCGCGGGCCCGCTCGGCGACGCGTACCCCCTTGAGGCCCAGCAGTACGGCCTGGAGGTAGGCGTACAGCGTGTTGGGCGAGCACGGGACCACCCGCCGCTCCCGGGAATACGCCAGAAAGCGCCCGCCGTCGGCGTCGCGCACCGCGAGCTCGTAGTAGATCGCCTCGGACGGCACGAACATGAAGGCGAAGTCCAGCGTCCCGTCTGCCGGGCAGATGTAGCGGTCCGCAATCTCGTCCACCCGCCCGCGGACCGCGGACCGCAGGCCCCGCCGCGCGGCCGCCTCGGCCGCCCGGTCGCCCCCGGTCTCCTGCGCCTCGAGCAGACGCTGGAAGGACTCCAGCGGGAACTTGCTGTCGATACAGAGCAGGCGATCGTCTGCGGCCCGCACGGCGAAGTCGACGACCGTCCCGCGCGATGGCAGCGAATGCTGTCGAAGGACGCGTTCGGCGGGCAGCACCTCCGCGAGCAGGCCATCGAGCGTCCATTCGCCTAGCCCGCCCCGCAGCTTGGGCGCTGCCAGGAGCTTCTCCAGGCCGACGATGGAACGCCCCACGGATTCCACCTGGCGGGTGGCCTCGTCGAGCCGCGCGAGCTGGGTCTGGACCTCGGCCAGCGAGCGGCCGGCGTCGCGCAGCCGGCCATCCACGAGGCCCGTGAGGCCGCGGGCGGCCTGCGTGGAATCCTCGATCCGCCCCCCGAGCTGGGTGGCCAGATCCTGCAGGCGGGCCTCGAGCCGACGGATCGGCTCGGCGTCGCCCGTCGTCCTGCGGCGCGCCTCGTAGAGCGCGAGGGCCGCCACCGCC
>DATHRK010000030.1:0-32095 GCA_035465395.1 Longimicrobiales bacterium | reverse complement strand
TTCCTCCCACCGGGCGGCCTCACGGGAACCCGGCGGACCGCAGAAAGATTTGCTCTCCAGATCGGCTCCTCCACGACAACCCGAGCTGGGAGGCAATATGCACTCCAGGATGGCCAGAATGTTCCTCGCGGCGGGCTTCTTCGCGCTGGGCGCGTGCGCCGACGCGGGCGACGCAGGCTCCGACGCCGCGGCCGGCACCGACGCGGCCGGCACTGCCGGCGCGGATGAGGCGACGGTCGACGCCGGCCCCGTGGCGGCCGACGTGGACACCACCGCCGCGGCCGTGTGGGCCTACATGCAGGAAGCGTCGTACGGCGAATGGGAGCTGTGGCCCGGCACGGTCGAGCGGTACGAGGGCGGCGAACCGCACGGCATGCTGCTGACGACGCGCCTCAACGAGGTCGCCGCGGCCGCGCTGGACGACGGCGCGACCACCCTGCCCCGCGGCTCGTTCGTGGTGAAGGACAACTTCACACCCGACGGCACGCTCGCCGCGATCACCACGATGTACAAGGCGGGCGGGGGCTACAATCCCGACCACAACGACTGGTGGTTCGCGAAGTTCCTGCCGGACGGCACGCCCGACCGTACGCCGGACGGGATGGCCATGGCGGGCCGCCTCGGGGGCTGCCAGTCCTGCCACGGCGCCCAGGCGGACAACGACTACATCCTCACCAGCCCGCTGGGGGAAGCCGGCGCAGGAGGGAGTGCGGGCGCCGCCGCGGGCCGTTAGTCTCCCCGCGCCCCGACCGGCCCACCCGAGCGCCGGCCCTCGCGGGGGTCGGCGCTTCGTTCATCCCACAGCGCGACGCGATGCGCATCGTCAGCCTCCTAGCCAGCGGCACGGAGATCGTGTGCGGGCTCGGCCTCGCCGACAGCCTGGTCGGGATCTCGCACGAGTGCGACTTCCCCGAGGAAGTGCTGGACCGCCCCCGCGTCAGCCGCCCGCGGTTCGACCCCGAGGGCATGGGCAGCGGCGAGATCGACCGGGCCGTGAGGGAGACCATGGCGCGGTACGGCAGCGTCTACGAGGTGGACGCGGACCTCCTGGCCTCGCTCCGGCCCGACCTCATCCTCACGCAGGCGGTGTGCGAAGTGTGCGCCGTGCCGACCCCCGGCGTCAGGGACCTCGTGGCCGAGCGGGACATCGGCGCGCAGGTCGTGAGCCTCGACGCGCACCGGCTGGAGGAGATCCTGGGGACCGTGGGCCAGGTGGGGCGCGCCGCCGGAGCTCCGGAGCGGGCGGAGGCGGCCATCGCCGAGCTGCGCGGGCGCCTAGACGCCGTGGCCGGCGCCGTCGCCGGGCGCCCGCGTCCGACGCTGCTCGGCATCGAGTGGCTCGATCCACCGTTCGTGCCCGGGCACTGGGTGCCCGAGATGATCTCCCTCGCCGGAGCCCACAACCTCGCCGGCGAGGCCGGCGCCCGGTCGGTCGACGTGGCGTGGGAGACGTTCGCCGACCTCGACCCCGACACGCTGCTCATCATGCCGTGCGGCTACGGCCTCGCCGCAGCGCGTGAGGACGCCGATCGGCACGCCGAGCGCCTGCGCGCGGCGGCGCCGCGGGCGACCGCGGAGGGCCGCGCGTGGGTCGTGGACGCGTCCTCGTACTTCAACCGCTCGGGCCCTCGCGTGGTGCGCGGCGTGGAGATCCTCGCGGGCCTGCTCCACCCGGACGCGGTCCCCGCTCCGACGCGCCGCGAGGCCGCCGTGTGGACGCCCCCGGCGAACGGCGCGGCGTGAGCCAAGAGGGCACCGCCGGACCCGCTGGAGGCGGGGCGCGTGCGCCCGTGCCCGTGGTCGACGCGCTGTTGGGTGGCTACCTGCTGGTCGGCGCGGCCGCGCTCGCCTTCCCCGGCCGACCTCCCGCGTGGCCCGCGTGGATGGCCCTGCACCTCGCCGGGGCGCTGGTCCTCCTGGCCCCGCCGCCGGTGCGCCGGCTCCGCGCGGAGCTGGGCGCGCGGCTCGGCGGGCTGGGCCGCGCGCTGGGCGACTGGTACCCGCTGCTGCTCGTTCCCGCGTTCTACTTCGACCTGTCGATCCTCAACGTCGCGGTCCACGAGGGCCGCTATTTCGACGCGCTGGTACAGGACTGGGAAGCCGCGCTGTTCGGGGGCCAGCCGAGCCGGGACCTGGCGCTGCGCTGGCCCTGGCTGCCGCTCTCGGAGGTGCTCCACGCCTCCTACCTGTCGTACTACGCGATCATCTACGTGCCGGCGATCGTTCTGTACGCGAGGGGGATGCGCGTCGCCTTCCGCGAGGTGGTGCTGGCGATCATGGCGACGTTCGTACTCCACTACCTCTTCTTCATCTTCCTCCCCGTACAGGGACCGCGGTACCTGTTCGACCCACCCGCCGGGGGGCTGGAGAGCGGACCGGTCTACCGCGCCACGCACTGGCTGCTGGGCAACGCCTCCAGCCGCGGCACCGCGTTTCCGTCGTCCCACGTCGGGGTGGCGACCGCCATTTCCTTGACGCTGATGCGTTTCCTACCGAGGATCGGCCTCGCCGCGCTGGCGTTGACCGCGCTGCTGGCCGTGGCGACGGTGTACGGGGGATTCCACTACGCGACCGACGCGTGGGTGGGTGCCGCCTTCGGGCTCGCCGTGGCGGCGGCGCTGGCCGCCAGCCGGCCGGCCGGCTCGAGAGAACACATTCGATCGCCTCCGGGCGCCAACCAGTACGTATGCGACGACTGCCCGCCCCACCGTCCTTCGTAGCCGCCGCGGCCGCGACGCTCTGTGCGGGTGCCCCGGCCGGAGCCGCGGCCCAGGAGGGCCCGGCGCGCAAGTCTTTCGAGGCGCCCCGCCTGGAGGCCGCCGCCACCATCGATGGCTCGCTGGATGAGCCCGTGTGGGCCGAGGCCGCGTTGCTGGAGGGCTTCCACCAGTACGAGCCCATCGACGGCCGCCCCGCCGAGGAGCGCACCGAGGTGCTCGTCTGGTACGCGCCCGACGCGATCTTCTTCGGTATCCGGGCGTTCGACAGCCGGCCGTCCTCGATCCGCGCGACGAACGCCGACCGCGACGCGATCGACAGCGACGACCACGTGCTGATCTACCTCGACACCTTCAACGACCAGCGCCGCGCGTACCTCTTCGGCGTGAACCCGCTCGGGGTCCAGCAGGACGGGGTGCGGACCGAAGGGGCGTCGTCCGCGGGCAACATCTTCGGCGGCTCGGTCGACACCAACCCCGACTTCATCTTCGAGTCGGCGGGTCGTCTCACCGACGACGGCTACGTGATCGAGGTGCGGATCCCCTTCAAGTCGCTCCGTTTCCCGTCGAGCGGCGAGCAGACCTGGGGCATCAACGTGCTGCGGCAGGTCCAGCGCACGGGCTACCGCGACACGTGGACCGACGTGCGGCGCGCCAACGCCAGCTTCCTGCTCCAGGCCGGCTCGATGTCGGGACTGCGCGATCTCGAACGCGGCGTGGTCTACGAGGTTCAGCCGTTCGTGACGGCGTCCGTCCCGGGGCGGCGACTCGAGGGCGGATCGTTCGAGCGCGACGACCTCGACCCCGACGCGGGTCTGAACGCCCGCCTGGGCTTCACCAACGCGACGCTCGACGCGACGGTCAATCCCGACTTCAGCCAGGTCGAGACGGACGTCGGCCAGGTCACGGTGAACGAGCGCTTCGACATCTTCTTCCCGGAGAAGCGGCCGTTCTTCCTGGAGGGCATCGAGCTCTTCAGCACGCCGAACCAGCTCATCTACACGCGCCGCATCCTGAACCCCCTGGGCGGCGCGAAGCTGACCGGCAAGCTGGGCCGGCTGGGCGTGGCCTACCTGAGCGCGTACGACGAAGTGTCCGACGGTACCGAGGCGCTGTTCAACATCGCCCGCCTGCGCGCCGACTTCGGCGAGAACTCGCTCGTCGGGCTCACGGTCACCGACCGCAACGTGATGGACAGCCCCGAGTACAGCCGTGTGCTCGCCGGGGACGTGCGCTACGTGTTCGGCCGGATGTACTACTTCGAGGCTCAGGCGGGCGCGTCGTTCGCCCCCACCATGATCGCCGACTCGACGGTCGGCGCAGGGTTCCGCGCGGGCGATTCGGAGGGCTCCCCGCTCTGGAAGCTGGAGCTCGACCGCACGGGCCGCAGCTGGGGCTTCAACTACCAGCTCAACGGCATTGGCGAGGATTTCGAGGCGGCGTCGGGGTTCGTGCCGCGCAACGACAACGTGAACGGCCATTTCTTCAACCGCCTCACGTACTACGGCGCGAGGGGCGCGGCGATCGAGACGGTGCAGGTGTTCTTCGGCCCGAGCCGGCTGTGGCTCTACGACGACTTCGGCAGCGAGCCGGCGCTCGAGGGCAGCGAGACGGTCAACGCGACGGTCCGGTTCCGCGGCGGCTGGCAGGTCACCGTCAATCCGCAACGCGCCTTCCTGAGCTTCCTGCCCGGGGCGTACGACGGCTTCGCGACGTTTTCGATAGAGGGCGACCCCATTCCCTACGAGCCGCTCGCCAAGGTCCAGGGGTACTCGGTCACCCTCAGCGCGTCGACGCCGACGTTCCAGCAGGGCGACGGGAGCGTGTCCTACGGCTACGGTCGCACCGCGATCTTCGCGGAGGGCTCCCAGGGCACGGGCACGACGTACTCCGCGGCCGCGAACCTCCGGCCGACCGGATCGCTGCGCGTCGAGCTGCGCACGACCGTGCAGCGTATCGAGCGCGTGCGCGACGGCAGCGAGTTCAGCCGCACGGTCATCCCGCGCGTGAAGGTCGAGTACCAGCCCACGCGAGCGCTCTTCTTCCGGACCGTGGCCGAGTACCGCTCCGAGCGTCGGGACGCCCTGCGGGCCGCGCGCTCCGGCGCCGTGCTGTTCGTCCAGGGCGATCCGGTCCCGGAGCGCGAGACCAACGGCCTGCGCCTCGACCTGCTGGCCTCCTACCGGCCGACGCCGGGCACCGTGGCGTTCCTCGGCTACGGGACGTCGATGGACACACGCGAGGGCTTCGGCTTCGACGGTCTCGAGCGGCGCGACGACGGCTTCTTCCTGAAACTGGCCTATCAGCTGCGGCGATGAGTCCAGACCCGCTATCCCCGGGGAAAAGCACGTGATCCTGCGCGTCGGCACGAGCGGCTTTTCCTACAAGGAGTGGAAGGGGTCGTTCTACCCCGAGGACCTGCCCCAGTCGAAGTTCCTCTCCTACTACGGGGAGCACTTCAAGACGGTCGAGATCAACAACACCTTCTACCGCATGCCCAAGCCGGAGCTGCTGGAGGGCTGGGCGTCGCAGGTCGGTGACGACTTCCGGTTCGTGCTCAAGGCGTCGCGCAGGATCACCCACCAGGGCCGCCTCAAGGACGTCGGGGACAACGTCCGCTACCTCTACGACGTGGCGGCGACGCTCGGCGAGCGGCTCGGCCCGGTCCTCTTCCAGCTCCCGCCCTACCTGAAGTGCGACGTGGAGCGGCTGCGCGGCTTCCTGGCGACGCTGCCCGAAGGCGCGCGCGCGGCCATGGAGTTCCGCGACGCGTCGTGGCACGACAACGCCGTCTTCGACGCCCTGCGCGAGCACGGCGTGGCGCTGTGCATCGCGGAGACGCCCGACGACGCCACTCCCTTCGAGTCCACCGCCGACTGGGGGTACCTGCGGCTGCGGAAGGTGGCCTACGAGGCGGGGGAGCTGGAAGCGTGGGCCGACCGTGTGCGGGAGGCCGGGTGGCGAGAGGCGTACGTGTTCTTCAAGCACGAGGACGAGGGGACGGGGCCGGCGCTGGGCAAGCGATTCGAGGAGATCGCGGCAGCCCGGACGTCTCCGTAACACACGGGGCGTCAGCTCGCCAGCGTCATCGACCAGGCCCGGATGCGCTCAGCCAGATCCTCGATCACGTCCTCGCGCGTCTTGCCCGTCCGCTTGGGCACCTTGAACGAATGGTCGCCCTCCTCGACGACGATCATGGAGGCGCGTTCTCCGAGGCCGTCCACGACCGAACGCATGCGCTCCAGGTCGGCCAGCTTGTCCCGCGTGCCCTGGAGAAAGAGCATCGGCACGTCGACGTCGGCGAGGTGGTCGGCGCGCTCCGTGCCCTCGCGTCCGGGGGCGTGGAGGGGGAACCCCAGGAACGCCAGGCCGACCACGCCCGGCAGCGGTTCCTGCGCCTGCGTCTGCGAGGTCATGCGGCCGCCCATGGACTTGCCGCCGGCGATCAGCGGCCGCGTCGGTGTGAGCTTCGCGGCCTCGGCGACGGCGGCCCGCACGGTCTTCATCAGGCGGCCCGCCGGATCGGGGGCCTTCCGACCCTCCTCCGTGTAGGGGAACTGGTAGCGCAGCGTGCCGATCCCGCGCTCCGCGAGCGCGACCGCGATGTCCTCCATGAAAGCGTGGCGCATCCCCGCCCCGGCGCCGTGGGCGAGGACGTACGTGGCGATCGCGTCGCCGGGCGCCAGCAGGAGGCCGGAGACCTCCCCCTTGCTGGTGCCGGAGTCGAAGCGAACATCGCGCGGCTTCACCGCTAGATCTCCTCCAGCCGGATGCGGCCGCCGGACTCGGGCAGCGTATCGTCCAGCTTGTCGCGCATGTCCTCCGGACCGGTCTCGGCGGGGTGCCGCACGTAGAAGTCCAGCTTGCCGCGGTCGGGCCGGTGCGCCTCGCCCAGGATCTTCCAGCCGGCGTCGGCGAGGAGCGCGCGGATGGCGTCCCGCGTCTCGAACGCCACCTTCCGCTTCAGGTCCCTCACCCGCAGCCGGTAGGAGCGCCCGCCCTCGGTGGCGAACATGAGTCCCCAGCCGACCGCGGTGCCCAGTACGGCGAGCAGGAACATCCCCATCCCGGCCGCGATCCCGACCAGCGTCGCCAGGATCGCGTGGCCCGTGTCGTCGGGCGCGCCGATGCGCGTCCGGAAGCGGATCAGCCCGCCGATGCCGAACACCACCAGCGCCATCGCCGGGCTGACCTTGACGATCTGCGCGACGATCGCGCCGACCACGGCGAAGAGCAGGATGGTGTTGGGATAGGAGAGGTCGGCCTCGTCGCGGACGCGCCCGCGCCGCTTCGGGTGGAACGCGAGCAGCGCGGCCAGCGCCAGCGCGACCGCGATGCCCACCGCGAGCTGCGCGATCTGCGGAACGTCCCCAAAAGCGCGGATGCCCTCTTCCAGCGTGGGAAAATCCTGTGCGCCCGCGCCCGTCCCGAACATCTCATCCTGCCCGAGCAGCCGGCCCGGCGTAGCCAGTCCCGTCAGCGCGGCCCCGACGAGCGCAGTGCGGCTGGCCCGTCCAGACGCGGCCCCGACGAGCGCAAGGCGGCTGGCCCCGCCGGCCGTCCTGCGCCGCCCCACCTTCACAGCCGCTCCTGCAGCCGGGACAGCGCGCCCGCCAGGTCCGGCTTCACCGAGAGCACGTCGATCATGGGGTCCTCCTTGAGCGCGCGCATGCGCCGCGGCACGCTCTTGATCGTGAATTTTTCGAGCCTGAGACTACCGTTCACTTCCTTCCAGCGCAGCGGCGCCGACACCGTCGCGCCGGGCACGGCCCGCGCGCTGAACGGCGCCACCAGCAGCTTGCCCCAGCCGTTCTGAAGGAAGTCCACGTACACCTTCCCTTCCCGCTTCTTCGGGCTGCGCACGATCGTCGCGATGTCGCCTGCCTCCGCTACGATCACGCGCGCGATCAGCTCCGCGAGCACCTTCGACTGGTCGTGCGTGAGCTGCTTGCCCAGCGGCACGAGGACGTGCAGGCCGGACGATCCGCTCGTCTTCACGTAGGCCGGCAGGTCCAGGTCGTCGCAGACCGCTTTGGCGGCTGTCGCCACCTCGACCACGTCGGCGAACGGCGCCTCCTTGGGGTCCAGGTCCAAAATGCACCAATCGGGCCGCTCGAGGTCCGGCAGGCGGCTCGCCCACAGGTGCTGCACGATCGCCGCCGAGTTCGCCAGGAACAGGAGCGTCGGTGTGTCCCCGCCGACGAAGTAGCGCAGGTCGCGACCTCCGTCCTCGCCCCACACGGTCTCGGTGCGCACCCACTCCGGCGCCCAGTCCGGGGCGTCCTTCTGGAAGAAGTTCTTGCCGTCAATGCCGTCCGGGTAGCGCGTCAGCACGATCGGCCGGTCCTTCATGTACGGCACCATCCACTCGGCCACCGCCCGGTAGTAGTCGACCAGGTCGCCCTTGGTGTAGCCCTCCTCGGGCCAGAACACCTTGTCCAGGTTGGAGAACACGACCTCGGGCTCGACCGGGCGCTCGGGCTCCACCTCGGCGATCACCTCCTCGCGATCGCCGGGATGCGCGCTCCCCTCCAGAGCCGGGTGGACGCACTCGCGCGGGTCCTTGTCCTCGCGAAAGCGCACGAACACCGGGTGACGCAGCAGGTCCTCGTCGGTCCACTCCCGGTAGCGCACCTCCGCGACCAGCTCCGGCTCGACCCACGTGTGCCCCCTTCCCTTCGGCGCCCGGGTGCACGGCGGCTCGTCCACGGTGATGCCGTCCAGCTCCTCGCGCACCTCGCCGAGCTGCTTGTCGGTGAAGCCGCTGCCCGCGCGCCCGGCGTAGCGCAGCTCGTCGCCGACGTACGCGGCCAGGTGCAGCGCGCCGATGCCGCCGCGCGAGCCCTTGGGCTCGGTGAATCCGACCACGACCAGGTCGTCGGTGCGGTCGGCGCGGATCTTCACCCAGTCGGGCGAGCGGCCCTTCCGATAGGGCGCGTCGGCCTTCTTGGCGACCATGCCCTCGAGCCGCATCCGCTCGACCTGCGCGTAGAAGTCCTCGCCGCGCTCAGGGATGTGGTCTGCGTAGCGGAGCGTACCGATCTCGGGCAGAACCTCGCGCAGCACGCGCTTCCGGTCGACGAGCGGCAGGCGGCGCAGGTCGCGGCCCTCCAGGGCGGGAAGGTCGAACGTGTAGAGGATCGCGGGCAGCTCGATCGCGCGCGTGGCGATCTGCCGGGGGTTGGAGAGCCGGCCGCGCTGCTGGAGGCGCTGGAAGCTGGGCAGCCCGTCTTCGTCGTGGACGACCACCTCGCCGTCCAGGATCGCGTGGTCGAACGGCAGCCGCCGCACCGCCTGCGCGACCTCGGGGAAGGTCGCCGTGGCGTCGTTGCGGTTGCGGGTGAGCAGCCGGACCTCGTCGCCGTCCTTGGCGCACAGCAGCCGGTAGCCGTCGTACTTCAGCTCGAACACCCAGCCCGGGTCGCTGAACGGCGCGTCGCGGCGCTCGGCGTGCATCAGCTCGACGTCGTCGAGGGACAGCCGCTTCGCCTCGACCCCGCCCTTCTCCTCCAGGTCTTCCAGCAGCGCGAGCGCAGGACCCGCCGGATCGATCCCCTCCCCCAGCTCCTCGACCGTCAGGCCCGAGAACACCGACGACTCCACGAAATCGTCCGGCTCGCCGGGTCTGGCGAGGCCGTCGCGCTCCTTGATGAGGAGCCACTCGTTCTCGGCCTTCTTGATCTTCACGAGGGTCCAGCGGCCGCGCAGCTTCTGACCGCGCAGCTCGAACAGGAGCTTGCCCTTCTCGAAGCCCTCGTCGATCGGCTCGAGCGGCAGGTAGTGGCCGATGTCCCATACGATCACCGCGCCCGCGCCGTAGTTGCCCTTCGGGATGATCCCCTCGAACTCGGCGTACTCGACGGGGTGGTCCTCGACGTGGACCGCGAGGCGCTTCTCCTTGGTGTCGTAAGAGGGGCCCTTGGGCACCGCCCAGGACTTGAGGACGCCGTCGTGCTCGAGGCGCAGGTCCCAGTGGGTGCGCGTCGCCGCGTGCTTCTGCATCACGAAGCGGCGGCCGCCGGGCTCGCCGAGTCGGCCGGAGGGCTCGGGCGTCGCCCCTGCGGAGCGCTTGGCGTGGTAGCGGTCGAGTCCGGCGGACGCCGCGGACTTGCTGGGTGCCATGGTGGGCAATATGGCCCGGGAGGACGGCGCGGGCGACGAGCCCCGCGTCAGGGGCGGGCAACCTCGCGCGTTTGGCGGTTGTCCGAGGCGTGAGACCCGATCACCGAGCTTTCGATGCGACGCAGAATCCCACACTTCCTCGCCGTGATCGCCGGAGCAACGGTCGCCTGCGGCAACGGCTCGACGCCCGGCACCGGCCCCTCACCCGATGCCTTCGCGGTCCTGTTCGTGGGGAACAGCCTCACCTATACGAACAATCTGCCCGGCGTCGTGGAGGCGCTGCTCGAGGCGGGCGGGGTCGAGGCCGACGTGCGCGCCGTGGCGTTCCCCGACTTCGGCCTCGAGGACCATTGGGTGGAGGGCTCGGCGCGCAATCTGATCGCGGCCGGCGGCTGGGAGGTGGTCGCGATGCAGCAGGGGCCGTCCGCCACCGAAGGGCGCCCTTCGCTCCTGGAATACAGCGCTCGCTTCGCGGCGGAAATCCGCGCGGCGGGCGGCGAGCCGGCGCTGTACATGGTCTGGCCGTCCTCGGCCCGCTCGTTCGATTTCCCGGGGGTCGAGTCCTCGTACGCCGACGCGGCCGATGCGGTCGATGGCATCCTGCTGCCCGCGGGTACGGCGTGGCTCGAGGCGTGGGAGCGGGACGCCGACCTGTCGCTGTACGCGGCGGACGGCTTCCACCCCAGCGCGCTGGGCACCCTCCTCGCGGCGCTCACCATCGTCGACCGCCTATCGGACGTGGACATCGCCGCGCTGCCGCTCGTGCTTCCCGGGTCGGTCGGACCGCTGCCGGTCGACGTCAAGAGCCTGCTCGTCGCCGCCGCGCGTGCCGCCAACGAGCGCTGGGCCGCAGAGGCCGCGCCGTTGCCCCGCTGAAGCGCCGGTCAGATATTTTGAGGATCCCCTGTCCCAACGAATAGGGAAACGTCCGTCATGAGTGCACGCTCCATCGCGACCGCGAACATCTCGTGGGGCCTGGTCTCGGTCCCCGTGAAGGTCTACTCGACCGGCGAGTCGGCGGCCAAGGTCTCCTTCAACTGGATCCACGAGGGATGCGGATCGCGCTTGAAGCAGCAGTACATCTGTGCCAAGGACGGCGTCGTCGTCCCGCGCGAGGACATGGTCAAGGGGTACGAGTTCGCCAAGGACCAGTACGTGCTCTTCACGCCGGACGAGCTGAAGGCGCTGGAGGCGACGAGCGACGGCGCGGTACAGATCGAGGAGTTCGTGCCCGCCGACGAGGTCGACCGGGTGTACAGCGACAAGTTCTACTACCTGGGCCCGGACAAGGGGGGCGACCGCGCCTACCGGCTGCTCTCGAAGGCCATGCGCGAGACCGGCCTGTCCGCGCTCGGCCGCTACGCCGCCCGCGGTCAGCAGTACCTCGTCCTGCTGAGCCCCATGGAGGACGGCATCGTCATGGAGCAGCTTCGCTACGCCGACGAGGTGCGCGACTTCTCGGAGGTGCCGATCGGCGACGCCGACGTGAAGGACGACGAGCTAAAGCTCGCCAAGCAGCTCATCGAGCAGGTCGCGTCGAAGGAGTTCGAGCCGGAGAAGTACCACGACGAGGTCCGGGCCCGGGTCATGGAGCTGATCGAGGGAAAGATCCAGGGGCAGGAGATCACCGCCGCCCCCGAGGAGGAGCCCCAGGCGCAGATCATCGACCTCATGGACGCGCTCAAGAAGAGCCTCGCCCGCGACGAGGACGCGGAGCGCAAACCGGCCAAGCGGGCCCAGGCGAAGAAGTCGAGCGCCAAGAAGAAGGCCGCCGGGGGCGGCTGAGCCGCGCCAGCGGAGGGCGCGCCGCCGCCGACCGTGCCGCCTGAGGCGCCGTGAAGGCCTACTCGACCCGCGAAGTCGCCGAGCTGCTCGGCATGGCGCCCGCCCGCGTGCGTGCCTACGCCCGCGCGGGGCTGCTGCAACCCGGCCGGGGCCCGGGCAACCGCTACCGTTTCTCCTTCCAGGACCTGGTTCTGCTGCGCGCCGCCAAGGGCCTGCTCGACGCCGGCGTGCCTTCACGCCGCGTCAAGCGTGCGCTCACCATCCTGAAGGGCCAGCTGCCGTCCGGGGCTTCGCTCTCGGAGGTCCGCATCACCGCGGACGCCGAGCGCGTCGTGGTGCGCCACGGCGGGGTCGCGTGGAACCCCGAGTCCGGACAGTTGCAGCTCGACTTCGAGGTGTCCGAGCTGGCGGGCCGCATCGCGCCGCTGGCCGCGGCGGCCACGCGCACGGCCGAGGTTGAGGGAGCCGACGGCGACGAGTGGTTCGAGCTCGCGCTGGAGCTGGAGGCGTACGCGCCCGGCGAGGCCGCCACGGCCTACGAACGCGTGCTGGAACGCGACCCGGCGCACGCCGACGCACACCTCAACCTGGGCCGCCTGCTCCACGAGGCGGGCCGCCTGGAGAGGGCCGAATTCCACTACCGCCGCGCCCTGGAGAGTCGTCCCGACGACGCCACGGCCGCGTTCAACCTCGGCGTCGCGCTCGAGGACGTGGAGCGCTGGGACGACGCGATCGCCGCCTACCGGCAGGCGCTGGAGCTGGAGCCGGGGCTCGCCGACGCGCACTACAACCTCGCGCGTCTGCTGGAGGTGCGCGGCAGCCGCCAGGACGCCCTCGCGCACCTGCGCAGCTACCGCGCGCTCACCCGCAGGCGGGGCTCCTCGCGTCGCGGGAGCTACTGACGGGCGGGGCGCCCGCGCTCATTCTCACGCAAAAGGGGCGGCCCGGCGGGCCGCCCCTTTTCGTAGAACCGCCTCTTCGGCCGCAGGGGCTAGAAGAGGAAGCCGCCCTCGATCGAGAAGCGCGTATCGGTGTTGTCCTCGAACACCTTCATCGCGCGCGCCGCGGCGAAGAACGCCTCGGTCCCGAACGTCAGCCCGCCCTGGAAGGCGAACGACGTCTGGCTGTCGCTGAAGCTCTCGCCGAGCAGCTCGGACGAAACCCGCTGCCACAACACCATCGGCATCACGTGGGGGGTCACGAACAGGCTCGAGCCGGCGGGGATCTCGTGGCCGGCCGCGATGCCGAGCGGGATCTCCCACACGCTCGAGTTCGTCGGGTCGTCGGAGATCGTGCTCCAGCTCAGCCCGGTCGCAGCGCACACGCCGACCTGCGACACGGGCAGTTCGTACTCGGCGGTGCCGCCGATCGTGTGCATCTTCTGATCGACACCGTCGAACGTCGTGTACGTGTAACCAGCCTCGTAGGACAGCGGGCCGCCCGGGTTGGTGCGCACCGCGCCCCGATAGCCCGTCACGCTCTCGGCCGGGAACCCGATCCCGAACTGGATCGAGCTCTGCCCCGCGCCGACCGGCTCGCCGACGCAGGTCTGCGCCGTCGCCGCCGCCGGCAGGGCGAGCGCCACGAACGCCGCCACCGCCCCCATCTTCACCGTGTTTCGCATCACTCGCACTCCTGAAAGTAGGCGGGGAGGCCGCGGGAGAGGGGCAAGAGCGGGGCCGCCACTGCAACCGACGGCCGAGGTTGCGGTGTTTGTTCGGCCGATGGGCATAATTGCCCTTAGTTAAGGCGCAGACGAGGCCCTCGAGACGCCGGGGATCGCGTGGCGGCGGGGGTTGCTGGCGGTGCCCGCGGGCACGGTCCCGGCCACGCGCGGAAAACATTTCCCACGCGCGTGACTTCGTACGGGGTCGCCAGGAGGGCCCCGCCAGCCCAGGTTGACGCATGATCGATGCATTCGAGACGCGCCCCGTACGGCCGCTGGGGCTGTGGACGACGGGCGACTGGCGCTGGAAGGCCTACCACATCGGCCTGCCGGGCGGCGCGCTCGACGCCGACCTGGAGAGCGCGGCCCGTCGCAGGGCCGCGGAGATCGCATCGCGTCCGTCCCGCCACGAGACCTACGGTGTCGGATTCGTCGGCATCCACCAGGGGCGCGGCTACAACCAGGTCTTCGTGGACCGCTGGGCGAACCACAACGAGCTCCTGCACGACACGTTCGTCTCGGAACCGACCGCGCCGGGCGGACTGGTGCCCGCGCCCGACGACCACAACGCCGTGTGCGTCTGGGACCTCGCCCTGCAGGCCTTCGAGCGGGCTGCGTGGATCGAGCTGGCGATGGGGCCCGACGGCGATCCCGACGCCTACCTGGGCCGGGTTCTCGAGGGGCGGATCTGAGGGCGCGGTGATCCTGCCCGGCGGAACGCTGATCCTCGCGGGGGCGTGCCTCGCGATGGTCTGGGCGTGGTTCCAGCAGCGCCGCCGCGGTGAGGCCGACGTGGTCGACGTGGTCTGGACGGCGGGGCTCGGCGGCGCGGCGATCGCGTGGGCGCTGCTGCTCGACCCGTTCCCCGCCGCGCGTCGCATCCTGGTGGCAGGGATCGCCGCGGCCTGGTCCCTCCGCCTGTCGCTTCACCTGCTGGAGCGGGCGCGACGACCCGGAGAGGACGGCCGCTACGCGGCGTTGCGCCGCCGCTGGGGCGAGGCGGCGTCCTGGAAGTTCCTGCTCTTCTTCCTCGCGCAGGGGGTCACCGTCGCGGCGCTTTCGCTGCACTTCGCCCTGGCCATGATGGTGGAGGGCGGGCTGCGTTGGGTGGACGCCGCGGGGGCGCTGATCGCCGCAGTCGCGATCGTGGGCGAGGCCGTAGCCGACCGGCAGCTCGCGGCGTTCCGGAGCGATCCCGCCAACGACGGGCGCGTGTGCCGGGTCGGTTTGTGGGGCAGATCTCGCCACCCGAACTATTTCTTCGAGTGGCTCCACTGGTGGAGCTACGTGCCCATCGCGTGGGGCTCGGCCCACTGGGCCTGGACGCTGGTCGCGCCCGCGGTCATGTACGTCCTGCTGCGCCACGGCACCGGCGTCGCAGCCACCGAAGCGCAGGCGCTGCGCTCGCGCGGCGAAGCCTACCGGCGCTACCAGCGCGAGGTGCCGGCGTTCTTCCCGCAGCTGGGCTCCCCGGACGGCTGACCGGCGCGGGATCGAGCCTGGTCGCGCGCCCGGGCGGCCGCTGTGCGTCCCGTCCGCGGAGCGGCTAGATTGGCCCGGCACCCGGATTTGGAGACTCGCGATGTTTCGACCGTCGTACCCGCCATGCGCCGACAGGAACAGGCCGCCCCATCGCGCCGCGGCCCCCGTGCTGGCTCTCCTCGCGATCGCCATCGCCGCGTGCGGCGACGACGGCGGCACCGAGCCCAACGGGCGGGTCGTCGCCGGAGTGGACCTCGACGTCCTGTTCGCCCCGGCCACGGCGAGCGAGATCGACGCGGTGCTGGCGGACTGGGCCGGCCGCTCTCCCATCGCCTCGGGCTACCAGGTGGAGTCGGTCGACACGAGCGCCGCGGCCGGCGTCGATCTCGAGATCCGCGTCGTCTCCCACACGGTGGACGGGAACCGGCACTACGGCGCCTTCGTCGTGCCGTTCGGCCCCAACGCTGATCCGGGCCCCCTGCCGATCGTCGGCTATCTCCATGGAGGCGACGACGGGTTCTCGGTCTCCGATGTCACCCTGGTCTCCGGCCAGGCTTCCTCCCTGGCCGGTAGCGTGGTCTGGGTCGCCCCCTCGTTCCGTTCCGAGGAGCTGCGCTACGCGGGTGGTGCACTGACATCGGAAGGCGACGCATCGCCGTGGGACCGGGACGTGGACGACGCGCTCGCGCTCCTCGCCGTGGCCGCCGCCGAGGTCCCCGAAGCCGACGCCAGCCGCGTGGCGCTGCTCGGGCTGAGCCGCGGCGCCGGCGTCGCCCTCCTGATGGCGGAGCGCGATCCCTCGATCGACATGGTGGTGGAGTTCTTCGGTCCGACCGACTTCTTCGGCGCGTTCGTGCAGGAGGTCGTGGCCGACGCGCTGCGGGGCACGGTGCGGGACCTGCCGGGGCTCGAGGTGCTGAACGCCGAGTTCATCGTGCCCCTGCGCGAGGGCGCCACGACGATCCAGGCGGTGAGGGCCGAGCTGGTGCGCCGCTCGGCGGTGCTGTTCGCCGACCGCCTTCCCGACCTTCAGGTGCACCACGGCGAGCTCGACCCGGTGGTCGCGGTCAGCCAGGCGGAGAGCCTGATCGACACCATGCTGGGACTCGGCCGCGGCGCGACGCCGCTGTGCCCGCCGATCGACGGGCCCTCCGGGAGCGACGACCCGCTGTTCGAGGCGTGCCTGTACCCCTCCGGGTCGCACAATCCCTTTACGATGGCCGGCAGCATCCCGCGCACGGAGACGTTCCTGGAGCGCATCCTCGCCCCGTGACATGTCCGACCTGAAGCGGCTGGTCAGGGAGCTCCACAAGCGCTCCCTCTGGCAGGTCCTGCTGGTCTACCTGACGGCCTCCTGGGTCGTCTACCAGATCGCGCTGGATCTCGCGGAGGGGCTGGGCCTTCCCGACTGGGTCGCGCCCACCGTGCTGATCCTGCTGATGGTAGGCCTGCCGGTGGTGCTCGCGACGGCGTTCATTCAGGAAGGCGCGCCGCACCAGCAAGCTCCCTCGGTCGACTCCGGTACGCCGTCGACCGCGCCCGAGCCGTCCGCCCGGGTGGCGGACGCGGCGCCGTCCCCGCCGGCCGGCGCACCGTCGCCTCCGACAAGGGAAACGGGCTCCGCGAGTCGTTACCTGACGTGGAGGAACGCTCTGGGCGCCGGCGTCGGCGCATTCGCGCTCCTCGGCCTGGTCGTCGCGCTCTTCATGGGCAGCCGGATACTGGGCATCGGTCCGGCGGCGACCTTGCTCGCGCAGGGGGCGCTGGAAGAGGATGCCCCCATTCTGCTCGCGGACGTGGCCGGAGCGGCAGCCGATTCCGCCATCGCGGAGATGGTCACCGAGGCGCTCCGCGTCGACCTCGAGCAGTCCGAGGTGGTGCGTCTGGCCGAGCCGCGTCTTCTGCGCGACGCGCTGCGCCGCATGCAGCGCGACTCCACGGCCCGCCTGTCCGAGGAGGTCGCGCTCGAGCTCGCCGTGCGGGAGGGCATCCCCGCGGTCCTCACGACCGACCTGCACCGCGCCGGCGGCGCGATCGTCCTCTCCTCCCGCCTGGTGCCGCCCGGGGGCGAGGCCGCGCTGGCCTCGTTCCGGCAGACCGCTAGCGACACGACCGAGATCGTCGACGCCGTGGATCGACTCTCCGCCGACATCCGCGCGAAGATCGGGGAATCGCTGAGGGCGATTCGCGGGAGCCCGCCCCTAGAACGCGTCACCACCTCTTCGCTCCCGGCGTTGAGGCGCTATTCGACCGCGGTCCGGATCCTCCGAGCCGACCCCGAATCGCGCGAGGCCACGGCGCTCCTGGAGCAGGCCGTGGCGGCCGACAGCACGTTCGCGATGGCGTGGTTGCAGCTCGGCCGACTCTACGGCTTCTCCTCCGCCTTCGATTCCGACCGCCAGCGCATCGCGATCAGCCGCGCCTGGGAGCATTCCGAACGGCTGAGCCCGCGTGAGCGATTGTTGGCGGAAGCATGGTACCAGGACCGCGTCAGGAGCGATGAGGGGGCTCGTCGTGCGGCGCTGGAACGCTTGCTGGCGGAGCACCCCGAGGACGTCGAAGGTCTCAACGAGTGGTTCGACTTCCTGATGGAGTCCCGACAGTACGACGCGGCCGCCGATGTCCTCGACCGGCTGCTCTCCATCGATTCCACGTGGGCGCTCGTGGCCGACGGCGAGTGGATGGTCGCGGCCTTTCGGGGTGACGCCGAGGGAGCCGTCGAGGCCCTCGATCGCTACGAGGCCCGGTTCCCGGCGGATTCTCTCTACGTCCTCAATCAGCGCGCCAACCTCGCGGCCCAGGTAGGGGACTACGAACGGGCCGATCGGCTCTGGCGCGAACTGGAGGCGCGCGGCCGCGAGACCACCTACGCCTCGGGCGCACTCTTCCAACGCGCCTACATGCAGCGCGGATTCGGCCGTCTCGAAGACTACGTCGACCTTCGGGTCGAGTCGGGGCGTGCGTACCGCATGACGCCGCCGGAAGAGCGTTTCGAACGCGCCTTCGCCGAGCTCGCCTCGCGTGCTTGGCTCGGGCTGCCGATCGACGGCCAGCTGGCCGCTGTCCGACGCGCGGTGGCGGCCGGCGCCCTCGACTCCATCCCTGGCGAGCCCGAGCTGGGCTTGGCCGCCGTGCTGGCGATCGCCGGCCAGCCGGCCGAAGGACGGGGCGTGCTGGAGGACTGGCTCGCCACCGCCGCGGATTCCGTCGTGCGCGGGGAGCGGACGGATCTCGCCAATGCTCGCGGCGAGATCGCGCTGGCCGAGGGACGCTTCGATGAAGCTCTCGCGGCGTTCCGCGAGGTGCACGAAACCGCGACCTGTCCCGAGTGCGGGCTGGTGGACATCGGCCGCGTCCACGACGCCGTCGGTCGCCCGGACGAAGCGATTTCGGCGTGGGAGGAGTACCTGGCGACGCCCAACCCCTACCGCATGCGCGGGGACGGCCAGGCGCGGGCCCCACTGCTGGAGCGGCTGGCGGAGCTCTATGAAGCGCGGGGAGACCTCGTGACAGCGCGCTCGGCGTTGGCGGAGTTCGTCCAACTGTGGGAGAACGCGGACCCCGAGCTCCAACCGCGGGTGGACGCCGCGCGGCGGCGCCTGCAAACCCTCGTGGATCGCGAGAGCGGTTGAGGGCAACTGACGCGCGGCGCGATCGGGATCCCCTTCCCGAAGTCCACCACCACCGGCAGGGCGATGTCCCTCATCGTCCCGGCCGCCACCACCTGCCCGTCCACCCTCACCTCGGCGCTGCCACGGCACTGACCGTGGCGCATCCGGCGGATGCGGCCGCCCCGGACCTCGACGACGGCGTAGGCCAAGTGCAGCGTGACCGCGACCTCCACCCGGATGCGCTCCAGGAGCACCCCGTCCCGGCGGATCTCGATGCTCGGACGATGCACGGAGGTGACGCTGCTCTGGATCATGGGCACGTCCACCGTCCGGTCGGCGGGGTAGACCTCCCGGTCCAGGTATCTACGGAAGGCCCCGGAGTCGTTCCACGACTTGACGAAGACGTCCTCCGCGATCCGGATGCTCAGCAGCTCCTTCAGTTTCTCGCAAATCAACGCGGCGGACTCGGGCGGGCTGCCGCCGCAGCCTCGTGCGGCCAGCGCGCGGCCCAGCTCGCGGGCCCTCTCGGAGTCCTCGCGTGCCAGCGCATCGGGGCGGCGGGCGCCGTCCTCGAACAGGCTGTCCCAGAGCGTCACGGTCGTGTGCATCGTATCCTCCTCGCGTCCAACGAAACGCGCTATCGGCTACGATCACGATGCACCGATCGGGGGCGGAAGAGGGGCCGGGTAGTACGTAGAGCAGGCGGTGCGGTTACGTAGGACGAGAAGGCCGAGGTGGGTCAGCGCGCGGACTCAGCCCCCTCCCCCGACGCCTGTCCAACGAGGTCCGAGCCCACGGCAGGCAGCTCCCGCAATCACTTCGAGGCGTCGACCCGATCCTGGCCATCGAACGCCGGTGTGAAGACGGCGTAGGCGACCGCCGGCTCAGACGCCGCGTTGCGCAGGGCGTGCACCCCGCCACGCGGAATGAAGACGATCGACTCCTCGCCGAACGGGCGCTCCGCGTCCCCCTGGAGCATGCCCCCGTGACCGCGCAGAACCACCAGCAAGAGGTCGTGCCGGTCGTGGCGGTGCGGTATCTCGCGGTCGCGGATGAAGACCAGATGGTGGCTAGAGTGGTCGGTCCGGCCCAGCTCCACCACGCGGAAGTCCTCGCCATCGGCCAGCTCGATCGTCGCGATGAGGCTGTCGATCTGCGCGGTCATGCGGCCGTCGGGAAAGACGGCGTCGATGACGGCGGAGTCTTCCTGCGCCGCGGCCGGCCCCGCGACCAGCAGAAACGCGAGCGCGCTGAGGGGCGGACGAAGGCGCGTGCGCACGTGACCCTCTCGGTTTCCGGTGAGCGTGGCGGACCCTGCGCAACCTAGGCGGCGCACCTTCGTAGGGACACCGTCTTGCGATGCACCTGGCGGCCACCAACCGCGGGCGGAGCCGGAGCTTTCCGACTGCTGGTCTCCGGCTCGCCCGCGGGGCAAGCGCTACCCGTTGCCCTGACAGCTCACGCGCGCGCCCCGGCTCTTCCTCTCGAACCGGTCCCGGTCCGGGTACCAGATGAACTTCTGGTGCTCGTTGTAGTTGCAGCGCGTGCCCTCAGGATCGTACACCGTCCCCGCGGCGGTGAGACCGAAGGCATTCGCGCCGGTGTTGTTGAGCCCCGCCTCGAGGTTGTTGTCGACCTCCACCATCGAATGCGTTCCCTTGTACAGCCAGTTCTGCGTGAAGAAGACGCAGTTGTCGGGTTCGGGGTCGGACCAACGGTAGATGAACACGGGGGCATCGCGAAGCGCGCGGAGTCGCCTCTCCACCGTTTCCTGATTCGCCACGAGTTGGATGGCCGCGAGTGCGAAGCTCGTCCCGCCGCCACAGAACACGTCGCTGTCGTCGGCCTGGAAGTGCGCGATGAAGAGGTCCTCCGCCGGGTAGATGCTGAAGAGCAGCGGAGTTCCTTCGAACCTGAAGAGCCCGGCTTCCCCCGGATTGTCCGGCCCGTTCAGGAAGTTGAATCGAACGGCTTCACCTGGCGGCGCGTTTTCCGGTGCGACCGGAGAGTCCCCGCAGGCGGCCAGGAGCAGCGTGACCAGGAGCAGAGCGAAGCGGCGCATGCGATCCTCCTTTGTGTTTGGGTCCGCCGTTCCCGCGCGAGTGGCTGGCGGGCCCGTGGAGCGGCTCGAGCCTCGGGCCGCTCGTTCATGCTGTCGCTCGGCTCTCAGCCAGGCCTCCTTCGGTCCGTGAGAGCGTGTGGATGCCGTGGCGAGCGGGGCGAATCGGGGAACGCCTTGGATCGCGTCTGGCGCCGTGGGCCCGACGCCGGCACGCGGTCGGCACGCGGCCGGCCTTGGGAGAGGCCGGTTTCCAGGCGGCGGAGTGCTCGATACTGTGAGTGCCTTGCCGAGCGGCGGCGAACGGCGCCGTTTGAGCATTCGAAACCAGCCCTGGTTCGAGCTCGAATAAAAAGCTGAGGGCCGGAACGGGCGGGCGGCCTCCGGAGCCGGCCTCTCGCACCCGGCGACGCGAAGTGAGCGAGCCCCGCCGGGATGGCGGGGGACAGGAGAGGGAGAACCGACATGGCGAGCACGCGCGACGACCGGCGGGACCAGCTACAGCCCACGAGCGGCGGCGGCCTGAGCAGGCGCGACTTCGTCAAGTCGGGCGCGGGCGAAGGGCTCGCCGCGGCCGCGCTGCTGACCGCCGACGGCAGCCTCCGGGGGACGACCGCGGCGGAGCCCGTCGAGGCGAACCCACCCCAGGAGGAGTGGGACTACGAGGCCGACGTGGTCATCGCCGGCGCCGGGTGCGCGGGCCTCACCGCCGCGATCCGGGCGCGCGACCTGGGCGCGAGCGTGCTGATCGTGGACCAGAACTACGACGTGGGCGGCCGCATGCTGCACAGCGGCGCCTTCATCTCCCTCGGCGGCGGCGACCCCGTGCAGATGCGCGACATCAACGGCGAGAAGGACGCCGAGGGCTTCATCACCGTGGACCCCGTCGCGGAGCCCGAGGAGCTGGACGACGACGTCGAGCTGCTGTTCACCGACGTCACCGACTGGTCGGTGATCACCCCCAGGGGCCAGTGCCCCTACCGCTACAACGAGCGCGAGCTGATGCGCGCGTGGGCGGAGAACTGCCCCGATACGCGCCAGTTCCTCATCGACAACTACGTCCGCTTCACGCGCATCTTCGGCACGCACGGAGGCGGCGGCCTGTCGCGCGCGCGCGGCGCGAGCTGCTTCCTCATGCTGGGCGACCGCACCGACATGAAGGCGGGCACGATCACCGCCGAGGACGCGGGTCGGGCCGACCCGGAGCGCACCAGCGCGTTCGCCCCGCAGCAGATGGGCGACGTGAGCCGCTTCGCGGGCCCCGGCGCGGTCGGCAACGGGGTCGCCCTCGCGCGCCCGCTGGAGTTTTCGGCGCGCGAGAAGGGCGTCCAGTTCATGCTGCACCGCCGCTTCGACGAGCTCGTGCGCGAGGAGCCCTTCTCCGGCAGGGTGATCGGCCTGCGGGCGCGCTACTCGCCGCGCAACCACCCCGAGACCGGCGAGCTCCTGCAGAGCTACTGGCAGAACGGCAACATCGAGGAGGACCGCCCCGTGGTGAGCATCCGGGCGCGCAAAGCGGTGATCCTCGCGAGCGGCGGGCATTCCGGCAATCCGCAGGTGCGCAGCATGTTCTACCCGGCGATGCGCGAGCCCGCCTTCCCCACCAGCGGACACGCCCTGCTCGGCCCGCACGCGCAGGACGCCAGCGCGCTGATCGCGGGCCTCAGGGTCGGCGCCAACCTGGCCGGGATGCACCAGAACCTGTCCTACCCCGTGACCTATCACATCTCGACCCGCCTCGGCACGCGCGACGCCTACACCAGCATGATGCCCGGCCACCCGACGTTCGGCTTCCGGGGTGCCGCGGGGATCAACGTGGGCCGCGCCGGCTTCGAGCACTTCATCGCCGTGAACCAGGTCGGGAAGCGCTTCTTCAACGAGATCCGCCTGCCGCAGCGGCCCGGCCTGAGCGCCTACCCGGGCGACGGCGGCGCGCCGCACGAGGGCCTCGAACACGTGCCCACCGACTGGCGCAACTGCCGCCACGAGTGGATCCGGGAGATGTACGACTACGACCACGGGGTCGATGCGGCTCTGGCGATCAACGAGGGGTCCGAGGCGCCGCATTACTACTCGGGTCCGCTGTGGGCGATCTTCGACCACGCCGTCCTGGAGCGCACCGGGGCGGAGCTGCGGTTCCCGTTCGTGGCCGACAACGGGTACTTCTTCCAGGCCGACACGATCGAGGAGCTGGCCCGGAAGATCGAGGCCGGACACGAGTTCCAGCGCGTGCCGCTGACGCACCTGGCGGAAACGGTCGAGACGTGGAACCGCTACGTCGAGGAGGGAGTAGATCCCGACTTCGAGCGTGAGGCCGAGGAAGAGCCCATGCACGCGATTTCGCAGCCGCCCTACTACGCGCTCTCGATCATGATCATCTGGCACGACTCCTACGGCGGCCTCCGGGTCAACGGCCGGCAGCAGGTGGTGGATACCCAGGGCGACCCGATCCCCGGCCTCTACGCCGGAGGCGAGGCGGTGGGCGGCTTCAACAAGCACGGCCTGGGCAAGGGCCACGTGCACGGCTTCATCGCCGGGACGCACGCGGCAGCGGAGGTGGTCGAAGGGTGACCCGAAGGGTTTTGGCGCCCGGCGCTTCCGCCGCGCGAAGACTGGCCCGCGTAGTTGCGGCGGGACTGACGCTCGCCGTTGCGGCGGGTCTGGCCCTGCCGTTCGCGGCTCCCGCCCTCGCGCAGGGATCCGACGGCGACCCGCCGACCGACGAGGGGCGGGAGCTCTTCGAGGTCCGCTGCGCAGTCTGCCACGGGGAAGACGGGCGCGGCGCCTTCGATGTGTTTCCACGCCTGAGCGGCAACGAGAACCTCGCGGACCTCGCGACGATCGTGACCATCCTCGGTCAGGGCGGGAATTTGATGCCGCCCTTCGCCGACCTGACCGCGGACCAGATCGCCGCCATCGCCACCTACGTGCGGAGCGCGTGGGAGAACGACTTCGGCGCGGTGACGGTTCCCGACGTTGTGGCGCTCCAGGATGCCGCCGCCCGGTCCGACGACCCCGCGGCCCCAACCGCGACGATGCGGACCATCTGGGACGGCGTCTTCAGCGCGGCCCAGGCCGAGCGCGGCGGCGCGCTGTACGAGGCGCCCTGCGGCCGGTGCCACGGCCGCCGCCTGGACGGCGCCTCTGACGACCCCGACATGCGCTCCAGCCCGCCCCTCGCCCGGGCCGCGTTCCTGCGGCGCTGGGACGGCCGATCCCTGGCCACCCTCTACGAGTACATCCGCGCCACGATGCCCGAGAGCACCCCGGGATCGCTGCCCGACCAGGAGTACATCGACCTGATCGCCTACATGCTCGCGACCAGTGGGGCGGAGCCGGGCGAGGAGGAGTTGATGCCGGATCCGGTGAGTCTGGCGGGGGTGCGGATCGAGCAGGCGCGGTAGGAGCAGCGCGGACTAGCGTGCCGGGCGGCGAGCGGGCATGCCGGGTCGGTCAACGGCGCCGGGGGAAGGGCACCCGGTAGATGACGTCGTAATGCGCGGCGTCTCCGAACACGTAGTTGTTTCCCTCCGCGATAGCCGTTCGAAGGGTCGAATCCGGCACGACTTCCCGCCACGCGCGATCGGTGCAGCCGGCCGCCTCGCCGCCCGGACCAATGTAGCGGAACGATCTCGAAACCTACGCCGTGCGCGCCGTGGTCTCCGTCGCTGCCGATCTTCGCCGATGGTCCCGGAGAGGTTAGGGCCAGTTGGGAGCGCGTCCTGCGCATCCGGTAGACAGGATCTACCCCGCTCATGGTGGAGCCTTTGGCAGTGACGTGATCCGCCGGTTGCTCGACGCGTAACAACCGCCCGCGGTGTTGTCAGCCGGCGGTTGCGTTGGCAGAATTCCCATCGGTTGGGCGCGCGGCTATGCTTGATGCCACAAGAGTACGAGCGAGGGGATAACCCATGCCTCGGACGGTGCTCGCTCCCGCGACCGGAGGGTGGCATGAAGATGGTGCTGAAGGCTGGCGGATACCTCCTCGCCACGATTTTCGTCCTGGGGGCGGGACTCTACCTGTGGGCCTCCTGGAAGACCGCACAGGTCTACGGCCGAGCGGCCGACGTCCACGAGGTAGAGTTTCCCATCCCATTCCCTGCTGGAGACAGCGGGCCTGCGCGGCCGGGACCTGGTCCGCAGAAGGCGGACAGCATCGCCACCGCGCGGGCGATCGAGCGGGGCCGTCACCTGATCGAAACGCGGTACCCGTGCGCAGACTGTCATGGAAACGACTTCGGCGGCGACGTGATGATCGACGAGCCGCTGATCGGCCGGCTCTTCGGCCCCAACCTCACGGCTGGAGCGGGATCCGCCACCGACAACTACACGGCCGGGGACTGGGATCGGATCGTGCGCCATGGAGTCGGCCGGGACCGAACACCGACCGCGATGCCATCCGAGTCCTTTCAGCAGATGTCGGACCAGGAACTGTCCGACATCGTCGCCTATCTGCGAAGCGTGCCTGCTGTCGACAACGAGGTTCCGCCGGTGTCCATCGGTCCGGTCGGCAAACTGCTCATCGCGACGGGAAAGATCACGCCCGCGTACTACAGAATCGGTTCGCACGATCGGCCCCACTCCACTTTGCCTCCCGCCGAGGGGCCCTCCATCGACTTCGGACGACACCTGGCAGCGACCTGCACAGGCTGCCATCGCGATGACTTCGCCGGAGGCCCCGTGGCCGGCGGCGACCCGAATTGGGTGCCCGCGACAAATCTCACGCCGCATCCGGCCGGGCTTGGGGGCTGGACCGCGGGGCAGTTCGCCGCCGCGATGCGAGAAGGCATCCGCCCGGACGGCACGCGTCTGCAAACGCCGATGGCCGAGATCGTCACGTACACGGCGGGCATGAGCGATGTCGAGATCGAGGCGATGTGGGCTTTCTTGCAGTCGCTTACGCCGCTTCAACGCGGCGAGTGACGCCGACGCACGCCGATCACCAGGATTGGCCATGCAGCCGAAACACGGGACCCCGGCGACGGTAGAGACCATGCCCTGAAACGCGAGAGGCCGTGAGCACTGATCACTGGACCTTGGGTCTTTCCGCCTACTACCACGACTCCGCTGCCTGCTTGCTGAGGAATGGACAGGTCATTGCGGCAGCCCAGGAAGAGCGGTTCAGCCGGGTCAAGCACGATCACGGTTTCCCGGTTTCCGCTGTGACCTATTGCTTTGCAGAAGGCGGGATCGGCCCCGAGGATCTCGACGCTGTAGCGTTCTACGACAAGCCCTGGCTCAAGTTCGAGCGCTTGTTGGAGACCTACCTCAACTACGCCCCCCTGGGACTCCGCTCCTTCATGAAGGCAATGCCACTCTGGCTGAAGGAGAAGCTCTGGCTGGGTGATTCTATTCGGAGTCAGATCGGGTATAAAGGCGAGCTCTACTTTCCGGAGCACCACCAGTCCCACGCGGCGTCGGCTTTCTTTCCCTCGCCCTACGGGCGGGCGGCTGTCCTCACCCTTGACGGAGTCGGCGAGTGGGCCACTGCTTCATGGGGCGTTGGGGACACCAACCGCGTCGAGCTGAAGCACGAACTTCGATTTCCCCACAGCCTGGGCCTTCTCTACAGCGCGTTCACCTACTACACCGGCTTCCGGGTAAACTCCGGCGAACACAAGGTCATGGGACTGGCTCCTTACGGTGAGCCCAAGTACGTGGACCGAATCCTGAACGAGGTAATGGACCTCCGCGAAGACGGCTCGTTCCGTCTCGACATGAAGTACTTCAACTACTGCCAGGGCCTTACGATGACTTCGGACGCCTTCCACGAGCTCTTCGGCGGAGAGCCGCGGAAGCCCGAGTCGCCGGTCAGCCAGCGGGACATGGACCTCGCTCGGTCTGTGCAGGAGGTCGCCGAGGAAGTTATGCTGCGCATGGCCAGGCACGTCCGTGAACAGACCGGGGAACGGTACCTATGCCTCGCGGGCGGTGTGGCGCTGAACTGTGTCGGTAACGGGCGACTTCTGAGGTCCGGTATCTTCGACGATATTTGGATCCAGCCGGCAGCGGGTGACGCCGGGGGAGCCCTCGGGGCGGCACAGTTCGTATGGCACCAAGTCTTGGGCAACCCGAGGAAGGTGGACGGTTCAGGCGATCTACAGCAGGGCTCTTACCTCGGTCCCTCCTTCTCGACGGATCGGATCGCCGTCTGGCTCGACCGGCAGGAGATCGCCTACCGCCGCCCCAGCCCTGGCCGGGTGCCCGAGTTGGCTGCCCAGTACATCGACGAGGGCAAGGTGGTCGGCTGGTTCTCGGGACGTATGGAGTTTGGGCCCCGGGCGCTGGGTGCCCGAAGCATCCTTGGGGATGCACGCGACCGAGACATGCAGTCGGTCATGAACCGGAAGATCAAATATCGGGAGTCCTTCCGTCCGTTCGCCCCATCGTGTCTGAGGGAGGATGCCCCGGACTTCTTCGAGATCGATCGGGCGTCGCCCTATATGTTGATCGTGGCTCCGGTCAAGGACGAGCGCCGCCTTGCGCCCTCGGAGGCTGAATCGGGAGCCCTGGGGGTTGAGCGGGTCAAGCAGGCCCGAAGTGACATTCCGGCGGTCACCCACGTCGATTACTCTGCTCGGATCCAGACGGTTGGACCATGCTCGAATCCCCCGTTTCGTCGGCTAATCGAAGCTTTCAAGGAGAGGACCGGCTACGGGATCGTTATCAACACGTCCTTCAACGTCAGGGGCGAGCCGATCGTCTGCACGCCTGAGGACGCCTACCTGTGCTTCATGAGAACGGAGATGGACGTGCTCGTGTTGGAGGATCTCGTGCTCTTTAAAGAAGAGCAGGAGCCCCTCGGAGAGGATGTCGACTGGCGAGGCCTTTATGAGCTCGACTGACCCGCCACGCAAAAACTACTGGATCGACCTGGAGATACCGGACTTGCACGATTCCGGCCGATCGCAAGCGGAGCTGCGAAGATTCGGTCTCGTGATGGCGGGCGCGATTGCTCTCTTGGGTGGATATTTCCATTGGCGTGGTCACGCCGTCGCTCCGTGGGTCGCAGGATTGGGGGGCGTCTTCCTTCTCACTGCACTGGCCGTCCCCCGGTCATTGGGCCCGGTAGAGCGGTTCTGGTTGGCGATCGGTAAGGCGCTGGGCGCCGTGGTCACCCGGACCATCCTGACTCTGGCCTTCTTCCTCGTAATCACGCCCCTTGGGCTGGCGATGCGTGTCTTTGCGGGAGAAACGCTCGGGAAGCGGCCCGATGCCACCATGAAGACGTATTGGGTGCATGTGGAGCCGGACGGTCCCGCGAGTCGCCCCGACAAACCATTCTGAGCACGTAGGAATATGATGTCGATAAAATCGAATCTCCGCCTACTATGGGATTTTCTCAAGGTCCGCAAGAAGTGGTGGCTGGCGCCGGTGATGGTATTTTTGCTGCTCATCAGCCTGGTCCTTGTGCTGGCTCAAGGCTCCGCGGTTGCACCGTTCATCTATGCGCTTTTCTGACCAGGAGCACGTATCGGCTTCATTTGTTGACATCCCCACGAACCCGACCCTCGAGGGCGGTGCCGGCGCGTGCGAGCGCAAGGGACAGAAATGACTAGATACATCGAGAAAGTCGCCTTCGCCCTGGCCGTGGTGCTGCTCTTCTACGCCGCGGTCGAGGGAATCCTCTTCGTCGCGGGCGTGACCCCTCTAAACGACAGGACCGATCCGTACGTCGGATTTGCCGGCTACGCACCGCTCTTCGTCGAGACGACGACACCCGAGGGGGAACGCGTGCTCCGGACCGCTGACGCCAAGATCGACTGGTTCAACCGTCAGCAGTTCCCGGCTCGAAAGGCACCGGGTGTCAAGCGGATCTTCTGTTTGGGCGGGTCGACGACCTACGGTCGGCCGTACGGTGACACCACGTCGTTCTGCGGTTGGTTGCGCGCGTTCCTCCCGGCAGCGGACCCGAGTATGCAGTGGGAGGTCATCAACGCGGGCGGCATCAGCTATGCCAGCTACCGCGTGGTGCGGGTAATGGAAGAGCTGGCCAGCCACGAACCCGACTTGTTCATCATCTACACCGGACACAACGAATTCCTGGAACAGCGAACGTACGGCCGGCTATTGCGTACCCCCGAGTTCATGCGGGACATGGGATCACTCGCGTCCCACCTCCGGTTGTACAGCCTACTTTCCGATGTCATCTACCCGGCGCAGGATATGCTCGACACGGAGATCGATGCTGTACTGGACAGGTCGATCGGCCCGGGGGACTACCACCGCGACGATGTGATGCGCGACGCGGTTCTCGAGCACTTCAGGCTGAGCTTGGAGCGCATGACCCGCATCGGCCGAGAGTCGGGGGCAGAGCTCATCTTCGTCACGCCCGCGTCGAACATCCGGGACTTTTCTCCCTTCAAGGCGGAACCGAGCGCGGGGCTGGATGCAGCTAGGCTGCGTCAGATCGAGCGACTGAAGGACTCCATCACCGAGCACCTGGACAATCAGGAGTACGAGCACGCGGAGGCTCTCGCCGATCAGGCGCTCGCCACCGACTCCCGTGACGCCGAACTCCTGTTCCTGGACGGGAGGGCCCTGCTCGCCCTCGGGGACACCGATCAGGCCAGCCGGGCCCTTACCGCGGCCCGGGACGAAGACGTCGCGCCGTTGCGTGCCCTCTCGCCCATGATACGTGGTGTAGCCGAAGTAGCGTCCGAGAACTCCACCGGCCTGGTGGACTTCACCCGGCTGATCGAGGAGCTCTCTCCCGAAGGGATTCCGGGAGACGAACACTTTCTCGATCACGTCCATCCGTCGATCGAGGCCCATCGCGTGCTGGCCCTCGCGATCTTGGATGAGATGGTGGAGATGAACGTCGCGACCCCCGCGCCGACGTGGAACGACGCCGTCGTCTCGAACATCACCGAGCGCGTCAAGGGCAGTGTCGACGAGGCCGCCAACGCCCGGGCTCTCGCGAATGTGGCCCGCGTGTTGAGCTGGGCGGGGAAGCAGGAGGAAGCCCTGCGACTTGCGACACGCGCCACTGAGATAACCAGGGAGCCTCACACACTGTACCAGATGTTGACCGTGTTGGTGCGAAACGATCGCCTTGAGGAGGCGCTGCAGTATGCCGCGGAAGCCGCCCGTCTCATGCCCGACATTGCCGAGGTCCGGAAGACGCACGGGATCATTCTCTCCGAGAACGGGCGCAGCGCCGAAGCGTTGCCGGAGCTGGAGATCGCCGCCCGACTCGACCCGACCATGACCGACATCCACTACCACCTGGGCGTGGTCCTGTCGGATTTGGGCCAGCTAGATCGGGCGGAAAGGGCCTATAAGACCGCCATCGAGCTGGAGCCCGGCAATGCCGACGCCCTGAACAACCTCGGCGTCCTGCTCGCGCTGCGCGGCGACTACCCGGGGGCGATTGACCGGTTCGAACGAGCTATCGAGGCTCACCCCGGTCACGAGAACGCAGCGCGGAACCTGGAGCGGGCGAGACGATTGGTCGGCCGCTGATGTCGGAGGCCGGACCCGAGTAGGGGCTCGTGCGTGCGCTCGGGATGTCGAAGGGCGGTCCTTTTCGCTTCAGGCACCCCCGGCTAGAACGCCGGCGAGCTTCTCGACCACCTTGACCAGCCACCCTCCACGTCTGTGAGATCCACCAGTCCTCCATCCAGGAGCTGACGCAGACGCCCACCTTGCTGCCCCAGCCCGCGCTGCGGAACGCCTTGATTTCCAGAACGCCCCCCACCTCGTCCCAGCCCCAGAGCGTCTCGTAGGACGTTTGCGCAGGACGGTGCCGTTGAGCGTTAAGCCGTTCTGCAGGACGTGCCGCACCGGCTCTCCGATCACGCGTCCGGGCTCGCCGGACCGCGTGAGCCAGCGCGCGAGCCCACCTTCGGTACGCTGGAGTTGGAGGACTTGGTCCTGCTCAGCTCCGCGCCGGCAGCTCAACGAAAAACCGGGAGAAGACGCTAGATCAACCGTGGACCCTAGATGGCTGCCCCGGCTCCTCTCGGCGTCCTGCTTGGTTGGTGGACCGTGGAGGCCCCCGAGGCGCCTAAAGGCCCGCTGATGCGGTTCCGTGGCGTCCTGGCGTGCCCGGAGTGCGGCAGGAAGGCCACGATCGCCGCGCAGCTCCCGGCGCTCTGGGCGCTGGCGAAGTAGGCTCCCGCCAACCCACCTTCGTGAGTTGCCTGCCCGCTCGAAACCCGGCCCGTCCCCCTTTCCCCGAGGATCGGGCGAACGCCTGGCCGTCGGTTATCCGATGCTTGGTAAGTCCTGCGCAGGGAGGAACGCCGTGAAAACCGCGACGATGGATTCCGATGACGCGGTAGCTGCTGGTCGGGCTCCGGTTGATCCACGCCGAAGGATTGAGGCCGTTGACATGGTACGGGGCTTCGCGCTGTTCGGCGTGCTTCTCGTGAACATGTTCAACTTTGGAAGCGGCGGACTCTTCTGGAACGAGCCCCTCGATGAGTTGGCGTGGTCGGTGAAGCGGTTCTTCTTCGAGACGAAGTCCTGGCGGCTGTTCTCCCTTCTGTTCGGTCTTGGCTTCGCTCTGCAGTTCGTTCGGGCTAGTGAACTTGGCTCGAAGTTCCTGCCCGTCTATCTCCGGCGGATGGTTATCCTGTTTGCCATTGGGGCTGGCCACGTCCTGATCTACGACGGCGACATCCTGATGCTGTACGCGGAACTCGGGCTCATTCTCGTCCTGTTCCGAAACGTCTCACCGAGGCTACTGCTGGTGTTGTCCGTCGCCCTCCTTGCAGTGTTTCCGATTGGGCGGGTTGCGACGTCACTTGGGGAGCCGACCCAAGTCGTACGGGCCGCTGACTATTCTTCCCGTCTTGCCGCAGCGACGGCTGAGATTGAGGAAGATCGCCGAACACATGTCATCGCAGTTGGGTCCATGCGCGAAGTGATGGCAGCGAACGCCCATCTGACGAACCCTCTCCGCCGGCCCTTGGGCCCTGAGTCCAGTCCGGCGGTGTTCGCCATGTTCCTGCTGGGGCTCTACGTGGGGCGCCGGCGAATCTTTCAGGACGTTTCGAAGCACACACTTCTGATCCAAAGAGTCTTTTGGTGGGGTCTCCCGATCGGGCTAGCCGGCATGGGAGCGGAGCGGGTGCTCAACGCAACAACGGGCTATGAGGTATTCGGTGAGCAGCACGCCACGGTCCTGCCGCAACTGTTTGGTGATGTCGTATTCACCTATGGCTCCACTTCCTTGGCGCTGGGCTATGCGGCTGGCATCACACTCTTGGCCCAGCATGGGCGAGGGAGGCGAGTACTCGCCCCGCTCGGCGCTGCGGGTCGATTGGCGCTAACTGTCTACGTATCGGGGTCCGTCATGTTCGGCACCCTGTTCTACGGCTTCGGCTTCGGCCAGTCGTTCTGGCTGGGACCAGCTGCGGTCACGGCATACGCCGTCTTGTTCTTCACTGTTCAGATCGTCTGCTCTGTGTGGTGGACAAACCGATTTCGCTTCGGGCCGATGGAGTGGGTATGGCGTGCCCTAACGTACGTGACGCTTCCTCCGATGAGGCTCCGCGAACCAGGGTCAGGAGGCTGACCCACCGCCGCAATGGAGATTCGCGAGCAACGAGATATGGACCGTCAACCGCCGGTTCAGCCTAACAAGGAAATTTCCGCACCACCCACCAACGTTTCGCGCACCGCACCGACGGTCTTTCCGTCCACG
>DATHRK010000029.1:0-29731 GCA_035465395.1 Longimicrobiales bacterium | reverse complement strand
GTGGGCCGGGCGGGGCTCGAACCCGCGACCGTTGGATTAAAAGTCCACTGCTCTGCCAGCTGAGCTACCGGCCCGCGCAAAGATAACCCTCCCGGGCGGGTGGCGAAGCCCCGGATCGGGCGCCACTCTGCGTAGCGGGGCCGTCCTCTCGGGACCGGCCGACCTTCGATTCGATCCGCCATGACCGTCCGCCGCCTCCAGGGTGTGCCCGGCTTCTCGATCGACCGCGTGGCCGAGGCCGCGGGGAGCGATCCCGACGTGCTGCGGCTGGAGAACCTGGACACGGACCTTCCGCCCCCACGTTCGGCGATCGAGGCCACCCGCGCCGCCGTGGGCACCGACGACGCCAACAGCTACCTGCCGTTCGTGGGGCTGGACGCGCTGCGCGAGGCGGCGGCTGCCCGGGTCGGGCTCACGTCGGAGATCGCCTACGAGCCGCGCACGGAGTGCGTGATCACCGCCGGCGGAACGACGGGCATGCTGAACGCGCTGCTGGCGCTGGTCGATGAGGGCGACGAGGTCGTGGTGACCGACCCGACCTACGCGGGCATGATCCAGCGCGTGCGGCTGGCGGGGGCCACGCCGCGGTTCGTGCCCTGGGTGTGGGACGGAGGCGCGTGGCGTCTGGACCGGGACGCGTTGCGCTCGTCCGTGGGCGACGCCACCCGCGCGATGTTCGTGATGAGCCCGTCGATCCCCACGGGCGCCGTGGTGGACGAAGCGGAGTGGCTGGAGATCGCGCGGCTGTGCGTCGAGCACGACCTGTGGCTGATCGTCAACGCGGCCATGGAGCGGATCCTCTTCGACGGGCGGAGCGTGCTGCACCCCGCGGGGCTGCCGGGGATGAGGGAGCGCACGGTTACGGTGGGCTCGGTGTCGAAGGAGTATCGGATGATCGGCTGGCGGACCGGCTGGGTCGTGGGACCCCCGGAGGCCATCGGCCGGATCGGCCTCGTCACGATCTACAACACCGTCACGGCCGTGGGCATCGCGCAGCCCGGTGCCCTGGCCGCGCTCACCGATCCGGAGGCCGGCGTCGCGGAGGCCGTGCGTGAATGGGAGCGGCGCCGCGACGTGGTGCTGGAGGAGCTCGCGGGGTTGCACGTGCGCGCGCCGGCGGGCGGGTGGTCGATGGTCCTCGACACGTCGGAGCTGGATCTCGAGGCGGAGGAGGCCTCCATGCTCCTCTTGGAGCGAGGAAAGGTGGCCGCGACCCCGATGACCCACTGGGGCCCGTCCGGTGCCACGCTGGTGCGGCTGGTGTTCAGCAACGAGCCGGTCGAGCGGCTGCGGGGACTCCGCGACCGCGTACGGCGATCGCTCGAGCGGATCTAGTCGTCCGGCTCGGGCTGGCCCCGTAGCGCCACCGCGTAGCCCGTCCACGCCCCCGCCACCCCCGCCCCCATCTGCGCCAGCAGGATCGCGCCGGCGCCGGTCGGCGTGAGCGCCTCCCACCCGAAGCCCGGCGTCGCCCCCCGGGCGACGACGTTGAGGAGCACCCACGCCACAAGCGAGAAGAGGCCCAGCGCCACGCCGTGCAGGATGGGCGCGTGCATGGCGCGGAAGCCGGCGAAGAAGCCGCCGACAAAGAAGCCGATGATGACCGCGAGCGCGGCCCCGGCGGCGCCCGGTCCGTCCTCGGCACCGGCGGAGGCGATCATCAGCCCGATCAGCGACGCGACGGCGATCGCGATGAGCCAGGCCACCAGGACCCGGGTTGGCCGAACGTGGGTCAGATGCTCGGTATGCACGGCGCCTCCTGACTCGTTGCGTCCTCGCCCGGCTCGCCGTCGCCGAACAGGTCGAGGGCGAGCTGGTTCGGCTGGAAGCTCATCCGGTGGTGCGGCGTCACGCCGAGCTCCGCGATCGCATCGCGGTGCTCCTGCGTCGCGTATCCCACGTTGGTCTCCCAGCCGTACCCGGGATAGCGCGCGGCCAGACGATGCATGAGCCGGTCCCGGTAGACCTTGGCCAGGATCGAGGCGCACGCGACCGCGTGCACCAGGCGGTCGCCGTCCACGACCGGCGTGCAGCGCGGCGCCAGGTCGGGAACGGCCAGGCCGTCGACGACGACGTGCTGCGGCTCCAGGCCCAGCCGCGCGAGCGCGCGGCGCATCGCCACGTGGCTCGCGCGCAGGATGTTGAGGCGGTCCACCTCGCGCGTGCTCGCCGCCGCCACGGCCCAGGCGAGCGCGCGCTTCTGGATCTTCGCGGCCAGCCTTTCGCGGACCGCGGCGCGGAGCAGCTTGGAGTCGTCGATGCCGCGCAGGATGAGGCGCGGCGGAAGCATCACGGCGGCGGCGAACACCGGCCCTGCGAGGGGCCCTCTGCCCGCCTCGTCGACGCCGGCGATGTGGAGTACGCCGTCGGCCCAGAGCTCGCGCTCGAGCTGCAGATAGCCGCGCGGCCTGCGGACGCGCCGGCGACGCCTTTTCTTCGGATGGGGCCCGAACGCGTCCTGCGAAGGTCCCGCCGGACCGGGGAGGCCGGCGACGCCATCCTCCCCGGTCGGATCGGGTGTCCGTGCTGGGCTATCGAGGAGGCTCGCCGACTCCATGGCGCATAGTGTACGCGCCGGGGGAACACCTGCCAACCGCACCGCCCGGACCCGGGTCGCGTGCGACGCCCGGCTTCAGCGGCGTAGCCGCCCCTGCGAGTTCATTGGCCTTCGCGAACGCGCGACTCTTCGGCTCAGGTCGGCGGTTCGGGCTGCGGACCGGCGCTAGCCAGACCCGCCAGGTCGCCAAGCACGATCGAACCGAGCAAGGCCCCGACCCCCGAGGCCGCGACCGCGAGCCCGACGCTCACCGCGTCCGACACGGGCCAGGCGGAATTGAAGAGCCAGCCGCCGACGACGCCCCCGACCACCCCGACGACGGTGCGGATCCAGGGGCTGGGCGGTGGAGGAAGGGGGAGGGGCCAGCGTCGAGGCCAGGGCGTGCCGCACCAACCGACGATTCCCCAGAAGACGATGAGTTCCGGCGTCATGGGATGCTCCGCGTGAGGATGTGGGACAACTCGGCGGAACCGGGCGGGGCCTTCCTCGCAATACGGGCGGCGGGTCGGCGGGAACGGCACGGGGCGAGGCGAAGCCCGGCGTTCTTTCCTCGCTAACATGTCGCTGAGGATCTCGCCAGGGTTCTGCCGGAGGCGGCCCCGATGGGCAGATACGACGCGGCGCCGTCCGAGAACGGCGGACGGCGCCCATCGACCGCATCGCTATCCGCAGCGCCCCCCAAGAACGTACGGGCGGCGCAACGCGTACAGCTGTTTAGTTGCGCTTCTCGCGGATCCGCGCGGCCTTCCCCTGGAGGCGGCGCAGATAGTACAGCTTGGCGCGACGCACGCGGCCGCGGCGCATCACCTTGATGCTCTCCAGGGCCGGCGAGTGCAGCGGGAAGATGCGCTCCACGCCAATGCCGGCGGACACCTTCCGCACCGTGAAGGTCTCGCGCACGCCGCCGCTCTTGCGAGCGATGCAGACGCCTTCGAAGGCCTGGAGGCGCTCCTTCTCCCCCTCACGGACGCGTACGGCCACGCGCAGGGTGTCGCCCGGCGCGAAATCGGGAATGTCGTCCCGGATCTGCTCTCTTTCGACGTCCTCGAGAAGTCCCATCATGACCCCCTGCCTTTGCATAGATCGACGTGCACGCCGTCGCGCCCGTCTGTTCGCTGCCAAATCATCCGTTTCGTACCGCAAGCTCCCGAGGTCATCCGTTCGGCTCGCCATCCGCCTCGGTGGCGGTGGCATCCGACGCGTGACCTGCCCACAGGTCCGGCCGGCGCTCCCGCGTCAGCCGCTCCTCCTCGGTGCGCCGCCACGCCTCGATCGCCGCGTGGTCGCCCGACAACAGCACCTCGGGCACGTCCATGCCGCGGAACGACCTCGGCCGCGTGTAGGACGGCGCGCCCAGCAGGCCTCCCTCGTAGAAGGAGTCGCCGGCGGCCGACTCGTGCGCGCCCAGCGCGCCCGGCAGCAGCCTCACCACGGCGTCCACCACTGCCAGCGCCGCCAGCTCGCCCCCGCTCACCACGAAGTCGCCCAGCGACAGCTCCTCGGTCGCCAGCGCCTCGGCCACCCGCTGGTCCACGTCCTTGTAGTGGCCGCAGAGCAGCGTCAGCTCCGGTTCGAGCGACAGCCTCACGGCGTCGTCGTGCTCGAATCTCTTGCCCCGCGCCGAAAGCAGGACGACCGGTCCCGCCGGCTCGATCGCATCGACCGCGCGGAAGAAGGGCTCCGCCTTCATCACCATCCCGCCGCCGCCCCCGTAGGGGTAGTCGTCGACGGTGCGGTGCCGGTCCTCCGTGTAGTCCCGGAGGTCGATCACGTCGTAGCGCACGAGACCGGCCTCGGACGCGCGACCCGGTATGCTCGTGCCGAGCACCGCGCGCACCATGTCGGGGAAGATCGTGACGACGTGTATGTCCACCGATCGCCTCGTTTCCCTTCCCCGCGTCGCTACAGGTCGAGCAGCCCCTCCGGGGGCTCGATCACCATCCGCCCAGCGGCCACGTCCACCTCGCGCACCACGTCCCGCACCAGCGGCACCAGGTGCGCGCGTTCCGGGCCGTCGACCTCGAGCATGTCGGCGGGCGTCATCTCGTAGACCTCACGAATGCGCCCCACGTCCGTCCCGTCGATCGTCTCGACGCGCATGCCCAGAAGCTGGTGATAGAACAGCTCACCCTCCTCCAGCGGCCGCAGCGCGTCGAGCGGCATGCCCACGTAGCGCCCGGCGAGGGGCTCTACGGCCGTGCGGTCTTCCCTGCCCTCGAACCGCAGCAGGTACCCACGCTTGAACGGCCGTGACCGCTCGATCGCGATCCGCTCGCCTTGACCGTCCGCCAACCCCTCATCGTCGCCCAGCGTCAGCTCCCGGCCGGCGCGGAAGACGACATCCGCGTCGTCCGTCAGCGGCCAGACGAACACCTCGCCCTTCGTACCGTGGGCCTTGTTCAGGTGGCCCACGATGAGGAGCTCGGGCTGGCTCACCCCTCTTTCTCGGACTCCTCGGAATCGTCGTCCGATTCCTCCGCGGAGGCTTCGGGGGCCTCCTCGGCAGCTTCGGGCTCGGGCGCGGCCTCAGCAGCTTCGGCCTCAGGGGCAGCTTCCTCGGCGGCTTCTGCCTCGGGGGCCTCCTCGACGGCCTCGGGCTCGGGCGCGGCCTCCTCGGCAGCCTCGGCCTCGGGCGCTTCCTCCTCGGCCTCGGCCTCGGGCGCGGCTTCCTCCGCAGCCTCGGCCTCGGGCGCAACCTCTTCGGCGGCTTCGGCCTCAGGCGCCTCCTCGGCTACCGGCGCGGCCTTCTTCTTCTGCGCCTTCGGCGGAGTGACGCGGGTCTTGCGGCCGCCCTCCGGCATCTCGGCGCCGTCGGCACCGTAGAACCCGACCACGGCGTCACCGCCGTTGCGCGCCTTGCGGATCAACGACGCGACCGTGGTGGACGGCTCGGCACCCTTGCCGAGCCACTCGTCGACCTTGTCGAGGTCCAGGCGGAGCTCCGCAGGGTTCGTGCGCGGATTGTAGAAGCCCAGCGCGTCTATGTAGTTGCCATCCCGCGGGTCGGCGGAGTCCGCCACGACGACGCGATAGCTGGGCTGCTTCTTCCGGCCGACGCGCCGGAGTCGAATTCGAACGGCCATGTCCCTCGCCTAGTTGATCGGCATGCCCGGGAGCGAACCGCCGCCTCCGAAGAGGCCGCCGCCCGTCCCCCCGAGCCCCATGTTCTTCAACTGCTTCATCAGTTGCTGCGTCTCTCCGAACTGCTTGATCAGGAGGTTGACCTCCTGAACGGAGCGGCCCGATCCCATGGCGATCCGCTTGCGCCGCGATCCGTTCAGGATCTTCGGCCGGCGCCGCTCCTCGGGCGTCATCGACAGGATGATCGCCTCCACGTGCTTCAGCTTCTTCGGGTCGATCTCGATGCCCTTGAGCGCCTTCCCGACGCCCGGCAGCATGCCCAAGATCGACTCGAGCGGGCCGAGCTTCTGCATCTGGCCCATCGCGACGAGGTAGTCGTCCAGGTCGAACGTCCCCTCGCGCTTGAACTTCTTCTGGAGCTTTTCCGCTTCCTCTTCGTCGAACGTTTGCTGCGCGCGCTCGACGAGCCCCACGACGTCCCCCCGCTGGAGCAGCCGGTCCGCCATGCGGGCGGGATCGAAGACGTCCAGGTCCTCGGGCCGCTCGCCCACGCCGACGAACGCAATCGGCACGCCCGTCGCCGCGCGGATCGACAGGGCCGCGCCTCCGCGCGCGTCCCCGTCCAGCTTCGTCAGGACGACGCCCGTCAGACCCAGGGCCTCGTGGAAGCCCTCGGCGATGCGGACCGCCTCCTGGCCCGTCATGGCATCGGCCACCAGCAGCGTCTCGACCGGCGACACCCGCTCGGCGACGGCCCGGAGCTCGTCCATCAGCTCCTCGTCGATCTGCAGCCGTCCCGCGCTGTCCAGGATCAGCACCCGGTGGCGCTCCGAGCGCGCGTGCTCCAGCGCCCGCTCCGCCAGCCCCGGCACGTCCTGCGTCTCGCGGTCCGCGAACACCGGCACGTCCACGCGTTCGGCCAGCGTCTCCAGCTGCTCGATCGCCGCCGGCCGCCGCACGTCGAGCGCCGCGAGCAGGGGCTTGCGGCCCTCTCGCGCCAGGCGCCGCGCCAGCTTGGTGGCGGTCGTCGTCTTGCCCGAGCCCTGCAGGCCCACGAGCAGCACCACCGACGGCCCCACTGGCGCCACGGACAGCGAGCCTCGCTCGGCGCCCAGCAGGTCGATGAGCTCGTCGTGGACGATCTTGACGATCTGCTGCCCCGGCGACACCGCCTTGAGCACCCGCTCCTCGAGCGCCCGTTCCTGCACCCGGTCGAGAAAGTCCTTGGCGACCCGGTAGTTGACGTCGGCCTCCAGCAACGCACGGCGGATCTCGCGCAGCCCCTCGCGCACCATCGGCTCGGTCAGCAGGCCTTCCTGCCGGAACCGGCCCAGCACCGCGTCCAGCTTGTCGCTGAGATCCTCGAACATGATCCGCCGGTCCAGCGCCTCGTCGTGCTACACACGCGCGCGAACCCGTGCGAGCGGAGCCCGAAAAGATAGATGGAGAGGGGGAAACGCTCAAGCCGTGTAGCAACGGAACTGCGGGAGGCGTCGCCGACTCGGACGGCAAGCGCGCCAACCGGGCCCGTCACGGCCGCCTACACGCGGATGATCTGCTCCCGCTTGCTGCCGACCGACACGTAGCCGATGGGCACGCCCACGAGCTCTTCCAGCCGATCCAGAAACGCGCCGGCCCGGTCCGGCAGGTCGGCGCGGCTGCGCGCGTCCTCGGTCGGCTCGCCCCAGCCCGGCAGGGTCTCGTAGACAGGTTCGGCGCGCTCGAGCAGGTCGAGGTCGTCCGGGAACCCGTTGATCTCGACCCCGTCGATCCGGTAGGTCGTGGCCACGCGTACCTCGTCGAGGGTGTCGAGCACGTCCAGCTTGGTGACCGCGAGCTCTGTGAGGCCGTTCACGCGCGCCGCGAAGCGTACGACCGCCGCGTCGAACCAGCCGCACCGGCGCGGCCGCCCCGTCGTCGCGCCGTACTCGCCGCCGAGCTCGCGCAGGCGCTCGCCCATGGCCCCCTCGAGCTCGGTGGGCAGCGGGCCGCTGCCGACCCGCGTCGTGTACGCCTTCACCACCCCCAGCACGCCGTCGATGGCCGTGGGCCCGATGCCCACCCCCGTCGCGGCCCCGGCGGCGGTGGTCGTCGACGACGTGACGTAGGGGTAGGTGCCGTGGTCGATGTCGAGCAGCGCCCCCTGCGCGCCCTCGAGGAGGACCCGCCGGTCGGCGCCGAGCGCCGAGGCGATCTCCGCGCCGACGTCGGCGATCAGCGGCAGCACGCGGTCCGCCGCCTCGAGGGCCCCGGCGGCCACGGCGTCGGGGTCCACCGGCTCGACCTCCGCGGCGCGCAGGCGCACGTTCGCGCGCTCTGCGGCCGCACGGATGCGGTCGCGCGCTCGGTCCGGCCGCCGCAGCTCCGCCAGCCGCACGCCGTGGCGCGATACCTTGTCCTCGTACGCGGGGCCGATGCCGCGGCCGGTGGTGCCGATCTTCTCCGCCCCACGGCGCGCTTCGCTGGCCGCGTCGAGCCGCTTGTGGTACGCGAGCAGCAGGTGCGCCCGTCCGCTGAGCCCGACTCGCCCCTCGATCGGGACGCCCCGCGCCGCGAGCGCGTCGGCCTCCTCCAGGAACTGCTCGAGGTCGAACACGACGCCGTTCCCGAGCAGGCAGCGGGTGCCCTCGTGCAGGATCCCGGAGGGGATCTGGTGGAGGACGAACTCCTCGCCGCCGACGTGCACGGTGTGGCCCGCGTTCGCCCCTCCCTGGTAGCGCGCGACGATGTCTGCGCGCTCGGCCAGCACGTCCACGATCTTGCCCTTGCCCTCGTCGCCCCACTGGGCGCCGACCACCACGAGGCAGCGTTCCGTACGCACGGGGCTCAGCTCCTCCGCGCGGGGGACGTGCGCGCCGCACGTCGTCGGGCGCGGGGCGTACGTCGGTGGCGTGCGGTCATAGACGAGCTCATCGGCGTCAGGGAAGGTGTTCGGCGTCGGGAAGCGCGCCGTCGTCCTCGGGCGGCAGCGGCTCCGCGACCGGCCGATGGGCGAAAAGGGGCGTGCGCGCGGCCCCCGGTTCGGGACGCAACTCGCGCGCGGTCGGGTGCTCGCGCCCCGGCAGGAGGGGATGCGACGGCCCCCCCGAGCGCCCGGCGTCCAGAAGGTGCAGCGCGCCGTCCACGAGCGCCACGACGGTGGCCACGCCGCGTCCGCCGATGCTTTCCGCGGTGTCGGCGGGGCGGTGGATGCGGCCGAGCGCCCGGCGGCGGCCCTTGAGCACCGTGAGCGAGGGCACCCCGGCGTCGTTGTAGGCCGCGTGTTCGAGGATGAGGCCCAACGGCGCGTCGTGGCGCACGGCGTCGACGTCGAGCGCGTCCGCCGCGGTCAGCAGCGCCGCGGCCAGGTGGGGCGCCCGGCCGCGCCGGGGGAAGCCGTAGCGCTCGACCAGGTGGACGGGGCCGTCGTCGTCCAGGCCGTCCAGGTTGATCGCCCCCAGCAGCGTCACCGTTTCCGGAGCGACCGCGCGCGCGCCGGCGAGCCCCAGCTCCTCCGCGTCGGTGATCAGGTAGACGATGTCGTCGCGCTCGGCGAGGCGCTCCGCCAGCCCGAGGGCGGCCGCGATGCCGGTGGCGTTGTCGAGCGCGCCGGGCGAGTCGTTCCCGGCCCACGAAAATGCCAGGACGGCGGCGCCGCCTGCCGCGACGAGCGCGCAGATCACCACTAGGAAACCCGGCGGATCGAGCGCCAGGAACGGCCCGAAGACCTCGCGCGCCGCGCCCATCAGGGTTTCGGGCACGCGCGCCTCGGCCCACGCCCCCATCGCCGCCGCGACGAGGCCGGCGAGCCCGTGGACGACCAGCACGCCCAGCGCCGCCGCGCCGATTCCCGTAACCAGCCCCGCGGCCAGCCGGGCGGCGGTCGAGACCGGCTGCGACTTGCTGTCGCGGTGCGCGGCGATCACGTACCGAGGCCTCCCGCCCGGCCGCGTGAACACGAGATTGCGCGCCTCGAGCCGGCCCCAGGGCAGGCGGGCGACGAGCCGCGGCGCCAACCTGGCGGCGGCGAGCGCCGCCAACACAGGCACCGCCAGCGCCGCGGCGGCGGCCAACGGACGGCCGCCGATCAGCGCGGCGGCCGCGGCCACCGATCCGATGAGCGCCAGCGCGGCCACGAGCGGCGGGCCCCAGCGGGCGGGCAGGGTCGAGAAGGTGAACGGCAGGATGCGCGTGTCGTAGCCGAGCCGCTCGAAGCGACGGCGGATCCAGCGCTCGACGCGTTCGGCGCCGGGGGTGCCCGTCATGCGCGGCACCGCCAGCGCCCGGATCGCGTCGCGGGCCGCCACGGCGTCGGCCTGGTCGGGCGCGTCCAGGTCCGCCCGCAGCGCGTCGAAGAGAGCGTCCACCGGGGGTGGCGTCAGGACGCGCGCGCCGCGGCCCCGCCGAGCGCGGCGCGGCTCAGCGCCTCTTCCACCTGCCGCCTGGCCTTGTCGTCGAGCGGGCGCAGCGGCGGGCGCGGATCGCCGCCATGGAGGCCGATCATGTCCAGCGCGGCCTTCACGCCGCGGGCCCCGTAGCGGGCCACGACCTCCTTGTGCACCGGGGCGATGCGCGACTGGATGCGCCCGGCCTCGTTCGCCCGGCCCTGCCCGAACGCGCGCACGATCGCGGCGCAGTCGGAGGCGGCGAGGAGCCCGAGGCCGCAGATGCCGCCCGCGGCCCCCAGCTCGAGCGCCGTGTACAATAGCGCGCCGCTCCCGACGAGGAGCCGGAAGTCGCGCGGGACCGCCTCGGTGTAGGCCGCGAAGCGCTTCACGTCGCCCGACGAGTCCTTGAGCCCGATGATGTTGGGGTGCCGCGCCAGCTCGGCCACGAGCCCCGCCTCGAACTCGACGTGCGTGAACTTCGGGAAGTGGTAGAGCACCACGGGCACCGGGCTCCCGTCGGCGACCGCCCGGTAGTGCGCGACGATGGACGCGACGTCCAGCGCCGGCGCGAAGAACACGGGCGGGTGCACCAGCACGGCCTCGGCGCCGGCGGCGCCCAGGGACCGCGCGAGCCGGACCGCGGCCCGGGTCGAATCCGCCCCCGCGCCCGCGATCAGGACCGCCTCGGGCGGCACGACGTCGCGCGCGTACTCCATGAGCGCGAGCCGCTCGTCCTCGTCCAGCAGCGGCGCCTCGCCGGTCGTGCCGAAGAGCACGACGCCGTGCACGCCGTCGGCGATCCAGGAGCGCAGGTTGTCGCGGAACGGGACGGGCGCAACGTCGCCCGTCATCGGGTCGAACGGCGTGGTCACGGGGACCAGGATGCCCCCGATGCGCTGCGCGACGCTCACGCGAACATCCGCATCTTCAACTCGAAGTCGCCCGGGTTGTTGGCCGCCGCCTTTGCGATCTCGTAGGAGATCGCCTCCTCGCGCACGAGGTCCATCAGGTGCTGGTCGAAGGTCTGCGAGCCGTACTGCTCCCGCCCCTGCGCCATGAGGTCGAAGATCTCGTCGATCCGCTCCGGCTCCCGCAGTACGTCCTTCACCGTGCCCGTGCCCAGCATGACCTCCACCGCGGCCGCCCGGCCCGACGCGTTCTTGCGCGGCAGCAGCCGCTGGCTGATCACCGCGACGATCGTCTCGGCGAAGCGGACGCGCACCATCTCCTGCTCTTCGGGCGGGAACACGGCCACGATCCTGGACACCGTCCGGACCGCGTTCTGGGTGTGCAGCGTGGACAGCACGAGGTGGCCCGTCTCGGCCGCCTTGAGCGCGGTGTCGATCGTCTCCGTGTCGCGCATCTCGCCGACCAGGATCACGTCGGGGTCCTCGCGCAGCGCCGCGCGCAGGCCCACCGCGAACGAGGCGGTGTCGCCGCCGACCTCGCGCTGCGTGACCGACGCCTCCCGGTCCCGGTGCAGGAACTCGATCGGGTCCTCCAGCGTGATCACGTGGCGGTGGCTCGTGCCGTTGATGTGGTCGATCATCGCGGCGAGCGTCGTGCTCTTGCCCGAGCCGGTGATCCCGGTGACCAGGACCAGACCGCGCTCGGCCTCGGCGATCGTCCGCAGGACCGGCGGCAAGCCCAGGTCGTCCAGCGTCGGCACTTCCATCGGGATCACGCGCATGACCACCATGAACGTCCCCCGCTGGCGCAGGATGTTCACGCGGAAGCGGCCGACCCCCGGGGCCGCCCAGGAGCAGTCGTAGTCCTTGAGATCGTCCAGACGCTCGCGGTCGCGGGGGTCGGAGATCAGTTGGGAGGCGATCTGTCGGGTCTGCTCGGGGGTCAGGCGCTGCTTGGTGAGCGGTTGAAGCGCGCCGTTGACGCGCGCGCGGACGACGTCGCCGGCCTTCAGGTGGAGGTCCGACGCGCCGCGCTGGACGGCAGCCTTGACGATCTCGATCATCGGTCTCGATTCGGGTGGGCAGGCGAGCCGCTCCTCACGCCCTCGTCCCGGTCTCTGCGGCTCGCGAGTCGGTGGAGCGAAACTAACACGTCAGTATCCGGCGCCGCGATCCACTACGTTGCGAAGAGGCTTTCCCTCCTCGAAGCGTCGCGCGTTGTCGAGGATGAGATCCACCTCGCGCTCCCAGTAGCGCGTCGTGACCGCCGACACGTGGGGCGTGAGGAGCGCGTTCGGCGCGGCCCACAGGGGATGGCCCTCGGGCAGCGGCTCCCGGGCGAACACGTCGAGCGCGGCGCCGCGTAGGCGGCCCTCCTGAAGCGCCGCTACGAGCGCCTCCTCGTCCACGAGCCGGCCCCGCGCCACGTTGACCAGCACGGCACCCGGACGCATGGCGGCGATCGCCGCGGCGTCGATGATCGTTCGCGTGGCCTCCGTCTCGGGCAGCGCGAGCACCAGGTAGTCGCTCTCGCGCAGCAGGGTGCGCAGGCCCTCCGCCCCGGTGTGCACCTCTGCGGCCTCGTCGGAACCGGCCGGGCGAGCCGTGCGGCGCAGGCCCAGCACGCGCGCCCCGAGCGCGGCCGCTCGCCGCCCGATCGCGGAACCGATGCCGCCGTAGCCGATCACTCCCACGGTGGATCCGGCGAACTCGCGGACCGGGCCGTCCGCCGCGTCGAAGCGGGCTCGATCCCAGCGTCCCGCGGCCTGGCCGCGCACGGCGAAGTCGAGCCCGCGGGCGAAATGAAGCATCATCGCCAGCGCCGTCTCCGCGACCGGCGGCGCGTGCGTCCCCGCCGAGTTGGTGAACACGATGTCGCGGCCCTCGAGCGCTTCGAGCAGGGCGGCAGAGACGCCGGCGCTGCCGCTGTGGATCCAGCGCAGGTCGGGCCCCGCGTCGAGCACCCCCGGCGGCACCCCCGCGCCCAGGTAGACCTGCGCCCCCCCGACCGCCGCAAGCGCTTCCGGAGACGCAGCGGCGCCGCCGTCGCCGCTGCCGTCCGCGTCCGCGTCGACGAAGCGCAGCTCCCAGCCCGCCGGCACGCCCTCGCGCAGCCTCTCGGCGGCGGTCGATGGCAGGGTCCAGACGGGGCGGCGGTCCCGGAAGTCGACGACCGCGATCACGACGTCCCGGCGTCGGGGTCGCCGTGGGCCCCGGCCAGAGGGCCCGAGGGGTCGGACATCGCGAGCGCGGCGTGCACCGAGTGCACATCCTGGAAGGCCAGCACCTTGCGCAGGATCTCGTCGCGCTGCTCGCGGCCGGCCACGGCCACGAACGTCGCGAGGAAGTCGCCGCCGTCGCCGCGCACGTCGAGCGACTCCAGGTCGGCCTCCGCGTCGGCCAGCGCCGCCCGCAGCTCCTCGAAAGCCTGGGGTGCCACGGCGAGCTGCACGCGCATGACGCGGTCCTGCGAGGAGGAGAAGAGCCTGCGCTCGATACGCCCGAGCAGCAGGAGCGCCGCGATGACCAGCGCGGTGGCGCCGATCGCCTCGCCCCAGGCGCCCGCGCCCACCGCGATGCCGATGGCCGCGACGACCCACAGCGTCGCCGCGGTGGTGAGCCCGCTGACGGTGCCGCGCGACTGGATGATCGTGCCCGCCCCCAGAAAGCCGATGCCGCTCACGATCTGTGCGGCGATGCGCGCGGGGTCGGCGCCCCTGTCGCCTCCGGCGGTCTCGTAGATCATGACCGAGAGCTCGGTCAGCAGCGCGGCGCCCACGCAGATGAGGAGGTTGGTGCGGAAGCCGGCGGGCTTGCCCTCCAGCTCCCGCTCGATGCCGATGGCGCCGCCCAGCGCGGCGGCCAGCACCAGCCGGCCCAGCAGGTCCAGGCGCAGCGAGCGCAGCCCCTCGAGTGCGGCGGTCCAGTCGAGTCCCTCCATGGCCCCCTGGTCTGCCGTTGCCTAGTCGTTCAGCCGCCGGAGCTCGTGCAGGAGCTCCGTCTTGGCACGGGTGCGATCGTCGATCTCCTTGAGGACGCGTGCGGGTTGCCCCACGGCCAGCACGTTCGGCGGCAGGTCCTCGGTCGCCACGGCGCCGGCCGCCAGGACGCTTCCCTTGCCGACCGTCACGCCTTCCAGCACGACCGCGTTGGCTCCGATGAGCACGTCGTCCTCCACCACCACGGGCGTGGCGCTGGGCGGCTCCAGCACGCCGGCCAGTACGGCGCCGGCGCCCACGTGGCAATTTGCCCCGACCAGCGCCCGGGCGCCCACCACCGCGTTCATGTCGACCATCGTGCCGGCGCCGATCACCGCGCCGATGTTGATCACCGCGCCCATCATCACGATGACGTTGTCGCCGATCTCGGCTCCCTCGCGGATGAACGAGCCGGGCTCGATGCGCGCGTTCACCGCGCGGGTGTCGAGCAGCGGCACGGCGGAGTTGCGGCGGTCGAACTCGACGTGGTGGTAGCGGATCGACTCCGCGTGCTCGCGCAGCAGCGCGTCCACCTCGTCCCAGTCGCCGACCAGGATCGTCGTCCCGGCCCCGGTCGGGAACACGCGCACGCCGTCGGGTTCCAGCTCCTCCAGGCGGCCGTCGTGGCGGACGTAGGCGCGGACCGGCGTCCGCTTGCGGGCGTTGGCGATGATGTCGCGGATCTGCTCGTAGTCCAAGGCGTCCTCGAGTCAGGCGTCGCGGGCGGCCCCCGGAGGCGCCAGCACGTCGTCCATCGAATAGAGTCCCGGCGACCGGTCCACCACCCAGCGGCAGGCGCGCAGCGCCCCCAGGGCGAACAGCGTCCGGTCCTCGGCCACGTGCACGAGCTCGATCCGCTCGTGCGGTCCCAGGAAAGCGATGCGGTGCTCGCCGGCGGCCGTGCCGCCGCGTAGTGCGTGCAGCCCGATGGTGCCCGGCGGCCGCGGCCCCGTGTGGCCGGAGCGGCCGTCCGTGCGGGCCTCGGCCAGATTCGCCCCCCGCGCATCCGCCACATCCGAGGCGAACGCCAGCGCGGTGCCGCTAGGCGCGTCCGCCTTGCCACGGTGGTGCAGTTCGGCGATCTCGACGTCCCAGTCGTCGACCGCCAGCCGCGCCGCGAGATCCCGCGCGGCCGCGCGCAGCAGGGCCACGCCGACCGCGAAGTTGGCGGCGCGGACCACGGGCGAAGCCTGCGCCAGCTCCTCCACGGCCCGCGCCGTGCCGTCTTCGATCCCGGTGGTCCCGGTCACGAGCGCGCGGCCGCGCAGCGCCGCCGCGTGATCCCGCAGGATCCCGCCCAGCGCGGCGGGGGCGGACACGTCCAACAGGACGTCGGCGGCCTCGATCACGTCCCGAGCGTCGTCGGGCGCCACGATCCGCGGGTAGCCCGCGCGCGCGGCCGCGTCGTCGTCGCGGGCCTCGGACGCGATGCCCCCGACCAGCGCCACGTCGGAGCCGGCGGCCGCGGCGACGCGGCCACCCATCCGCCCCGTCGCGCCGAGGACGGCGACGCGGACGCTCACGTGAGGGGCCGCAGCCCGCTCTCGGCGAGCGCGTCGATCAGCCGCTCACGGGTTCGTTCCGCGGGCGCGACGAGGGGCAGACGGACCTCGCCCACGTCGAAGCCGAGCCAGCGCACCGCCGACTTCACGGGGATCGGGTTGGACTCGGCGAACAGCGCCGCGATAAGCGGCAGGAAGTGCAACTGGATGTCGAGCGCGGCGGCGTGATCGCCGTCCAGGTACGCCCGCACCATCTTGTGCGTGGCGCCCGGCGCGACGTTGCCGAGCACGCTGATCACGCCCCGCCCGCCGAGCGACAGGATCGGCAGGATCTGGTCGTCGTTGCCGCTCCACAGCACCAACCGATCGCCCACCCGTCGGGCCAACTCGGCGATCTGCGAGAGGTCGCCCGATGCCTCCTTCACACCGATCACCCGGGAGTCGGTGGCGAGCTCCTCGACCACGTCGGGCGGCACGTTGACCGCCGCCCTGCCGGGCACGTTGTAGAGGATCGCGGGGAGGTCGGCTGCGTCCATCACCGCGCGGAAGTGCGCGATCAGGCCGGCCCGCGGCGGTCGGTTGTAGGGCGGCGCGGACAGCAGCACCGCGTCGGCGCCGAGGTCCGCGGCGTGTCGGGCCAGGGCGCGCACCACGGCGGTGTCGCTCCCGCCGCACCCGGCGATCACGGGGACCTTGCCCCCGGCCGCGCTGACCACCGCGCGGACCGCGATGCCCTGTTCGGGCACCGACATCGCCGCGGCCTCGCCGGTGGATCCGCACACGATCAGCGCATCGGTGCCCTCGGAGATGTGCCACTCGACCATCTCCTCGAGCACTTCCGTGTTGACGCCGTCGGCGTCGAACGGCGTCACCAGAGCGACGCCGGATCCTTCGAATCGCGGGTCGGGCATGGACGTCCCTTGCGGAGGTCTGGGCCGCGCGACCGGCCCACGCGGGGCGTGGCCGAGCCCCGAAAGGCTGATCGTCGGGGTGCGAGGCCGGCCGGCGCAAGGGCGGTGCCGCCGCCGTCCCGGCTCGCGTGCGCGCCGGTCGCGGCACACAATGGCGTCGTCACGAGAAAGGGAGCGCCCATGCGCGAAGGGACGCGGAACGGGGAGGGTGCGGCCCACGAGCACGACCTGCCGGCGTTCCTGGCCACGGCCGTCGCCGCGGCCCGCGCGGGAGCCGAGGTATTGGTTGCCCACGCGGGCCGCGTGGGGGTCGGCGAATGGGAGGGCAAGCGGGCGTCCGATTTCGTCACCTACGTCGACCGCGAGGCGGAGCAAGCGGTTCTGGGGGTGGTGCGCTCCGCCTACCCCGATCACGGGGTCCTGGCGGAGGAGGGTACCGAGGGCACGGCGCTGGCAGGCGGCGGCGACCCGCGCGCGCTCCTCGAGCGGGCCGACGGACCACTGTGGGTCGTCGACCCGCTGGACGGTACCACCAACTACCTCCACGGCTTCCCCGCCTACGCGGTGTCCGTGGCGGTCTGCGTGGACGGGCTACCGGTGGCCGGCGCCGTGGTCGACGCGGCCGGCGGCTCTGAATGGCAGGCCCTCCTCGGCGGCGGCGCGAGGCGGAATGGACGGCCGATCGGCGTCTCGGCGATCGACTCCCTGGAGCACGCGCTCCTCGGCACGGGCTTTCCCTTCAAGGCGCCGGATCGCATCCCCGAGCACTTCCGGATCCTCGGCGCCGCGTTGCGCTCCACGTCGGGGGTCCGTCGGGCCGGCTCCGCCGCGCTGGACCTGTGCTGGCTCGCGGACGGCCGCCTCGACGGCTTCTTCGAGCTGGAGCTGGCGCCGTGGGACATCGCCGCCGGCTTGCTGATGGTGCGCGAGGCCGGCGGCGTCGCCACCGACTTCGCCGGGGACGAGCGCGTCACCGGAGCAGCCGGGGTCCTCGCCGGCAACCCGACGATCCACCCGCTTCTCGCGGACATCGTCCGGAGCGCCGCTCGGTAGCCGCCCTCGGAGCCAAAAAAAATGCGTTCCCGGCCGGAACCGGGAACGCACCCCGCGCCGCGACCCGCGGAGGGTCAGCGCACCTCGACCTCTTCGCCGCCGTTGGCGCCCGCCTGGATCTCGATGGTGCGGCCCTTGGCACGCTCGGCCTTGGGGACGCGCACGGTCAGCACGCCGGCGTCGAACGACGCCGCGATCTGGTCGACCTCCACCTCGCGCGGCAGCGTGAAGGCGCGCGCGAAGCTCCCGTAGCGGCGCTCGAAGACGTGGCGACGCTCGTCCTCGGAACGGCGCTCGTAGTTCTTCTCGCCACGCACCGTCAGGACGCCGTCCTCGTAGTCGACGTTGACGTCTTCCGGCTTCACGCCGGCCAGCTCGGCGGTCACCTCGATCGCGTCCGGCGTCTCGCGCACCTCCACCGCCGGCGACCATGCCTGGCCGGCGTCCTCGCCCGATCCTCCCAGCAGGTCGCCGAACTCGCTCTGGAGCCGGCGCAGCTCGGACCACGGGGACAGGTACGCGCGTCGATAGGGCGTGAGTGCCATCTTTCTCCTCCGTCTATGCAGGCTCCTTGTCACGCCGGGCACGCCCCCCCTCTCTTGGTGGACGGGCACCGGCCGGCGCCTCGGAGGCGCCGCAACCGACCTACTCGAACCAGCAGGCGCCGTACCACCGTAGCCTGCCATTATGGCATTGTCCGCGCGGGCCGAGGCGTCTTCGGGAGGCCCGGCGCGGCCGCTCGGTCCTCGACCGCCGTGGGGCTTCCGGCCGGCGGCGCTCGCCGTGCCGGGACCGCAGCGTGGGCGGGGGTGTAGGGACCGGGCGGCCGGAGAGGCCGGTGAGAGCGGGAGCGCGATGCTCGCCGCGGATCCGACGTGATGGGGAGGGGAAAGGTGAGCGTTCGCTCGACACTGCTCGCGCCGGCGCGATGGCTGCGCGCGCGGCCTCGGCTGCTCGCCGCACTGGTGGCCGCCCTGGTGATCGCCGGCGCGACCGGCGCCGGGCTCGCCCTGGGCGTGTGGAACTCCGTATGCCGGACCTGCCCGTCCGTCGCCCAGATCTTCGTCTGGGAGCCCAAGCAATCGACCCAGATCTTCGACATCGAAGGGCGCCTGGTGGGCGAGCTCGCGCTCGAGCGCCGGACCCCCGTCGCGATCGAGACGCTCCCCCCCCACGTCGCCCAGGCCTTCATCGCGGTGGAGGATCGCCGCTTCTACAGCCACGACGGCCTTGACGCGCGCGGGCTCGTGCGCGGTGCGTTCAACCTCGTGGCCGGGCGCTGGGGCTCCGGTGGGGGGAGCACGATCACGCAGCAGCTGGCCCGCAACATGTTCCAGGCCGAGGTCGGCTTCGTGGACCGGCTGGAGCGCAAGCTCAAGGAGATGCGGGTCGCGCTCGAGCTGGAGCGGGTCTACGAGAAGGACGAGATCCTCGAAGCCTACATTAACCAGATCAACTACGGTCCGGGGTGGTGGGGCATCGAGACGGCGGCCCAGCGCTACTACGGCAAGCCCGCGGCGGAGCTGGACGTGGACGAGGCGGCCATGCTCGCGGCCGTGATCAACCGACCGGGCCGCTACTCGCCGTTCCGCAATCCCGATCTCGCGATGCAGCGCCGCAACCTCGTCATCGGCCTGATGGGGCAAGAGGGCTATCTGACGCGGGAGCAGGTGGCGGCGTACCGCGAGCGCCCGTTGCCCGCCGAGGTGCAGGGTGGCAGCTCCACGTCGATCGCGCCGTACTTCGTGGAGTGGGTGCGGGACGAGCTCGACCAGCGTTACGGCAACCAGCTCTACGAGGCGGGCTACAAGGTCTACACGACGCTCGACCTCGAGATGCAGCGGCGCGCCGTCGACGCCATGGGACGGGGTTTTGACCGGGTGGAGGCGCTGCCCGGCTTCCGCCACCCCAAGTACGAAGAGGTGATGGCGGACGGCGGGACCGAGGGCACGGAGAGCAAGTACCTGCAGGGGATGTTCGTCGCCATGGCGCCCAACGGCGACATCCGGGCGCTGATCGGCGGCCGCGACTTCGGCGACTCCAAGTTCAACCGCGCCACGCAGGCGCTCCGGCAGCCCGGCTCGGTCTTCAAGCCGTTCGTGTACACGGCCGCGATCGCGAGCGATATCCCCGCGTCGCACGTCGTCTTCGACTCGCCGATCCGGCTCGAGCAGGAAGGCCAGGAGCCGTGGAGCCCGCGCAACTACGACGGCGAGTTCCACGGGCCCACGACGATGCGCGAGGGACTGCGAAGCTCGCTGAACCTCGTGGCCGTGAAGGTGGGGCTCGAGGTGGGCGTCGAGACCGTTGCGCAGTACGCCCAGCGGATGGGCGTCGAAACCGCGATCCCCCGCGTCCCCGCCGTCACCATCGGCGCCGCGGACGTGATCCCGATGCAGGTCGTGACGGCGTACGCTCCGTTGGCAAACGGCGGGGCGCGCGTACAGCCGCGCGCGATCGTGCGCGTGGAGGACGCCGCGGGGCGGGTGCTGTGGGAGACCGAGGAGGAGCGCACCCAGGTGCTGGACACGCTGGAGGTCGCGATCGTGCGGGACATGCTGCGCGGCGTGGTCGACGGCGGCACCGCCTACACGGTGAGGAGCGGCGACCTGGGCAACCTCCCCTACGAGATCCCCGCGGCCGGCAAGACGGGCACCACCAACGACGCCACGGACGTCTGGTTCGTGGGCTTCACGCCCGACCTGATCGCCGGCGTGTGGTTCGGCTTCGATCGGCCGACCAAGATCCGCCCGGGCGCGACCGGCGGCGTGGACGCGGCCCCGGTCTGGGGCGAGTTCATGCGCTCGGTGTACGTCGGCGAGAACGCGCTGCTGGAGACGCCGGCCCCGTGGGTGCTGCCCGAGCAGCTCGTCCGCCGCCGCGTGGACGGCGAGTCCGGCAAGCTCGCGACCGACTGGTGTCCGCCCGCGGGCGTCTACGAGGAGCTCTACATCCCGGGCACCGAGCCCACCGAGCCCTGCGATCTGCACGGCCCGGGAGCCCACGGCGGGCTGATCGGGCAGTCGGTCGGCGATTCGCTTCCGGACAGCGTGGACGTGGAGGTGGACCCGAACTTCCGCTTCTGACCCCGGCCGCGCGGGGTCACAGCCGATGAGTGCCGTCGGCGTCGATCCGGTGCGAGACGAGGGGCAGCGGCGGCGGCCCGGGCTCGGCGCCGATGTCGATCGCGTCGAGCAGCACGCGCTCGGCGAGATCCGCCGCGTCCTCGGACGCGGCGTGGACGATCGCCAGGGTGTCGCCGGCGCGCACGTCGATGCCCGGCCGGGCGAGGATCTCGAAGCCGACCGCCGGGTCGATGCGGTCGTCCAGCTTCAGGCGTCCGGCCCCCAGCGCCACCGCGGCCTGGCCGATCGCGCGCGCTGCCACCCGGCGCACCTGGCCGTCGACCGGGGCGGCCACTTCCCGACGCAGCGGCGCCGCCGGCAGTAGGCTCGGGTCGGCCACCAGGTGGGGGTCGCCCCCCTGCGCCTCGACGAGGCGTGCCATGACCTCCGCGGCGCGGCCGTCCTCCAGCGCGGCTCTGGCGGCTCGGGCGCCCTCCGCGCGGTCCGCGCAGGCGTCGGAGAGCAGCAACATCTCGGCGGCGAGCGCGACCGTCACCTCGCGAACGTCCTCGGGCCCGCCGCCGCGGAGCACGGCGATGGCCTCGGCCACCTCGAGCGCGTTGCCGACGGCGCGCCCCAGCGGCCGGTCCATCGCCGTGACCAGCCCGCTCACGCGCCTGCCGTGGTCGGCGCCGATCTGGATCATCTGGCGGCCGAGCTCGAACAGCCGGTCCAGCTCGGGGATGAAGCCGCCCTCTCCGCGCTTGAGGTCGAGCACCAACGCGTCCGCCCCCTCGGCGATCTTCTTGCTCATGATGCTGGCCGAGATGAGGGGGATCGACTCGACCGTGGCCGTCACGTCCCGGAGCGCGTAGAGCGCGCTGTCCAGAGGCGCGATCTGCTCTCCCGGGCCGATCATGACGCAGCCGATTTCGGCGAGCTGGGCGCGCATCCGGTCCAGCCCCAGGTCGGTGCGGAAGCCGGGAATCGACTCGAGCTTGTCCAGCGTGCCGCCGGTGTGACCCAGACCGCGGCCGCTCATCATCGGCACCCGCAGGCCCAGCGCGGCACCGAGCGGGGCGAGGATCAGCGAGACCTTGTCGCCGACGCCGCCCGTAGAGTGCTTGTCCGCCTTGGGACCCGGCACGTCGGACAGGTCGAGCACGGTGCCCGAGGCCAGGATCGCGTCGACCATCGCCTCCAGCTCCTCGGCGCTCATGCCCTGGAAGAACACGGCCATCAGCAACGCCGACATCTGATAGTCGGGGAGCGAGCCGTCGGCGTAGGCGTCGAGCAGGCCGCGCAGCTCGGCCGGGTCGAGCGCCAGACCGTCGCGCTTGCAACGGATCAACTCGTAGGGATTCACGCGAGAGGCGAGGCGGTCGCGGAGTGGCGGCGCCTGCGCGGCTGCGCGCGGCGCTCCGGGCAACCGGTCAGCGGGCCGCGGCGGCCAGCGTCGAGAGCCGCGACGAGGCCCCGTTGGACCAGCTCTTGAGCCGCCGTTCGGCGCTCTCCCCGATGTCGCCGACGCCGCGGCGGAGCCGCTCGGCGGTGCTGGGGCGGCGGTCCAGCGCCAACAGCAGGCCGACGCTCGCGCCGAGCGCGATGCCCAGCGCGAGACCGGAAAGAACGTTGAACGCGCGTGCCTCTTCTTCGTATGGCATGGAAGTCCTGGATGCTCGTGGGTGCGTGCCATCCCGCGGCCCGGCTCCTGCGTCTTGCCACGGCTCGAACGGCATTGCCATTCTGCACGCCCGGAGACGAGATCGCCACTCCCGGCCCATCGGCCGGAACGGGCGCGGAGTTCACACGGAGAACCGAATGACCGAGCGGCCGGGCCGCAGCGAGGGAGACCCGCAGGGGCGCATCCTGCTGGTCGATGACAACCCCGACAACCTGGACATCGTGTCCACGCGCCTGGAGTTCCTGGGCTACGAGGTGGACACGGTGGCGACCGGGGACGACGCGCTGACGGCGTTCGCCGAACATCCGCCCGATCTCGTGCTCCTGGACGTCATGCTGCCCGGCATCGACGGCTACGAAGTCGCGCGCCGGATCCGCGCCGACGAAAGCGCGTCCTACGTCCCCATCATTCTGGTCACCGCGCGGGACTCGACGCAGGACAAGGTCACCGGCCTGGATGCCGGCGCCGACGACTACCTCACCAAGCCGATCAACTTCCCGGAGCTCGAGGCGCGCGTGCGGTCGATGCTCCGCATCAAGAAGCTCCAGGACCAGCTCGAAGCGTCGAACAGGAAGCTCGAGCAGCTCAGCATCAGCGACGGGCTCACGGGGCTGTTCAACCACCGGCACGTCCACGAAGTGCTGGTGCACGAGTTCGACCGTAGCATGCGCACCCACGAGCCGGTGTCGGTGGCCATGTTCGACCTCGACCGGTTCAAGTCCGTCAACGACACGCACGGCCACCAGGCCGGGGACGCGGTGCTGCGGAGGCTGTCGGCGATCCTGCGGGAGACGGCCCGCGAAGTGGACGTCCTGGGACGATACGGCGGCGAGGAGTTCATCGCGGTGCTGCCCGGTACCGAGCTTCACGACGCCGCGACGTTCGCGGAGCGCGTCCGCACCGCCGTCCAGAACGCCGAGTTCGACATCGGCGACGACCGCACGATCCGCATGACCGTGTCGGGAGGCGTCGCGAGCTGGCCGTCACGACGCGTCAACGACTCGCGCGGACTGATCGAGATCGCGGACCGCGCCCTGTACGCGGCGAAGGAGGGCGGGCGCAACAAGATCGTCCGGGCGACCGAGCTCGTCGACCAGCCGGCGCACGCGTGACGGGAAAGTCCGCCGGCCGCATCGCCTCGCTCGCCGGGACGGACGAGGGGGCGGATCCGGCGGAGCGGGCGGCGACCCTCCGCGAGATCATCGACCGCGCCGCTCGCGAGTACTACCTCGACGACGCGCCGTCGCTCACGGACGCCGAGTACGACGAGCTCTACCGCGAGCTGGTCGCCCTGGAAGAAGAACATCCCGCGCTTCGCACCGCCGACTCCCCCACGGTTCGGGTGGGCGCGGAGCCGGCGTCCTCGCTCACCAAGGTGCGGCACGTGAGCCCGATGCTGTCGCTGGCCAACGCCTTCGACGCGGCCGAGCTGTTCGAGTGGCAGGAGCGCAACGCCCGCATCGCCTCCGAGGCCGCGGACGGCCCCTTCGTGGCAGAGATGAAGATCGACGGCGCGGCGGTGGCGCTGCTCTACGAGGACGGCGCGCTGGTGCGCGGCGCGACCCGGGGCAACGGGCAGGTCGGCGAGGACGTCACGCACAACCTGCGCACGATCCGCGACGTGCCGCTCCGCCTGGCCGACGTCGACGCGGCGCTCCCGTCCCGCTTCGAGGTGCGTGGCGAGGTGTACATGCCGTTGCGCGAATTCGAAGCGTTGAACGCCTACCGCGAGCGACGCGAGCAGCCGACCCTGGCGAATCCGAGGAACGCCGCGGCAGGCAGCCTCCGCCAGCTCGATCCACGGCTGACCGCGGGGCGGCCGCTCGGCTTCTACGGCTTCCAGCTCGTCCCGGACCCCGCCACCGGCGCCGAGCACCCGTGCGCCACGCAATGGGAGACGCTTGAGTTGCTCATCGCGCTCGGCATCCCCGTGAACCCCGACCGCGCCCGTTGCGACACCCTCGCCGAAGCCCACGAGTTCGCCGCTTCGGTGGAGGCGCGTCGCGAGGAGCTCGGCTACGGCATCGACGGCGTCGTGGTCAAGCTGGACGATCGTTCGCTCTGGGAGGAACTCGGCGTCCGCGGAGATCGCGAGCCGCGTTGGGCGATCGCCTACAAGTTCGCGCCCGAGGTCGCCGTCACGCGCCTCGAAGAGATCGCGATCAACGTCGGGCGGACGGGGACGTTGAACCCCTTCGCGCGGCTGGCGCCGGTGGAGGTCGGCGGGGTGACGGTGAAGATGGCGACGCTGCACAACTTCGACGAAGTGGCACGCAAGGACTTCCGCGAGGGCGACTACGTGGTCGTGAAGCGGGCCGGGGAGGTGATCCCGCAGGTCGTCGAAGCCCTGGTGGACCGGCGCACGCGGGAGCTCCCGCGCTTCGAGGTTCCCGAGCGCTGTCCCTTCTGCGATACGCCGGTCGAAAGGCCCGAAGGCGAAGTCGCCGTGTACTGCCCCAACGCGGCCTGTCCCGAGCGGCTCTTCTGGACGCTCGTGCACTACGCTTCGCGCGGCGCGCTGGACATCCGCGGGCTGGGGGAGCGCACCGTTCGCCAGCTGCTCGCCGAGGACCTCGTGGGCGATCCGGCGGACCTCTACGAGCTGACGCTGGAGGACCTGACCTCGCTCGAGGGGTTCGCCGAGGTCTCCGCGACCAAGCTCCTGGAGGCCATCGAGGCCAGCAAGGACCTTCCCCTGTCGCGCCTGCTGGTCGCGCTGGGCATCCGTCACGTCGGTGACGTCGCGGCCCGCATCCTGGCGCGCAGGTTCGGTGACCTGGACACCCTGATGCAGGCCGACCGCGAGACCCTCGCTGCCATCCACGGCGTCGGCGGGGTGATGGCCGACGCCGTCGCCGACTACTTCGCCCGTCAGGACAACCGCGACCGGATCGAGCGCCTGCGCGCCCACGGAGTCCGCCTCACCGAGCCCGTGGAGCGCTCCGGACACCGTCCCTGGGAAGGCCTCACCTTCGTCATCACCGGAACGCTGCCGGACATGAGCCGCAGCGACGCCAAACGCTACATCGAGGCGCGTGGCGGCAGGGTGGCGGGGAGCGTCTCGGGCACGACCGACGTGCTCGTGGTCGGCGACAACGCCGGCTCCAAGCTGGAACGCGCGCGAGCTCTCGGGGTGTCGGAATGGACCGAAGCCGAGCTGCTCCGGAGGGGCGACGCGGAGGCGGAAGCGGCAGGGGACGAGCCGGTCGACGCCGAGGGCGGCCACAGCGCGGAAGGCGCAGATGACGGGTAGGCAGAACAAGGGACGGGAGGTGCGACTGCCCGTCGCGGGCCTCGCGGCGCTGCGAGCGGCGGTGCAGAAGGCCTCGGGCCCGGAGCAGGCGGCTCGACTCCTCCAGCGCGCGGGCATCGACGTCGGCCGCGGGCTCTATGCTCTGCTGGCCGAAAAGGAGGATCCCGCGTCCCTGCCGCCTTCGAGATTCTGGCGACGGGCGCTGGACGCGCTGCGCGACCGCGGCTGGGGAGATTTCGTCTACCGGGCCCGGCACGAGGGCGCCGCGGAGCTCGCGACCGCGAACGGCGCCGAGGTCACCGAAGGCGTCAACCGCCCCGACTGCTTCCTCTCGGCGGGGTTGATCGCGGGGCTGCTGGCGGGCGTCGACGCCGGGCCGGTCGCGGTGCTCGAGGTGACGTGCCGCTCCCAGGGGGACCCGGAATGTCGCTTCCTCTTCGGCGGGCGCCACGCCATCGCCAGCGTGCACGCCGCGCTGCTTTCGGGAGCCGATCCGGACGCCGCGCTGGAGCGCCTGGGCTGAGACGGGTCGTGGACGAATCTCCCCCCGGCGCGGTGCCCGGGCCGGCGGAGGGCGCCGGGTGCGGTCGGACCGAAGATGACCTCGGCCGGGTGCTCGCGGTCGATTACGGCGAGCGACGCGTGGGGCTCGCGATCAGCGACCCGACCGGCACCATCCCCACGCCGCTCCCGGTCCTTCGGCGCCGCCGTGGGCAGCGCCCGCCCGTCGCGAAGATCACCCAGATCGCGCGCGAACGGCACGCAACGGCCCTCGCCGTCGGACTGCCCCTCACGATGGACGGCGGCGAAAGCGAATGGACGCGCGAGGTGCGGTCGTTCGGGGAACGGCTCGCGCGCCGCACGGGCCTGACGCTCCACTGGGTCGACGAGCGCCTGACATCGGTCGAGGCGGAACGCGCCGTGCGAGCCTCGGGCCTGCCGCGCGCGAAGCGCGAGCAAAAGGAGCGCATCGACGCGGCGGCGGCGATGATCATCTTGCAGCGATTCCTGGCAGAACGGAGCGACGGGTGAGGCGAGGCGGCGCGGGGCTGTGGAACTGGCGGGCGGCGCGTCACGCGCTGCCCGTCCTTGCCCTCATGACGGGCTGCTCGGGAGCCGGGACGGGCGAGCCGGAGCGTGTCTTCATCCCCCCCGGCTCGTCGTTCGCCACCGCGGTGGACTCGCTGGAGGCCAGGGGCATGGTCCGCGCGCCCGGCCTGCTGCGCATCTACGGGCGCGCCACGGGCGACGCGGAGCGGGTGAAGCCCGGCACCTACGAGTTCCGGCGATCCACCGGCTGGGACTCGGTCCTGCACAAGCTCACCACGGGCGACGTCGTGATGGACTCGTTCGTGATTCCGGAGGGCTGGGACCTGGCCCGCATCGCGGAGCTGCTCGCCCCGCTCGGCCCGGTCGAGGTCGACTCCGTGCTCGCGCTCCTCACCGCCGACGGCGCCGCGGAGCGCTGGGGCGTCCCGGGGCCCACGCTGGAGGGCTACCTCTATCCCGCGACCTACCGCCTGCCGGTCGAGGCCGGCCCAGAGGAGGCCATCGAGCTCGCGGTCGCCCGCTACCGCCGGGTGTGGACCGCCGAGCGCGATTCGGCGGCCGCGGCGGCGGGCCTGGACCGCAGGGAGGCCACGACGCTGGCGTCCATCGTCGAGCGCGAGGCGAGGCGCCGCGACGAGCTCGAGACGATCGCCGCGGTGTACCGGAACCGCCTCCGCATCGGCATGGCCCTGCAGGCAGACCCCACCGTGCAGTACGCGCTCGGTGGAGCCTGGCGGGAGCGCCTGCTGAACGCGCACATCGACTCCGTCGCGGACAACCCCTACAACACCTACCGTCACCCCGGCCTGCCCCCCGGCCCCATCGGTTCGCCCAGCGAGGCCGCGATCGACGCGGCCCTCCGGCCGGCCGATGTGCCGTATCTGTACTTCGTGGCGCGCCCGGACGGCTCGCACGTCTTCACACGGACGCTGGCCGAGCACAACCGCGCGATCCGGGAAATTCGCGGGAGCTCGTGACGCCCGATCTCAGGCTGATCGTCATCACGGACGATCGCATCGCGGCGCCCCGTGCCATCGAAGACGTCGTGAGGGAGTGCCTACTCGCGGGCGCCCCCGTGATCCAGCTGCGCGACAAGGCGAGCGACGACCCGGGCCTGCTGCGCCGCGCCGTCGCGCTGCGGGAGTTGTGCGAGGCACACGGCGCCAGGCTGCTCGTAAACGACCGCCTCGACATCGCGTTGGCCAGCGGCGCCCACGGCGTGCATCTAGGGCCCGAGGACCTCCCGCCCGACAGGGCCAGGTCCCTCGCGCCGCCGGGGTTCCTCATCGGTTGGTCGGCCCGCGACCCTTCGTCCGCCGCGCGCGCCGCGGCCCTGGGAGCGGACTACGTCGGCTGCGGCCCCGTGTACGGCACCACCAGCAAGCAGAACGCCCCCGCGGAGCCGCTCGGGCTGCAAGCGCTGGCGCGGGTGGTGGACGCCTGTCCAGTGCCGGTGGTGGGGATCGGCGGGGTCGATCCCGAGAACGCGGCCGACGTGCTCGCGGCGGGCGCGGCCGGCGTCTCGGTGATCCGCGCGGTGATGGCGTCTCCCGACCCCGGCGATACGGTCCGGCGCCTGCTGGCGGCACGGAGCTGAGCCGTACTCGTCCTCTGGTGCGCCCGGAGCGTCAGCCCGGCGACGGCGCGTCGAGCCGGTGCTTGGAGAGCAGGCGGTGCACGGTGCGGCGCGAAAGGCCGGCCGTGCGGGCGGCGGCCGTCACGTTGCCATCGTGGTCGTCGAGGAGGCGGCTCAGGTACGCCCTCTCGAAGCGGTCCAGGGTCGTTTCCTTCTCCGCGTGATACGGACCCAGCGGGCCGTCGAGCGCATGGTCGGAGGCTAGCGGCACGGTCCCCCGCCAACGCACTTCGGCGGGTAGCGCCGATGCATCGATGACGCCATCTCCTGCCGCCAGCGAGACCACCCGCTCGATGACGTTCTGCAGCTCCCTCACGTTGCCCGGCCACGCGTGCGCCCGCAGGGCCTCCACCGCCGAGCGGTCGAGCGCGAGGCTGCGCCCGTAGCGCGCGCAGTAGCGCTGCAGGAAGTGCGCGGCGAGCAACTCGATGTCGCCGGGCCTCTCGCGAAGCGGCGGCACGCGGATGGGCACGACGTTCAGACGAAAATACAGGTCTTCGCGCAGGTCGCCCTCGCGCACGGCGCGCTCGGGATCCCGGTTGGTCGCCGCCAGGACCCGGATGTCGAGGTCGACCTCCTCGCGTCCGCCGACCGGACGCACACGCCGCTCCTGGAGCGCGCGGAGGAGCTTCGCCTGCAGCTCCAGGCCCATCTCACAGATCTCGTCCAGGAAGAACGTGCCCCCGGCGGCCGATTCCATGAGCCCGATGCGGGCCTCGCGTGCCCCGGTGAAGGCGCCCCGGACGTGACCGAACAGCTCGGATTCGAGAAGGTCGGACGGCATCGCGGCACAGTTGACCGGGACGAACGCGTGCCCCGAGCGTCCGCTGTGTGCGTGGATCGCCCGCGCGATCAGCTCCTTGCCGGTTCCGCTCTCGCCGCTGATGAGGACGCTCGCCTCGGTCCCCGCGACGCGGCGCACCCGCTCCATGGTCTCGAGCATCGCGGGCGACTTGCCGATCCCGCGATGCTCGTCGTCGGTCGTGCCACGCAGCTGTGCCCTGAGCCGGCGGTTGTCGCGCGTGAGACGGGCCTGGACGGCGGCCCTTCCCAGGAGAATGCGGAGCTGCATCGCCGTGAACGGCTTGGGGATGTAGTCGTAGGCGCCGAGGTTGAGCGCCTCCATGCTCGCGTCGACGGTGGCGAACCCCGTGATCATGATCACCAGCACGTCCGGGTCGCGCTCGCGGCTCGCCCGGAGCACGTCGAGGCCGTTCGCGTCCGGTAGGACGACGTCGCAGAGGATGACGTCGGGCGCCACTTGACGGGCCAGCCGCAGACCTTCGTCGGCGCGATAGGCGACGTGCACCGCGTGGCCCTCCGCACGGGCGATCTGTGCGCAGCTGCGGGCAAGGCCCTCTTCATCATCGATGATGAGGACCTTGAGCGGATCGCTGGCCGGCGCAGTCGAGTCGGTCATCTCGTTGCTCGGTGGCTGCGTTGGCGCGGTGCGGAGGGTGGTGGTCGGCCTTCAATCTAGGCGGGGCCGTCGCCCGCGGCTACGGCGTGTTGGCAACGCGGCCGCGCGGTGGCGGGGGGCGGGAGGCGTGCAAACGCGGCGAGCCCGTCGCGTTGTGGTGCGACGGGCTCGCGTGTGCAGGCGGTGAGGCCTGCGGTGTGGCGCCGGCGGCGACGTACTCTCCCACCCGGTGGCCCGGGCAGTACCATCCGCGCAGCGGGGCTTAA
>DATHRK010000028.1:0-22895 GCA_035465395.1 Longimicrobiales bacterium | reverse complement strand
ACGGAGATGCTGGCGGATCTGGACAAGGAGACGGTGGACGTCGCGCCGAACTTCGACGACCGCCTGAGCGAGCCGACCGTCCTGCCGTCGAAGCTGCCCAACCTGCTGATCAACGGCAGCAGCGGCATCGCCGTCGGCATGAGCACCAACATCCCCCCCCACAACCTGCGCGAGATCGCGCGCGCGATCCGCCATCTGGTCGAGGAGCCGGAGTGCGAGGTCGACGACCTCGTCCGTCTCGTGCCGGGTCCCGACTTCCCGACCGGTGGCCTCATCGTGGGCCGGGACGGCATCCGCGACGCCTACCGGACCGGCCGCGGCCGGATCGTAATGCGCGCGCGGGTGAAGCGAGAGACGCTGCGCGGCGGCAAGGAGCAGCTGGTCGTCACCGAAATCCCCTACGGCGTCTCGAAGTCCAGGATCATCGAGCAGATCGCCACGCTCGTGCGCACCAAGAAGGTCGAGGACGTCACCGACCTGCGCGACGAGTCCGACCGCGACGGCATGCGGCTGGTGATCGAGCTGAAACGCGGCGCCGGCGCCGGCGCGGTGCTCAAGCGCCTGTACAAGGGCACGTACCTGCAGGCGACGTTCGGCGCCATCATGCTCGCGCTGGACCACGGCGTCCCGCGGGAGATGAACCTCAAGACCCTGCTCGCGCGCTTCCGGGACCACCGCCTGGACGTCATCCGGCGCCGCGCCACGCACGACCTGGACGCCGCGCGTCACGAGGCGCACGTGGTCGAGGGGCTGCTGATCGCGGTGGAGAACATCGACGAGGTGATCGCGATCATCCGCTCCTCCGAGGACCGCGCCGGGGCGAGCACGGCGCTGCGGGATCGCTTCGAGCTCACGGAGATCCAGGCCGAGGCCATCCTGGACATGCGCCTGGCGCGGCTGACGGGGCTGGAGACCGACAAGCTCCACGAGCGCCTGCGCGACCTGAAACGCACGATCCGCGAGCTGGAGGCGATCCTCGGCAGCGAGGCGCGTCAGCTGGAGGTGATGCTCCAGGAGCTGGAAGACGTGGTGGCGCGCTTTGGCGACGCGCGCCGCACCGAGATCCTCTCGGAGGACGACGAGCCCACGGTCGAGGAGGCGCTCGCCGATGAGGAGGTCGTCGTCACCCTCTCCAACCAGGGCTACGCGAAGCGCATCCCGCTCTACCTCTACCGCCGGCGGGTTGGGAGCGGGAAGGCGCTGGCCGGCATGGACCGGTTCGACGACGACTTCCTCGAGCGGGTCTTCATCGCGGGCACGACCGATACCCTCCTGCTGTTCACGCGCTCGGGCCATGCCTACGCAATGCCCGTTCACGAGCTGCCCGAGGGCGGCCGGCAGAGCCGCGGTCGCTCGATCGCGCAGGTCGCCGGGCTCGACCCCGGCGAGCGCGTCGCCGGCCTCCTGGCCGTCAAGGACTTCGACGAGGACCGCGTGCTCGGCTTCCTGACGCGCGGCGGGACCGTAAAGCGGACGACCCTGGACCAGTTCGCCAACATCCGCGCGGGCGGCATCAACGCCGTCAACGTGAAGGACGGCGATGAGCTGCTGGATGTCGTGCTCAGCGACGGCACCCACGACATGGTCCTGGTCACATCCGGGGGCCGCGCGATCCGGTTCCCCGAGTCCGACGTGCCGCTCATGGGACGTGCCGCGCAGGGCGTTCGCGGGATCCAGCTGCGCGGCGAGGACACGGTCGTCGGAGCGGTCGATGTCCGGCGGCGGGCGACGCTGTGCACGGTGACCGAGCTGGGCCACGCCAAGCGGACCCCGATCGACGAGTACCCCGTGCAGAAGCGCGGCGGGCTGGGCACCATCACGCTGCAGGTGACCGACCGGACCGGGGCGCTCGTCGCCGCGCAGGAGATGCTGGAGGGCGATGAGCTGATGATCGTGTGCCGGTCGGGCAAGGCGGTGCGCCTCGGTGCCTCCGACATTCCGATCCAGGGCAGGAACACGATGGGGAAGGCGCTGTTGGGCCTGGCCCGCGACGACGCGGTGTCGGAGGTCGCGCGGGTGGCCGGAGGCCGCGACGAAGAGGGGGGTGGGGACGAGGCCCCGTCCGAACCGGCGGCGGCGGAATCGACTCCGGAGGGATCGGGCTCGGCGGGAGCCGCGGGGGGGTCGGACGACGACGCGGGCGTACCCGGTCCGCGCCCGGAGGTCGCGGCCGCGCAGGCACAACTGGAGCTGGACGCCCAGTAGTCGCGGGCCGCGACAGCGTCGTGGCGTTCGCGCTACAGGTGCCCCGAGATCGCGGCGGCCGCACCGCCGCGATCGGCGGACGGCTTCCGGCTAGAGGCCCAGCGAAGACCGGATGAGGGGGTCGATCCGGTCGGCGGTCCACTGCGGCTCGAAAGTGAGCTCCACAGACGCCGATTCGACCCCTTCCATGCCCTCCACCGCGGCCTTCGCCTGCTCCACGATCTCGTTGGCCGCCGGGCACATCGGGGAGGTGAGCGACATCGTTACGTCCACGTGGTCGTCCCTCACGTCGATGTCGTAGATCAGGCCGAGCACCACGAGGTCCAGGTCCACTTCCGGATCCTTCACCGTTCTCAGCGCCTTGCGAACGTCCTTCTCGGTCACCATGGGGCGTCGTACTTGCAGAGTGGGAGTGACGATGACGGTCGAGCGGCCGTCAATCTAACAGGTCCGGGAAGCCTTGCGCGTGCAGTCCCCCGGCGACAGTCGTCCCGACGAACGACGATCCGCGATGCCGCACGAACGCCGACAGCCGTCAGCGCCAGCGAGCGCGCCCGCCACCGAGCGGCGACGCCCGCGACTGCGCCGGCGACGCCGTCCCCACCGCCGGGCGGCGCGCTACGCCGGCCTGGCAGTCGGGATCGTGCTGCTGGCCTCGGTGCTGGACGGCCTCTACGCCGGCGATGCGCTGGACCAGGTGGCCAACCCGGCTCGCGTGGCGGCGGCCCGTTCCTGCCACGTCGAAGCGGTCGACGTCGTGCACCGCGACCTGGGAACGGACTGGCGTGTGTCGCCGTTCCACAAGGCGCTCGTGAAGGACCTCGGCGCGGGGCGCTACCGGGTCGAGCTGCGAGCCGAGGCAGCGCCGACGGAGAGCCCCCAGCGCGTGCTCTGCTCGGCCCTCCAACTGGATCCCGGGGCCGGCGCGATCGTCGCCGTGGACGTCCGGCTCCGCCCCGCGATCTAGCAGGGCGCACTCCCCTTCTTCAGCGACCTGCCAGCCATCCCGCGCATTTGACACTTCGCGTGCGCCGCCGCAGCGTACGCGCCCGATGAACGACATCCGTCGTGTAGCCCTGTCCACGGGAGGCGGCGACGCCCCCGGCCTCAACGCCGTGATACGCGCCGCCGTGATGGCGGGGCTGAACCACGACTGGGAGATGCTCGGGATCCGGAAGGGGTTCGACGGCCTCCTCGGCAACGGGGACGTGACGCGCCTGGACCGCGAATCCGTGCGCGGGATCACACACCTCGGCGGCACGATTCTGGGGACGACGAACCGCGGCAACCCGTTCGACTGGCCCGTCGAGGGTCCGGACGGCACGATCACCAAGGTGGACCGCTCGAGGGAGCTCATCGACTCCATCCAGCGGCTCGGCATCGACGCCATCATCGCCATCGGCGGCGACGGTACGCTTCGCATCGCCCAGCGCCTCTGCGATCTCGGCGTGCCGATCGTCGGCGTCCCGAAGACGATCGACAACGACCTCGCCGCGACCTCCGTGACGTTCGGCTTCCACACCGCCGTGCAGACCGCCACGGACGCGATCGACCGCCTCCACTCGACCGCGGAGAGCCACGAGCGCGTGATGGTCGTGGAGCTCATGGGACGCGACACCGGCTGGATCGCGCTGTTCGCCGGGGTCAGCTCGACCGCCGACATCATCCTGATCCCCGAGATCCCCTTCGATTTCGACGCGGTGTGCCGCAAGGTGGAGGGGCGCTGGGCCGTGGGGCGCCGCTTCGCGATCGTGGTGGTGGCGGAAGGGGCCCACGCGGCCGGCGACGACGCCGAGACCACGGCGCCGGGGCGCTACGGCGGCATCGGGGAGAAGGTGGCCCGCGAGATCGCGGAGCGGACGGGGCACGAGACGCGCGCGCTCGTCCTCGGCCATCTGCAGCGCGGCGGCTCGCCCACCGCCTACGATCGACTCATCGCCCTCCGCTTCGGAGCCGCCGCCACACGCTTCGTGGCGGAAGGCCGCTTCGGCCACATGGTCGCCCTGGATCCCCCGGAGGTGCGCGCCGTGCCCATCAGCGACGCCGTCAGCGAGGTCAAGCGGGTTCCCGTGGACGGCGACGTCGTCGCGACGGCGCGCGCCCTGGGCATCGGTTTCGGCGACTAGCACAACGCCCGATCCATAGCGCCTCCGGCTTCGGTTGATCCGCGCGATGGTACGGCGCGGCATGGAGAGGCATATTGATGGGTCCAAGGCGCACTGCGAGGCGCGCTCGTCGAGCGGGTAGCCGAGAGGATCTCCGATGGTAACGATCTCCGACGCGACGGTGACGCTGATGGTCCAGGACCTGGACCGCTCGGTTGAGTTCTATCGGGACATGCTGGGGTTCGCGGTGTCTTTTGGAGGGCCGCATTTCCGGATGCTGGAAGGCGCCTCGCTCAAGCTGGGGTTGCACTCCGGGCGTGCCCGGCCGGGCGTCGGCGTGCGTGATCCCTCGCTCTCGATCGGGTTGAGGGTGGACGACATCCAGACGGCAGTGGCGGAACTCGAGGCGCAGGGTGTTCGCTTCCCGGAAGGCATCATCGACGACGATGGGGCCATCCAGAGGGCTCCGTTCGTAGACCCCGACGGGACGGCCCTGTATCTGTTGGAAGTGGGAGGCGGCTGACCGCTCGGAGGCCGCTGCGCTCGCGCGAGCGCCGCCGATTCCACAGATTCGCCCCGACATGACCTGGCTCTCTCGTACCGCCGTTTCCCTCGGCGCACGCCGCGCCTTGCCGTGCGCGGCTGCCGCCGCCCTGATCGCCTCGCTCGCCGCCTGCGGCGGCCCGGCCGACACGCCCATCCGCATCGGCGTGGTGGGCCCGACGCAGCTCATCTACGGGCAGTCCATGAGCGCCGCCGCGCGCCTCTTCCAGGAGCAGCTCAACGCCGCCGGCGGCATCGACGGCCGCAGGGTCGAGCTGGTCATCCGCGACGACGCCGCCGACGGCGAGGCCGCGATCGGTATCGCCACCGAGTTCGCGGCGGACCCCGCGATCGTCGCCGTGGTGGGCCACGTGACCAGTGGAGCCGAGCTCGCCGCCGCCGGGGTCTACGAGGACTCCGGGCTGGTCGCGGTCTCCCCGTCGGCCACCAGCCCGGACGTGAGCCGCGCCGGCGATTGGATCTTCCGCGTCTGCCCGAGCGACGTGGCGCACGGCCTGGCGCTCGCGCGCTGGGTCCGCAACGGCCTGTCGCTGGAGCGGGTCGTCGTGCTCTACGCCAACGATGCCTACGGCCGCGGGGTCCTGGCGGGGTTCGCCGGCGAGTTCGAGGACGTGGGCGGCACGATCCTGTCGCGCGATCCGTTCCTCACCGAGACCACGCAGGACTCCGCGGGCGTCGACCCCTACCTCCGCAGGGCCATCGGTCGGGGGGCCCAGGCGATCGTCGTCGCTGGGCTCGCGAACGAGGCGGCCTCCATCATCGCGGCGGCCCGGCGGCTGGGCTTCACCGGGCCGATCCTCGGGGGCGAGGGACTGCTCGGGGTGGAGACCGCGGGGCCGGTGACGGAGGGCGTCTACGTGAGCGCGCCGTTCCTCCCGGACGGCGCGACGGGCGCCGCCCGCGCGTGGGTCGAGGCGTTCGAGCAGGAGTACGGCGCCCCGCCGGACGCCTTCGCGGCGCAGACGTGGGACGCGCTCCAACTCGTCGCGCGGGCCATCGACGAGGCCGGCGCGGATCGCCTCGCCGTGCGCGACTACCTGGCCGCGGTCGGCGACGGCCGGCCGGCGTTCGAAGGCGTTACGGGCACGATCGCCTTCGACGCCAACGGCGACGTGCCCGATAAGACGGTTGCCATCGGGCGGATCGAGGACGGGCGGGTCCAGCACGCGGGCGGCAGCTGAAGGCAGGTCGCCGAGCCCGGCCTGCGAACCAGCATTCCCCCGGGCGCCCGCGCCGGCGGGCGCGCCTCAAGACGGGGGCGGCCCACGCCATTCCCTGGCGTCGAAGCGCCGTCCGGTGACACCCGCCGCGGCATCCGACGCCAGCCACAGGAACACATCGACGACTTCGGCCGGCTCGGGCGACCGTAGGGCGTCCTCCTCCGGATAGGCGGCGCGGCGCATCGCGGTGCGCATGCCCCCCGGGTTCACCGCGTTGACGCGGATCCCGCTCCCGGCCTCTTCGAGGGCCAGGTTCCAGGTCAGCCCTTCGAGCGCCCACTTGGACACGGCGTAGACCCCCCAGCCGGCGCGCGGCTCGTCGCCGACACTCGAGGTCACGTTGATGATCGACCCGCGGCCCGCGCGCCGCATTCCGGGGAGCACCGCCCGGGCCGCGAGCCACGCGCCGGTGAGGTTGACGTCGAGCGTCTCGCGCCACGCGGCCGGGTCGTGGTCGCGCAGCGGCGCGCGCGGCCCGAGCAGGGAGGCGTTGTTGACGAGGACGTCCAGCGGACCCCAGCGGGCCTCCGCGTCGGCGACCAGCGCGCCGATTGCGTCGGCGTCGGTGACGTCGATGGCGCGCGCCAGGCACTCCGAGCCCGCGCCGCGGACCTCGTCGGCCACGCGCTCGATGCCGGCTGCACCGCGGGCGCACAGCACGAGGCGCTGCCCCCGGCGAGCGAAGGCGAGCGAGAGCGCGCGACCGAGACCGCGGGACGCCCCCGTGATGAGGACGCTACGGTCGCTCACGGCGAGAGTTCAGTCGGGGAAGGAAACGTCGACGCTCGAGGCGGGGGTGGGCGGATGCCCGGTAACCAGCTCGATGATGGCCGACATGCGGCGGCCGGCGGCGCGCACCCGCTCCAGCACCGTGAGGACGCGGGCGTAGTCGAAATAGGCGTTCACGGAGTCGTCGGAGCCGACGTACTGCGCGACGACCAGGACGTCCATGCGCTCGCGCGCCGCCTCGAGGATCGTCTCGAGGGCGCGTTCCAAGCGCCGCTGCTGCGCGAGCGTGGTGAGCGAGATCTCGCCGTCCGACGAACGGATGGCCTCCAACTGCTCCTGCTCGGCGGTGGTCGCGGCCACGGCTCCGCCCAGCGGGGCCGGCTCCAGCGCCAGCTCCGCGCCATCCCTGAGGGAAGAGAGTTCTTCGTAATCGAGTCGTACGATCACGTCGGCGCTCTCGGTGCGGAGTTCCGTGTTGCTCGTCTCTGTATGCCCTCTACGACGCCCGAGGTTCCGGTCGTCGGCGGCAGTGCCGCTGTCGGGGCGGGGCGAAGGGCCCCTACCACTCTAGAGGGACGATCGAGGCGGAACAATAGTTTCGCGCCAGAGCCGCTCTCGCCACCAGAGGCCGGCTAGCAGGTCGAGCGCCGCGTGCGCCACGATCGCCGGCACCACGCTGTCGAGCACGACGAGGGGGGCGCACAGGATCGCTCCGAGGACGCCCGCGCGCGCCGCGCCGGACGTGCCCTGGTAGCGGTGGGCCAACCCGAAGACCGCCGACGACACCGCCACCGCCAGCCACATCGACCCCGCGGCGGCGTCGATCGCGCCCACCAGGAAGCCGCGGAATACGATCTCCTCGGTGACCCCGGCGGTGACGGAAAGCCACGCGTAGTGGAGACGCTCCGCGCCCGTCCGGGGGATGAGGAAGCGACCGATCTCGGCCTCTCCGTGGCCGAACGCGCGCCACAGGGCCACGATCGCCGCTCCGGCGACGGTGAGCGCGATCGACCAGCCCAGCACCAACCTCGGGGCGGGCATCACGAGTCCCAGCCGGGCGGACACGTTGGGCGCCCGCACGACCGCCGCCGCTGCCAGCCCTGCCAGCGTCCAGAGCCCCACCCACGTCGTCGTGTAGATCCCGTGGCGGGTCGCCCCGGGCGGCAGCTGCGGCGGTCCCTCCGCCGCCAGCACGACCGCAGGCAGAACGGCCAGGAGAAGGACCGTGAAGAGCGCCTCCGGCCACGGCAGTGGCTCGGTCAGCAGGAAGGCGGCGGCGACGAGCACGCCGCCCGCGATGAGCGCCGCGATGGAGGGACGTCGTCTGCGCCCTCCCCGCTCCGGTACCGGCTTGCCCGTGTCTGACACGGCGGTCAACTTACCCGGCCCTCGAACCGAGAGGAATTTTCGCGTCCATGCCGCTGCTTTCCGACGAAGAGATCGCCCGCGAGATGCAGTCCGTCCCGGACTGGACCCGTGAAGGAGACGCCATCAGGCGGACGGCCGAGCTGTCGACGTTTCCGGCCGCCATCGCGTTCGTGAACCGGGTCGCCGAGGCCGCCGAGGAGGCGGACCACCACCCCGACATCGACATTCGGTACAAGAAGGTGCGCCTGGAGCTGTCGACCCACTCGGCGGGCGGCCTCACCGGCAAGGACTTCGCGCTCGCGCAGCGCATCGACCACATGCTGGAGGACGCATGAGCGACGGGCGGCGCTGGGCGCTGGTGCTCGGGTCATCGAGCGGATTCGGAGAGGCCGCCGCCCGGGCGCTGGCGGCCTCGGGGCGATCCATCTTCGGGGTCCACATGGACCGTCGCTCGACGATGGATCACGTCGAGCAGGTGATCGCCGACCTGGAGGCGGCCGGCGCCGAGGTCGCGTTCTTCAACATGAACGCCGCCGACCCCGACAAGCGCGCCGAGGCCCTGGACGCCATGCAGGAGCGCATGGGTCCCGACGACACGGTCGACGTGCTGCTGCACTCGCTCGCTTTCGGCACGCTCCGGCCCTACACGGGGGACGGGGCGGTCTCGGAGGCGCAGATGGACATGACCGTGCGGGTCATGGCGCATTCCCTCGTGGACTGGGTGCAGGGCCTCGTCGCGCGCGGCATGATGGGCGAGGGCGGGCGCATCTTCGCGATGACCTCCTCCGGGTCCACGCGCGTGATCCCCAGCTACGGCCCGGTGAGCGCCGCCAAGGCCGCGCTGGAGTCCCACATCCGCCAGCTGGCGTACGAGCTGGCGCCCCTCGGCATCACGGCGAACGCGCTGCGGGGCGGCGTGACCGACACGCCGGCGCTGCGCAAGATCCCCGGCAACGACCGGCTGATCGACGCGGCGCAGGCGCGCAACCCCGCGGGCAGGCTCACCACTCCCGAGGATGTCGCGGACGCCCTCGTCGCTCTCGCGGTCCCCGAGACCCGGTGGGTGACGGGGAACGTGATCAACGTCGACGGGGGAGAGGAGATCACCGGGTAGAGGGCCGCCGTCCACTCGCCTCCCGGACCCGCTTTCACGCGACACCACGCCCCAGGGCGTCGCCGACTACCTCGAGGGCGCGGCGCAGGTCGGCCTCCTCGATGGCCAGCGCCGGCGTGAACGCCAGCGTGTCCGCGGCCGGGCCTTCGGTCAGCATGATCACGCCTTCCCGCAGCGCGGCGTCGGCCACCGCCGCAGCGACCTCGGCCGCCCGGTCGCCGCGCAGGCGAACCCCGCGCATCAGCCCGAGTCCGCTGGGCGCTTCGACCCGCTCCCAGGCGGCGGACCACTGCCGTGCGCGCTCGGCGACGACTTCGCCCAGCGTGTCGGCCCGCTCGACCAGGCCCTCGCGCTCGATCGCATCCAGGTGGGCGAGCGCCGCCGCGCAGGAGATCGGGTTGCCCAGAAAGGTCGAGGTGTGCAGCGACTCACCGCGCGACTCCGGCCACGCCGCCATCACCTCCGGGCGCCCGACGGCGGCGCTGAGCGGCAGCGTCCCCGACAGCGCCTTCCCGAGCGTGATCACGTCGGGCACGACCCCCGTGTGCTCGACGCCGAACCACCGCCCCGTCCGCCCGAACCCGGTATAGATTTCGTCGGCGACCAGCAGGAGCCGCCGCGCGTCGCACAGCTCGCGCAGCCCGGGAAGGAATGCGGGCGGAGGGTCGACCAGCCCGCCACGACCCTGGACCGGCTCCACGATGACCGCGCCGACGGGCTCGGGGCCGCTCTCTGCTCCGTCGACCGCGGCGGCCACCGCCGCGAGGGCGATCGACGGATCCTCGTGCGCGCGGGGGAACGGCACGAAGCGCACGCCTCCGTACAGGTGCCGCGCGAAAGGGTCGCGGAAGGCCGAGCGGCCGGTCACCGCGAGCGCGCCGTAGGTCAGGCCGTGGTAGCCCCCCTCGAACGCGACCACGCCGGGTCGTCCGGTCGCGAGGAGCGCCGTCTTGAGCGCGACCTCGACGGCCTCCGCGCCAGCGCTGCCCAGGACGGTCACGCCCAGGTCGCCCGGTGTCAGCTCTGCGAGACGCTCGAGCAGGGCCACCTTGGACTCGGCGGGGTGGACATCGCCGAGGCCGTGGGCGAGCACGCGCGCCTGGGCGGCGATCGCCTCGGCGACGGCGGGGTGGGTGTGGCCCGCGGCGGCGACCCCGAAGCCCCCGGTGAGGTCGATGTACTCGTTGCCGTCGGCGTCCCGCACGCGGCCGCCGGACGCCCCCGCCCAGAAGATCGGGCCCTCGGGGTCGAGGCGCGTGACCGTCCGGCACTCGACCGCGCGCAGCCGGTCCGCGAGCGCTCGCGAGCGGGGCCCGGGGAGCTCGAGAGGCACGGGCCGCCGGCTCAGCCGCGGCGCCGCCAGCCGAAGAAGCCGACGACCCCCACCGCGAGGACCGCCACCAGACCGACCGCCGCGACGGCGACGTCGCGAACGACACGCTCGGTGGACGCGAGCGCGTCGTCGACCGCGTCGGCGACCCAGTCGTGGTCGACACGCTCGCGGGACCCCTTGTCAGCCGTGTCACCCTCCTTGCCGGCCGCGTCGGTCGGCTCCGCGGCGTCGGCCTCCGCCACGCGCACGGTCTCGCCGCAGGTCAGGCACGTGCCTAGGTGGTTGGTGCGGGTGGTCCGGTTCCGATATCCGACCGCGCCCCCGCAGACCGGGCAGGCCGTGTCAGCCGGGAACGGCTCCAGCAGCTCGTAGAGCGCGTTCGACGTCAGATCCAGTCGATCCCGGATCTTGCGGACCGACAGCGTGCTCTCCCAGTAGAGCCTGCGGAGCTCCTCCGCCAGCTCCTTGCTTCCCGCCTCCATCGCGCCCTCGTCCATGTCCCCCTCCTTGAAACTCCTTCGCGCGCACGGGCGTACGCCTGAGCATGACTCCGCTGCTGCTCGCCCTGCTCCTCGTCCAGAGTCCCGCGCAGGCCCCGGAGGCCGACTCGCTGGCCTCCGCAGCTCAGGACGCGTTCGACGGATCTCCGGTTTCGCCCGCTCCGCCCGATGCCTACGCCGATGATGCCACGCGAGCCCTCGTGTTCAAAGCGCGCGCCTATCGCGGTGAGGCCTACCTCGCGCTGCGGGAGTACTCGGTGCAGGCCTCCAGCGAGGTGTCGATGGGGGTGCGGGCGCTGCTCAGGGACCGCACGATCTTCAAGTGCCAGACGGCGGTGGAGGTCACGTGGCGCCGCTACGGCATGTCCGACGTACGGGTGCTCGGCGCTCGCTACGCGGTGCCGATCGCCGGCATTCCCGCCACCGTTCCCGACGACCTCGACGACTGCGCACAGGCCGGCCTCTTCGAGCCGGGTGCCGACCGCTTCGCGGTGTTCGGCGACATGGTGGGCGGCGACGGCTCCGATTTCAGCTTCCACCACCCCCTCGCACGGGACGCCGAGCGCCACTACCGCTTCGCGCTCGGGGACACGACGCGCATCCGGCTCCCCGACGGGGAGACCGTCACGCTCGTGGAGCTGCGCGTCGAGGCCCGCCGCAACGACGCCGACCTGCTCGCCGGCTCGCTCTGGATCGACGACGATTCCCACGCCGTGGTCCAGGTCTTCGTGCGTCCTGTTCGGCCGGCCGACCTGGAGCGCGACTTCGAGGACGCGATCGACGAGGACGACCGGGACAAGATTCCCGGCTTCATGAAGCCGATCCAGGCCGAGATCCGCTACATCGCGGTCGAGTACGGGCTGTGGGCGCAGCGCTGGTGGCTGCCGCGCCTGGTGGCGATGGAGGGCGTGGGACGGGTCGGCAGGTTCGCGCGCTTCCCGCTGAGCGTGAGCCAGCGGTACGGCGTGTACGACGTGGTCGGCGACACGACGCCGCTCGACCCCGTCCAGCTCGATTCCCTTCTGGAGGCCGATCGCGCCTTCCGGGACTCGGTGGCCGACATCATCGAGCACGCCGAGGACCATCCGGACATGGACGTGGCGTTGGGCAGCCGCTGCAACGCGTCCGCGGACGTCACCTGCTGGTGCCCGGTGGACGACTGCTTCCTGGTGCGTGTCGAGACGGCGGACACCGCCACGCTGCTCGCTTCGGATGCGCTCCCGGAGCACTTCCTCGGCGACGAGGAGCCGCTGATCAGCGAATCCGAGCTGGAGGATCTGGGTCGACGGATCGCCGACATCGCGCCGCCTCCGTGGCAGGTGCAGAGCCCGCGGCTCGGCGCCCTCTGGGGCGGGCCCGATCTGCTGCGCTACAACCGCGTCGAAGGCCTCTCGATCGGCGCGCGGGCCGACGTTGATTTCGGGCGCCTCCAGGGGTTCGCGGTGGGCCGCCTGGGGCTGGCTGCGTTCGAGCCGACCGCCGAGCTGGGTCTGGTGCGCGAGCGGTACCGGTCGCACGTCGCGCTGACGGGCTACCGGCGCCTCACGCCGATCGCCCTCAACGACCGCTCGCTCGGCTTCGGCAACTCGGTCAACGCGCTCCTGCTCGGCCGCGACGACGGCGACTACTTCTACGCCAACGGCGCCGAGCTGCGTATCCGTCCGCCCGAGGACGTCGGCAATCCCTGGGAGCTGCGGCTCTTCGCAGAGGGGCAGCGGCGCGCGCGCCGGGAAACCGACTTCAGCCTGGCGACGCTCGGAGACAACGATTTCCGCCCCAACCTGCGGGCGGACCGGGCGAACCAGGTCGGCGCCTCGCTGCGGCTGCGGCACGCGCGCGGCCTGGACCCGCTCCGTTTCCGCTGGGGCCTCGAGGGCTTCCTGGAAGGCTCCACGGGCACCTTCGACTTCGTCCGCCCGGCGGCCACTCTGCGCGCCACCGTGCCGCTGCCCGGCGGCTTCTCGCTCGGGCTGGAGGGCGCCGCGGGCGGATCGCTGGGCGAGGTGCCCGTGCAGTCGCTCTGGCTCCTGGGCGGGCCGGCCACGCTGCGCGGGTACGACGGAGCCTCACGCGCGGGCGACGGCTTCTGGCGCGGGCGAGCCGAGCTCGCGATGAGCCGCCTGGGGATCCTGCGCGCGAGGGCGGACGACGGACGGGCGGAGGGCTCGCCGATGCGCCTGTCCCTGTTCACGGACTTCGGTTGGGCGGGAGACAGGAGCGAGTGGCGGGACGGCGTGCCGCTGTGGTCGGTGGGTGCGGGCCTGAGCGCGCTGGACGGGCTGGTCCGCTTCGACGTCGCGCGCGCGCTGCGCAGCCCGACGGACTGGCGCGTGCACCTGTACCTGGACGCGCTCCTCTGAGCCGAGCCCGGGCCGCTGCCCGAGTGCCGCGGGGCGCCCCTCGCCCGGCCGGAGGCGCCAGTCACCCTGGCCGCGCGCCTTCGGGGGACGGTAGACTGGCGGGTCGACGCCGTCCCGCACCCGAACCGTTCCGATGCGACCGACCCTGACCGCCGCCATCCTGCTGGTGCTGCTCACGTCGGGGGCCTGCGCCCCCGGCGGCGAGGCGCCACCCGTCGAAGCCGACACCGCTGCCGACGACGCGCCGGCCGAGCTCGTACCGACGGCCCCGGAAGAGCCGGCGGCGGCGAGCCTCCCCGCCGACCGCGCACGGGAGGACCCGCTCCCCGAGGAGATCTACTACAGCCTGGACGACTTCGAGTGGTATCGGCAGGCGCAGCCGATCGTCCACGGCGGACGGGCGTACGAGGCGCGAGACACCGTGCTGGTGCGGTCCACCCTCGAGCTCGACTCGCTGGCCAGGTTCGGCGGCGTCCTCTACTGGGCGCGTTCGGGGGACCCCGAGCCGGACACCGTCTTCGTGCCCGTGTTCGAGGGCTACTGGCTGCCCTTCGTGGCCGGCGACGGCGGCGCGTGACCGGTTCCGACCGGCCCGCGCGCTGGCTGCGGCCCCCGCGGCTGGCGCCGGGCGCGCGGGTCGCCCTCGTAGCGCCCGCCGGCCCGGTGGACGACGCGCGCATCGCGCGGGCCGTTGCGCGCCTCCAGCGGCTCGGCCTCGAGCCGGTGGAAGGCCGCGGCGTGAGGGAGCGCGCGGCCTACCTCGCCGGCTCCGACCGGACCCGCGCGGCGGACATCGCCTGGGCCTTCCGGGACCCGGGCATCGACGCCGTCTGGGCCCTGCGGGGCGGCTACGGCTCGATGCGCCTCTGGCGCCAGCTGCCGCTGGAGATCCTGCGGACGCGCCCGCGGGTGTTCCTCGGGTACAGCGACAACACGTCGCTCCACCTGGCGTTCCAGCGGCAAGGGGTCGTGTCCTTCCACGGGCCGCACGCGGGAGCCGAGCGGCTCCCGTCGAGGGCCGCGGCGTGTCTCGTGGCGGTCCTGTTCGAGGCCGCGCCCGCCGGCGTGCTACCCGGCGCGGACGCGCGCCCCGTGCCGCTCGTCGGCGGACGCGCCGAAGGTCGGTTGGCTGGCGGCAACCTGTCGCTCCTGGCTGCGGCCGCGGGCACGCCTTTCGCGCCCGAGGCGCGCGGCCGGATCCTGATCCTGGAGGACGTGGACGAGGCCGTCTACAGGATCGACCGGATGCTGGAGCAGCTGCTCGCGTCGGGCGTCATGGAGGGTGTCCGCGGACTCGCGCTGGGGCGCTTCACGAAGGTCGCCGACAACCGGCGGCCGCGGAAGCTGGACGACGTGCTGGCGGAGTTCGCCGGCCGGCTGGGGGTGCCGACCCTCTCCAACCTGCCGTTCGGCCACCTCGCCGACTCCTGGACCCTGCCGCTGGGAGCGCGCGCCAGGCTGGACGCCGACGCGGGCACCCTGGAGATCCTAGAGCCCGCGGTGCGCTGATGGCTCGGCGAAACACGCCGCGTCGTGGAGGGTTGATGATACCGTGACCTCCCGCATCTACACCCGCACCGGCGACGCCGGCGACACCGGCCTGTTCGGGGGCGGCCGCGTGCCCAAGGACCACCCGCGTGTGGAGGCCTACGGCACGGTCGATGAGCTCAACGCCGCGCTCGGCGTGGCCGCCGAAGCGGTGTCGGACGCCTGGATCCGGGCGCGCGTCGCGGAGGCGCAGCCAGACCTCTTCGTGATCGGCGCGATCCTGGCCACGCCGCCGGCCGCACCCGGCCGACGCGCGCCTACGATACCGAGCCTCGACGACGCGCGCGTCGGTGAGTTGGAACGTTCGATCGACGAAGCGGAGTCCGAGCTGTCGGAGCTCAAGGCGTTCGTCATGCCCGGCGGATGTCGCGGGGGCGCCGCGCTCCACCTTGCCCGGACCGTGTGCCGCCGTGCCGAGCGCCGCGTCGTGGCGCTCACCCGGGACGGAGCGGCGCAGGGCGTGCCGGATGGGGTGGTGATCTATCTAAACAGGCTATCGGACCTCCTCTTCTCCCTGGCGCGCCTGGAGAACCACCGAGCGGGAAGTCCGGAGCGGGAATGGACGCCGGGGGCGGGGGAGTCCTGACGCGCGTGCGACCTTGCCTCCCCGCGGGGGTCCGGACACTATCCGGCGGGTGAGGGTCGGGTCGGTCGGCCGGCGTGAGCGGCCGTAACGATAGAAAGAGTCAGCCATGCCATACATCATCGCCGAGCCGTGCATCGGCACCAAGGACGCGAGCTGCGTCGAGGTCTGCCCGGTGGACTGCATCTACGAGGGCGAGGACCACTACTACATCCATCCGGACGAGTGCATCGACTGCGGCGCCTGCGAGCCGGAGTGCCCCGTAACGGCGATCTTCCCCGACACGGACGTGCCCCCCGAGTGGACGAACTACATTGAGAAGAACCGCGCGCACTTCGAATAGCCAGCAGTCACAGCTTGCGGTGAACGGCCGCCCGGGCACCCGCCCGGCGGCCGTTCGTCGTTTCGGTGGTGACGCCCGTCGACCACGCGGGGCCAACCTCCGAACCGCGGCGTCGCTCCCGCTCAGCGCCTCCCTCTTGCTCGCCGCCTCCCTCGTCCTCGCCGGGTGCGGCGACCGGACACCGATCCCGCTCGACGGGTCGCTGCCCGAAGCGCCCGCGGCGGCCGAGTTGGAGGGCGCCCTGCTCGCCTCGGCCGAGGCGTGGAATCGCGAGGATCTGGACGCCTTCATGGCGCCGTACCTGCGCTCGCCCGGCCTGACCTTCAGCGGGTCCGGCGGCGTACGGCGCGGCTTCGACGCGGTGATGCGACGGTACCGCGAGAGCTATTTCGAGGCGGAGGTGCCCCTCCCCAGGCTACGCTTCGAGGATCTGGAGTCGCTCGATCTGGGGCGCGATCACGCCCTGATGCTGGGCCGCTACGTCTTGCTCGCGGCCGACACAGGGAATCGGGTCGATACGGGCCATTTCTCGCTGGTGTGGGTACGGACGGTGGACGGCTGGCGGATCATGCACGACCACACGACGGTGGCCGAGAACTGACGCCGGCAAGCACGTTCCGCTGACCGGCGCGGGTTGAGCATGTTCGCGCTCGGAGGGCACGAGACCAGGGGGCACCAAAAAGCCCCTGCTCCGCTTTTTCCGGGAGAGGGGCGATAGCGGCGCCTTCCCGCCGGCCGGAAGCCGGCCAGCGTCGTCTGTCGTTCCGGCCTAGAAGCCGGCGGCTCGGATGGCGTCGAGCTGGGCCGGAGTCACCGCACCGTCCTGAGGCGCCTTCGCCTCCTCGATGCGCTCCGGCCGCTTGGTCACGAGCAGCGTGACCACCAGCGCGCCCATCGTGAGCAGCTTGATCCGAGTGTCCAATGTTCCTCCAGGGTGAGGCCAGGCGCGGAATCCCTTCCGCCGGCCGAACGAGCTTCGACTCGCCTGAAATGCAACAGACGACCGTCCCGTTCTTCTAACCGACGGGTAACGACCCCGTCCCGTCACTGCCGGGCCTCGTATCGATGGAAACGTATGACGGCAAGAACCGTGACACGAGGAGTAGCGCGGGGAGGAGCCGGGCCAGCCCGCGCTTGAATTTTGCGCGGGTCTTCGCTTGATGCGGCCCGGCCCTCGCGCCATGTTCCCGCACTCGTGCCGCAGGCTACCCCGGAAACACGCGATGAGCCGGCTTCGACGCCTTATCTCGGAGGTCCACCGCCGATCGCTCTGGCAGGTGCTGGCGATCTACGCGGCGACATCGTGGGTGGCCATCGAGGTCGCGGACGTGCTGACCGACCGCTTGGGTCTGCCCGACTGGTTCCCGGGGTTCGCGGTCGCGCTCCTCGTCGTGGGCCTCCCGATCGTGCTCGCGACCGCGTTCGTCCAGGAGGGACCGCGTCGCGCGCCGCCACCAGGCGACCCGGGGCGGTGGGACCTGGATATCGTGGACGACGGGACTGCCCCCGAGTCCGCGCGCGGTGCCGTGGACCCATCCGCGGGGCCGTATACGACGGGCCACGTGGCGGCCCGCGGCGGCGGAATGCGCAGCTTCCTGACCTGGAAGAGAGCCCTTCTGGGTGGACTCTTCGCGTTCGTCGGGCTCGCGCTCGTCACCGCCGTCTGGATGTGGATGCGCGTCGCCGGGATCGGGCCGGCGGGCACGCTGCTCGCCAAAGGCGTGCTGGAGGAGCGGGCCACGGTGGTGCTGGCGGACTTCCGGGCCGACGACGAGGCGCTGGCCCGTGCCGCAACCGAAGCCTTCCGGGTCGACCTGTCGCAGTCGCGCTCGATTCGCCTCGCCGACCAGTCCACGGTGAACGAGGTGCTGAACCGGATGGGGCTGACGCCGGACGCGCCGAGGACCCCGGAGATCGCCCGCGAGGTCGCCGAGCGGGAAGGCTTCCCGGCCTACATCGAGGGTGAGATCGGGCGCGTCGGCGTGGGCTACACGGTCTCCGCGCGCCTGGTGTCGGTGGCCACCGGGGAGCCGCTCGTGTCCCACCGCGAAAGCGCCGCCGACTCCACCGACCTGCTGCCGGCGATCGACGAGCTGTCCGCCGAGCTGCGCGAACGGATCGGCGACTCGGTGCGGTCGCTCCGCGCCGAGCCCCCCCTTGCCCAGGTTACGACGTCCGACCTGGAGGCGCTGCGGAAGTACTCGCTGGCCAGCCGCCTCGTGAACACGGGCGGCGATCTCACGCGCGGGTTCAGTCTGCTGGAGGAGGTCGTCGCGGCGGACAGCACTTTCGCCATGGCCCACGCTCAGATCGCCACGATCCTCGGGAACATGGGCGAGCAGCGGCAACGCCGCGTCGACGCCGTGGCCACGGCGTACGCCCACCGGGATCGCCTGACGGAGCGGGAGCGCTACGGCGTCGAGGCCGCCTACTACTCGAACGTCGAGCAGGATCCCGACCGCGTCGCCGCTGCCTACGAGAACATCCTCGATCTGGACCCGCGCGACCGGGTCGCCCTGAACAACCTGTCCGACATCTATCTGTACCTGCGCGACTACGAGCGCTCGGAGGCACTCGCCGAGCAGGCCATCGAGGTGGATTCCACGATCCTCACGCCCTACTGGAACGCCGCCGAAGCGGCCGGACGCCGCGGCGATTTCGAGGGCGCGCGGGAGTACCTGGACGCCTTCGATGGCGTCACGTCGGAGGCCGGCTGGACCGACGCCTTCCGCGCCATGCTGAGCGCCTCCGAGGGTGACTTCGAACCCGCCGATTCGCTCGTGCGGGCCAGCGTCGCGCCGGACCCCACCGATGCGATGAACCGCCTGATCCTCGCCGTGGACCTCGCCGCCTCGCACGCGACCCGCGGGCGGCTCCGCGAGGCGCACGGCTACTTGCTCGACATGGCGGAGGTGAACGAGTCGCGGGGACTGCCGGCCGAGGCGCTTCGCAACCTCGTCTGGGCGGCGCTGCTCGACCTTCACGTCGCCGCCGACACCGCCGGGGCGCTGGAGCGCATCGGCGCGGCGCTGGAGCGCTATCCGATGGAGGAGATGGCGCCGCTCGACCGGCCCTACCGCGAGATGGCGGAGCTCTACGCGTGGGCCGGCGACCCGGCGCGCGCCAGCGCCTACCTGTCGGCCTACGAGGCGGAAGTACCGCTCAGCCAGCAGGACAACGTCGAGTTCGTCAACTTCAAGCTGCACGTCCCCAGCCTGGAGCGTGCGCGCGGCTCCATCGCGCTGGCCGAGGGACGCCTGCGCGACGCCGTGGCGCTGTTCCGCCGCTCCGACGTCGGCTACTGCCGTCTGTGCTCGCTTCCGGGTCTTGCGTCCGCGTACGACGCTGCGGGCTCCGCGGACTCCGCGATCGCCGTCTACGAACGCTACCTCGCGCTGCCGGAGCCCTTCCGGCCCTGGTCGGGCGATGCCTACCATCGCGCGCCGACGATGCTGCGCTTGGGCGAGCTCTACGAGTCCCGCGACCCGACGAGGGCGGCCACCTACTATTCGCAGTTCATCCAGCTGTGGGCGGACGCCGATCCCGCCCTCGCCGGTGCCGTCGGGGCCGCGCGGCAGCGCCTCCAGCGCCTCGTCGCCGAACCCGGGCCCACCTCGCGACCCGAGGACTGAGTCCCGATGAGCCGCGACACCGCGGGCGAGACCGCTCCGCGAGACGAGTCCGGGGCGGCCGCGCCGAAGGCCCCTTCGGTTTCCGAGACCACCATCAGCGAGTTGATGATGCCGAACCAGGTGAACAACCTGGGGCACGTCTTCGGCGGCGTGCTGCTGTCGCTCGTGGACCGCGCGGCGGCCGTCGCCGCCATGCGCCACGCCGGTCGGCCCACCGTGACCGCTTCCATCGACCGGGTCGACTTCCGGGAGCCAATCTACTCGGGCGAGCTCGTGACCTGCCGCGCGATGGTGAACTACGTCGGCCGGACGTCGATGGAGGTCGGCGTGAAGGTGGTCGCCGAGAACCTGCTCACCGGGGTCCGTCGCCACACCAACACCTGCTACCTGACGTTCGTCGCGATCGATCGGGATCACCGCCCCACCGAGGTACCGCGCCTGGAGCTGGTGGACGACGAGGCGAAGCGGCGGTTCGAGGAGGGTGAGCTGCGGCGGAAGGTGCGGCTCAAGCTGCTGGAGCGCCTGGGGCAGACGGAGTGAAGGAGGCGAGGACCTCGCGAGCTTCTTGACGCCGTCGAGCGACCGCGTTACGACCGATCCACGAGCACCACCGGCATGCCCTCCCAACGCTCCGGAGAGACCCATGCCTCCGACGCCTTTGCCCCCCATCCGGTGGCTTCGCCGCCCTCCTGGGTGCCGACTCCGCGGCCCCGTCGCGCTCGCCGCCTGCACGGCGATTCTGGCGACACCGGCAGCCAGACCCCCTCCGGCCGCCGCCCAGCAGGGTCCCGATTCGATCCCGTTCGGCATCGTCGTGAGCGGCGGCACGAGCCGGGGCTCGTGGCTGGCCGGCGCCACCTGGGGCATGCTGCACGCGCTGCGCACGGCGGGCTCGGAGGACGCGAGCGGCGCGCGCTCGCCGGCCTACGTGTTGTCCGCGATGACCGGGGCTTCGGCGGGCAACATCAACGTGCTCGCGACGATGGTGGACTACTGCGACGAGCACGCGTCGGCGAACCCGGCGGAGAGCCAGTCCTGGCACATCTGGACGCAGGTCGGCTTCGACGAGCTGCTCCCGGACACGCTCTCTTCGGTGCGCCCCGACGACGGCCTCTTCACGCGCACGTTCATCGAGTCGACGATCTACCCCGTGATGGAGAGGCGACTCACAGAAGTTACCCCGACCGGGAGCTGCGAAGCCGGTGTCTCGCTGGGCATCACGGTGTCTAGGCTCACCCCCGACCGCTTCGCGATCCCGCGGTTTCCGCTGGAAGCGAGGGTGCAGCGCATGACCCTGCCCTTCCGGGCAGAGGTGGCGCGGAGCGGAGCGACGCGGAGGCTGGTGTTCACGCCCCCCGACACCGGCACCGCCCGGCGCCGCAGCCTCGGCAAGCGGCTGCTCCTGCCGGCCGACGAGGACGGGCACCTCCCCATCCGCACGCTGCTCGACGCGGCCTCGGCCTCCAGCGCCTTCCCTGGCGCGTTCGCGCCGGTTCTCCTGCGGTACCGCGACGCCGACGACCCCGACGACGTGCTGCGCGAGGCGGCCTTCGGCGACGGCGGGGTGTTCGACAACAACCCGATCGCGCTCCTCGAGGGCATGATGGAGTCGCGGCTCGGGGCCGACTCCACAATGCACATCGTGTACATCGACCCGGACTTTCCGCTGCGCGAGGGGACGAGCGGGGTGGCGGTCGCCGCGTCCGAGACCGACGACCGCGGCGTGGGCGGCCTATCCGCTTTCCTGCAGCTCGCCAGCGGCGCGATCACGGCCGGCCGGGAGTACGAGCTGCAAGCGTACCTGCGTGCCGTAGCGAGGCTGCGCGAGGCGGGCCGACCGCTGCCCGACGTCCGCGTCCTGCCGCGGAGCCGGCCGATCTTCGGCAACTACCTGTTCGCGTTCGGCGGCTTCCTGAGCCACACGTTCCGGCGCCACGACTTCTTCCTCGGGCTCTACGACGGCGCCCGGTTCGCGGCCTCGGACCTGCTCTGCAGCGCCCCCGACGACGGCGGATGCACCGGCCGGACGCTCGCGACCCTCCTGTCGTCGGTGGAGTTGGAGGGCGGCGGAAAGGCGCTCGTAGGGCGGTGGTTCGCGGAGGATTTCGAGGACACGTCGTACCCGCCGGTGACCGGTGACGTCGGGGAAGACGCCGCCTTGCTCTCGGCGGTCGCCGAGGCGATCGCCCGCGCGCCGCCGGACGCGCCGCCGGATTCGTGCGGCGGGGGCATCATCGGCCAGCTGCTCTGCCGCGAGCACATCCTGGGCCTCGCCGACGAGCTGAAGGCCCGGGGCGTCGTTCCGCTGGTGGAGCGAGGCGCCGCGGTCACGACCTGGGAGGTGCCCGGCGGAACCCGGTCGGACCCGGACAGCGCGCTCGCGGCTCTCGCCGAGAATCCGCGACGGTTCTTCGCGAACCGCATCGAGAGACTCCTCGAGCAGGCGGTAGAGGTAGAGATCGCGCGCGCCGCCGGCGACTCGCTCGTGCACCTACGGGAAGAGCTGAAGGTCATGCGCCTGCTGTCGTCGCTCATCACCGTTCGCCACACCGCCTCCATCGATCTCGACCCCTCGTCGGTACCCGACCGCGTGCGCATCTGGCGGGACCCGGGCCGCCTCGGAGCGTGGGCGCACCTGCTGCCGTACTTCGCCTCCGCGAGCCTGCTCGAGCCGGGCATCGAGTTCGGCTACTCCCCGATGGTGTACCTCTCCGAGAACCGATTCACGCTCTCGGTTCCCGTGGTGCCCTTCAGTATTCAGCGCCCGGAGGCCGACGCTTCGGCCGCGTCCGACGGTGATTTGAAGCTCTCGGCGATGGGCTTGGGGCTGGGCTTCCGGCCACGCCAATTCTGGACGCGGCCGGGCGTTGAGGTGCACTTCCTCCAGTACGTCGTCTGGGGCGATCGGGCGGACCGTTGGGTGCCCGCGGTACAGGTCGTCGTGGATCTGCTGGACAGGAAGCTGCGGATCGCGGGGAAGCGCTATTTCGCGGACGCCGCGCTCGGGCTCGGGCGGGACGGCTACGCTTTCGAGGTGGGCATCCAGGACCTGAACGGTCTGATCTACTGGCTGACCCGGTAGCGGAACGGCTCGACGCGCCGTGGCGCGCGCCGAGCGGGGAATGGGGCCCGCCAGCCGCGGACCCCTGGGACGCCGTGAAGCTCAGCTAACGCCGACGCGCCCCTTCGTCGACTCGATCAGCTTGGACGGGTCGTAGCCGACGCCGTTCTTGAAGACGATGCGCACCGCGCGGATCACCGAAGCATCGGCCGCGAGGTCGCCCTCCAACA
>DATHRK010000027.1:0-12780 GCA_035465395.1 Longimicrobiales bacterium | reverse complement strand
CGGAAGCCGAAGCCGACGAAGAGCCGGAAGCCGAAGCCGACGAAGAGCCGGAAGCCGAAGCCGACGAAGAGCCGGAAGCCGAAGCCGAGGAAGAGCCGGAAGCCGAAGCCGACGAAGAGCCGGAAGCCGAAGCCGACCAAGAGCCGGAAGCCGAGGCCGACGAGGAGCCGCAGGCCGAGGCCGACGAGGAGCCGCAGGCCGAGGCCGATGAGGAGCCGCAGGCCGAGGCCGATGAGGAGCCGCAGGCCGAGGCCGACGAGGAGCCGCAGGCCGAGGGGCCTGACGGCCCCGAAGCCGAGGCGGCGGACGCGTCCGACGAAGAAGAGGACGAGGCGAAGGGCGAGGAGTAGACCCTCCGCGCCGTCGAGGTGCGGGGATTGAAGGGGGGACGGGCGCCCGGCGCCCGTCCTTTTTTCGCGCCGTCACCAGGCATACCTTTCGCAGCCGCCGGACGGGCGGCGGAGCCCGGCCCCGGCGCCGCTCACCGCCGCCGCCGCCGGCCCCTCCAGGCGAGCGTTCAACAGAATGGACGGACGATGACGGGAACCGCGCGGCTAGCCGCGCCGAGGGGTGTGGCCAGGCCATTGGTCGTGCTCGCGACGACGCTTCTGACTGCCGCGGCGTGCGCCAGCGCCGGGCCTTCGCCGAGCAGGGGCGATGCGGGCGCGCCTCCGTTGGCCGGGGGGGCGACCAGTTCGGCGGACCGCGCGGCAGCGACCGAGCTCCTGACGCGCGCGCGCGCCGCGTATGACGCCGGTGACTACGCGGCGGCTCTGAGCGACGCCGACGAGGTCGTAGCGCGCTACCCGGCCACGCCGGCCTCGTCGCCGGCGCTGCTCCTGGCGGCGCGGGCGGCACTCGAGATGGAGGACTTCGACGGCGCCGAGCGGCGCGCGCGCCGGTACGCCGAGCTCTTCCCGGGAGACGCCGAGGGCGCGCGACCCGCGCTGGACATCCTCGACGAATCGGCGCGCCGCCGCCGGCGGGTGGCCGAGGACCCGGGCCGGAGGGCCCTGGTGTTGGGCGTGATCGTGCCCCAGAGCGGCTCGCAGGTGCTGGAGCGGTACGGGGAGCTGGTGGTGCAGGGCGCGACGCTCGCCGCGGAAGCGTTTCGGGCCGCCACCGAGCGCGATGTCGAGCTGCGCGTGCGAGACGATGGCGCCGATGAGGACGTCGCCGCCGACCTGGTGCCCGCGCTCGAGTCGGGCGGAGCGGACGCGATCCTCGGCCCCCTGCTGAGCGAATCGCTGCTCACCGCGGCCGGAGCCCGGGGCGACCTGGAGCTGCCGATCGTGAGCCCGACCGCTTCGGACCACCCGATCGGCCGCCCCAACGCGTTCACCCTGAACGCCCCGAACGCGCTCGAAGCCGAGCGGTTGGCCGACCATGCCCGCGAGCGCGGCTTCACGCGCGTGGCGCTGCTCTACCCACGAACGGCCGCCCACGAGTACCTGGCGGCCGCGTTCCGCGAGCGGCTGGCGTCGGCCGGCATGCAGCCGGTCCTGGACATCGGCTATCCCGAGGACAAGACGACCTTCCGCGACGTCATCGCCGAGATGGAGGCCGCGCGGGCGGAGGCCGTCTATGCGCCAGCGACGCAGCGCGGCGTGCGCCAGCTCGCCCCCCAGCTCGCCTTCCTGAGCGACGGCGCCACCCGCATCGCGGTGCTGGGCAACGACGTGTGGGCCGCCCCCGAGACGCTCCGCCTGGTCGAGGCGGACGCCCTGGAAGGCGTGGTGGTGGCGACTTCGGACCCCCGCACGGTCGGATCCGAATCCTACGAGGCGTTCGTCGCCCGGTACGAGGCGACCTATCGACGGACGCTGGACAACCCGTTCCCGGCGTTGGGCTACGACGCCACGACGCTCCTCCTCGCGCAGGCCGCCGCCAGGCAGGGAGGCGCCCTGGCGCCCGGCATCGAACCGGGCACCTGGTACCGCGGCGCGACCGGCGCCATCGGCGTTCGCGATGGGGTGATCGTGCGCCGTCCGTACCTCGTGCGGATCGAGGCCGGGCGCGCGGTGGTCCTCGCGGCGGGCGGGTAGCGTGTCCATGCGCGAACGCCTCGCGCGGCTCGAGGAGCTGCGGGAGCAGTCCCGGCAGGGCGGTGGTGAGCGCCGCATCGCGGCGCAGCACGAGCGGGGGAAGCTCACGGCGCGCGAGCGGCTCGATCTGCTTCTGGACGAGGACAGCTTCGTCGAGCTGGACCGCTTCGTCACCCACAGGACCACCGGGTTCGGCATGGAGGAGCAGCGGGTCCTGGGCGACGGCGTGGTGACCGGCTGGGGGACGATCGAGGGCCGGCTCGTCTACGTGTTCAGCCAGGATTTCACGGTATTCGGCGGGTCCCTGTCGGGGGCCCACGCGGAGAAGATCGTCAAGGTCATGGACCTGGCGCTGCGCAACGGCGCCCCCGTGATCGGCCTGAACGACTCCGGCGGCGCGCGCATCCAGGAGGGCGTCGTGAGCCTGGGCGGCTACGCCGACATCTTCCTGCGCAATACGCTGGCCTCGGGTGTCGTGCCCCAGATCAGCGCGATCCTCGGCCCGTGCGCGGGCGGCGCGGTCTACTCGCCGGCCATCACCGATTTCGTCTACATGACGCGCGGGACGAGCTACATGTTCGTGACGGGCCCCAGCGTCGTGAAGACGGTGACGCACGAGGACATCGACATGGAGGGGCTGGGGGGCGCCGATGTGCACGCCTCGACCTCGGGTGTCGCCCACTTCGCGTGCGACAGCGAGCCCGAATGCCTCCACCGCATCCGCGAGCTGTTCGCCTACATCCCGCAGAACAACGGCGAGGAGCCGCCGAGACGATCCAGCGACGACCCCCACGACCGCATGGACGAGGGCCTGCTGGACATCGTCCCCGACGACCCCTCCAAGCCCTACGATATCCACGACGTGATCGGCCGCATCGTCGACGAGGGCCGGTTCTACGAGGTCCACGCCGACTACGCCGGCAACATCGTGGTCGGCTTCGCCCACCTCGGCGGCCGATCGGTGGGCATCGTCGCCAACCAGCCGGCCGTCCTCGCCGGGGTGCTGGACATCGACAGCGCGGTGAAGGGCGCACGATTCGTCCGCTTCTGCGACGCCTTCAACATTCCGCTGGTCGTCTTCGAGGACGTCCCGGGATTCCTGCCGGGAGTGGCCCAGGAGCACGGCGGCATCATCCGGCACGGCGCCAAGCTCCTGTACGCGTTCTGCGAGGCCACCGTGCCGCGTCTGACCGTGATCACCCGCAAGGCGTACGGCGGCGCCTACGACGTGATGAACTCGAAGCACATCCGCGGCGACGTCAACTTCGCCTGGCCGACGGCGGAGATCGCCGTGATGGGGCCGAAGGGAGCGGTGGAGATCCTGTTTCGCCGTGAGATCGCCGAAGCGGAGGACCCGGCCGGCGCCGCGGCGGCGCGCGAGGCGGAGTATCGGGAGCGGTTCGCGCACCCCTACATCGCCGCCGGCCGCGGCTACGTGGACGACGTGATCGACCCGCGCGAGACACGCCCGCGTCTGATCAACGCGCTGGACACGTTGCGGCACAAGCGGGACGGCAATCCGCCCCGCAAGCACGGCAACATCCCTCTGTGATGGCCGTCCCCGTAAACCGCTTATCGGCAGTCACTTCGGGCGGGACATTCGCGTGCTGAGCAAGGTCCTGATAGCCAACCGCGGCGAGATCGCGCTGCGCGTCGTCCGCGCGTGCGCCGAGGCCGGTGTGCGCTCGGTGGCGGTCTACTCGGACGCCGATCGCGCGGCGCCCCACGTCCTGGCGGCGAGCGAGGCGGTGCGGATCGGCCCGGCGCCGGCCACCGAGAGCTACCTGCGGGGCGAGGCGCTGATCGAGGCGGCCCGCGCAACGGGCGCCGACGCCGTGCACCCGGGCTACGGCTTCCTCGCCGAGAACGCCGAGTTTGCCGAAGCCGTGGACGCCGCCGGACTCACCTTCATCGGTCCCCCGGCGGGCGCGATCGGCGCGATGGGCGACAAGACCCGGGCGCGGGCCCGCATGCGCGAGGCGGGGGTGCCGGTGGTTCCCGGGACGGAGGCGGCGCTCGCGGACGCCGGCGAGGCGCGCGCAGCGGCGGCCGAGATCGGCTACCCGATCCTGCTGAAGGCCGCCGCCGGTGGAGGCGGGAAGGGCATGCGTGTGGTGCGCGAACCCGCGGAGCTGGAAGGCGCGCTACGAGCCGCGGGTGACGAGGCCCGCGCGGCGTTCGGCGACGACCGCGTCTACGTCGAACGCTTCCTGGAGGGTCCCCGCCACATCGAGATCCAGATCCTGGCCGACGCGCACGGCAACGTGCTGCACCTCGGCGAGCGCGAATGCTCGATCCAGCGGCGGCACCAGAAGCTCGTCGAGGAGGCGCCTTCCACGGTCCTCGATCCGGCGCAGCGGTCGGAAATGGGCGAGGCCGCGGTGGCCGCGGCGCGGGCCGTCGGCTACGAGAACGCTGGCACCGTGGAGTTCCTGTGGTCGGACGGGGCCTTCTACTTCCTGGAGATGAATACGCGGCTGCAGGTCGAGCACCCGGTCACCGAGCTGGTGACGGGCCTGGACCTGGTGCACTGGCAGCTCCGCGTCGCCGCCGGCGAGGCGCTGCCCTTCCGCCAGGAGGACGTGCGCCTGGCAGGCCACGCAATCGAGTGCCGGATCACCGCCGAGGACGCGCTCCAGGGCTTCCTTCCGTCCAGCGGTCGGATCGAGCACCTGGAGATTCCCGGGGGTCCGGGGGTCCGTTGGGACGGCGGCATCGCGAGGGGCCAGGAGGTGACGCTCCACTACGATCCGCTGCTGGGGAAGCTCATCGCCCACGGCGCGGACCGGCCCGCCGCGATCGCGCGGATGCGGCGGGCACTCAGGGAGCTGCGGGTAGTCGGCGTCGACACCAGCGCGACCTTCCACGCCGCGCTGATGAACGACCCCGACTTCTGCGCCGGGCGCTTCGACATCGGTTTCTTCGACCGCCGGGGAGCGGCCCTCACGGCCGGGAACGTTCCCGAGGACCGGGAGTTCGCGGCGGCGGTAGCGGCCGCGCTGCTCGAGCACGAGCGGCGTCGGAGGAACGAGGTGAGCCGCGTCGACGGCGGGGCGCGACCTTCCCGCTGGCGCGAGGGGGCGGTGGGCGACTCCGCCACCAACGCGAGGGGCTGGCGGTGACGGCGGGGGCGCCGACGGAAACGGTACGGGTCGAGGGCCTGGCCGCCGGCGGTCGGGGGGTGGCGCGGCTGGACGACGGCCGCGTGTGCTTCGTGCCGCTCGCCGCGCCCGCCGACCTCCTGGACATCGCCATCGGCAGGGACCACGGGCGTTGGGCCGAGGCGAGCATCGTCCGCATTCAGGAGGGCGGGGCGGGACGGCGGGACGCCCCGTGCCCCTACTACGGGCGCTGCGGTGGCTGCTCGATCCAGCACCTGGAATACGGCGCGCAGCTCGACGCGAAGGCGGGTATCGTCGCCGACGCCCTCGCCCGCATCGGCGGCTGGGACGTGCCCCCGCCTCCGATCGAGGGATCGCCGCGGGAGTGGCGCTACCGCAATCGTATGACGTTCACGCTGCGGCGCCTGCCCGGGGGCAAAATCGTCGCCGGACTGTACGCCCGTGCGCGGCGGGGCCGCGTGGTCGACATCGACGCACGCTGCCTGCTACCCGAGGAGCCGCTCGCGGCGGCGTGGGGCGCGCTTCGACGGGCCTGGGGTCCTCACGCCGGACACTTGCCTGCCGGGCGCGAGCTGCGGCTCACGCTGCGGGCGCTCCGTCCCGAAGGCGTTTCGCTGAGCATCGAGGGCGGGCGCGGATCGGGCGACCCGGAGGCGCTCGCCGCAGCCATCCCGGAGCTACGCGAAGTCTGGCACCGCCCGCGGGGCGCCGACGGCGCTCGGCGGCTGTACGGGGGTGAGGCGGCAGGCGACGGGCCGCACGGCTTCACCCAGGTCAACGTCGAGGCCGACGCGGCGCTGGCCGCACACGTCCAGGACGTCGTCGCCCCCGGCCCGGGCCTGCGGGTCGTGGACGCCTACGCCGGTGCGGGAGCACACGCGCGGGCAGCGGCAGCCATGGGCGCTCACGCCGTCGCGATCGAGCGGGACGCCGCCGCCGTCGCGCGGGGCCGTCGGCTCGCCCCCGACGTGGACTTCCGCGAGGGAGACGTCGAGCTGCGACTCCCCGGCGCTCTCCCCGCGGACGTGGTCGTGCTGAACCCCCCCCGCGCGGGCCTATCGGCGGACGCGGCCGCACTCCTTCTCGAAGGCGGCGTCGGGCGGCTCGTCTACGTGAGCTGCGACCCCGCGACGCTCGCGCGCGACATCGCTCGGCTGGCGGCTGCGTACGCGCCGCACTCGGCGCGGTGCTTCGACCTGTTCCCCCAGACGGCGCACGTCGAGACGGTGGTGGAGCTGTGCGCTACCACGTAGCGCTGGGGGGGCGGAGCTACCAGGTCGACGTCGAGGCCGAGCGCGTCGCCGTGGACGGGCGCGAGGTGGACGTGGATCTGGCCCGACGGGAAGGCAGTCCGGTGCGCCACCTCGTCCTCGATGGGGCGTCGTGGACGGTGGTCGCCGAGCCAGGCTCGGATCGTGGGCGCTGGCGACTCACGCTGTCGGGGCTGTCCACCCTGGAGGCCGAGGTCGTAGACGAGCGGACCCGCGCGATCCGCGCGATGACCGGGGCGACGGGCGCCCCGCGCGGCCCCGAGCCGCTGAAGGCGCCCATGCCGGGCCTCATCGTGCGCGTCGAGGTCGCCGAGGGCGAGGCCGTGGAGGCCGGCGCCGCCGTGGTGGTGATGGAGGCGATGAAGATGCAGAACGAGCTGCGGAGTCAGGCGCGCGGCGTGGTCCGCCGGGTCCTGGTGGAGCCCGGGGCAGCCGTGGAACGCGGCGCGACGCTCGTGGAGTTCGACGAGGCAGGCGGATGAGCGCCGACGACGCGCGCGCCCGCTGGGAGGCTTCGACGCTCGCCGGGGCCCGGGAGCGGGCTCCGGAGCGGCGCGAGGAGTTCGCGACGCCCGGCGGCATCCCCATCGACGTCGTCTACACCGCGCGTGACGTCGACTCGGGCGAGGAGTTGGGCTTTCCGGGTGAGTGGCCGTACACCCGCGGCGTGCAGCCCACGATGTACCGCGGCCGGCTGTGGACGATGCGGCAGTACGCCGGGTTCGGCACCGCCGAAGAGACCAACGCGCGCTACCGCCTGTTGCTGGACCGTGGCACGACCGGGCTGAGTGTGGCGTTCGATCTGCCGACGCAGATGGGCTACGACTCGGACCACCCCATGGCCGCCGGCGAGGTCGGGCGGGTGGGCGTGGCGATCGACGACCTCACGGACATGAAGACGCTGTTCGACGGCATCCCGCTCGAGCGCGTGTCGACGTCCATGACGATCAACGCGACGGCGCCGATCCTCCTGGCGCTCTACATCGCCCTCGCCGACGAGCGGGGTGTGCCCCGTGACGTCCTCTCGGGCACGGTCCAGAACGACATCCTCAAGGAGTACATCGCCCGCGGCACCTACATCTTCCCGGTCGAGCCGAGCCTCCGCTTGATCACCGATGTGTTCGCGTTCTGTGGCACCGAGGTGCCGCGCTGGAATACCATTTCGATCAGCGGCTACCACATCCGCGAGGCCGGCTCGACCGCGGCGCAGGAGATCGCCTTCACCTTCGCCAACGCGCTCGAATACGCCGATCGGGCGGTCGCCGCGGGACTCGACATCGACGCCTTCGGGGCGCGGCTGTCGTTCTTCTTCGCCGCGCACAACGATCTCTTCGAGGAGGTCGCCAAGTTCCGCGCCGCCCGTCGGCTCTGGGCGCGGCTCGTGCGGGAGCGGTATGGCGGCAGTGACCGTGCGGGCCGTCTGCGCTTCCACACGCAGACCGGAGGCGTGACGCTCCAGGCGCAGCAGCCGCTGGTCAACGTGGCGCGCGTGACCGTGCAGGCCCTCGCGGCGGTGCTCGGCGGGACGCAGTCTCTGCACACGAACGCCTACGACGAGGCGCTCGCCCTGCCGACCGAGGCGTCGGCGACGCTGGCCCTGCGGACCCAGCAGGTGCTCGCCCACGAGTCTGGGGTGGGAGACACGGTCGACCCGCTCGGGGGCAGCTATTACGTGGAGGCCCTGACCGACGAGCTCGAGCGCCGTGCCAGGGACTACCTCACCCGCGTGGAGGAGCTCGGCGGCGCGGCGCGCGCGATCGGCTTCTTCCAGCAGGAGATCGAGCGCGCGGCCTACGAGCATCAGATGGCGGTCGAATCGGGCGAGCGGACGATCGTGGGCGTCAACGCGTTCGTCGAGGAGGACGCTGCGCCCCGCGTCCATACGCCCGATTTCGCCGCGCTCGAGGGTCGGCAGACGGATCGGCTGGCGGCCTCCCGATCCGCGCGCGACACGGGCGCCGTCACGTCGGCGCTGGCCGCGATACGCGACGCTGCGGAAGGCGACGACAACCTCATGCCGCCGATCATCGCGGCCGTGAAGACGGGCGCCACCGTCGGCGAGATCAGCGACGAACTTCGCGCCGTCTGGGGGGTCTACCGGCCCGCTTAGGACCACTGGAGAGGGGAAGCGCGGCCGCGCGCGGGGGTGCGCCGTCGCAAAGCGTCGCTTACGAAACGACCGAGGCATGCCGACCTACGAGTACCGCTGCCCCGAAGGGCACGAGTTCGAGGTGTTCCAGAAGATGAGCGACCCGCCGGTCGCCCCCTGTCCGACGTGCGGGGAGGACGCCGAGCGTCAGCTTTCGGGCGGCGCCGGCCTGCTCTTCAAGGGCTCGGGCTTCTACATCACCGACTACCGTTCCGAGGACTACAAGAAGGCCGCCGCCAAGGAGTCGGGGTCCCCCAAGCCATCCTCCGACAAGGGCGGGGACGCGGCGTCCGGCAAGGCGAAGCCGGGCGACGGCGGCAGCGGCGGTTCGAGCGGCGGCGCCGGAAAGGGCGAGGGCGGAACGTCGAAGGGGAGCGCCGGCGGTGGCGCACCGAAGGGGAGCGCCGGGGGCGCCGCGGACGCATGACCGACGCCCTCGAACGGCAGCTGGTCCGCATCGCACGCGACCTGGGCGGGGACGCCGAGGACGTGAAGCTCGAGCGTCCGCGCAATCCCGAGCACGGCGACGTCGCGTCCAATCTCGCGCTCGTGCTCGCGGGACGGCTGGGGCGGCCGCCCCGCGCCATCGCCGACGAGGTTCTCGGCCGCCTGGACCGTACGGCCGCCGGCGTCGCCGCCGCCGAAGTCGCCGGGCCGGGCTTTATCAACTTCCGGCTGTCCGCCGAGGTGGTCCAGGACCGCCTGGCGGCGATCCTGGAGCGCGATGAGGCCTTCGGTCGCTCCGAGGGCGGCGCGGGCACGCGCGTCCAGATCGAGTTCGTCTCGGCGAATCCCACGGGCCCCCTGCACGTCGCACACGGGCGCGGCGCGGCCTACGGCGACGCGATCGCCAGCCTGCTCGCATGGACCGGTCACGAGGTCGAGCGGGAGTTCTACGTGAACGACGCGGGCGTCCAGATCGACCGCCTCGGGGAGTCGGTGGAGGCCCGCTGGCAGCCGCTTCGCGGCGAGAGCGCGAAGCTGCCGGAAGGCGGCTACCGGGGAGAGTACGTCGTCGAGCTCGCGCGGGAGCTGGACGCCGAGCACGGCCCGCGCCTGGCGGCGATGGGCGCCGAGGAGCGGACCGCCTTCCTCGCGCGCGAAGCACGCGAGCGGATGCTGGAGCGTCAGCGGCGCGACCTGGCCGCGTTCGGGGTGCGGTTCGACTCCTTCTTCCCCGAATCCAGGGTCTACGAGGACGGTCGCATCCCCGAGACGATGGCCGACCTCGCCGCGCACGGCCTGACGTACGAGGATCAAGGAGCGACCTGGCTCCGCACGTCGGCCCATGGAGACGACAAGGACCGCGTGCTGGTCAAGAGCGACGGGACGTACACCTACTTCCTGCCCGACATCGCCTACCACCGCGACAAGGTGGCGCGCGGATTCGACCGGCTGATCAACGTCTGGGGCGCGGACCATCACGGCTACATTCCGCGCATGCAGGCGGCCCTCGCGGCGCTCGGGCACCCCGGGATGCTGGACGTGGACGTCGTCCAGATGGTGCGCGTGATGCGGGACGGCGAGGAGGTCAAGCTCAGCAAGCGCGCGGGCGAGATCGTGACCCTGCACGACCTGATCGCGGAGACCGGGCGGGACGTCGCACGCTACTTCTTCCTCATGCGCCGCCCCGACGCGCAGATGGTCTTCGACCTGGGGCTGGCGCTGGACGCCTCCGAGAAGAACCCGGTCTACAAGGTCAAGTACGCGCACGCACGCATGATGAGCATCTTTCGCCGGGCCGGTGTGCCGGCCGAGACCGCGGGCGCGGGTGCGGACCTGACGTTGCTGACGGACGCCGGCGAGACCGACCTGATCCAGCAACTCGCAGAGTTCCCGGACGTCGTCGAACGGGCCGCGAGGGACCGCGCGCCCCACCTCGTCTGCGAATACCTGGAGGGCACGGCGGGCATGGTCAACGCGTGGTACCACGCGGGCAACCCGAGCCGCAATCCCGAGCTCGCGGTCCTCGTCGAGGACGCGCCCCTGAGGGACGCCAGGCTCGCGCTCGCGCGCGGCGTTCGCATCGTGCTCAGGAACGGGCTCGCCGTCCTGGGGCTCGAGGCGCCGGATCGCATGGATCGGGAGGACGCGTGAGCGCGCCGGTACTGGTCGTCGGCAGCGTTGCGATCGACGCCATCGAGACTCCGTTCGGCAGGATCGACGACGCGCTCGGGGGCTCGGCCAACTACTTCGCCGCGGCCGCGTCGCTGTTGGCGCCCGTGGGGGTGGTCGCGGTCGTCGGCGACGACTACGACATGGAGCGGCTCGACTTCCTGGCCCGACGGGGCGTCGACCTGTCGGGCATCGAACGCAGGGAAGGGGAGAGCTTCTTCTGGGCCGGCCGCTACGCGTACGACCTGAACAGCCGCGAAACGCTCGAAACCCGCCTGGGCGTGTTCGCGGACTTCGACCCGGTGATCCCGGGCCGTTTCCGCGACGCGGAATGGATCTTCCTCGGCAACATCGACCCCACGCTCCAGCTCCAGGTCCTCGAGCAGGTCCGGACGCCGAAGCTGGTCGCGTGCGACACGATGAACTACTGGATCGAGCGCACGCCCGAGGCTCTCCTGCGCCTCCTGGAGCGGGTGGACGTGCTGCTCGTGAACGACGCCGAGGCGAGAGAGCTTTCGGGCGACTACAACCTCGTTCGGGCCGCCGCGTGGATCCGCGAGCGGGGCCCTCGGTTGGTCGTGATCAAGAAGGGCGAGCACGGCGCGATCCTGTTCGGCCCCGACGCCACCTTCTTCGTACCGGGGTACCCACTGGAGGACGTCTTCGACCCCACGGGCGCCGGGGACGCCTTCGCTGGCGGCTTCCTGGGCTACCTGGCGGCGCGCGGCGTGGCGGGTACCGAAGACCTGAAGCGGGCGATGGTGTACGGGTCGGTCATGGGCTCGTTCGCGGTCGAGGAGTTCGGCCTGCGACGGTTCCTGGACCTGGACCCCTCGGAGGTGCATGAGCGGGTCATCGCGTTCCGCTCGATGACGACGTTCGACCTGGACGGCATGGATGGCTGAGAACGCCGAGGCGTTGACCTACCGCGACGCCGGCGTCGACCGCGACGCCGCGAGTCGCGCCAAGGACCGCATCGCGCGGCTGGTGGAGAGCACGCGCACTGCCGGCGTGTTGTCCAGCGCAGGGTCGTTCGGGGGCGTGTTCGAGGCGCCCGGCGCGCCGCGGCGCGCGCTGGTCGCCAGCGCCGACGGCGTGGGCACGAAGCTGCAGGTGGCGATCCGCGCGAACCGCCACGACACCGTCGGCCGCGATCTCGTCAACCACTGCGCCGACGACATCCTCGTCGAGGGCGCCCGGCCCCTGTTCTTCCTGGATTACATCGCCACCGGCGTGCTGGACGAGGGCGTGGTGGAGGACGTCGTCGCAGGCGTTGCCGAGGGGTGTCGCGAGAACGGCTGCGCGCTCCTCGGCGGCGAGACCGCCGAGATGCCGGACTTCTACGCCCCGGGGGACTACGACCTCGCGGGGTTCATCGTGGGCGAGGTCGACGTGGAGGGCCGCCCGGGCCCGGGTCGCGTCCGCGCGGGCGACGCGCTGATCGGGCTGGCGAGCGAGGGCTTCCACACCAACGGCTACTCGCTCCTCCGGCGGCTGCTCTTCGCGCGCCTCGGGCTCGGCGTGGACGACCCCTTCCCGGGCCTGGACGAGAGCGTGGCAGACGTGCTCCTGCGGGTGCACAGGAGCTACGTCGGTGCGGTCACGCCCGTGCTGGACCGCTGCCACGCGCTGGCGCACATCACCGGAGGGGGGATCCTCGAAAACCTGGATCGCGCCCTGCCCCCCGATCTGGATGCGCGGGTGCGGCGCGGGTCGTGGCAGGTGCCGGCCGAGTTCACGACGGTCGTGCGCGCGGCCGGCCTCGACGACGACGAAGCCTTCCGAACCTTCAACATGGGCGTGGGCATGGTGCTCGTGGTCGCCGAGCCGGCGGCCGAAGGCGTCATGGAGGCGTTGCGGACCGCCGGCGAGGACGCGTGGGTGCTCGGGGACGTGGGGCAGGGGGAGGGCCGTGTTCGCCTCGTCTGACCCGCGGCGCGGCCGCCCGGCCCCGGGCCGCGGCCTGGCGCTCGCCGCCGCGCTCGCCTTGGCTGGCGCCGGCAGCCTGGGCGCGCAGAGCGCGGAGGTGTGCCCGCCCGCCGAGCCGGAGTGTGCGCGCGCCGTGGTCTCTGCCGTGG
>DATHRK010000026.1:0-67890 GCA_035465395.1 Longimicrobiales bacterium | reverse complement strand
GGGATCGGGCGGCAGATGGCGAAGGAAATCGAGGATGGCGGCGAGCGCGCCGGCCGATCCGCCGACTCCGACCACGGGTACCGCCGCTTCGGGTCGACTGCTGTCTTCCTTCATCGCGAGGCCCTGGGGGAGTCGTGTCCGGCGCAGCAATATAGGGTGTCGAGGCCGCGGCACCCAATCGGCCCCGCCTCGGCGCGGCGTCCGACGGTGCGTTGCGCCGCGTGGATCACAGGACGCGACGCCCGACACCGTTGCCACGGGAGGCCGCTCCGCTGCCACCGCGGGAATCCCCGCTCCGCCGCAGCGCCCACCCCGGCTGCCGCCCGTCCTTCGTCTCCTCCCGGTTGGCCCAGCGCAGGAACACCGCGCCGACGGCCGTCCAGAAGATGATCATGCCCGGCACCCACATGATGAGCCCGCCGAGTTGCTGGTCGGACAGGGGGTCGAGCGAGGTGATCCGCGGGGCGGCGGCGTACCATTCGTAGAGCACCGTATCGGACATCGTGATGAAGGCCGACAGCACCGACATCGGGATGCCGAACGCGAACACGTAGAGGAGCACCGCCGGGCGCTCGATGCGCCGCAGCTCGCGCACCGGCTCCACGATCGGCCACCACATCATGACGGCCACGGCCATGAAGAGCAGGTGCTGGACGATGTGGACGTCGTGGTTCTCCAGGGCGAGGCCGTAGGCGGCCGGAAAGTGCCAGCCGATGAGAATCACGTTGTACGCGACGTAGGCGACCGCCGGGTGCGTCAGGATGCGCGCGGCCCTCTCCACGCCGGGCCGGGTCAGGGCCGGCCGCACCAGCCACGCCGGGAGGCCCATCACCAGCAGCGGCGCCATCACCATCATGAGCAGCATGTGCTGCGCCATGTGCGCGCTGAAGAGGTAGCCGTCGCTGAGGTCGTGCAGGGGGCCGTTCAGGCTGACGAACATGACGGCGACGCCGCCCAGGAAGGCCGCCGCGCGCCCCCGTGGGAAGCGGGGCGCCCAGCCCCTGCGGGCCCGCAGCGGGCCCACCGCCCAGAGGTAGCCGCCCGCGAGCAGCGCGCAGCCGATGGCGACGCTCGGGTGGATCTCCCAGGTGGTCCAGCCCACGGCGTCGTCGTGGACGAGCGCGAGGAGGGGGTGCGGCAACGCCTGGGTCACTGGCCGGGCCCGAAGCCGGAGGACACCCGCGGCACCGCGCTCAGCCTAGCGGCTGGTAGGGCAGCACCTTGAAGAGGATCACGAGCCCGACGATGACGGCGATCGCCAGCGCTCCGCACGCCGCGAAGACCGCCGTCAGCAACCGATTGTCGTACTTCAGGTGCATGTAGAACATCACGACCAGCAGGAACTTGCACGCGGACAGCGGGAGGATGATGGCCGTGGACCAGGCGTTCAGCGCGTCGATGTAGTACACGGCGATCTCGACCGCCGTGATGATGGTCAGGATCAGCCCGATCAGAACGTAGAACTTCCAGCCCGGGTGTGCGTGCTTGCCCATGCGCCTACTCGATCAGGTAGATCAGGGTGAAGATCACGATCCACACGACGTCGACGAAGTGCCAGTAGAGGCCGGCCACCTCGACGGTCAGCGCGCGCTCCGCCGGTAGCCGGTGCCGCCACGCCTCCGTCATCAGGACCAGTAGCCACACCACCCCGACGGCCACGTGCGCGCCGTGGAAGCCCGTCAGGATGAAGAACGAGGCGCCGAAGAGGTTCCGGTCGAGCGTCAGCCCTTCGTGCCAGAAGTGCGTGAACTCGTACGCCTGGAAGCCGAGGAAGGTCGCGCCGAGGAACGCGGTCATGAACAGCCACAGCATCGCGCCGCGCCGGTTGCTCCTCTGCACCGCGTTCAGCGCCAGCACCATCGCCAGCGAGCTCATCAGCAGCACGAACGTGCTGATCGAGGTCAGCGGGATGTCGAGAAGGCCGTCCTCCCCGTGCGGGAACGGCCCGACGGTGCTCTGGCCGCGATACACCATGTAGGTCGCGATCAGCGACCCGAAGAACAGCGACTCCGATCCGATCAGCACCCAGAAGCCGAGCTTCCGGCTGTCGGTGCCGGTGGTCGTGTAGTGGTGGTCGATGTCGGCGGCGTATTCGCTCATCGCTATCGTCGGCTCAGTGGCCGGTGGGCTCGAACGCCCAGTTCAAGGCCATCAAGAAGGTGAACACGAAGCCCACCAGCGGCGGCCACCAGAGGTTCGTCATGAAGAGCGCGAACGTCGCCGTGATCCCCACGGCGGTAAGGAGCGGCCAGTAGGACGGATTCGGGAGGTGGATCGGCTCGGCCGGCTCGGCGGTCGTGACGGCCAGGATCCCCTCCTCGGCGTCCCACATCGGCTCGCGGCTGCGCACGATCGGAATGGCGGCGAAGTTGTACTCGGCCGGCGGCGACGTGGTCGCCCACTCCAGCGAGAAGCCGCCCCAGGGGTTCGGCCCGACCCGCTCGCCCTTGCGCGACTTCCAGACGTTCCAGGCGAACACCAGGACGCCGAGCGCGGTGACGAACCCGCCCGCCGTCTCGATCAGGTTGTAGGTCTCCAGACCCAGTTCGGCGGAGTACGTGAACACCCTCCGAGGCATGCCGAGGAGGCCCACGAAGTGCATCGGGAGGAAGGTCAGGTTCATCCCGAGGATCATCAGCCAGAAGTGCGCGGCGCCGAGGCCGTGACCGAGCTTGTGCCCGAAGACCTTGGGCCACCAGTAGTAGAGCCCCGAGAAGATCCCCAGCACGAGCCCGCCGAACAGCACGTAGTGGAAGTGGCCGACCACGAAGTAGGTGTCGCCCACCTGGAGGTCGACCGGCGGCGAACCCAGCAGGATCCCGGTCACTCCGCCCATGGTGAACATGGCGATGGCCCCCACCGCGAACATCATGGGGACCTCGAAGCGGATCTTGCCGCCCCACAGGGTCGCGAGCCAGTTGAAGATCTTCACCCCCGTGGGGATGGCGATGATGAGGGTGCTGACGCTGAAGAACGCGTCCGCGATCGGGCCCATGCCGGTGCTGAACATGTGGTGCGCCCACACGCCCCAGCCGATGAAGCCGATCAGGATGCCGCTGAACACGACGAGCGCGTAGCCGAAGAGCGGCTTGCGCGAGAACGTGGGGACGACGTCGCTGATGATCCCGAACGCGGGTAGGATCAGGATGTAGACCTCGGGGTGCCCGAAGATCCAGAACAGGTGCTGCCAGAGGTACGGGTTGCCGCCCGCCGCGGTGACGTAGAACTGGGTGCCCCAGAACCGGTCGAAGGTCAGGTAGAACAGCGCCACGGCGAGCACCGGCAGCGCGGTCACGATCAGGAAGCTCGTGACGAGCGCGAGGTGCGTGAACACCGGCATGCGGAAGTAACGCATCCCGGGCGCGCGCATGTTCAGGATCGTGGTGATGAAGTTCACCCCGCCCATGATGCTGGCGATGCCCAGGATCTGGAGGCCGAGCCCCCAGAAGTCCATGTTCAGCCCCGGCGAGTAGGCGGTGCCGGTCAGCGGCGCGTAGCCGAACCAGCCGTTGTTCGGCGCGGCGCCGAACAGGAAGCTGGCGTTCATGAACAGCCCGCCCAGCAGGAAGATCCAGTACGACAGCGCGTTGAGGCGCGGGAACGCCACGTCGCGCGCGCCGATCTGGAGGGGCACGATGTAGTTGAAGAACGCCACGGCCATCGGCATGCCCACCAGGAAGACCATGGTGGTGCCGTGCATCGTGAAGAGCTGGTTGTACACGTCCGGCGACAGGAAGTCGTTCTCCGGCCGCGAGAGCTGGACGCGCAGGATCAGGGCTTCGAGACCGGCGACCAGGAAGAACACGAGCGCCGTCGCGCCGTAGAGGATCCCGATGCGCTTGTGGTCGACCGTGGTGATCCAACTCCACAGGCCGGATTCGGCGTGCGCGTTCGCGTGCCCCCCGTGGGGGACGGCGGCCTCTACCGTGGCCATGCGCGCTCCTCGATTCGTGCCGCCAGCCCGCGGACTGGCCCCGATACCGTCACCATCGCCGTCATGATCCCGTCAAGCTCAGGAGGTAGGCCGCGACCGCGGTGATCTCCTCGTCGTTGAGGTTGGTCGGAGGCATGCCCCCGCCCTCGGTCCGCGCCCCCGGCATCTTCGCGCCGGGCTTGATCGCGCCGGGGTCCCGGATCCAGGCCTCGACGTTCTCCTGCGTGTTCTCCAGCGCGCCCGCGCCTACCGACCAGCGGTCGCCGAAGCGCGTCAGGCTCGGGCCCAGCACGCCCTGGCTCACGCCCTGGATCGCGTGGCAGGCGATGCAGGGGCGGGACGTGAAGAGGGCGCGGCCGCGCTCCACGAGGTCGTTCGACGGGATGGTCGGGGCCGTATCCTGGGCCACGGCGGGCGGGTCGGCGACCTCCGCGGTGTCCTGGTCAGCCGGGGCGCCTCCGTCGACGTCGGCCGGCTCCGCGGTGGCCACTTCGGTTGCCGGCGCGCCCCCGCCCCCCATGTCCTCGACCCAATCTTCGAAGCCCGCGTCGTCCATCGCGACGACCTGGAAGCGCATGTGGGCGTGGGAGGTGCCGCAGAACTCGGCGCACTGCCCTGAATACGAGCCCGGCTCGTCGATGGTGAACAGCAGCACGTTGAAGTTCTCGGCCTCGGACGCCGGGCCCGGCAAGCGCGGGTACGTGTAGCGCTTCCCGCCGAGACGCGGCGCCCAGAAGTTGTGCAGCACGTCCGCCGAGGAAAGCGTGAGGTGCACCGGACGCCCCGCGGGCACGTGGATCTGATTGGCGGTCACGACCCCCAGGTCCGGATAGCGGAACTCCCACCACCACTGGTGCCCGATCGCCTCCACCCGGACCGCACCGTCCGGTGGACTCTGGTAGCTGCGGAAGATCGTGCGGACGGTCGGGACGAGAATGAGCGCGACGATCACGGCCGGGCCCAACGTCCACAGGATCTCGAGCGTGTTGTTGCCGTGGATGCGGCGGGGCTCGGGGGCATCCGGCCGGTCGCGGTACCGGAACAGCACGTAGACGAGGACGGCGGTGACCACCACCAGCACGCCCATGATCCACCAGAAGATGAGGGCCTGCAGGCCGGCGATGTCGCGGGCGAGATCTGAGGCCGGATCCAGCGTGGTCTGCGGATACCGGTCTGCGCCGCACGCGGCCAGCAGGCACGCGAGACCGGCGCACGTGGCCGCGACCGCGCCTCGTGCGTGCCTCTTCACGCTACATGTATCGAAGCGGACCGGTGCCGCCATCAGCCTTCGTTCGGAGCACGGAGAGCCGGCCGGGGGCCCCTGCGGAGGCCAACGAACCCTACGCCGGAAAGCCCGGAACGCTATCCAATCGCCCGCGGGAGGTCAACCCGAATCGGGCCGTTCCGCGGCCCGGGTCCTGCGCTTGACGGGCTCCTACGCACGCGGGCAGTTTGCGCCGGCACGGTGCGCCTTTCGGCGTGCCCGTGTTCGCCCCCGGCCGTGAGCGCCTGAGCGGCCGCAGCGGCCGGCTCCGGCCCGCTGGCGGGGCGGCGTGTTCCACAGGAGGAGAGCGCTGGCCAAGCCGCATGACGTCCACGCCCAACCATCCGACCCGCACTTCCGTCGGGCCGGGCTCCGGATCCTCGCTGTGCTGGGCGCTCTTGGCGTGAGCGCTCTGCCGTGGTCGGGGCTCGCCGCGCAGGCGGACGGCGCCGACCGGCCCCGCGCGCGCGAGGCCGGCGTGATCGTCGGGATCTTCGAACCGGGCCCCCTCAACGCGATCACCGACGTCGCCGGCGTCCGCGTGGGCCACACTACGGTCACGGCGGGCGACTCGGTGCGCACGGGCGTCACCGCCGTCCTGCCGCACGGCGGCGACGTCTTTCACGATCGCGTGCCGGCCGCGGTGCACCTGGCCAACGCATACGGCAAGCTCGTGGGCGCGACGCAGGTGCAGGAGCTCGGCGAGCTGGAGACGCCGATCCTCCTCACGTGCACTCTGTGCGTCTGGAAGGCGGCCGACGCGATGGTGGCGTGGCTCCTGGAGCGGCCGGGAATGGAAGGGGTGCGTTCGGTAAACGCCGTGGTCGGCGAGACCAACGACGGGTATCTGAACGACATCCGGGCACGGCCGATCGAGCGGGAGCACGTCGTCGCGGCCCTCGAGCGCGCGTCCGAAGGCCCCGTCGAGGAGGGATCTGTCGGCGCCGGCACGGGGACCTCGGCGTTCGGCTGGAAGGGGGGCATCGGCACGAGCTCCCGCGTGCTGCCCGGGTCGCGCGGCGCCTGGACGGTGGGCGTGCTCGTGCAGAGCAACTTCGGCGGGGTGCTCGCGATCAACGGTGCGCCGGTCGGCCGTGCACTGGGCGGCTACGCGTTCCAGGAGGAGGTGGAAGTCCCGGATGCTCCGGACGACGGCGTAGGCGGCGACGGCAGCGTGATGATCGTCATCGCCACCGACGCCCCGCTCACGCCCCGCAACCTGGAGCGCCTGGCCGCGCGCGCCATCGTGGGGCTCGCGAGAACGGGATCGAGCATGACGAACGGATCCGGCGACTTCGTCCTCTCTTTCTCGACCGCCGAATCGGTCCGCCGTTCCGCGGCGGAGCTGTCGGAGCGGAGCGTGCGCTCGACCGAAGAGCTGGACAACGGTGCGATGTCCGCCCTCTTCCAGGCGGTCGCCGAGGCCACGGAGGAGGCGATCTACAACTCGTTGTTCCGGGCCACCACGGTCCGGGGGCACCGCGGGACGATCGAGGCGCTGCCGCTCGATCGGGTGATGCCGATCCTGGAGAGGCACGGGGCTCTCGGCCGCCCCGGCGATCCGTCCACCGGGGGCTCGCGATGAGCGATCCTTCCGGGGCGGTGCCGAACTGGATTCCCGCCGCCGCAGCGGCCGATCTGGCCCAGGCGTGCACCGGAGCGAGTTCCATCAGGGTCACGCTCCAGGGGGGCACCGGGCCGCTGCGCGACGCCGGCTCCTACCTGCTGCTGGCCGACCGGATGTACGGGCGTCTGAGGACCGGCGGGCTGCGTCGCTACGCGCAGCTCGGGGGCGAGCAGCTGCTGATCGAGTGGAACGAGGGGGGCGGCGCGGTCCACATAAGGGAGCCGCTGGAAGGCGCGCACGGCTGGCGCATGGCGCTTCTGTGGGTCGCCCTCGAACTGTTGCCGGAGGTGGTCGGGGCGGAAGTGGCGGTGCCGTGGGCGGCGGCGCGCAGGCGCATGGCCGACGCGCGCGAGCACGACGAGCCGCAGGTCACGCTGTTCGCCGGGGAGGACCAGGATCTCCGGCTCCGGGCCGCCGAGCGGCCCGTCCTCGCCGCCCTCCCCTCCGCGTCCCGCGACGCTCTGGTGGAGGCCGTGCAGGACCTCTATGCGGAGGATTCGGACCTGCTGCCCGCGTCCATCCGCTTCGCGAGAGAGAGGGTCGAAGAGGTCAGCCTCGAGCCCTAGCCCGCCTCACCCCCGGACCTCGCTGATCTCCAGCAGGTGCCCGTCCGGGTCCCGGAAGAACGCCCGCACCTCCCCGCCCCGGTCCACCGGAGCCGCGAGGAACGCGGCGCCCCTCCCCCGCAGCGTCTCGTACGCCGCCTTGCAGTCGGGCACGCGCATCGTGAGCTGATGGCTGACCAGGTCCGGGTCGTCCGGCGGGGCGAAGGTCACGGTCGGCTTGCCCGGCGTCGGGCCGCCCCCGGTCACCAGCAGCAGCCAGGTGCCCTGGAAGCTCAGGACGGCGGAATCGCCGCCGTACTCCCGGAAGAGCGACGCGCCCAGGACGTCGGTGTAGAAAGCGACCGATCGGGCCACGTCCGCCACGACCAGCAGCAGCGTCATCTCCACGCCGTCCACGGGGAACTCGTCGGTCACGCGTCCTCCCGTCTGCGCAGGATCGCAACGTAGTTCTTCGGATAGCCGCGGCGCGTGTACTTCGCGCGCATCTCGAGGCGGTGGAAGAGGGGGGCGGCGATCGTGCAGAAGCCGTGGATCACAGCCACGACGGGCGCCATCGCGAAGCCGACGAAACCGCCGCCCAGATCGGCCGGCCGCAGCGGCAGGTACTTGCCCATCCGGTTCAGCTGGTAGCCCACCGTGCCGAGGTACCCCTCCAGCCAGTCGAGGCGCTCGATCGCGAACCCGGCCTCCTGGAAGAGATGCCGCAGCCCGACCGCGTATAGCGGTAGAAGTCGTAGGGCCCCTCGTGCTCCTCGTAGAAGAAGGGCCCCGTGTAGATCATCCGCCCGCCCGGCTTGATCACCCGTCCCAGCTCCGCGAGCACGCGCGCCGGCTCCGGCAGGTGCTCCATCACCTGGTTGAACACGACCGCGTCGTAGCGCGCGTCCTCTACGGGGATGGCGCCCAGGTCGCACACGTAGGTCGAGGCGTACTCCTTTTCTAGCTTCTCGAAGTCCGCCGACTCGTACCTCGCGTGCGAGAACAGCTCGGCGTAGGGCGCCGTCCCGGCGCCGGCGTCGAGGACCAACGCGCCGGCCGGCACGGTCGCCGCGAAGGCGCGATTGGCCTCCGCCAGACGGGCTCGGGACGAGTTGAACGAACGGGTTCGTCGGGACAGAGCGCGCTCGCGGGGAGGGGACGTGGCCGATGGGGGAATTGGTCCGCGGTGCGGGAACGTGTCAATCGCCGCGCCGCGCGACGCGGCTACGCCGCTTCCGATTCCCTCCCCTCCAGCAGATCCAGAACCTCCTCGAGCGTCGTGCGCCCGCGGTCGCGGACGTACCAGGTGCGCAGCTCCCTGTAGAGGTCTGCCCGTTCCCTCCTGCCCCTCTGGGCCTGGAAGTAGGCCTGCAGCTCCTCGGGCCGGGGTCCCCACCAGGCCGCCTCCGCGCCCGTTTCATCGAGCACCACGACGACCGGGATCGAACGCGCCCCTTCCGTCAGGTAGCGATTCATGAGCTCCGGGTTCGCGTCGCGCCGGATGAGCCGCATTTCCCAGCCGTCGACCGCGTCCACGAAGCGCTGCAGGAAGGGGATCGTGTTGAATGCGTCGCCGCACCAGTCCTCGGCGATCACGAGGAACCTCCAGCGGCCGCCGATGCGCCGCGCCCGCTCTACCAGGTCGTTCGGCGCGCGCGCGCGCCGGTAGTACCCGTCCCACATCTCCTGCTGCTTCTCGGCGGCCTCGACCCAGCGCGCGTACGGGATCGCCCGGTCCCAGAAGGCGGCCGGGTTCGCGTGCCGAAGGTGGTCGATGTTCACGAGCCTCGCTCGTCGGCCGCCGGCATCGCTGCGGTCAGATCCTCGAAGGTCGAGTTCAGGATCGGGTACTCGCGCCAGTCCCGGTAGTCGAAGTGCCACCACTCCCCCGGGAGCACGCTGAAGCCCTCCGCCTCGAGCGCCGCGCGAAGCCGTGCCCTGTGCCTCCGTTGCTCCGGTGTTCCGCCGCGGTAATCCGCCGTCGCCCGCTCGGTGAATTCGTCGTAGCCGCTGGGCATGGTGATCGGCTCGCCGGTAGCCAGGTCGTAGAGCGTGACGTCCGCGGCCGCCCCCCGGTTGTGCCGCGACCCGTCCGCCGGGTTCGCCACGAAGTCTCGCAGCGCCGGCGGCGTCGCGTCCCAGAACATCTTCGTCACGTGCCACGGCCGGTAGGCGTCGTGCACGAGAATGCCGAGGCCGTCGGCGGCGAGCGCCCGGTGCGCGCGGACGAGGGCCTCGGCGGCGTCGCGCTGGAGGAAGGCGTGCGTCGACGTGTAGAACGGCTCGCCCATGAAGTTGCGGTCCGTGGCGTAGCGGATGTCGTAGCGGATCGTCGGGTCGAGCGAGCGCAGCTCCACGAGGTCGACAGGGCGGAAGGGCCCGGCCTCCGGCGGCGGCGACGCGGCGAGCGCCTCCGCACGGAGCTCGGCGACCGGCCGCAGGGGGGTGATCCGGAAGACGCTGTCCGGGCTTGCCTGCCCCGCGGTCGGGGCCGGGGCCGGCGGGCCCGCGCACGCGATGGCCGCGAGCAACAGGCACAGCGCGGGCCCGCCGCGGGCGGGCGATCCGATCACGGTGTCTCCTCCACGAGGGCGGCGATCTCCTCGGCGTGCGCCCGCGCGTCCTCCCTGCCCAGGTCGATGATGCGCTTCAGGTAGTCCGACTGGAACATGAGCATGCTCAGGACGTCAGGACTGCGCGTCCGCTTCGAGCCCAGCCCCCTGACGAGCCAGCGGATCGTGCGGGGCATGCGCGGCTCGTAGGCGTTGGCAAGCTTGGCGAGGTCCTTGGACGGCCGGATCACGAGCAACCGGATCAAGCGCATTCCGCCACGCTCCTCGGGAGGCAGCTTCGCGAGCAGGTTGTTCAACCGCTCCATGCGCAGCGCGTCCTGGTCCAGCATGTCGAGGAAGATCGCGTTCAGCATCACGCCGGCGATCTGGGCGGGCGGCGGATAGCCGTCGATCACCTTCGGGCGCGAACCCGCGTCGCGTTCGGCCCGCGTGGAGATCGCGAGCACGCGGGTGGCGCCCAGGTGGAGCGCGGGGCTTATGGGAGCGATGAGCCGCACCTGCCCGTCGCCGTACCAGCCGTCGGCGAGTTGCACCGCCGGGAAGAAGAACGGCAGCGCCGACGAAGCCATCACGTGGTCGACGGTGAATTCGGCGGGGCGCGATACCCGTTGCGGCCGCTGCCACGGCTCGACGCTCCCGCCTTGCACCCACACGACGGTCTCGCCGGTCGTGTAGCTCGTGGTCGTCAGAGCGGCGGCGCACAGGCGGTTGCTCGCGAGGTTGGCGTCGACCCCGGTGATGCGGCCGTGTACCGCGGCCAGCGCCTCCTCCAGGAACTCGCGCAGGGGCGCCGTGTCCAGGAGAGCACGGACATCGGGGCCCACCGAACGACCGCCGCTGATGAGTTGGACCAGCACGCGCCCGCCGATCCACCCGAGCGAGGGCGGGTCGACCCGGTAGATCTTCTCGGGCTCGAGCCCCCCCCAGAGCCCGCACAGCTCGTCGGTAGCCTGCTTCAGCGTGCCGTGGTGCGACGCCAGGTGCGCGATGTTGACCGCGCCCGCGGAGAAGCCGGTCAGATAGGGGATCCGGAGGTCGGGGTAGAGCTCGGCGAGGCCGGACAGCACCCCAACCTGATACGCTGCGCGCGCGCCGCCGCCGGTGAGCACGATGCCCAGGCCGTCGTCGGCTTCGGCTGGGTAGGCGGGCCGGTCGGGCACGGCGAAGACGGGAACGCTCATGGCGCGAGGACGAGAATGTTCATGGCGCGAAGATAAGGCATCAGCGTCCGCCGGTGTCGACGCCCCGCGGGCGCACCGCACGCTCCACCAGCGCGAGCGCCAGGTCGACGAGCAACGCGAGCGCCGCCGCGGGGACCGCGCCGGACAGGATCATGCGCGTGTCCGACAGCGCGAGCCCGGCGACGATGGGGTCGCCGAGCCCGCCCGCGCCGATGAACGCGGCCAGCGTGGCGGTGCCGACGGAGATCACCGCGGCCGTGCGCACGCCGGCCATGATGATCGGCGCCGCGAGGGGTAGCCGGACCTGGGTGAGGAGCTGCCCCGGCGTCATGCCGAGCGCGCGGCCCGCGGCGACCGCCTCGGGGCTGGCGTCGCGGACGCCGCTGTAGGTGTTCCGTACGATCGGGTAGAGCGCGTAGAGGAAGAGCGCCACGAGCGCGGGCACGACGCCGATGCCGAGCAGCGGGATCATGAACGCCAGCAGCGCGATGCTCGGGATCGTCTGGAGCAGTCCGACACCGCGGACCACGCCCTCGGCCCCCGCGCTCGCGCGCTCCAGGCCGAGGCCGAGCGGGACCGCGACCGCGGCGGCCGCGAGCAGCGACACGAGCACGAGCAGCAGGTGCCGCGCGGCCTGCCGGCCGAGCGAATCGCGCCGCGCCCATAGGTAGGCGAAGAAGCCGCCCGTGCCGTCTGCGGCGTCGGAAGCGGCTGTGGCGTCGCCCGCGACCGATCGACCGCCGGCTTCGACCGCGTCCGGGCCACCCGGGGGCGCCGAGTCCACGCTCGCCCCGGAGGCTCCCATCGCGCGCAGGGCATCGGCCGCGACGGACGCCAGTTCCTCTCCATCGACCTCCACGCGCCGGTTCAGTCGCCGCATGGTGGCCTCGTCGAGCGTGCCGGCGAGCCGGGACAGGATGGCGAGAGCGTCCGGGCGCGTCTCCGCCAGGCGCCGCCCCACGAGCGGCGCGGCCTCGTAGGCCGGGAAGAAGCCGCGGTCGTCCTCCAACACGACCAGGTCGTAGCGGGCGATCTGTCCGTCGGTCGAGTAGCCATCGATCACGTCCACCGCGCCGTCGGCGAGCGCGCGGTACTTCACCGCCTGGAGCAGTGATCGCACGTCGCGGAATGCGAATCCGTAGACCGGCCGCAGGCCCTCCAGGCCGTCGCTTCGGCCGATGAAATCGGGGCTGAAGCCGGCGCGCAGCTCCGCAGACGCCGCCGCCAGGTCCGACAGCGTGCGCAGCCCGTACCGCTCCGCGGTCTCGCGGCGCACCGCGATCGCGTACGTGTTCTGGAAGCCCAGCGGAGGCAGCCACCGCACCCCCCAGCGCTCGCGGAATGCCCGTTCGACGCGCGCAAAGACGGCGTCCTCGGCGGCGTCGGGGGTCTCATCGAGGATGGCGACCAGCCCGGTGCCCGTGTACTCGGGGTAGACGTCGATCGCGCCGGCGCGGAGCGCCCCGAAGGCGATTTCGGTGGCGCCGAGACCCGGCCTGCGATCGACCGCCAGGCCGCCGGCCTCGAGCGCCTGCGCGAAGATCTCCATGAGCAGGAACGACTCGCCGAACGGCTTGCTCGCGACGACCACGGGCGCGTCGGCGTCCCCCTCCTGGGCCCGCGGGCCGGTGGGCCAGCCGGAGGGAAGAGCGGCCGCCAGGGCGAGGCAAGAACAGACGGCGGCGCTCCCCGCGGCCCGCGCCCGCCGCGCGGTGCCCGCAGCCCGCGCACGCCGCGCAGCCCGGTCGCGCTTCACGCGCTCACCCTCGCGCGCCGTAGCAGCGCCTCCACGTAGCCGGTGGCCGGCCGTTGTCTCAGCTCGGAGGGCGCGCCGAGCTGCTCGATCGCGCCGTTGCGCATCACGGCGATCCGGTCGGCCAGGAGGAAGGCCTCGTGGAGGTCGTGCGTGACCAGTAGCACCGAGAAGCCGCGCCGCGCCCGCAGGTCGGCGAACTGGTCCTGCAGGTCCGAGCGGGTGATCGCATCCAGCGCCCCGAAGGGCTCGTCGAGGAGGACGATGTCGCTGTCCCCGGCCAGCGCCCGGGCGATCGCGACCCGCTGCCGCTGCCCCCCCGAGAGCTGCACCGGCCAGCGCCCGCCGTACTCCGCCGCGGGCAGCCCGACCGCGTCGAGCGCGGCGCGAGCGCGCTCGTCCGCGTCCGCCTCTCCTCGAAGGCGAGGCACCAGCGCGGCGTTCCGCAGCACGCTCCAGTGCGGCATCAGCCCGCCCTCCTGGGGCACGAAGCCGAGCGTGCGTCGGAGCCGCACCGGCGCTGCGCCGACGACCGGCGCCCCGCGCACCAACACCTGGCCCGCGTCCGGCTCGACGGTCCGATTGAAGCACCGCAGGAGAGTCGTCTTTCCTGAGCCGCTCTCGCCCACCAGGGCGACCGCCTCCCCGGCCGGCACGAGCAGGTCCACGCCGTCCAGCGCCGGTACGGCGCCGTAGGCGTGGCGTACACCCCTCGCCTCCAGGGCGGGCGCTGCCGAGGTCAACGGATGGCGGGGGTGGTCATGGCGTTCCTCGATGGTCGCGGTGCCGTCCGAGCCCGACCCGAGACACGTTGCTCGGCTCCGGAGGCCCGGGTACCTTTGCGCTCCCGATTCCCGCACACGCAAGGCTCTCCCGATATGCTTTCGACCCTAGCGTCACCGCCGGGAGCGTCTCTGCGCCCCGCCGGCATCGCCGACCTCCTGAACGACGCGCGGGCGCGTACGCTCCTATTGATCGGGCCGCTGTCGGAAGCGGACCTGAAGATACAGCACAGCGAGTTGATGAGTCCGATCGTCTGGGATCTCGGCCACATCGCCGAGTTCGAGAAGCTCTGGCTGATCGACAACATCAAGGGCGACGTGCGCTTCGGCGAGATGCCGGGCATGTACAATCCCTTCGAGAACCCGCGCTCCGTCCGGGGCGAGCTCGCGCTGCCCTCGTTGCGGGAGATCCTGGAGCTGCTCGCCGACGTGCGCGCCGCGGTGCTGGGCACCCTCGACCACGTGAATCTCGTCGACCCGCGAACCCCCGTGCTGCGGGACGGGTTCGTGTACCGCATGGTGGCCCAGCACGAGTACCAGCACAACGAGACGATCCTGCAGACGCTCCAGCTCAAGCGGGGCGCCCCCTACGCGGCGCCGCGCGCCCGGTCCTTCGGCTCATCCGACACGTCCGTCCCCGAGATGGTCAGCTTCCCGGGCGGCCGCGTGCTGATCGGCACGGACGACCGCTCGGCCGCCTACGACAACGAGCGCCCGGCGCACGAGGTCGACATCGCACCCTTCTCGATCGACGCGACGCCCGTCACCAACGCGGCGTATCTGGAGTTCATGCGGGAGGGCGGGTACGGCGAGCCCCGGCTGTGGTCGGAGCACGGCCGCGCCTGGCTCGCGGAGACCGGAGCCGATGCGCCCCTCTACTGGGAGATGCAAGACGGCGCTTGGCACCGCCGCGAGATGGACCGCATGGCGCCGGTGCAGCCCGACCACCCCGTCTGCCACGTCACCTGGTACGAGGCGGAGGCGTTCGCCGCGTGGGCGGGCAAGCGCCTGCCCACCGAGCACGAGTGGGAGGCGGCCGCGACGTGGGATCCGGTGGACCGGTCGAAGCGCGCGTACCCGTGGGGCGAGGAGCCGCCCACGACCCTGCACGCCAACCTGGACCAGCTGGCGTTCGGCACGGCGCCCGTGGGCGCGCACGCCCGCGGCGCGTCGCCGATCGGCTGTCTGGACATGATCGGCAACGTCTGGGAGTGGACGGCCAGCGACTTCACCGCGTGGCCGGGCTACGAAACGTTCCCCTACGCCGAGTACTCCGAGGTATTCTTCGGGCCCCGCTTCAAGGTGCTCCGCGGCGGGTCCTGGGCCACGAGGCCGGGCGCCGTCCGCGGCACCTTCCGCAACTGGGACTATCCGATCCGCCGCCAGATCTTCAGCGGCTTCCGGTGCGCGCGCGATGGGTGAGGCGATCCTGATGCAGCGACCCGAAGGGGAAGGCTTCGATCGCGCGGGCACGCTCGAGGACGTGGCCCATGGCCTGTCGCAGCCGCAGAAGACGCTGTCGTCCAAGTACTTCTACGACCGTCGTGGCTCGGAGCTGTTCGAGCGTATCACCGAGCTCGACGAATACTACCTGACGCGCGCGGAGCGGGCCCTGCTCCAGGCGCACGCGGAGCCGCTGGTCGCCGCGGTGGGGCCGGCCACGCTCGTGGACTTGGGTGCCGGATCGGCGGTCAAGAGCCGCATCATCCTGGATGCGATGGTCGCCGCCGGCGTCGGACGCTGCTTCGTTCCGGTCGATGTGAGCGCCGGCTTCCTGCACGCCGTCGCCGCCGACCTGCGCGAGGAGTACCCCTCTCTCGCGATCCGGCCCGAGGTGGCCGACATCAGTCGCCGCTTCGAGCTCCCCGAGGAGATTCCGCGACCGGCGCTCTTCGCCTTCCTGGGCAGCACGATCGGCAACTTCGGCCCCCTGGCCGCCCGCCGGCTGGTGCGCTGCGTCGTCGACGACATGCTGCCCCGCGACCGCTTCCTCCTTGGGGTGGACCTGCGCAAGGACATTCCCACGCTTCTCGCCGCCTACAACGACTCTCGTGGCGTCACGGCCGCCTTCAACCTGAACGTGCTGCGGGTCCTCAACGACCGGCTGGGGGCGGACTTCGATCCGGGCGCCTTCCGTCACGAGGCGGTATGGAACGAGGGCGAGAGCCGCATCGAGATGCACCTGGTCTCGGAACGGGACCAGACGGTGCGGATTCCCGGCGTCGGCTCGATCGTCTTCTCGAAGGGCGAATCCATCCACACCGAGAACAGCCGCAAGTTCGAGCGTCCGGACGTCGAGGCCCTGCTGGCCCCGGCCGGGCTGACCCTGCGTCGCTGGATCACCGGGGATCCGGCGCTGTTCGCCCTGGCGGTCGCGGGCGTCGAGCCGGGCGAGCGCCCCGGCTGAATGGACCGCGACACGCTCGCGCTGCTCGCGGCCGACATCCGCCATCGCGCGTTCCGGCTGCCCGAGCTGCCGGGCGGCCCCGACGCCGGGCGGCCCTGGCGGGCGCGGTCCGCGGACGGCGTGCAGCCCGCCGGTACCCGCGGCGCACCTCTCGTCGGGCTGGAGGTCGAACTCCTGCCGCTCGACGCCTCCGGGGCCATCGTGCCGATCCACGGCCCCGGGGGAAGCTTGGCATTCCTCACCGAGCTGGCGGCCCGCCGTGGGTGGCGGGAGTCGGTGTCGCCCACGGGCTCGCCTCAGTTCGAGCCCGGGCCCGAGGAGACGATCTCCTACGAGCCCGGCGGCCAGATCGAGTACGGCACCGCGCCGTACGCGTCGGCGGCCCGGCTCCTCGCGCGCGCGCACGGGGTGCTGTCCGACCTGTGCGCCGGGGCGGAGGCCGCCGGCGTCCGGCTCGAGGGCCTCGGCATCGAGCCGGGCCGGCCGCTGGCGGCTACGTCGCTCCGACTCACGGGCGACCGCTACCGCCGCATGGACGCCTACTTCGGCGGGCTCGGGCCCGCGGGCCCGAGGATGATGCGACAGACGGGGTCCCTGCAGATCAACGTGGACTTCGGCCCGGACCCGCTGGCTGCCTTTCGCGTGGCCAACGCCCTCGCCGCGCCCCTGACGGCCATCTTCGCCAACTCGCCCGTATACGACGGACGTCCGACGGGCCACGCGAGCTATCGCGCGGACGCGTGGAGGCGTCTCGACCCGGGACGCACGGGCGTGACCGGGCCGGCGTCCGATCCCGTGGCCGGCTACGTCCGCTTCGCGCTCGAGGCTCACTGGTTCCTGGGGCCCGGTGAACCGGCGCCCTTTGGCGAGCTCCTGCGCTCGGGCGACGTCGGCCTGGACCACTGGCGGACCCACCTGACGACGCTGTTCCCCGAGGTGCGGCCGAAGGGCTGGTTGGAGATTCGCAGCTGCGATGCGCTTCCGCCGGGGGCGCTGGCGGCGCCAGTCGTGCTGCTACTCGGCATCCTGCACCACCCGCCGACGCTGGCGGAGGCGGCCGCCAATCTGCCGCCGCCCTCGCCCGAGCTGCTGGTCCGGGCGGGCCACGAGGGGCTCCGCGATGCCGAGGTGGCCGCCCTCGCCCGGAGCGTGGTCGCGCTCGGCCTGCGGGGCGCCCGTAGCCTCGGCGTGGACCGCCTGTCCGCGCGCGACCTCGACGCCGCCGAGGCGTTCTTCGACGCGTACACGCTACGAGGGCGCGCCCCCGCCGACGCCGTCCTTGCCTTGCCGCCCGCCGCCAGCGCATGAGCGACCGCGGCGAGGCGCCGGGCGCCACGAACGATGCGACGGTCCCCGGGAGCCGGCCGCCCGCCGTGGCCCTGGAAACGACCGTGATCGCGCACGGGCTGCCGCGCCCCTGGAACGTCGAGCAGGCGCTCCGGCTGGAAGCAGCGGTCCGCGAGGAGGGTGCCGAGCCCAGGACGATCGGCATCATCGCCGGCGAGGTCGTGATCGGGCTCGCGCCGGACCAGATCCGCCGACTCGGCGGCGACGGCGACGTGCGCAAGGTGAGCACCCGCGACCTGCCGGTCGTGGTCGCCCGCGGGCAGGACGGGGCGACCACCGTCGCGGCCACGATCCGGCTGGCCCACGCGGCCGGCATCGAGGTCTTCGCGACCGGAGGCATCGGCGGGGTGCACCGGACCCTGGGCGGGGCGGCCACCTTCGACGTGAGCGCGGACCTGGAGGAGCTGGCGCGCACGCCCATGGTCGTCGTCTGCTCGGGCGCCAAGGCGATCCTCGACCTGGACGCCACGAGGGAGACGCTGGAGACCCGCGGGATCACCGTCGCGGGCTTCGGCACCGACGCGTTCCCGGCTTTCTTCAGCCGCGACAGCGGCCTGGCGGTGGACGTGCGCTGCGACACCGAGGAGGAGGTGGCCGAACTCGTCTCGGCGCACCGCCGGCTCGGCCTCCCGTCCGCGCTGCTGGTCGCCGTGCCCGTGCCGTCCGAGGTGGCCATCCCCCGCGCCGACGTGGAGCCGCTCGTCGAGCGGGCCGTCGCCGAGGCGGAACGGTCCGGCCTGCGCTCGGCGGACCTCACCCCCTTCTTGCTGTCGCATCTGGCGGAGCTGACCGGGGAGGCGACGCTGCGTGCCAACCTCGCGTTGCTCGAGAGGAACGCGCGGGTCGCCGCCCGCATCGCCCGCGCCGTGGAGGCGTGGCGGCTCGCGGAGGCGAGCGCGTCTTGAACGGCGGGGACCCGGCAGGCCGGTGGCGCATCCTGGCGCTGTTGGCGGGCGCCGAGCTCGCGGGCATGTCCCTCTGGTTCACCGCGAGCGCCGCCGCGCCGCTGCTGCGGGACGCGTGGACGCTTTCGCCCACCCAGGAGGTTTGGCTCACGAACGGCGTCCAGCTCGGCTTCGTCGCCGGGACCGCCGCCTCCGCCGTGCTGAACATCGCCGACGTCGTGCGCGCGAGGACGCTGTTCGCCGCCTCGGCGCTCGCCGCGGCGCTGGCCAACGGCCTTCTGCTCGTGGTTCCCGGTTTCGCGGAGGGCGTCGTCCTGCGCTTCCTCACGGGCGTCTTCCTCGCGGGGGTCTATCCGCCGGCGATGAAGATGGCGGCCACCTGGTTCCGGGACGGTCGCGGGCTGGCCATCGGCACGATCGTCGGCGCGCTGACCGTCGGGAAGGCCACGCCCTACCTGCTCCACGGCGTGGAAGGCCTCGGCCTCGTCGGCGTGATCGGCGGCGCGTCCATCGCCGCCGCTTGCGCCGCCCTGCTCGTGCGCGTGGCGTACCGGGACGGCCCGTTCGCGTTCGAGTCGCGGCCGTTCGACTGGGGTCTGGTGGGAGTCGTGGCGCGGCACCGTCCCACCCGCCTCGCGATCTACGGCTATCTGGGCCACATGTGGGAGCTGTACGCCATGTGGGTCCTGGTGACGGTGTTCTTCCGGGACGTGCTGGCTGCGCGCGGGGGAGGCGCCGGCGCGGCGCTGGGTGCCGGCTTGATCGGCTTCGCTGTGATCGCCGCGGGCGGGCCGGGGTCGGTGGTGGCCGGCCGCTACGCGGACCGCCTGGGGCGCGAGCGCATTGCCGGCGCGGCGATGGCCGTGAGCGGCGTGTGCTCGCTCACGCTCGGCTGGCTCGCCGGGGCGCCGCTCGTGCTGCTCGTGCCGCTCGCGCTCGTGTGGGGCTTCGCCGTGGTCGCGGACTCCGCCCAGTTCAGCGCGCTGGTGACCGAGGTCGCGCCGCCCCACGCGGTGGGCACGGCCCTCACCCTCCAGACGTCGGTGGGGTTCGCTCTCACGATCGCGTCCATCTGGCTCGCGACGGAGCTCGCGCGAGGGGTCGGCTGGGGGCCGGCGTTCACCGTGCTCGCGATCGGCCCCGCGCTGGGCATCGTGGCCATGGCCCGCCTCGCAGCGCACCGGCGTGAGGCGCACGGGTCGGTATCGGCGACGTGACTGCGCAGGACTCGGTGAGATAATTGCGAAGGGCTCCGGGTGTCGTTTGTTTCTTTCTGCGCTCCGGCGCCCGGGAAGACGGGCCGCTCGAGCTCACGCGCACCGACGCTGCGCGGAACGTAGACACCGAAAGGAATTACCCGTGAGGAAGCGACGTTTCCTGCTCCTGCCTCTGCTGCTGGTCGGCTGCAGCAGCCTCCCCATCGTGGGAGAGAGCGACGACGAGAAGAAAGCGGAGTGCGACCGCATCGCGGCCCAGGCGATCCAGACGAAGGACCTGGGCGAAGCTCGTCGCTTGGCCGCCTCCGCCTCGGACTGTTACGCGAGCGTCCAGACCTGAGATCGCGGCGCGCCCACGTGGGCGCGTCGCCGCAACGTCGGACTCCGTTACACGGCCGGCGCCGTTGCCTGTCGGCGCCGGCTTTCCTCGCGCCTAGTTGAGGGGATCCGGCTGGTCAGGCGGGCCGCCGGGCCCCTTGAGCCGCGCCGAGTAGATCGTACGGAAGGCGTCGACCCCGTCGCGGATGCACGCCGCCCGCGGTTCGTCCGCGAGGGGCTCGCCGCTCGGGCCGAGGCAGCGCTGATGCTCCTCGGGCGCCGAGTGGACGAAGAGGTCGACCGAGCCGTCCTTGAGGAACAGGATCTTCATGTACCCGGGCTCGGCCGCCCGGAACTCCATGCCCTCCGCCCAACCCACGTCTTCCAGCTTGCTCCCGCTGCCGCTCACCAGGGAGAATTGCGGGTCGTGCTCCAGGACCTTGCCGAAGACCTGGAGCGAGTGCTCGTGGCCGCCGGCCATGACGAGCGGCGGGCCGGCCTCCTCGAAGACCTGGCGCAGATCATCGGCGAGCTGCCGGTACGGCCCCGAGTTGAGGTCCTGGAGGAGCGAGCCGGTGCGGCGGAGCAGGAACATCACGCCGAGCGAGCGCCAGAAGGGCGTGAGGCCTCCGTGGGGGCCCGCGGTATGGAGCGGGTGGTGGCCGGCCACGATCGCCTCGCGCGCGCCCTCGGTGCTGAGCGCCGCGCCGATGTTCTCGAACACGATATCGAGTGCGTGCTCGTCCCGCAGGAACAGCCACCACACCGTGTCGAGCAGGATCAGCCGCGCGGTCGCGCCCATATCCACGACGACCGGTCCGGGCACGCCAGCGGGCGGATACTGGAACACCGCCAGGCCGTCGCGCTCCCGGGCCCTTTCGATGAACTCCTGCTGGTTCTCGAGGTTCTGGATGCCCTCGGCCGTGATGATCTGACCCCAGTCGTGGTTCCCGGCGACGAAGATCGCTCGCGCGGCGTACCGACGAGCGATCTCGCCGGCGACGACGTCGATCTGTGCCTGCAGCCGTGCCGAGTCGAGCGGAAACGATGGGTCGTCGGCTTCGTGGAGCCCGTTCGGATAGATGTTGTCGCCCAGGTAGACGACGGCCACCGCGGAGTCCCGCCCGAGCGCCTGGGCCCACGTCTCCATCTCTGCGCTCAGGTGCGCCAACACGGGGCTCTCGCCGGGTAGGGCTTCGCCCGCGTCCCCGATCAGGAAGACGGCGACGTCGACGCTCTGCGGATCGGGCACGGGAATCGGCGTCCACTCGGGCAGCGCGCGCGGCTGCGACGCGCACGCGGCCACCATGCCGGCGATCGGCAGGACGCGGATCATCGCCGCGAGCGCGCGTGTGGTTCCTCGACCCATATCCTCAGAAACGAATGGTGAAAGCAATGGGGAGGCCTCCCCCGGTCCCCTCGCCGTCCGAGCCGCCGCCACCCCCGTCCGAAGCGATCGCCCCGACGACCCCCCCGAGCACGATGCCCGCCGCGCTGCCGATGACCGCCCCGGCCCATTTGCCGCCCCGGTCCTCCCAGATCGTGGAGCCGATCAGCCAGCCGGCGCCGAAGCCGACGGCGCCCGCCGCAATGCTCACCTTCATGGCGTCGTAGAGGCGGTCGTCGTCCACCGCGCCCAGCGTCACCCCGGTCGCCATGCCCACCAGGACCGGAGCGGACCGGAAGCCGAACGCGTCCGTCGGAGAATTCAGGTACCGTCCCGTGCGCGCTTCGGCGGCTACCACGCCCAGAGAGACGTAGGTGCCTGCGGCGAGCCCGCTCATCCCGCCGACCAGGATCGGCACCGCCTTCTGCGCTTGGGCCTGTCGCGGGACACTCGCGGATCCGCCGACGGCGAGCGCCAGCAACAGCCCCAGCCGGGCACGATGGAGCGCGCGCCGTCGGCCCCCGGGTCGCGCCAGCCTCAATGCACCTGCTCCCCACCCTCGACGTGGACGTGCGTGCGTCCCGCCGCCGTGGAGTCCGCGGCCGCGGCCGCCCGCAGCGCGTCGATGCGCGCCCGATATCCCGCCTCGCCCCATTCCGGCAGAGCTTTGACCACGCCCACGATCGCCCAGAGATCCTGGTCCGAATGCGTAGGGCCGAACGCCGGCATGCCGGTCATGCGAATCCCGTTCTTCACGATCCAGAACATCTCGGCATCACTCCACTCCTCCGCTTCCACGACCTCGCTCAGGTCGGGTGCGGGCGGGTTCAGGCCCTCGCCCGCCTCGCTGCGCTCTAAGCCGGGCGCCCCGTGGCAGTCGACGCACATCGCGTGGAAATGATCCAGGCCCGAAGCCAACGCGGCGGAGTCCAGCGCCGCCGGCGCCGATCCCGCGTCGCCCGCGCGGCGCGCGATCGACCGACGCGCGACCGTGCCGAGGGCCCACTGTGTCGCCCGCGAATCGCTCTCGATCGCCGCGACGTTGATCGCCCCCGACAGGGCCACGGCGGCGCCGATGCCGAGTACGACCAGCAGTGTCAGGAGGATCGTGAGTGCAGCACGCATCGAGCCGTCGGTGCGCTATCCGATTTCGAGCATCCGCTCGATCGAGCGCCGGGCGCGTGCCGCGACGTCCGGATCGACCTCGATGACGTACTGGTTGTTGCGCAGGGATGCCAGTACCTGCTCGAGGGTGATCTCGTTCATGTGCGGGCAACGGACCGAGCACAGGCGGACCATCTCCTTCTCGGGCGCCGAGGCGACGATGTTGTCGGCCATCGCGCACTCCGTCATCAGCAGGTAGCGCGGGGCATCCGAGTCCCGCACCGCCCGGATCATGGCCGAGGTGCTACCGGAGTAGTCGGCCGCGTCCACGACCTCGGGGCTGCACTCGGGGTGCGCGAGGACGAAGACATCGGGGAACTGTCGGCGCACCATCTCGATGTCCTCGACCGTGAACTTCTCGTGCACCTCGCATCGGCCGGGCCAGCCGATGACCCGTAGCTCCAGCGAGCCGCCGTTGGAAGCCGGCGACCCGGCCTCGGGGCCGAAGCGGGTGCTCGCGTCGATCGCGCTGTCCGAGCGCCGCACGCCCTCCTGCGCCTCGTCCCCCGCGTGCTCCATGCGCTCGCGCACGTCCTCGATGACGCCCTCGTCGGTGGGCATGATCACCCGCTTGTCGACCTCCCGGGCGACGTTCCGGGTGAGATACTCATCCGGGATCAGGATCACCTCGTCCCCCGGCATGGCTTCCACGACGCGCACCGCGTTGGACGACGTGCAGCACACGTCGCACTCGGCCTTCACGTCGGCGTAGGTGTTGATGTAGGTCACCACGGGCACGCCCGGATAGCGCGCCTTCAGGCGGCGGACGTCCTCGGCCGTGATCGAGGAGGCGAGCGAGCAGCCGCCGCGCTCGGTGGGCAGCAGCACGGTGCGCGCGGGGTTCAGGATCTTGGCGGTCTCCGCCATGAAACGGACCCCGCAGAACACGATCGGGTCGGCTTCGGTTTCGGCGGCCTTGCGGGACAGCTCCAGCGAGTCGCCGACGAAGTCGCAGACGGAGTGGTAGAGCGCCGGCTCCATGTAGTTGTGGCCGAGGATCACGGCGCCCCGCTCGCGCTTCAGCCTGTTGACCTCCCACGCGACCTGCGCCTTGTGGGCGATCTCCACGTCCGGCACGATGCCGGCGAGCCGCTCCGAGAGCTTCGCCTCCAGTTGTTCGACCGATGCGCCGGCCGCGGCCATGTCTCCGTCCATGCGTCCGAACCCTTTAAGACCCGCCGGGGGTGGCCCCGTTGCCGGCAACGTCGGTGCGAATCCAGTCCAGCGCCACGTCCAGCGCCGGCGCCGAGTGCGTCAGCGCGCCGATCGAGATCAGATCGACGCCGGATTCGGCGATGGTCGCGACGGTGTCCAGCGTCACCCCGCCCGACGCTTCGGTGATCGCGCGCCCGCGCACCGTCAGCACCGCCACTCGCAGCTCGTTGGGGCTCATGTTGTCCAGCAGGACGGCGTCCGGCTCGCCCTGGAGCACGTCCTCCAGCTCCTCCAGCGTGTCGACTTCGACCTCCACGGTCATCGTCGGTGGGAGCCCTCCCTTCAGCCTCGACACGGCGTCCGAGAGGCTCCGACCGCCGGCCTCGAGGACCGCCCGGTGGTTGTCCTTGACCAGGACGGCGTCGCCGAGGTGCATGCGGTGGTTGGCGCCGCCGCCGCACCGCACGGCGTACTTCTCCAGCACGCGCAGGCCGGGCGTCGTCTTGCGGGTGTCCACGATGCGCGCCGCGGTGCCCTCGACGGCGTCCACGAACCGCGACGTCAGGGTGGCCACCCCGCTGAGGCGCTGGAGGAAGTTCAGCGCCACGCGCTCCGCCATCAGGATCGATCGCGCGGCGCCCTCGACGCGCAGCAGAGGCACCCCGTCGACGACCCGCTCCCCGTCCGTGACGAGGGGCGTGACCTGGAGCTCGGGATCCACGGTCCGGAACACGCGCGCCGCCACGGGCAACCCGGCGACGACCCCGGCGGCCCTCGCCGCGATGTCCGCGCGGGCGGTGACCTCGGGTGGGATCAGCGCCTCGGTGGTCGCGTCGCCCCACGCGATGTCCTCGTCCAGCGCCGTCTCGATGATGCGGTCCAGCACCCGCGCTGGGACGCGCGGGACTTCCGGGAACCAGCCGGCGTCGGCTGTGGGCTGTCGGACGGTTTCCTGCTCCACGCGTCGCCTCCCGATGTGCGTGGGAACGTGCGCCCGTGTACCCGGTTGGCGGTCGATGGTTGCCCGGAATGCGGCTGCTATGTCAGCTGGGCTTGCCTGGCATCGAGGACGTCGGGTAGGGCACGCAGCGCGTCCATGGTGGCCTGGTTCACCGGTCCGTCCATGCTGATGACCGCGAGCGCCTCGCCGCCACCACCCTGCCGCGACTGGTGGTACTCGGCGATGTTGGCTCCGGCATCGCCCAGAATCGTGCCCACCTGGCCGATGACGCCCGGCACATCCCGGTTGCGCAGCATGATGAGGCTGCCCTGGACCGCGACGTCCACGCGGAAGTCCCCGATCCGGGTCAGCCGGGCATGATCGCCCGCCAGCAGCGAGCCCTGCACCCGCAGGCCCTGCGGAGAGCCGCCGAAGCAGTCGGTGGCTCGCCCGAGCCGCACCTGGACCTGTCCGCTCACGTCGGGCGGCGCGTTCGTCGTGACCCGGCGCACTTCGATCCCGCGGGTTTCGGCGAGATGGATGGCGTTCACCAGGTTGATCGCGCGCCGGCCGACGATCGACGCCAACGCGCCTTCGACCCCGCGCGCGGTGATCGGACGACTGGCCCTCTCACTGGCTCCGCCGACGCACACCTCGATTTCGCGGAAGCGGCCCCCGCACATCGCCGAAGCCAGACGGCCGAGGGCGTACGCCAGCCGCAGCATCGGCTGGAGGCGGCGCATCTCGTCACCGCTGAGTGCGGGCGCGTTGACGGCTCTGGACAGGTCTCCGTCGACGAGCGCCGCGCGCACGGCGCCCGCGATCTCCTGGGCGACGTTGCGCTGGGCCTCCCGGGTGGCCGCTCCCAGGTGCGGGGTGAGCACGACGCTGTCCAGGGCGCGGAGGGGGTGGTCGGCGGCGGGCGGCTCGTCCGCGTAGACGTCGAGCGCGGCTCCTCCCAGCCTGCCTTCCTGCAGCGCCTCGAGAAGCGCGTTCTCGTCCACGACCCCCCCGCGCGCGGCGTTGATCAGGTACGCTCCCGGCTTCATGCGGGCCAGCGCGTCCGCGCCGATGAGGTTCTCGGTGGCGTCGGTCAGCGGCACGTGCAGCGTGAGGACGTCGGCTTCCTCCAGGACCCGGGCGAGCGGCGCGACCACGAGTCCCAGGGTGTCCGCGCGTTCGTCGGAAAGGTAGGGATCGTAGGCGATGATGCGCATGCCGAACGCCCGGGCGCGCCGCGCCACCTCGGCGCCGATGCGTCCCGCGCCCACGAGCCCCAGCGTCTTGCCGTGCAGTTCCATCCCGCGGAACGCCTTGCGGTCCCACGCGCCCTCCCGCATGGAGCGGTCGGCCGCGGGGATACGGCGCGCGAGCGACAGCAGCAGCGCCAACGCGAGCTCGGCGGCCGAAGTGGTGTTGCCGGAGGGTGCGTTGAGCACGGCGACGCCGCGCTCGGTGGCAGCGTCCAGGTCGATGTTGTCCACGCCGACGCCGGCGCGGCCGATCACCCTCAGTCGCGGCGCCCCCTCGATCAGCTCCCGCGTCAGCGTCGTGCCGCTGCGCACGATCACGGCGTCGACGTCGGCGAGCTGCTCGGCGAGGTCGCTGTCGTCCCGGGGGACCAACCGGAAGCGATCATCGCCCCGCAGCGGCCCGAGGCCGTCGTCGGAGATCGGATCGGCCAGCAGAATGCGGAACGTGCCGCTCGCGACCTCCTCGGTGAGCGGCTCGATATCGGGTGCGACCGTGGCGCTCATGGGCGCAGCACCTCCTCCAACGCGTCGAGTAGAGTCTGGAGCTCGCCGACGGTATGGTCGCCCATGTGGCCGATCCGGAACATCTCGTCCTTGAAGCGACCGTAGCCCGGGGCGATCGTGAACCCGCGCTCGGCGAGCGCCCTCTGCACCTCGGGCCCCGTCCAACCCGCGGGCGGCCGGAGACACGTCACGGTGGTAGAGCGATACCCCTCGGGCGCCACGATCGACACGTCGATGCCGCCCGAGCGGGCCTCTTCGACCCACCCGTAGAGGGCGCTCGCCATTGCCCGGTGCCTCTCGGCCCTGCACCCGACCCCCTCCCGTTCGATCGCGTCGAGCTGCGCCGACAACGCATAGAGAAGCGAGACCGCTGGGGTGGTCGGCGTCTGGTTCTGCTCCAGGTTCTTCTCGAAGGCCAGGAAGTCGAAGTAGAGCCCCCGCGCCTCGTTGGCGGCCGCCCGTTCCAGAACGCCGGGCTGCGCCACGCCCAGTGCAAGCCCGGGCGGCAGCGCCAGCGCCTTCTGCGACCCCGTCAGGATGAAGTCCAGGCCCCACGCGTCGGCGTGGATCTCCATTCCGGCGACCGACGTCACCCCATCGACGAGCACGACCACGTCACCTGCCTCGTGCGCGACCGCGGCGATCTCCTCCACGGGGTTCAGCACGCCGGTCGAGGTCTCGCAGTGGACCACGGTCACCGCGTCGAACCCGCCCCCATCGAGGGCCTCGGCCACCATCTCCGGCGTGTGCGCCTCGCCCCAATCCACGGCGAGCTCCACGGGCTCGAGGCCGCACGCTCGGGCGATCTTGGCGAAGCGCTCGCTGAAGGCGCCGTTCACGAGGCAGAGCACCTTCCGCCTGACCCCGTTGCGGATCGCGGCCTCCATCAGCCCCGTGGCGCTCGACGGTGCGATGTAGACGGGGCGGTCGGTGCCGAAGAGCCCCCGCAGGCCTCGCTGGAGGCGTTCGACGATGCGCTCCGTGTCGGGGGTCCTGTGGCCCACCATGGGGCCGATCTGGGCGCGCAGGATCTCGGGGCGCACCTCGGTGGGCCCGGGAAGGAAGAAGCGGCCGAAGCCGTCGTCGGTTGTCATGGGTATGTCGTGAAGATTCGCGGTCCCCGTCGCGGATTCCCCACGCCCGTCATCGGGCGTCTCCGGGTCCGAATCATGAACAATACCGGAACCGGCTCCGGGCCGCGAGCCGCCCGGGTCCGGCCCCTGCCCCGCCCGTTACGCCGCCAATCGCACCTCCCGGCGCTCCCGCGGCGTTCATGGTTGCCGGACCGCGCCGCGCGGCGCATCATCGCGGCCAGAAAAATGGCGATCCTCTCTCCCGTCGATCCATGTCCCGTTGCCGAACTGCCCCGCAGGAAGCGGCGCTGGCAGCCCTCGCCGCGGTGCTGGCGGCGTTCGCCGCCCCTCCGACCCCCGCCGTCGGCGTGCAGGAGGCCGACGCGCCGGAGGATCGGTATGAGACCGTTCTCGACCTCGCGTTCACGACCGCGTCGGGCAACCAGGACATCACGCTGCTGACGACGGACCTGGGGTTCACGCACCTCAACCCGAACGCGTTCCGCCTCGAGGCAGGAGCGGGTGCGCGTTTCGGCCGCAGCGAGGGCGAGAAGGTGGCAGAGAACTACCGCGGGCAGGTGGACTTCGCGTTCACGCCGGAAGCGCGGTGGTCGCCGTTCCTCTTCGCGGACGCGGAGCACGACCCCTTCCGGCGGCTGGACCTCCGAACCAATTCCGGCGGGGGGGCGCGCTATCGATTCTGGCAAGCGGAGCACGGCGCCGCCTCGATCAGCGCCGCGGTCCTGTACAGCTACGCCAACTTCGCGCCCGACCCCGACCTGCCGGATTCCCTCTTCGTCGAGTCCGAGCAGGACGCGCGTGTGAGCTGGCGCGTGAAGGGTGAGCGCGACGTCACGGAATCGCTGACGCTCGAACACGTGACCTTCTACCAGCCGATCTGGGACACGCTGGACGACTACCTGTTCGATTCCACGACCACCGCTCGGGTCCGGGTGAGCGAGACGATCGCGCTGACGATGTCCTACCTGTTCGAGCGCGACGCCACGCCGCCTCCTGGCGTGGGCCGCGACGACCGGCTGTTCACGGCGGGGATCAGCATCGAACTCTAGGGCACGAATTCCAGCTCGATTCCCCAGAGCTGCTCGTCGGTGCGGAAGAATTCCCCCAGGGAGGAGACGCCCGATTGCAGCCGCGCGTGGAGGCGCAGCTCGCGGCCCGCGACGGCTCGTCCCACGCCCGCGATGGCGGCCACCCCCGTGTCCCACTCGCTGCGCTGCGCAGCTCGCACGTCGGCCGCCACGCGCCACCGCCAGACGCCCCCGCCGTCGGCCTCGGCGCCGACCTGCACTTCGAAGGAATCGTCGAAGTCGACGGTCGCCGCGACCGTGCCGCCCCCTCCGTCCACCCAGCGAAACGTCTGCGAGCGGAGAATCAGGGTGCCCCCACCGTACACCCGCACGCCCGGAAGCGGGCGAAAGGCGACGAGACCGTCGACGGCTTCGATGCTGAACTCGAGCCGCAGGGGGCCGCCGTCCACCTGCATGAGCTCATCCCCCAGGTGGGCGCTCCGGTGCATGAGCCGGACGCGCCCGCTGAGGCGGTCGTCGAAGCGCACCTCCAGCGGCAGCGCCACGACCCAGTCGGAGCCCGCCTCGTCGCGGCTCGGCGGCTCCAGGCGGAAGCGCGCGAAGACCGCGAGCTGGGGCGCGACGACGAGCGCTCCGTCGCTGCCGAAACGGGTGCCCCAGAGCGGCACGGTCCCGCCCAGCGCGACGGTCGCCTGCAGGTCCGATTCGAGGTCGTCGGCCGGTTCGCCTATGGTGAAGGCCGGGCGCTCGTGCGGGACCCCGGGGCGCACCTCCAGCAGGTCCGTGAAGACCAGGCCACCTGCCACGCGGGGTTCCAGCGGGTCCGCCACGGGACCGTCGAAGGCCCGCCGATCCGGGAACCAGCCGACCTGCCCATCGAGTGCCCGCGGCAACGAGAGCAGCAGGGCGGCAAGCGCGATCGCTGAGGTGCGCATGGGCGGCATCGGTTCGGGATTCGGGTCATCTACTTGGCCCTGGATGCTGGCGGCACGGGAAAAACCTTGCAACTACGCGGTTGTCGTGGAACCTTTCGGCGGCTGCACCGGTTTCAGCGATGCGCCGGGAGACAAGACACCGCCTCGGGCGGTGACCCAGCGAACGAAGACCTTCCCCTCTCCTTCGTTCCGCGCGGGCGGCTAGACGTTGCCCGATGATGCGGCGATCCCCGTATGGGAGGCCGCGTCGCATCGCGCGATTGTTAATCGAATTGACTTTGTAGGCACGGCGATGGTGCCGTGGTGCAGAACCGATCGGCAGAGCGCCGATCGAACGACAACAGTTTATGCACAGGAGGTGGGCGATGCGGAGGTTGTGGGCTTTCACGATCGCGGCGGCTTTTCTCGTCGTCGCGGTGAGCGGGGTCGATGCGCAGATGCGGCTCGGCGCGAAGGGCGGCGTCACGTTTTCCAACGTGAGCGAGGACCCCGAGGATCCCGAATTCGACACGGAGTCGCGCACGGCGTTCGGCGGCGGCGCCGAGGTCCAGATCCCGCTCGGCGCGAGTGGCCTGGTCCTGCAGCCCGAGTTGCTCTACATGAGCAAGGGGTTCGAGATCAACGAAGCCAGCACGACCGCCAAGCTGAAGCTCGATTACGTCGAGATCCCGTTGCTGGTGCGCTTCAACATCCCCGCGCAGTCGGTGATGCCTTTCCTCTACGGCGGCCCCGTCGTGAGCTTCGAGGCGTCGTGCAAGGTCGAAGGGGAAGAAGCGGGCATTAGCATTGACGCGGACTGCGATGCGTTCGACGAGGACTTCAATACCGAGTCGACGGACTTCGGCGTGCTCTTCGGGGGCGGGCTCGCCTTCGCGGCGGGTCCTGGTGACCTCTTTCTCGAAGGCCGGTACAACATCGGCCTGAGGGACGTCGATCCTGCCGACGACTTCGAGGTGAAGAACCGCTCCGGAGCGGTCATGATCGGCTACTCGGTGTCGCTGGATCCGACCAGCCGGTAGTCTTCGCGGTGCGGCGCAGGGCGCGTGCCCTGCGCCGCACCGAGTACCTCCTCCTTTCCCGCGCCCTTCCGCGGGACTCCGTGGGACTCGGTCCTACCCCGCCCGGCGACGCACCGCTTTCGGCACTCCCGCCCGCGACGCATTCTCTTCCGTCGCCCGAGAACCCCGAACCCGGCCGCCCGATGCCCAAGACCCGCAGACTCGGCGCGCTCCTGGCGGTCGCCGCGCTCGCCGCCGGTGCGGCGTGGATCGCGCCTTCCGAAGCCATCGCGAGCCCGTCGGGCCCGCACTTCGGGTTCGCGTCGATCCTGCCGGCCGCGTTTACGCTGCTCCTGGTCTTCGTGACCCGGGAGGTCATCAGCTCGCTCTTCATCGGCATCCTGATCGGCGGCGCGGTGAGCGGGCGCTGGAACCTGGTAGACGCGTTCCTGATCCCGTCGGTCGGCAGCGACTCCTTCGCGCTGATCCTGCTGGTGTATCTGTGGGCGCTCGGCGGGCTGATCGGCCTGTGGACCCGAACCGGAGGCGCCCGCTACTTCGCGGAGGCCATGGGGCGCCGCATGGTCCGCGGGCCGCGGTCGGCGAAGTTCTTCGCCTGGCTGGTCGGCATCATCTTCCACCAGGGCGGCACGATCTCCACCATCCTCGCGGGGACCACGGTGCGGCCGATCACGGATGCGCAACGCGTGAGCCACGAGGAGGTGAGCTATGTCATCGACTCGACGGCCTCGCCGGTGGCGACGATCATCCCGCTCAACGCGTGGCCGTTCTACGTATCGGGGCTCGTGGTCGGCACGATTCCGCTCTTCGCCACCGAGGCGGAGGCGGTGAGCTTCTTCATCTTCCGCGCCGTCCCGTTCAACTTCTACGCGCTGTTCGCGGTGGCGATGACGCTCCTGTTCGCGCTCGACTTGCTGCCGTGGGTGGGCGGGAAGATGAAGCGCGCCACGGAGCGCGCGCGGCGCACGGGTGAACTCGACGCGCCGGGCGCGGAGCCGCTGGCCGCCGGGGAGTTGACCGTGGAGAAGGTGCCCGAGGGGTATCCCACCGGCCTCGCGGACTTCGTGGTTCCCCTGGGCGTGCTGATCGGCGTCGCCGCGTCGGGGGTCGTTCCAAGCCTGCTCGCGGGCGAGTACGCGTCGATCGGCGTGCCGATCGCCGAGGCCTTCGGGCTGGCCGTCCTTTCCGCCTTCCTCATCGCGCTGATCAAGGGCCTCCGCCTGAAGGAGGCGATGATGGGGTTCGTCGACGGCTGCAAGGGCGTCACCATCGGCGCCCTCATCCTTGCGCTCGCGGTCACCCTCGGGCAGGTGTCGCGCGAGCTGGGCACGGCGGCCTTCATCGTGGAGACCACCGCGGCATCCATCGCGCCGGCGCTCCTGCCGGCGTTGCTGCTCGGCATCTGCATGGCGGTGGCGTTCTCGATCGGCAGCTCGTGGGGGACCTACGCCGTGGTCTTTCCCATCGCGATGCCCCTCGCCTGGGCGCTCGTCCCGGACCCGACGTACGTCGCGCTCTGCTTCGGAGCCACGCTGGGCGGGGCGGTGTTCGGGGACCAGTGCTCGCCCATTTCCGACACCACGATCCTCAGCTCGCTGGCCACGGGTGCCGACCTGATGGACCACGTCACCACGCAGCTGCCCCTGGCGCTGCTCGCGGCCGGCATGGGAGGCGTGCTGTACACCCTCCTCGCGCTCGTCATGATCTAAGGAAACCGCCCCGTCGCCGTGGCGCCGGGGCGGTTCGTCAGGACTATCGATGGGTCGTTCGACCCGACCGGACTCAGCCCTCCGTCCAGCCTCCCTCCGCCAGCAGCTCCTTCACCTTGCGCGGCCGCTCGGCCAGGCTGGTGTGGATGATCGTGCGAGCGTACGTGATCCGGTCGTCCTCAGGCAGCTTGTCGACGATCGCGATCGGTGCCCCGTAGCGGAGCAGGAGCCGCTTGGCGTCGCGGGCGACATCGTCCATCGGGCCTCCTTTTGCGCTTGGCCGTTACTGAACCGTAATTTAGTTGGTTCCAGAGCGTCGATCAATCGGGTGCGCCGCAGAGCGCCCCCCATTCGTGGGACTTCCGATACCGTCAATGACACATCCCCCGAAGAACGCCGGCCCGGCGAAGATCAGCGACGAGGAGTGGCGGGAAAAGCTCACGCCCGAGCAGTACGAGATCACCCGTCGCGGAGGGACGGAGCGGGCCTTCACGGGAGCCTACCACGACAAGAAGGACCCGGGCACCTACCGCTGCGTGTGTTGCGGAGAGCCGCTCTTCTCCTCGGACGCGAAGTACGATTCGGGCTCCGGCTGGCCGAGCTTCTACGAGCCGGTCGAAGGGGATCGGGTCGCCTCGCGGGAGGACCGCAGTCTGTTCATGCGCCGAACCGAGGTCCTGTGCGCCCGCTGTGACGCCCACCTGGGCCACGTCTTTCAGGACGGCCCCCAGCCGACCGGTTTGCGGTACTGCATCAACTCCGCCGCGCTCGACTTCGAAGCCGCCACCGACGAGTCGACCGCTTGAAGTACGGCGCCCACGTCCGGCGTCGCCCGAAGGGGCGCGTCGCCGGCGCGCTGGGCTTCCTGATCCTGGCCGCGCTGATCGGCGCGCTCGTGCTGGTGGGGCGGGTCGAGCCCGAACGGGAGAGCCCCGTCGATCGCATGGCGCCGCTGGCGCGGTCCCTCGGCCCCGGGCTTCGAGAGGTTGCCCAGACCCGGCGCATCATCGTCCTCGGGGTCCACGTGGGCACGCGCGCGGGGACGCGCGTGGCTATCCAGGCGCTGGATTCGCTCGCGCTCGGTCCGGGCCTCGACGCGGTCGGGGTATGGGCGCCCGCGGAGGCGCAGTCCGCCATCGACCGCTATCTGACGGGGGCGATCGAAGACCCGACCCTTCTACCCGAGGCCGCGTCGAGCCCCACCGGGCTCCGGGAACTTCTGCGAGCCGTGCGCGCGATCAACGACGAGTTGGGCGTCGACCGGGCCCTTCGGGTGATCGCGCTCGACCCTCCGGACTGGCCTCCCGCGGCCGCGGCGTCTCCGGCGAACGCAGTCGTCCGCTGGGCCGGGCGCTCCGAATACGCTCTGTCGGTTCTGAGCGAGGGGGTGCTGGCCCGCGAGCCCAACGCGCGCCTGCTGCTCATCGTCGACGGGCTCGACGCGCTGCGGGAGGTTCGCGCCCGGGCGGGGGGCAGCGGCGGCGGCGCCCACGCGCCCACGCCCTTGGCGGCGCTCCTGCGGGAGCGCTACGGGCGCCAGCTCTACGCCGTCCTGGTCGACGGCGCGCCCGGGACGGCGGGCTCGACCGGGGTGGTGTCGTTCGACGGCACGTCGCTCTTCGACGACGCCCGCCGGACGTGGTCCGGCGAGGTTCGGTTCGTTCCGCTTCGCGACGCGCGGGATCCGGGACGGGTGGACATCGGCATCGCGACGCGACCCGGCATCGGTGCGGAGCTCCAGCCCTCCGCCGCCTCCCTGGCCGAGATCGTCGACGCCTACGTGTACCCCGGCGTGGGCTGAGCCCTCGGGCTCGGCGGCCGGGACGGGGTGCCGCGCGCGTCCAGCCTCAGGGCACCGCACACCGGCCGGAATAGCCGGCCTCCGACACGGCTTTCTCGAGGGCCGCCGGATCGGCCCCTTCGTGTTCGACCTTTGCACGGCCCGTTCGTAGCTCCACGTGGGCGTCGACCACGCCCGGTACGGCCCGGAGCGCGGCGGTGACCGCGTGCTCGCAGTGGGCGCAGCTCATCCCATCGATCGTCAGCGTCGTAGACTCCATGATCTCTCCCGGGTTCAAGAGCGCGCGAGGCGCAGGCTGTTGGTGACCACACTCACCGAGCTGAACGCCATCGCGGCGCTCGCCAGCGCGGGCGACAGCAGGACGCCCCAGACGGGGTACAGCACGCCGGCTGCCACCGGTATGCCGATCGCGTTATAGACGAACGCCCAGAACAGGTTCTGCCGGATCACCCGGCGCGCTCGCCGCGCGATCCCGAGGGCCGCCGCGACGCCGGCCGGGTGCCCGCCCACGAGCGTCACGTCGGACGCCTCCAGGGCCACGTCGGCGCCGGTGCCAATGGCGATCCCCACGTCCGCCCTGGCGAGCGCCGGCGCGTCGTTGACGCCGTCGCCCACCATGGCGACGACGTGGCCGGCGCGCTGCAGTTCTTCGATCACAGCCAGCTTGTCGGCCGGCATCACCCCCGCGCGCACGTCCTCGATGCCCACCTTCCCGGCGACGTCGCGGGCCGGAGCCTCCGCGTCGCCCGTCACCAGCAGGACCTCGATGCCGCGTCGCCGCAGCGCCGACACGGCGTCCTTCGCCCCCGGCTTGAGGCGGTCCGCGATCTCGATCGTGCCGGCGTACCGGCCCTCCACCGCGACGTGCACCTGGGTGGCGATCCCGGCGGCCTCGCCCTCGGCGACGTCGGCGTCGAGGCGGATGTCGCGGCCTTCCAGGAAGGCCCGGCTCCCCACCGTGACCGCGTCTCCATCGACGCTCGCCGCGACGCCTCGGCCCCCGTAGGAGCGGAAGTCCCGGGGCTCCGCGAGCTCCAGCTCGCGGCCGCGCGCCTCGGCGACGATCGCCTCGGCGAGGGGGTGGGCCGATCCCCGCTCGGCCGACGCCGCGGCGCGCAGCAGCGCGTCCTCCGTCGTACCCGCGGTGCGGACGCCCACCACCCGCGGCCGTCCCTCGGTGAGCGTGCCGGTCTTGTCCAGCGCGACGCGGGTGACGTCGGCCGCTCGCTCGAGCGCGTCCCCGCCCCGGAAGAGCAGTCCCCTCGACGCCGCGCGGCCCGTGGCGACCATGACCGCGGTGGGGGTGGCCAGCCCGAGCGCGCAGGGGCACGCGATGATCAGCACGGTCACGAACGCCACGACCGCGAACGGCAGCCGGGGCTCGGGTCCGAGCGCGAGCCACACGGCGAAGGAGACGGCCGCGATGACGACGACGACCGGGACGAAGATCCCGGCCACGCGATCGGCGACGCGCTGGATGTGCGGCCGCGCGCCCTGCGCCTGCTCGACCAGCGTGACGACCTGGGCCAGTGCGGTCGCCGCGCCTACGCGGTCGGCGCGCACGGTCAGCAGGCCCTCGCCGTTGATGCTGCCGCCGAGAACCTCGTCTCCGGCCACCCTCGGCACCGGGACCGGCTCGCCCGTGAAGGTGGCCTGATCGACCGCGCTCTCGCCGTCGACGACCGTCCCATCGACGGGGACGCGTGCGCCCGGCCGCACCAGCACGACGTCGCCGACCTCCAGCTCGTCGACCGGCACGCGCTGCTCGGTCCCGTCCGCCAGGCGTATGGCGTCCCGCGGCTGCAGGTCGATCAGATCGCGGATCGCGCGCGACGTGCGTCCCTTGGCGCGGGCTTCCAGGAGCTTTCCCAGCAGTACGAGGGCGATGATCGTCGAGACCGCCTCGAAGTAGACGTCCGGCGCGATCCCGGAGGCGACGAACCAGCCCGGCGCCACGGTGGCCGCCGCGCTGAGCACGAACGCCGCCCCCGTGCCCACGGCGATCAGCGTGTTCATGTCCGCCGAGCGGTGCAGCAGGCCGCTCCAGGCGCCCCGGTAGAACTGCCGTCCCGCCCACGCCATCACGGCGGCGGTCAGGATGAGCAGGGTCCAGCGCAGGACATCGGGGTCGACGGTGAAGAGCCCGGGCATGATCCGCCGCACGGCGTGCGCGATGGGCATCATGAGCCGGTGGGCGACGCCCGCCCGGGCCGCCGCGCCGGCCTCCAGCATCAGGGGCATGGACAGCAGCATCGACGACGCGGCCACCACCGCGGCGAACGCGAAGCGCCGGCGCAGGCGGCGGACGAGATCGTCCCGGCGCGCGGCCTCCGCCGCCGCCGCGTCCTCGGCGTCCAGGTCGGCCACCGCGTAGCCCGCCGACCGCACGGCCTCCGCCAGCGCCCGCGGGTCGACCGTCCCCGCGATGGAGCTCACCGAGGCGATCTCCCGGGTGAGGTCCACGTCGGCGCGGATCACGCCGGGCACCGCGCGCAGCGCCGCCTCGAGCGGCGCGGCGGTGTGGGCCGATTCCAGGTCCTCGATGTGGATGCGCGTGAGCGAGGTCGCGACGTCGTAGCCGAGGCCCCGCACCGCGGCGACGATGTCGGCGGGCCCCGCCCCGTCGCGGAGCCGGACGCGCGCCCGCTCGGCGCCGAAGTTGACCGCCGCGCTCTCCACGCCCTCGGTCCGCTCGAGACCGCTCTGGATGCGCGCCGCGCACGCGGCGCAGGTCATGCCCGTCACGGGGACGGACAACTGCGTGTCAGCGGGCATGGCGATACATCAGGTCCAGCACCTCCGCGTACGTGCGCTCGGCCTCCGCCTCGTCGTCGCCGCGCAGCGCGTGCGTCACGCAGTGCCGAAGGTGGTTCGCCATCAACAGCTTGCCGACGCCTCGCAACGCCTCGTGGGCGGCGGAGACCTGCACCAGGATGTCCGCGCAGTAGCGCCCGTCCTCCACCATCTGCTGCAGGCCGCGCACCTGACCCTCCACGCGCCTCAGGCGCCGTATCGCGCGATCCCTTACGTCCGGGTCCACCGCCACCGCATGTCGCTGATCCACCGGTCCTCCGTCGTGCCCGGTTGCCCCTCCACTCGCGCTCTCAGGCGATCCGTGGCCGTGGGAACTGGTCTTCACGGCCACCCCGGGAGGGGGTCGATGCCGTGGATGTTATATACCCCCTGGGGGTATGTCAACGGGTCGGAGGGCCGGCGCCCGGGGTCGGCGGGCGCGGCCCGGCCCTTGCTGGACATCGCGCGTCCATGGACGTCCAGGATCACACGTGGTGGACGCGCGTTCCCGCCGAGGGCGACGGCTTCCGGTACCTGAAGGTCGACGGCGGCGAGCTGCGCTCGGTGGGCGGGCTGGCCCGCATCGCCGACATGGCCATCCCGCCGGGCTGGCGCGACGTCCACATCTCCCCCGACGCCGCCCGGCCCATCCAGGCGTGGGGCACCGACGACGCGGGCCGCCGCCAGTACATCTACAGCGACGACCACGTCGGCGAGCGGGAGCGGCGGAAGTGGGCGCGCACCGTGCGACTGCTCCGGTCGCTCCCCACGATGCGGGCGCGCACCAACGCGCACCTCGCCAAGCGTGGGGCGGGGCGCGACCAGGTGATGGCCACGGTGGTGCGGCTGATGAGCCGGGGCTTCTTCCGGGTGGGCGGCGAACGCTACGCCGAGCGCAACGGCACCTTCGGCATCGCCACGCTGCGCAAGAAGCACCTGACGGTGCGCGGAAACGACCTGGTATTCAGCTACATCGGCAAGGGCTCGAAGCGGCAGTTCCGCATCGTCGCCGACACGCCTCTGGTGGAGATCATCCGATCGATACGCCGGCTGCCGGGCGACCGCCTGTTCCAGTACCGCGCGTCCGACCGCTCCGTGCAGCGCGTCACCGCGGCAGGGGTGAACCGCTACCTCCGCGACATCCTCGGCGAGGGCTTCTCCGCGAAGGACTTCCGCACCCTCGGCGCGACCGCCCGGGCCGCCACCATCCTGGCGGACCTGGGCCCGGCGTCGAAGCCCACGGAGGCGACCTCCAACGTCGTGCTCTGCTGCCGCCTGGTGGCCAGCGAGCTGGGCAACACCCCTGCGGTCACCCGTTCCTCCTACATCCACCCCGCCGTCCTGCAGCAGTACGAGGAGCACGGGCGGACGATGGAGAAGCTCATGCGGCGGGAGCCCCGCGAAATCCCCGCCGAGGAGCCGGTCACGTGCTACCCGGAGGAGGGAGCGCTCCTGCGCTTTCTGGAACGGCACGGCTGAAGCCCCGCGCCGGGCGCGTTGTTCCTTCCCGCGGGCGGCGATACCGTAGGCGCATGTTCGACGACCTGCGCTCCGCCTGGCGGCAGGCGGTGCAGAACTTCTGGGACGAGCTCCAGGAGGGCGGCGACGGCCACCCCCAGATCCGCGTCATGCAGCGCGAGCTGGCCTCGGCCCGCGGGGAATTGCGACGCCTGGCGGACGAACGCGTTCGCTACCGGAACCGGCGCGCGCACGAGCGCGAGCAGGAGGAGATCTGCCTGCGGCGGGAGCGCATGGCCCGCGAGATCGAGGACGAGGAGACGGCCGAGATCGCCGGCCGCTACGCGGCGCGCCACCGCGAACGCGCCGACATCCTGGCCCGCCGGGTGGACCTGATCGAGCAGGAGGAGTCGCTGCTGGGCCGCGACGTCGAGGAGATGGAGGCCGCGCTCCTGGAGGTGCGGGAGCGTCCCGACAGCCTCGGCGACGCAGCGCCCACGGGGGTGGGTGCGGGTCCCGATCCGGACGCGGCCGACTTCGGCCGGCTCGAGGACGAGCGCAGGGAGCGCGCTGCGGAAGAGCGCCTGGAGGAGCTCAAGCGCCGCATGCGCTGAGGCGCGCGTCGAGTCCGCTGCGCCGATCCGCGGCGGGTCGCGACGAAGCGCGGCCCCGCGGGGCGCCGAGACGAGGCGCCCGACCCGCGGAGATCCGGCCTCAGCGCGTCAGCAACGCCTCCGCCGCCACGAAGGCGTCCCTCAGGCCCGCCGCGATGGCGAACAGCGGCCGTCCCGTGTCGGCGGGGTCGCCCGGCGCCACCGGCGTCCCGGAGACGAACGTGCCCGGCGTGGGCTCGGCGATCGCCAGCAGCACCGCCACCGACGCCGATTCCCCCGGCGCGAGGGACAGCGGGCCCGCCGACACCACGATCCGGTAGTCGTCGACGGCGGTGGGCTGGATGCCGATCGCCGGGTCCGGATGCACGTCCCGCGCGCCGCTCGCGGTGACCCACGCGAAGCCCGACGGCTCCGCGGCGAACCCCAACCCGCCGACCTCCAGCGCCCGCAGGGCGTTCGCCTTCCAGTCGAGGACCCGTGGCCACGCGTTCATCCGCACGCTCGTGCCGGCGGGAGCCTCGGCGACGCGGATGCCGATCAGCCCGGGGCGTGCGCTCCAATCCGGGGAGAACGAGGCCTCGGAGAAATCGGAGTCGTAGATGTAGGCCATCCGGCGCGAGGGGTCGGCGTCGTAGCCGACGAGGTCGTCCTCGGACACCCCCACGTCGGCGTCCAGCGCGAATCCGATCCATACGTCGGAGTAGCTGATGCTGCCGGTCGCCAACGGGTCCGCCAGCACGTAGGCCGGCTGGTCCGTGACGTTGGTGAACGTCAGGCGGAGGAGGAGAGCGTCGGGGGCCTCCGGGCCGCCGATCACCTCCTCGTCGACCTCGATGCCGCGGATACCCCGGCTCACGTTCATCGACGCGACCGCGGCCGGCGGCAGGTACCAGGCCGACTGGCGCAGCGCGAAGGGGGCCTCCTCGATCTCCCTCGCCGGGCGGCCGTACAGCATGGTGCCGTCGTACTGGCCGATCGCCGCGGTGTCGCCGCGGGAGTCGATCCCGACGAACATCGGCATGCCCGCAGCGACGTAGAAATTCTGCGTGCTCGACGCGGGCCAGAACAGCTCCTGATTCCCCCCGGCGTAGAGGAGGGAGCCGTTCGGCCGCGTGAAGAAGCGGAGGTCGCCGGCCGTGTGCTCGGTCCCGCCGCACGGCGAGCCGAAGCAGCGGAAGCCCAGCGGCGCCGTGAAGGAAGTGACCGAATCGGTCGACGGCACGAAGCTCACGCTCACCTCGTAGCGCACCCCGTTGGAGTCCGCCGACAGGAGCGCCGTGTGGGACGTCGCGGTGAGGCCGCTGAGGGTCGCGGGCGTGGTCTGCCCCGTGGCGATGCCGTCGAGCACGACGTCGGCGCCCGAGGGATCGGAATCGATGATGACGTCCATGCCCGGCTCGGCGGGAGTCGGACGGACCGGATCGCTGCACGCCACGCTCGCCATCACGAGCGCCGGCAGCACCCACCTCGGATCAACGAATGCCATGCGTCAGTCGCTTCACGAACGGGCTGAGGAGGAGCGCGACGATGCCTGCTGCGCCCACGAACAGGGCGACGTTGAGGTACAGCGTCGACGCCGGCATCGTCTCGAGCCGACCGGCGACCAGGCCCGCGAAAAGGTTGCCGAGCGCCGTCGCGATGAACCAGACGCCCATCATCTGCCCGAGACGCCCGGGCGGCGCGAGCTTGGTCATCGACGACAACCCGACCGGGGACAGGGCGAGCTCGCCGACCGTGAACAGGAAGTAGGTGACGACGAGCCAGCTCATCGACACCGGGCTCTCCGGGGACGCGTTCGCCGCGCCCCACATGATCACGAAGAACCCCGCCGACAGCCCCAGCAGCCCGAGCGCGAACTTCATGGGGATGGACGGGTTGCGGTCCCGGTGCGCGAGCCACGTCCACATCATCCCGAACACCGGCGCCAGCACGATGATGAAGAACGGGTTGATGTTCTGGAGCCAGCCCGCAGGCATCTCCCAGCCGAAGACCATTCTGTCGGTGAGGTCGCGCCCGAACAGGTTCAGCGACGACCCCGCCTGCTCGAATCCCGACCAGAAGATCGCGGCCAGCAAGAAGAGCCAGAAGATGACCATCAGGCGCTGCTTCTCGATGCTCACCCCCTCACCGCCCCTCCTGACCAGGATGAGGCCGACGTTGGCGAGGATGAACACGGCGAGGGTGATCAGGATGGCCCACTGGCCGCCCTCCACCGCAGTCATGTCGGAGCTCATCGCGGGAAGGAGCGCCGCCAGGGCGACGAACGCCGCCCCCAACGCGGCTGCCGTCGCGGTTCCGAAGATCAGGTAGGCGAAGTACATGATCGAAACGAGCAGGATCCCGTAGCCCACCCACGTGGCGAACGTATCCAGGCTCAGGCCGAGCGCGCCGGAGACGAGCACCCATACGATCGTGGCGACGGTGAGACCCGCGACCAGCGAGACCAATGTGAAGTTGCGGCTGCGGCGCTGCACGAGGGCGGGCGGATCCTCGGTCCGGAACGCGCCGGCGTCACCCAGGTGGCGCCCTCCGAGCCGGTACTGGATGAGGCCGAGGATCATGCCGAATCCGGCCGCCGAGAACCCCAGGTGCCAGTTCCACTTCTCGCCGAGCGTGCTGCACACGAACGGCCCCAGGACGGCGCCGATGTTGATCCCCATGTAGAACAGCGAGAACGCCGCGTCGCGGCGCGCGCCCCACTCCTCGCGTTGCAACTCGGTCGCCGCCGCCTGTGGCTCCGGGTACAGGTCGCCGACCATCGTGCTCACGTTCGGTTTCAGCAGGCCGGTGCCGATCACGATGAACAGGAGTCCCAGGAAGAACGAGGGAATGTCGGGGAAGCCGACCATCGGCGCGGCGAGGGTGAAGTGCCCGAGCGCGATCAGGCAGCCGCCCACGAACACGGCGCGGCGCTGCCCCCAGAGCTTGTCCGCCACCCACCCCCCGGGCAGGCACAGCAGATAGACCATGGACGTGTAGAGGCCATACACCGCGCCGGCCGTCGCCTCGCCGAAGCCGAGGCCGGGGTTCTGCCCCGCCACCGCCGCGGTCATGAAGAAGATGAGCAGCGCCCGCATGCCGTAGTAGCTGAAGCGCTCCCACATCTCGGTGAAGAAGAGGACCGACAGCCCCTTCGGGTGCCCGAAGAAGGATCGGTCGGCGGCCGCCGCGGCGGTGCCGGCCGACACGACCTCCGGCCCGAGCATTTCGTGATCCGTGGTGGACATGGCCTCGGGGGTTGAGTTCGTTACAGTGAGCGACCGCCCAACCTACTCCTGCGCCCTCATTTCGCGCGACCCGGGCGGCCCCGGCGGCGGGACCGACGGCGCGTTCGCTACCGCCGGCTGCGCGAGCCCGGATCCCGGGCCGCTCGTCTCTCGGGTCGGGATGCCCGGAGGAGGGTCGACCGCATCCCGATACGGGAGCGGCGAGCCCTCGATCGGCAGCCGGAGGGTGAAACGGGAGCCCTCACCCTGCTGGCTATCGACGGTCACTTCGCCGTTCAGCAGGCGGGCTATCCGCAAGCACAGAGCCAGTCCCAGGCCGGTCCCACCGTAGAGCCGCGTGGAGCTGCCATCGACCTGGCGGAATTCATCGAAGATCGTGTTCAGCTTCTCCGGCGGGATGCCGATCCCGGTGTCGGCGACTTCCCATTCCACCCAACGCGAAGGAGCCGGCCGGATATCGGCTTCAGCCCCGCCTCCCAAAGCGGCAGCGCGGTCCTCGGTGACGCGCAGCGTGAGGGTGACCGACCCATCGAGGGTGAACTTGAAGGCGTTGGAGAGGAGGTTCTCCAGCACCTTCTGCGCCTTGTCCCCGTCGGTCTGCAGGGGAAGCGGGCCCTCGGGGTGCTCGTACCGGAACGGCACCGCCTGGTCGTCAGCCTCTACGGCCTCCAGCGCTTTGCGCGCGATGTCGCCGGCGTCGACTACCCGGAGATTCACCGGCACGCGCCCGAGCTTGAGCTGGGACAGCTCCAACAGATCGCCGATCAGGCGCAGCAGGATGCCGGCCGAGCGGTCGATCTTGCCGACCGCGGCGAGCTGCTTCTCGTTCATCTCGCCGGCGCTGGCCGACTTCAGCAGGTACGTGTAGCCGAGGATCGCCGTCAGCGGGGTGCGGAGCTCGTGGCTGATGTTGGCCAGGAACTCGTTCTTGAGCTGCCGGGAGGTGTTGGCGTCCCGGACCTTGCGGCCGAGCTCCTCGTTCTGGTGCCGCAGGGCCCGGTTGGCCGAGCGGAGGTCCTCGATCAGGTGCGCCTTCTCGGCGGTGGCGGCGAGCTGTGTCGCGATCAGCGACAGCAGCCTGCGCTCGTCCGCATTGAACTCGTGGGCCTCGGCGAAATAGAAGCTGAGCGCACCCTCGGCCGCGCCGCCGACCTCCAGGGGCAGACAGATCATCGACGTGAACCCCAGCTCCCGCGCCGGCTCCCACCACTCTCGCAGCGCCGGGTCGGCGAACACGTCGGGCACCTCGACGGCGCCGAGCTCGGCCACCGCCTTGCCGGTCGGACCGCGGCCGACCCGTACCCGCAGCTGCCCCAGGAACATGGCCGCGGACTGCGGCCAGTTGTGGGCGCAGGAGAGCTTCAGAAGATCGCGGTCCGCTGGATCGCGCAGGAACACCGAGCTGAACTGGGCGCCGACCAGAGGCGTCACGCGGGAGAGGGCCAGGCGATAGACTTCCAGCGGGTTCGAGGCGGTGAGGAAGGCGTGCGCGAGCTCGCTCGCGATCTCCATCTCCGAGGGGGGTGCGGGGCTGGCCCGGCTCGCGCCCGCGTCGGCCTCCGTCGCGTCGGCCTCCGCCGCGGCGGTGTCGGGCGCGGCCTCGTCCGGAGCTGGCTCGCTCATCGCGATCCCGGCGTGCGCATCCGCCTCTCTGGCCTGCTGCGACGGGGACGGTCGAAGTCGACGCGGACCGAACGCCCCCGGATCGTCGTGCCGTTCAGCGCGTCGATGACGCGGCGCGCGTCGTCGCTGGCGATCTCGACGATGGCGTGGGTCTCGGCCATCTCGATCCGTCCGATCCTGTCTCCCGCCACCCCCGTCTCGCCCGCTATCGCGCCGACGATGTCACCGGGGCCGGCGCCGTCCTTGCGCCCCACGCTGATGAAGATGCGGCGGAACGCGGGCTCGGAGCGGGGCGCGGGAGCGGCGGCCCGGGGAGCACCGGCGGCCGCCGGTGCAGCGCGTGCCTCGGGGGCGCGGGCGGGCGGGTCCCCGGCGTCCGCACCGTCCGAGGCAACCGGCCTGCGCCGGACCAGCGCGGACAGCGCCGCGGCCACCTGGAGCGGGCCGTGCTCCTCCACGAGCGGCGCCAGCACGAGCGTCTGCGCATCCAGGTCTTCTTCCTCCAACGCGCGCTCTACGCGGCCGCGGAACGTCGTCAGGGCGTCGGCCACGTCGTCGCGGGGCGCGGTCGGCCGCGGCCGCAGCGCGATCCCCGCGACGGCCGCGGCCCGCCGCGCGTGGGCGAGCTCGCGGGCAGCCACCAGCACCAGCCCGCCGTCGGCGTGGCGCTCGGAGAAGGTCTCTGCATCCGCGGGCACGTCGGCGCTGACGACGAAGGCGGCCTCGCCCTCCTCCCCGCCGACCCGCAGGCTCGCCCCCTCGGCCACGGCGGCGAAGCCCCGCGCCGCCAGCGCCTCGCGCAGAGCTTCCGCGCGGGCCTCGCTCCGGGTGTGGACGGTGATGCCCGGACCCGCGGCCTGCTCCAGCCGCGCGATCGCCCCGGCGCGTCCATCCTCCGCGACCACCAGGTAGTGCGCGGTGGTGGTCGTCCCGTGCGCCGCGGTCACCTCCGAGCGCGGCGGAATCCCCATCGCGCGCGGCGCGACGCGCTCGATGAGCTCGCGGGTCCGGGGGTCGTCGTCGGCCGCGGTGACGATCCTCTGGGCCGCCGGCGGCAGGGCGGCGATCACGGTGTCCAGCGCGGGGGCGCCGGCCACCGCCTCGGCCCCCTCGATCACGACCGCGGTCACCGCTTCCAGCTTCAGCGCGGACCGGGAAATCCTGCGCGCGACCTCGGCGACGTCCCCTACGACGAGCCCGGCGCGCGTCGCGTCGGGCCAGCCCTCCGACAGCGCCGCGACGCGTATCCCGGTGCCCGCCGCCAGCCGGCCGATGGCGGTCGCGACGTGCTCGGCCCGGTCCGGGGTCGGCGTCAGCACGAGCGCGCGAGGGCCGCCGGCGTGCTCGTGGTCTGCCCTCTCGCCGCCAGCGCTCTCGCCTTCCCCGGCGGCGGCCGATGCCTCGCCGGCATCCTCGCCCAGTGCGCTCAGCAGCGGCAGAGCGTAGGCGCCCACGAGCCCCGCGCCCGACGACGCCCACAGCACGCCGTTGCCGCCGCGCCGGAGCACCGCGTAAGCGGTCTCCTGCAGCGGGGTGGGGCGGTCCCAGCCCTGCCGCTCAACGGCGTCCAGGAGGGCCCCGCCGAGTCCGAGATCGTCGAAGCCGCTCACGCGCCTCCGCCGGGTCGGTCGCCGGGCTCGTAGGGGAGCTCGTTGAGGAAGTGCTGCGTCTCGATGTCGATGCGGGACGTGCGAAGCTGGTCGGTGCGCGCCTCCACGGCGGTCGACAGCCCGTGCGCGTGCACGACGATCTCGACCGTCCCGTCGCCTCCGGACAGCGTGACGGAATGGTCGTCGCGGGCGGTTTCCTCGAGCGGAATGCGCCCGCTCAGGAACGCGCTCGCTGCAGTGAGGATGTGACCCGCTGGCATCGCGGTCATGCGTTCGTATGCGGCCATCCGTCGATTCGGCTGAGCGTCGATTGCCGTGGCCGGGCGCGCCGCCCGGGGGGCCCGCGCGCGCCCGCGTCGAGGCGGGCACCGTGGGGTTCGCAATCTCTCCGGACGGAGCGGGCGCGGCAACCCGGGGCAGCCTGTCGTGGACGCCGTCGGGCGGGCATATTCAGCCCGTGAACTTCAGCGAGAACGTGCAGCCGATCCGTCCTTCCGCCACGCTCGCCGTGGCCGCCCGCGCCGGCGAATTGCGGGCCCAGGGGCGGTCGATCATCGACCTGAGCGCCGGCCAGCCGGACTCGGGGACGCCGGAGTACATCCGCGAGGCCGGCGTGGAGGCGATCCGCGCCGGCAAGACCCGGTACGCTCCCGCGGCGGGCATTCCGGAGCTGCGCGCCGCCATCGCGTCGGACCTGGCGCGGCAGTACCCGGCGCCCGCCTCGGCCGATGGGATCGTGGTGTCCGCCGGCGCCAAGCAGTCGCTCTTCAACGCAATGTTCACGCTCTTCGGGCCCGGGGACCGGGTGCTGGTGCCCAGGCCCTACTGGACGAGCTACCCCTACCTGGTGCGGCTCGCGCGCGCAGAGCCCGTCGAGGTGGACCCGCCGGGGAGCGGGAAGGTCGACGTGGACGCGCTGGAGCGCGCCTGGGACCCGTCGGTGCGCGGGCTGCTGCTGAACTCGCCGTCGAACCCGGCCGGCACGGTGCACCGCTTGGACGAGCTCCGGGAGATCGCGCGCTGGGCGCACGAACGCGACGTCTGGATCCTGAGCGACGAGATCTACGCCCGCATCTGCTTCGTCGCCGAGCGCGCGCCCGGCATGCTGGACCTGGATCCGGACCTGCTGGAGCGCGTCGTGGTGATCAACGGCGCGTCGAAGGCCTTCGCCATGACGGGCTGGCGCATCGGCTTCACGCACAGCGCCCCCGAGTTGGCGCGGAAGATGGCCGCGGTGCAGTCCCACATCACGACGTCCGCGGCGACGATGTCGCAGTGGGCCGCGGTCGCCGCGTACGGCGATCCGCCGACGCAGGACCGCGCTGTCGCCGCGCTATGCGAGACGTTCGCGCGGCGTCGGGACGCCCTGCTCGCGGATTTCCCGGAGCACCTGCCCGGCGTCGGGTACATCGAGCCCGAGGGCGCGTTCTACCTGTTCTTCCGCATCGACGACTTCTTCGACGACGCGACGCCGGACTCGGTGAGCGTGTGCACGCGGCTGCTGGAGAGCGCCGGCGTCGCGGTGGTTCCCGGGGCGGCCTTCGGCGACGACCGCTACGCCCGCCTGTCCTTCGCGGCGTCCGATGAGGACCTGCGCGAAGGGGTCCGCCTGCTGGCTCAGGCGCTGGTCGGCGCGACGGCCTGATCCCCGGCGCGCCCGCGATCCCTACGAGCCCGCTTCCAGCGCCGCCACCGCCTCCGCCGTCCGGCCCAGATACGACGCGCCGAAGAGGTTCACGTGCGCGAGGAGGTAGTAGAGCTGGTAGGCGGGCCGGCGGCGCGACGCCCCGGGCCGTAGCGGCCGCTCCTCTTCGTACCCCCTCCAGAACGGCGCGGGAAATCCGCCGAACAGCGCCGCCATCGCCAGGTCCACCTCGCGGTGGCCGTAGTAGGTACTCGGGTCGATGAGGGCCGCGCGCGGCCCGTCGCCGCCCGCCGTCCAGTGGACGTTGCCGCTCCAGAGGTCGCCGTGCAGGAGGCTGGTCCCGTCGGCCTCGAAGGCCTCATCCAGCAACCCGGGTAGACGACCTGCGAGCGCGTGCAGCCGCCCCGTCAACGCACCCAGACGCGGCCCCGCGAGGTCGATCTGAGGGAGGAGGCGGCGCCGCCACCAGAAGTCGCCCCACCCGTCGGCTGGCGCGTTGGTTTGGGGCAGCGGCCCGAGGGCGTTGTCGTCCGGCCAGCCCGGCCGAGCCTCCGGACGGACGGCGTGCAGCCGCGCCAACGACCCCCCGAAGTGGCGCCACGCCTCGTCGCTGGGGGCGGTGAGCGGCATCCACTCGAGTAACAGGCCGGCCGCACCTTCGACGGACAGGATGCCAAGCACGCGCGGCACCTTCACCGCGCCCGTCGCCGCGAGCGCCGCCAGGCCGACTTCCTCGGCGGGGTAGGTGGCGGCGGCGGGATCGCCGGCCGGGCTCCATTTGAGGAACGCCAGCGGCCCGTCCGGCCCGTCGACGCGTGCGGCATGCGCAATGCAGCCGCCGCCCACAGGAGTGTAGGCGAGGTGCTCGGCGCCGAGCAGGTCGCGGACGCGGCCGTGTAAGGCTTGTGGGGGGCGGGCGCTCACCGACCCGCGAGATGGCGCAACAGCGCCTCGGTCGAGCGCTCCACGATGTCGTGCACCCGGTCGAAGCCGTCCGGGCCGCCGTAGTAGGGGTCGGGCACGTCCTCGGCGTCGGGCTCGGGATCGAAGGACCGCATGAGGTGGATCTCGGCCGTGGCGCCGGCCGGCTTGCGGGCCAGGATGTCCTCCAGGTTCGACCGGTCCATGGCGACGATGTGGTCGAACGCGTAGTAGTCGTCCGGCTCGATCCGGCGTGCCCGGCCGGAGTACGGCACGCCGCGCCGGCGCGCGGTCTCGACGCTGCGCCGGTCGGGCGGCTCGCCCACATGGTAGGCCGCGGTCCCGGCGGAGTCCGCCTCGAAGGCGTGGGCCAGACCGGCGTTCTCGGCGTGGTGCCGGAAGAGCGCCTCGCCGAGCGGCGATCGGCAGATGTTGCCCAGACAGACGAAGAGCACGCGGACGAGCTCCGCGGGCTCGCGAGACGATGGCTCGTTCATGGGCGCCTAGTGTAGGTGGGCGACCGAACAGGAGCGAATACGATGAGGCGTTGGTCGCGCGGAGTGACGGGCGGTGTCATGGTCGCTGTGCTGTCGCTGGCGGGAGCGTGCGGCGAGGCCGACGACCCGGGCGCGGGCGCGCTGCGTGACGCGCTCGCCCAGGGCCCGGTGGCTTCGGATTCGGGCCTTCCCGACGGCCTCGCTGCGCCCTCCTGCGAGCTCTTCGAGCACGTGGCCGACTTCACCCCCGCGCTGCGGGAGACGAGCGGCCTCGCGCGCTCGTCCCGGGCAGCCGGGGTGCTCTGGACGCACAACGACTCCGGCGGCGAGCCGTCCCTGACGGCCCTCGATCGCAACGGTACGGTCCTCGGCTCGGTCCGGGTCGCGGACGCCCGCAACATCGACTGGGAAGCGCTCTCCGCGGGCCCCTGCCCCGAAGACGACTGCCTCTTCGTCGGCGACATCGGCGACAACGCGAACGAGAGGGAGCCGGTCAGGGTCTACCGCATCCCCGAGCCCGCCCCGGACGCGGGCACCTCCGCCCCGGCTCGGGCGTGGTCCGTACGCTATCCCGGCGGGCCGAGGGACGCGGAGGCGCTGGCGGTGCACCCCTCCACGGGCGAGGCGTGGATCGTCGCGAAAGGCCGCGCGCACCCCGTCCAGGTCTTTCGCGTCCCCCTGTCCGATGAAGTGGACGAAGCGCTGGCCGAGCCGGTCCTGGATCTGACGGACCGACCCGTCCCGCCCCCGCGGATGATCACCGGCGCCTCCTTCACGCCGGACGGCCGCTGGCTCCTCGTGCGCTCCTACACCGAGCTCTTCTTCCTTCCGGTCGTGGACGGCGTTCCGCAGGCGCCGCTGCGGCCCGCGGTGGACCTGACGCCGCTGGAGGAACGGCAGGGGGAGGCGGTCGAGACCTTTCCGGAGGGCTGGGTGTATTTCACGAGCGAGGCGGTGGTGGCGGGGGGGAGGCCGGAGCTCACACGGGCGCGCTGCGCGTACCCCGAAACTGGCACGGAAGGTGCTCCGTAAGGCACCGCGTGACAGCGGAATACCCGCATTGAAGGAATAGATCGAGTGACCGACACGACGTGGAAGGATCGGCGTCGCCGCCTGCTGGACACCCTCCTCCACACCCGGAAAGCACGCCGCCGTGCGAGCGCCGAGGCCGGCGCGTCCCGCCCCGACAGGCGCGGCACGGGCCGCGTGCGCTACCGCCGCGGTTCACGCTTGCGTGGCCCGCTCATCGGGGCGATGGTCGCGGGCATCGGCCTGCCGCTCGCCGCGAGCCGGCCTGCCGAGGCCGGCGCGGCGAAGCTCGATACGGCGGCTTCCTCGTCGATCCGCAGGGCCACGCGCGCGCGGCGCGAGATGATCCAGCGGGCCGTGGAGCGGTACGGCATCGACCCCGAGCTCGCGACCGAGATCCACGACGTGGCGGCCTCCGAGGGAGTCAGCCCGTCGCTGGCCTACGGCCTGGTATCGGCCGAGAGCTCCTTCCGTGAGCGCGTCGTCAGCTACGCTGGCGCGCTCGGCCTTACGCAGGTTCTGCCGTCCACCGCCCGCTGGGTGCTGGACACGCCGGAGGAGCGCGAGGCGCTCTTCGATCGGCGCACCAACCTCCAGGCGGGGTTCCGCTACCTGCGCTACCTGCAGGAGCGCTACGACGGAGACGTGAAGCTGGCGCTCCTGGCCTACAACCGGGGGCCTGGCACCGTCGAGACCGTGCTGGAGCAAGGCGTCGACCCGGACAACGGGTACCCGGATCGCGTGCTGGAACACGCGATCTGAGAAGCACCGGAGGGCTCGCGTCGCGCGCGCCCGACGCAGGACGTTCGTCCACGCCGAGACGGTCTTCGAGAGCGGCTCCGTGATGCGAAAGATGCGAAAGAGGGGCGCCGGATCCGATCCGGCGCCCCTCTCTTCGTCCTGCCAGCTGCCTGCCGCTAGTTGAGGCTCGGCTCGATCAGCTCGGCGAAGCTCGTGCGCGCCCGGTGCAGCCGGCTCTTCACCGTGCCCAGGTTGACGCCCGTGATCTCCGCGATCTCGTCGTAGCTCTTGCCCTCCAGCTCGCGCAGGCGGAAGACCTTCTGGTGGTGCTCCGGGAGCTTCTCCACCGTCTCCTCGACGGCCTGCCGCAGGAAGCGCTTCCGATACAGCGAGTCGGGCCGCATCGACGAGTCCTCGAACTCGAGGGGGCGATGCTCCGGATCCCACTGGCTCGTGAGCCGCTGGAACAGCACCAGCGGACTGCGCGAGCGATTGCGGAGCTCGTTCTTCGCCAGGTTCGTGCAGATCGTGTAGATCCACGTCGAGAACTTCTTGTCCTGGTCGAAGCGGTGGAGGTGGCGGGTGACCCGCACGAACGCCTCCTGAACCAGATCTTCCGCGCGATCCCAGTCGCCGGTCTTCTTCGCGATGAAGTAGATCAGCTTGTCCCGGTAGCGATCGTACAGCTCCCCGAACGCCGTCGGGTGTCCGGCCAGATGGGCCGCCACCAGCTGGGAATCCGTCATCCCAGCCGGCGCCAGCAGATCGGCACGTTCCGACGTCTTGACCATGTGTCCTCCAATAACGGCGGGGGGGCGCCCGTCTGCCCTTGCCGAGCACCCCCTGGCGACGCTGTGTCGCGCCCGCCGGATCTATCTCGTTGTACGCTTGCCGCTTAGGTTTTCGTCTACAGCCGGGCCAAGGTACGGTTGGCCCTTAATTGCGTCAAGGTTTGTGCCGCAGGGTCCTGCCAGCATGGCACGGACTTACTGCCGACCCCGCCGTCCGGCCAGGGCCGGCTCGACCTCCACCTGCGCCCCGTCGCGCTTGTGGATCACGCCGCCCTTCATCACGAACCGGACGTCCTTCAGGACCTCGACGTCGGCCAGCGGGTCGCCCCGGACCGCGATGATGTCGGCGTACTTGCCCGCCTCGATCGCGCCCAGGTCGTCGCTCCGCCCCAGCAGGTCGGCGGCGTCCGTCGTGGCGGCCCGGATGGCGCGCGCGGGCGTCATGCCCGCGCCGACCAGCAGCCGGAACTCGTCGGCGTTGGTGCCGTGCGGAAACACCCCCGCGTCGGTGCCGAAGGCGATCTTCACGTCGTTCTGGATCGCCAGCCGGATGGAGTTCTGGAAGTGCGGCTCGATCTCGAGCGCCTTGCGCGCCGAGAACGGCGTGAGGAAGCCGTTCCTGGCGCCCTCCACCACGGCCTCGAAGGCCATCATCGTCGGCACCATGTAGGTGCCATGCTCCTTCATGAGCGCGACCGCTTCGTCGTCGAGGATGGAGCCGTGCTCGATCGAAGCCACGCCGCCGCGCACGGCGTTCTTGATGCCCTCCGTACCGTGGGCGTGCGCGGCGACCTTCCGCTCGGCCATCTCCGCGGTCTCCACGATCGAGCGGATCTCCTCCAGGGTGAACTGCGGGACGCCCACCGCGTCGCCCGCGGAGAGCACGCCGCCCGTCGCACAGATCTTGATCACGTCGGCGCCGTACTTCACCTGGTAGCGCACGGCGGCGGCCACGTCGTCGGGGCCGTTGGCGATTCCCTGCTCGATGCCGGACTCCTCGAACAGGTCCGGGCGGAAGCCGTTGGTGTCGCAGTGCCCCCCGGTGATGCCGAGGGAGTGCGCCGCGGCGAACACCCGCGGACCGGGAACGAGGCCCTCGTTGATCGCCTGCTTGAGGGCGACGTCGGCGAACTCGCTGCCGCCCACGTTGCGCACGGTCGTGAAGCCGGCCATGAGCGTGAGGCGGGCGTTCTTGGCTCCCACGATCGCCGCGTAGCCGGGCCACTCATGCATCGCGTGGTCGGAGGAGCCGCCGCTCGGATCGCCGGTGAGGTGCGTGTGCATGTCCATCAGGCCCGGCAACAGCGTATGGCCGCTCAGGTCCAGCACCTCCGCCCCCTCGGGGACGTCGGCGCCGGCGGCCACGGTCTCGATGCGCTCGCCGTGCACGATCACCGTGAGGCCCTCGCGGTAGGTGCCGGCGGCCGCGTCGAGGACGCGCGCCCCCTGGATCGCGAGCACCCGCGCCTCGTCCTGCGCCCGGGCGTGCGGCGGAAGCACACACGCCGCGGCCAGCGCGAGGAGAGCGGCGACGGGTCCAGACCGCCCCGAGCCTACGGCGACTGCACGATTTCGACGGCGCATCCATGCCTCCCGGGTGGAAAGAGATCCGGCGCCGCCGGCCATGGAACCGGACGGCGCCGAGAACATCGGGTACGGGTCGGCCCGTTGCGGAGCGTCTATTCGGCGTTGGGCTCGAGCGTCATGACCAGCTGGTTCCCCTGGACCTCCCGCGACCGGAACGTGACCTCGGCGAGGTCTTCGGTCCGGTCCCGGACCTCGTCGAGGACGCTGGCGCCCAGCTCCGGCCGCCGCAGCTCACGGCGGCGGAAGCGCACGGTCACCTTGACGTGCTTCCCCTTGGACAGGAAGCGACGCGCGTTGCGCACCTTGAAGTCCATGTCGTGGTCGTCGGTCTTCGGCCGGAACTTGATCTCCTTGACGACGACCGTGTGCTGGCGCTTGCGAGCCTCGCGCTTCTGCTTCTGCTGTTCGTAGAGGTGCTTGCCCCAGTCCATGACGCGGACCACCGGCGGACGGGCCCGGGCGGCGACTTCGACGAGGTCGAGCCCCTGGTCGGCGGCCCTCTCTCTGGCCTCGTCGAGCGGCACGATCCCCAGCTGGTCGCCGTTGGCGTCGATGAGGCGCACGGGGCTGATGCGGATTTCGTCGTTTACGCGATTGGTTCCTCGTGGGATGCTACGTCTCCTCGGTTCGATGGATATGTGATCGAAAGCTGCCCAACCCGAGACATGGAAGCAAACGCCGCGCCGACCGGTCCGATCTCCTGGAGCTCCTGCGGGTCGAGCAGGCGGAATACGAGCCAGACGACCAGCGCGGCCACCACGATCCCCACCGCCCACACGATGAGGGGGGTGGAGCGGTTGGGGAGTCCGGGTCTCGTTCCGGGCCGCACGTCTACTCCATGTCACGCTCGATGATCACGCCGCGCTCGGCCAGCGCTTCAATGTAGTCGCCGGCGGGGACCGCGACGTCGGGCGTGGCGACCCCGGCCGCGATGCTCCCCCGTGCCTGCATGCGGCCGATGATCGCGAGCGAGAAGCCCGTCGTCCGCTCCATCGCGCTGATGCCACGGGACTCGTCCATGAAGTCGAGGAGCCGGTAGGCCACCCGCGCCTCCCGCCCATCCTTCGTGCCCTCGACCACCACGCGCAGCGCCACCAGGTCCGGCGCGCCCGGGCGCCTGAGCGTCGGTTCGACCGCGGCGATGAACGCGTCCCTGGGCACGATGGGCCCATCGCGGCCCTCGACGCTCTCCTGCGAGAACAGGCCCAGCTCCCGCATGGCGCGCATCAGGTCGGCGTGCCCCGGGTAGCGCAGCGTCTTGTACTCGACCGTGGGCACGCGGCCCTCGAGGCGCCAGGGCATGGTGGAGATCCCGCCCGCCGTGTGGAACGCCTCCAGGGTCCCGACGGGGGCGGCGAACTCGACCTTCTCGACCTCGCTCAGGGCCTCCACCTCCGTGACCCGGCCGTCGCGCAGGACGAACGAGGGCGTGGTGTAGTAGTCGAGGAGGCCTTCGAGCGAGTAGACGAGCTGGTAGTTCAGGGGCGGCTCGGGGTGCCTGGGCAGCCCGCCTACGAAGATCCGGATGGCCCGCGTCTCATCCAGCGCAGCCATGCCGTCCGCCGCCAGGATGTTCACCATGCCCGGCGCGAGACCGCAGTCCGGAATCACGCTGACGCCGGCCGCGCGCGCCTCCTCGTCCAGCCGCATCTGCGCGAAGACGATGTCGGTGTTGCCGCCGAGGTCGGCGTAGTGGGAGCCCGCCGCGATCGCGAGCCGGGTGACCGGCTCGGCGAAGTAGTAGGGGAGCGCGTTGAGGCAGCCGTCCATCCCCTCGAGCGCCGCCGCGACCTGCGCCGAGTCGCACGCGTCCAGCGTCAGGAACTCCAGGCGGGGATCTGCGCGCCGCTCGTCGAAGAAGGCGGGCAGCGCGTCGAAATGGCGGTCCGCCAGCCGCACCGTTTCCACGGCCGGATCGGCGAGCAGGTCGTAGGCGCAGGCCGACCCCTGCAGGCCGGCGCCGAGGACGAGGATCTTCATGGTATCTCCACGCGGCCCGCGGCGCGGGTCATCGCGGTCGAGTCGTCATGCTTCGGAGGCGCGCAGTCTGACGGGGCCGCACGGAGCTTGTCAACGTCGGCGCTAACGGCTTCCCACGCTCTCGATCAGGACGTCGCCGTCCGGGTCCAGGATCAGCCGCGTCGGCCTGCCGGGGACGCGGAAGCGCAGGGTGTGCGAGCGGTCGGTGATGTCCGCCTCGCGGCGCACGGGGCCCTGGTTGGTGACGAACTCCATCTCGAGGTGGAACGCGAACGTGGGCCAGCTGTCGGGCTGGACCTGCTCGACCTCCACCACCGCCGAGCCGGATTCCCAGCGCCAATCCGCCGACAGGCGGGGGTGGCCGGAGGTGCGCAGCCACTGGTCCATGAACGGCTGCAGGTCCTTCCCCGACACGTCTTCGAGGACGCGCTGGAAGTCCTCCGTCGTGACCGACCGGCCCTGGTAGTCGCGATAGTAGCGGCGCATCGCCTCGAAGAAGTCGGCGTCGCCCAGCTCGCCCCGGATCATGTGCAGCACCCAGGCGCCCTTCTGGTAGTTCACCGCGTTGAGCAGGTCGAACAGGTCGTTCGGCGACCGGTCGATGAGCGGCGTGTTCACGACCGGCGAGCCGAAGTAGGTCTCCGCGTTGCGGTCCATCATCTCGTCGAACGCCATGCGGCTGTCCATGCGCTCGTAGAGGACCGCGCCGAAGTAGGTCGCGAAGCCCTCCGAGAGCCACAGGTGGCGCCAGTCCGACTCGGTCACGCCGTCGCCGAACCACATGTGCGCGATCTCGTGGGCGACGGTCTCCTCGATCCTGCGGCCCTGGGCGATATCACGCTCGGAGTAGAAGATCGCGCCGGAATTCTCCATGCCTCCGAAGCGCGTGGACGACTGCACGTTGGCGAGCTTCTCGAAGGGATAGGGCCCGATCAGCTCGGCCATCGTCTCCACCATGAGGCCGGCGCGGAAGAAGCTCTGCTGCGCCTTCGTGCTGTCGCTCGGAAACGTCCACAGCGTGACGGGCACGCACCCGTCGCGGTTCAGCGTGGTGAAGCCGCCGTTGGCGCAGGCGTCGATGTCGGTGACGGAGAAGACCGCGGCGCCGATGACCATCGTGTAGGTCGGCGTCGGGAACGGCAGCTCGTAGCGCCAGACGCGGCCGCTGCCCGCCGGCCATATCCCCGCCGGACCCTCGCGGTCCGGCACCGCCGGCTGCCCGATCAGCGCGCCGTTGGCGACCACCTGCCACTCCGACGGTGCGCGCACGGTGAAGGACACCGTCGCTTTGTCGCTCGGGTGGTCGATGGAGGGGAACCAGAAGCGGGCGCGGTCGGGCCAGTTGTCGGCGAACGCGCCCCGCTGCCCGTGGACGTTGTTCTGGATGAAGAGCCCGTCGTCGGGCACGCCGGCGTAGACGACCTCGACCGTCACGGTGTCGCCCGCCGTGGCGCCGGCGAGCGGCACGATGAGCCGCCCAGCGGTCTGCGGCGCGCGCACCACCTCCATGTCCTCCACGCCCAGCGCGACGCGCGTGCGCCCGACCGACAGCCCCGACAGATCGAGCTCCAGGGGCTCGCCGTCCCAGCGGGGCGTCAGCGCGACGCGCGCCGTGGTGACGCCCTCGATGTGATTGCCGGCGTCCGGCAGGTGGATCGCCACGTCGTAATGCTGGGCGTCGAAGCCCTCCGCGTACGGCCCGGGTGCGGGCACCTGGCCGGCCGGAATAGCGGCGGGCTCGGTGCCGTAGACGACGGCCATCGGATCCGTCTCCGGGCCGGGCGGGGGCGCAGGCGGGCCGCCGCCGCAGGCGGCCGCGGCGAGGAGCGCGCCTGCGGCGCCGGTCAGCGCGCCGAATCGACCCAACCGCTCCGCGTTGTCGAGGATGCTCTTCACGATCGCCTCCACCACCCCACCTCCAGCCGTTCGAGTCCCGTTCGCTGCGACGCGCGCGGCTGGCACCGAGCGCGACGTCCCAAAATATTGCCTCCGACGCCTTCCCGCTCAGGGGCCGGGATGAGGAAGCTGGGGTGGATGCCACACGCGCTAGCCGCGGGGGCCACCGCCGTCGTTGTCCGTAGGCGGTGGCGGAGGCGGCGGAACGACCGGCGGTTCGGGATCGGGCACGCGGCAGGGACGCCGCCTCCCCTCCTCGTCCAGGCAACCGGGCAGCTCGTTCCCCTCGTCATCGAGCGGTACGCCGGGCAGCCCGTCGCCGTACTCGCCGAGCCAGCGCCCGTCCGCACCGACCGGCGCCCAGCCTCCCTCCGTCCACGAGCTGTCGTTCACCGTCCCGTATCCGAAGGGAACGCGGCAGTCGGCCGCGTCCATGCTGGCGCTGAGGAACCATTCCGTGCGGATGGTGCCGTAGTTGGGGCACCCTTCACCCACCATGTTGCCGAGGGCGTCGACCTGGCGGCTGTCCACGCCCAGCGGCGGCGACCAGCCGCGCTGGCCCGCGTATTCGGTGCCGGCGATCACGCGTCCCCAGACGGGCGCCGAAAGGCGGCCGCCCGTGGCGTCGTGCACGATCGATCCGGGCTCGTCGAGGCCGATCCAGACCGCGCCGGTGACGGCTGGCGTGTATCCGACGAACCACGTGTCGGCGCCTTCGTTGGTCGTGCCAGTCTTGCCCGCCAAGCCCCCGCGTACGCCCGCCGCGCGGACCGCGGTGCCCGTCCCGCGGTTGACCACGTCCTCAAGCATGGACGTGAGCAGGAACGCGACCGCGGGCCGTATCGCCCGCCGCTTGCTCGAGCCGCCGGGGTAGACGACGCGGCCCAGCTTGTCCTCCACGCGGGTGACATAGCGGGGCGCCGCGACCTCGCCCAGCGTGGCGAAGGCGCCGTACGCGACCGCCATCTCGAGCGGCGTCACCTCCGCGCTGCCGAGCGCGACCGCCGGATAGGCCGGGATGTCGCGGTCGATGCCGAGCGTGCGGGCGGTGCGCACCACCTGCGCGATGCCGACCATCTGCGCGAGGCGCACGGTCGCCAGGTTGCGCGACTGCCGCAGCGCGTCGCGCATGGTCATCCAGCCGCCGTATCCCCCGCCGTAGTTCTGCGGGGTCCAGGCGTCGCCGCCGCCCTGGTCGATCGAGATGGGGGCGTCATCGAGCGCCAGGGTGACCGGGTAGCCGCGCTCCAGCGCGGTCGCGTAGACGAAGGGCTTGAACGCGCTGCCGGGCTGCCGCGCCGCCTGCGTCGCGCGGTTGAACTTGGAGCGCTCGAAGTCGCGCCCGCCGACCATGGCCAGGACGTCGCCCGTGTTGGGGTCGAGGAACACGCCCGCTCCCTGTAGCGGGGCGGAGGCGGAATCCGCGGCGGTCGAGTCGGCGTCCGCGGCTTCGTCCCCCTCCCCTCCCTCTTCGGGGGAATCTTCCTCGCCCCGCGGGGCGATCCGATAGGCGAAGCGCCCGAACCGCCCGTCCTCGATCCGGCGAAGCTGCGCTTCCAGCTCCGCTTCGAGCCGCGCCTGCAGCTCCGTGTCGAGCGTCGTGTAGATCCTGAACCCCCCCGTGTAGAGCTCATCGCCGAGCTCGGCGTTCAGGAGCTTGCGCACTTCCTCCACGAAGTAGGCGCCCCGCCGCTCCTCCTCCTCGCGCTCCACAGCGTCGTAGGTCAGCACGGGCCGCTCCGCCCAGGTCGCCACCTCGTCCTCGCTCAGGACGCCATGCGCGGCCATCCGCCGCAGCACCAGGTTGCGCCGCTCGCGGGCCGCCTCCGGGTTGCGCCGCGGGTTCAGCCGGGAGGGGGCCTGCGGCAGGCCGGCAAGCAGCGCGGCCTCGTCCACCGTGAGCTCGGCGGCGGGACGGCCGAAGTATTCCCGCGCCGCCGCCTCGATGCCGTATGCGCCCGCGCCGAAATAGATCTGGTTCATGTACAGCTCGAGGATCTCCTTCTTCTCGAAGGCGTCCTCGATCATCCCGGCAACCCGGATCTCGCCGATCTTGCGCCAGGGGGTGCGGTCGCTGCGGTCGATGCGCTCGGGGACGATGCTGCCCGCGAGCTGCATCGTGATGGTGCTCCCGCCTTCGGGCCTCCCGTCGGTCACGACCGCCCCCGCGGTCCGCATCATCGCGCCGACCATCCGCGGCCAGTCCACGCCGCCGTGGTCGTAGAAGGCGTCGTCCTCGACGGCCACGAAGGCCCCCGGTATGAAGTCGGGGAGCGAGTCGATGGAGACGACGGTGCGCCGAACCATGAACAGCTCCGCGATGGGTTCCCCCGCGCGGTCGTAGAGGACCGATGCTTCGTCGGGCTCGAACTGCCGAAGCAGGTCCACATCCGGACACCCGCGCGTCCCGCAGTTGAGGTACAGGACGGCCGCGGTGACGAGGCCGACGGCGAACAACCCCCCGGCGACGCCGCCCGTCCACAGTGTCCGCTTGCGAAAGCGCTCGTCCTCCCACTTCTCGGCCAGCCAGGCGCGGCGTTCCCGGTAGCGCGCCTCCGCCCACGCGCGGAGCCGGTCCCAGCGCTCCAGGAGGGCGAGCATGACGCCTTCGGTGCCGGTTCGCGCGGGCGACGTCGCGGGCGCCTCCTCCGGTGGCGTCGGGTCGGACCCGGGTGCCTCGACGGGCGGCTGCGGCTCGGGCGGCTCCGGTTCCCTGACCGGCGGTGGCGACGCCGGGTCGTGCGGCGGCGGCGGGCGCTCCCGCTCGGCCTCTCCCGGCTCGCCTGCCGGGGGTGGGAACGGGGGCGGATCGGCGTCGTCGCGACCCGGCGTGTCCGGTGGCTCGTTCATCTTCCTTCCGTGCTGGCTTCGTTATGACGCTTCGCGGGCGGAAGCGAAGCGCCGGGCGGACGTTGGAGCAAAGGCGGGGCCAGGTCGGCGAGCGGGTGCCGGGCGGCGCCTTCGGCCGGCGGCGTGAGGTCGCCCGATCGCCTACGTTCCAGCCATGACGAAGCGAGAGGGCGCTTCCCGCGAGGCCTGGCGCACGCCCGCCATCGGCGGCCTGCTGATCCTGATCGGGGCGATCCTGGTCGGGCCCCTCGGCGGAGGCGAGCCGCCCACCGACGTGTCGTCCTACCGGCACGTCCCGGAGTTGGCGTATCGGAGGGTCCTCGTGATGTATGGCCGCGGGCCGGACCCGATCCACCTGGAGGACCGGGACGGCGGACGGTATCTGTTCCCCACGTTTTATTGGCCGGACGGCATCGACGCCGAAGAGCTCGCGGAGGTGTTGCGGGCGGACTCGATCGCCGAGGTGTGGGTCGCCGACGGCGACGGCCATCCCGTCGTGAAGGGCATTCGGACGTCGCGTCTCCACGTGGACCCGGCCGCGGCCGTTCCCATCGACCGTAGGCGCCACGCGGTCCAGCGCGTCGCGGGACCGGCGGCGCTGGTCCTCGGCGCGCTCGTGCTCGTTTTGAGCGCGCGCCGCCTGCGCGCCCGCCCGCCATCCCCGCCGCGTTGACCCCCCGAGGCCCGTTTCGTTAGTTTTTTCGAACAACTGTTCGAAAACGCCCTGGAGCGCGCCCGCCGAGGACGCACGCTCCCTTCCGATCGAGAACGCCCACCGAGGACGCCCGCGCATGACCGAGCAGGAGCTGAAGGACAAGGTCCAGAACGGCTACATTCTCGAGTCGCCCGAGGAGACGACGGAGGGCTACCGCAAGGCGCTCATCGTCCAGCTCACCGTGCAGGGCGACACCGAGCTGATGAGCGCGCCCGCGTACTGGGGGGCCGCCCAGGATGCCCCGTCGACCAACACCATGGTCAGCGCGCTCGCGATCATCCAGGACGAGATGGCGCACGCCAACATCGCCTACCGCATCCTGGAGGACCTCGGGGTCGACAAGGAGTGGCTCGTCTACGGCCGCGAGCCGCACGAGTTCAAGCACCCCTACGGCTTCGACCAGCCGCTCGAGAGCTGGGCCGAGTTGGTGGTCGCCAACGGCTTCTTCGACCGCGCCGGGATCACGCTGCTGGGCGACGTCTTCCGGAACACGAGTTACGGACCGCTGAAGCGCGCGCTCGTGAAGGTCGACCTCGAGGAGACCTTCCACCTGCGCCACGGCGAGGTCTGGATGAAGCGCCTGTGCGCGGGCAACGGCGAGGCGAAGAAGCGGATCCAGCGCGCGGTCGACTGGATGTTCCCGATGACTATCGAGTGGTTCGGGCTGCCCGACGACATGAAGCGCCACAGCGGCCAGCTCGAGTACAAGCTGAAGGGCATGACCAACGACGAGCTGCGGCAGACGTGGATGTCGGCGACGGTGCCGCTGTGCGAGTCGCTCGGCCTGGACGCGCCGGCGCACTGGGACGAGGAGCAGCAGAAGTACGTCCTCGACTATCCCTTCCCGTGCCAGTACGACGCCGAAGAGAAGCGCTGGCTGTTCGACGAGGGCGAGATCACGTGGGACCAGGTGTTCGAGCGCTGGAAGGCGCGGGGCCCGATGAACCAGCACTACGTCGAGTCGGTGCGCCGCAGCCACGGCGACGTGAACCGGCTGGTGGCGGCGTGAGCCTGAACGTCCCGCTCCCGACGGTGCCGACGCGCGCCCGGGTGCCTGCGCACATCGCCGCACCGCGCGATGAGGGCGCCGAGCCGCGGGCGGGAAGCGCCGAGGGCGCGGCCGTGGAGCATTCCGGCGGGCCGTCCCCACACTGCCGCGCGCCCTTCGACGCGGCGTCGGTGCCCGCCGAGGCGCTGCCGCTCTGGAACGCGCTGCGCGACGTTCTGGATCCCGAGCTACCGATCAGCGTGGTGGACATGGGCTTGATCTACGACGTGCGCCTGGAAGGTGGCACCGCCGAGGTCACGCTGACGTACACGGCGACCGGGTGCCCGTGCGTGGACTTCATCCGCACCGACATCACCACGCGCCTGCTCGCCGAGCCCGGCGTGGACGCGGTCGCCCTGCACGAGGTGTGGAGCCCGCCCTGGACGCGGGCGAGGATGACCGACGAAGGCCGCGCCGCGCTGCGCGCCCTGGGGGTGGCGGCCTGATGCCCTACGAGACCGTCTACGAGGTGTTCGCGCGCAAGAACCGCGGCGACGCGCTGCGCCACATCGGCAACGTGAACTCGGCCACCGACGACCTCGCGCGCGTGTACGCGTACAACACCTACGACGAAGAGAAGTGGTTCGACATGTTCGTGGTAAGGCGCGAGCAGTTCCTCGAGGTCTTCAACCGGGGCGACGGCTGATGGCCGAGCTCGAGGCAATGGCGAACGGCGGCGCCGCGGCGGACGCGGCGCAGCGAAGGAACTACGCCGACCCGGACGCGCTGCCCGCCGGCGTGCGCGACGACGTGCGCGACCTGATCCTGTCGATGGCGGACAGCAAGCGCCTGCTCGGCATGCGCTACGCCGAGTGGGTGCTGGGAGCGCCCGAGATCGAAGCCGGCATCGCGTGCGCGTCGATGGCGCAGGACGAGTGGGGACACGCCCGCCTGCTCTACGCGCTGCTGAAGGACTTCGGCGAGGACGTCGACGCGCTGGAGCACGGCCGCGAGGCGAGTGCCTACCGCAGCATGCCCGCCCTGGACGAAGCGCCCGACACCTGGGCCTGCCTGCTGGCGCTGAACGCGGTTGTGGATGGCGCGCTCACGACGGCCTTCGAGGCTCTCTCGGAGTCCATGTACGAACCGCTGCGCGTCCGCTGTGCCAAGCTGCTCGACGAGGAGGCCTTCCACGCCGCCCACGCGCTCGCGTGGACGCGCCGCTACGCGACCGGGAGCGAGAAGGCGAAGGTGGCGCTGGCGGATGCGGTCGCCGAGGCGATGCCGTCCTCCTTCGCGTGGTTCGGCCCGGCCGACGACGCCGAGGCGCGGCTACGCGACGCCGGCATCGTGCCCGGCGACCGGGACGCCGCCCGCGGGCGGCTCGGCGACCGTCTGGCCCCGATCCTGGAGCTGCTCGGGGTGGGCGCACCGGTCCTCGCAAAGCACGACTGGGGCGGCTGGGATCCGGTCCGACGCCGCGCGGGCGAGGGCGCTCCGGACGGGGCCACGATCGAGAAGATCCGCGGCGACAAGAACCGCGATTTTCTGATGGATTGAGGCGAGGCCCGATGACGAATTCCCGCGCGGAGGACTACGGCCTCCCGGCGTCGCCCGCGTGCGCCTTCTGCGGCGGCACCGACACGGAGCTGCACTCGCCCTTCGGATCCGCGCTCTCGGTCGCCACCTACTGGTGCCGGAAGTGTCGCACCGCGTTCGAGTGGGTGAAGTGGGGCGAGGACCCCCGATCCGGCAGGCGGGAGGCAGCGGCGAGCTGACCGGCGGAGAGGATCTCGCATCGTCACGAGCCCCTGACGGTCCCCACACGGTCAGCTCACCGGAGGGAAAGGGCGCTCGAGGGGTGAGGTGCCTCGCGAGCGCCCGGAAGGCTCAGGTCGCCCCGCTCGCGATCTGGATACCGGTCTCGAGGATGCCCGTCACGATCGTGAGCACGCTCGCCAACGACGGGTGCAGAGCGCGTGGGAGCATCGGCGGGCGGTGGCGCTCCATTCATGTCCTCCGTTCGAGTCGACGGTGCCCTGACGGGTTATCCGGCCTGCGTTATCTTTGGGCGTCGCCTTCCACACAGAGCCGCACGGCGAAGCCGCCACTGTCTAGGCAGCCAGCGTCCGGCTCCCGCCGGTACCGCTCTGCCTGGTAGATGCGACCGCTCAGTAGTGGTTACACGAAACCGGCGAGAGGATGATCAACGCGCCCGCCGACGAGCCGGACGACACAGCGCCCCACGAGTCGGTGGAGCGGCTCATCGCGGACCTGCGTGAGGGGCGGCGTGAAGCGCTCGACGAGCTGTTTCCGCTGGTCTACCAGGAGCTGAGAGAACTCGCGCACCGGCAGCGCGGCGCCTGGCGTGGCAACGAGACGCTCAACACCACCGCGCTCGTCCACGAAGCCTATCTCAAGCTCGTCGACCAGCGCCGCGCGGAGTGGGACACGGAGGCGCATTTCCTCGCGGCGGCGTCGCGGGCGATCCGCCACATCCTCATCAACTACGCGCGGGATCGGCAGGCGCTCAAACGGGGCGGCGGCTGGCAGCGGGTTTCGCTGACCGAGGGCGGGCTCATCGCCCCGGTCGGGGCGATCGAAACCCCCTGGGAGGATCGGGTGCTGGCGCTGGAAGACGCGCTGGAACGCCTGGCGGGTCGCAGCGAACGGCAGTGCCGGATCGTGGAATGCCGGTTCTTCGGAGGGATGACGGTCGAGCAGACCGCCGTCGCGCTGGGCCTCTCCACGGCGACCGTGACGCGCGGCTGGGCGATGGCCCGGGCGTGGCTCCGGCGGGAGCTGGGAGACCGGTCGTGACCTCGCGCTGGGACCGGCTCGAGTTGCTGCTCGAGCGTGCCAGCACGCTGGCCCCGGAGGAGCGCGCCGCGTTCCTCGAACGCGAGGCGGGCGGGGACGCCGACCTCCTCGCCGAGGCAGCCGCGCTGCTGGAGGCGTCGCCCGACGCCGAAGAGTACCTGGATCGCCTGCGCGAGGATCTGCTCGGACCGGACGTGCAGGACATGCTGCGCGACGTCCCGACCGCCGACGACGGGCCGGACCCGTGGGTCGGCCGGACGGTGTCCCACTACGAGATCCTCGACCGCGTCGGTGGCGGCGGTATGGGGGTCATCTACCGCGCGCGGGACGTCGCGCTGGATCGACCCGTCGCGATCAAGTTCATCGCCCCGGAGATCCGGCGGGACGCAGCCGCGCGCGACCGGTTCACGCAGGAGGCGCGCGCGGCCTCGGCGCTGGACCACCCCAACATCTGCACCATCCACGAGATCGCCGAGACCGAGGACGGCCGCCTCTACATCGTCATGACGGCCTACGACGGGGAGACGCTCCGGGCCAGGCTGGATCGCGGGCCGCTGCCGGAGGACGAGGCCCTCGATCTCGCCGAGCAGGTCGCGCGCGCGCTGGCCGCGGCGCACGAACACGGCATCGTCCACCGCGACGTGAAGCCGGCGAACATCATCGTGACCCACGACGGGGTCGCGAAGCTGCTCGACTTCGGGCTCGCGCGCTCGGGGGAAAGCCGCATCGGGGCTCCCGGAGCGGTCGAAGGCACGGTCGCCTACATGAGCCCCGAGCAGATCGAAGGGCGACCAGCCGATCCGCCGAGCGACGTGTGGGCGCTCGGCGTGACGCTGTTCGAGATGCTCGCCGGCGTGCGTCCGTTCGCCGCGGACCACCCGCGGGTCGCCATGAGGCGCATTCTGGCCGACGACCCCGACCTCGGCGCCGCACGAGACGGCCTCTCCCCGGGAACGCTCGACATCGTGGCCCGGGCTCTCGCCAAGCGCCCGGAGGACCGCTTCCCTGACGCCCGCGAGATGCTCGATGCGATGGTCGCCCACCGCGCGGCGGCAACGCCCGGGTCCCCGCGTGGCCTCCGGCGCGCATTGGCCGCCGGGATCACCGTCGCGGCCGTCCTCACGCTGGCCTACGTGGCCTTCGAGGGCCGGGAGAACACGGGACCCGTCCGCGCAGTGGGCGTCGAGGGCGTTCTCGGTCAGGTGCTCTGGGTGGACGACAATCCCGCCAACAACGAGGAGGTCGTGCAGGAGCTCGGTCGCCGGAACGTCCAGGTTACGACCGCGCTCGATACGGAAGACGGGCTGCGGTCATTCGATCCGGCGGTGCACCAGCTCGTGATCTCCGACATCGGCCGCTACGAGGGCGCCGACGAGACGTACACCGACCGAGCGGGGATCGACCTCTTGGAGAGACTCAGGGCCGTGCACCCCGACGTGAAGGTGGCCCTCTGTACGAGCACGCAGGCGGTGGACCGGTACGGACGGGAGGCGCTCGCCGCCGGCGCCGTCGCGGTGGTCGACGATTGTCGCGAGCTGTTCCGCTGAAGCCGGCGGCGCGGCGCCCCCTTGAAGTCGACACCTGGAACGGGCGTAATTCGGGTACCATGGACACCGATCGGCGGTACACCGACGAGGAGGTCCGCGCCATCTTCCGCGAGTCGGGAGAAGGGCCCGGGCCGACCACCTCCGATCCTGGGCCGGGAGGCGAAGGCCTGACGCTGGCCGAGCTGCGAGAGATCGCCACCGAGGTGGGCCTGGACCCGAACCGCGTCGCTGAGGCCGCCCGGGCCCTCGAGGCAACCGGAGCCGCGGCGCTCCAGGGAGCAGCGGAAACGCCCGTCGACGTCGCCCGCCCATCGCGAGGCGGGGTGGCTTCGCTCTTCGGACTGCCGCCCTCGCTCCCCGGATTGCCGGCCCCCCTCCCCGGACTGCCGGCCTCCCTCACCCCCGCGAAACGGACGCGACTCGGCGCCCCGCTCGCGGTGAGCGAGGTGGTCGACCTGCCCCGCGCCCCCACGGACGCCGAATGGCAGATCCTCGTGGGCGAGCTGCGCGAGACCTTCGGAGCGCGGGGCGAGCTCGGGGGCGCCGGGTCCATGCGCGACTGGTCGAACGGGAACCTCCACGTCGCCGTCGAGCCCACCGAAGCGGGTCATCGGCTTCGCATGGGCACGCTCAAGGGGAGCGCGCGGGCGATGGAATCGGCCGGCCTCGCGATGGGCGGCGCGGGCGTTCTGCTCGCCGCCCTGATGGGCCTCACCGGGGAGATCCAGGGAGCGCTGATGTTGGGGGGCATGCTCGGTGGCATGTCCGCGTTCTATCTGGGCGCCAACACCTTCGGACTGCCGCGCTGGGCGCGCGAGCGGCATGCCCAGTTCCAGCGGATCGGAGCGCGCGCCGTGCGGCTCCTCGGAGAAGCGCCCGAGCCGCCCCGCCAGGCACCCGAGGGCCGATCGATCAACGAGGATCGACCGATCAACGAGGATCGATCGTAACCGGCCCGGCCACCTCGTCGGATTCTGCTCCGAGCAATTTGCGATCGAACTCCTGGGCGCGGCGGATCTCGGCGGCGTCCTGCCGAAGGGCCTCGACCTCTTCCTGGAGCGACGCAACGAGCGCGGCCAACTCCCCCGAATCGACGCCGCTCCCGCCGGCGTCGCGAACCGCCGCCGCGAGCGTCTCCACGAACGGTTTGACCGCCAACCGGAGCGTCAGCCCCAGTGTCAGGCCCGCGACGGGGATCATCACTAGTAGAATCCCGAAGATCGGAATCAGGTCGTCGATCACGCCGCCCCCTTCTCGTTGTAGCCATCGCATGGGACCGGCCCCCGTCCGCGACCGGGTCCCCCTTCCTGCGGCTCCGTACGGGCCGGAGCCGGTGGGGATTCAGCGCCGACCGGGGCCCGCAGGTCCGTAAGGGGTGCGGTGATGATCGACCGATGATCGATGGATTCGAGCTTGGTGCATGCCCGAGCCCCGTCTCCTCGACCGCGTCCGCGCGGAGATCCGCCGCCGCAACTACAGCCGCCGGACCGAGCAGGCGTACGTGCACTGGATCCGGCGCTACGTACACTTCCACGACCTGCGCCGCCCCGAGCGTCTCGGGACGGCCGACGTGGTCGCCTTCCTGTCCCATCCCGCGTCGCACGATCGCGTCGGGCCCTCGACCCAGAACCAGGCCGCCAGCGCCCTCATGTTCCTTTATCGGGACGTGCTCGACATCCCGATCGACCGCGACGCTCCGATCGCGCGGGCCAAGCGAGGCCGGCACCTGCCCGTCGTGCTCACGCGTGCGGAGGCGGCGCGTATCCTCAACCAGATGTCCGGCCAATCTCTCGCGGTCTGCCTGCTCCTGTACGGCGCCGGCCTGCGCCTGCTGGAAGCCCTGAGACTCAGGGTCAAAGACGTCGACTTCCAGGCTCGATCGATCGTCGTGCGACGCCCGAAGGGGAAGCGGGACCGCGTCACCGTACTGCCGCGCATCGCCGAGGACCGGCTTCGGGAACAGGTGGAGACCGCGCGCCGAATTTGGACAGACGACCTCGCGGCCGGTGGCGGCTGGGTCGAGCTACCGGATGCGCTCGAGCGGAAGCTGCCCGCCGCCGGCCGCGAATGGCCCTGGCAATGGGTGTTCCCGGCGAGCCGAACCCACGTGCACGCCCCCTCCGGCCAGACCCGCCGCCACCATCACCACCAGACCGCGGTACAGCGGCAGGTCCGACTCGCCGCCCAGCTGGCCGGCCTCTCCAAGCGCGCCACGTGCCACACCTTCCGGCACTCTTTCGCGACGCACCTCCTGCAGGACGGCTACGACATCCGCACGATCCAGGAGCTCCTCGGCCACAAGAGCGTCCAGACCACGATGAAGTACACCCACGTCCTGGTCGGGGGCGGAATGGGCGTCCGCAGCCCCGCCGATTCGCTGCCCGGCCTCGACATCCGCCGAAGCACATCCGGCCAACACTAGGCGGCAGGCGGTGCCTCCTTCCTATCAAGCCAGACACCGTAGCCAACCGCCGGCGAAGAAACACCTTGCCTCCAACAGCACGCCACGGATACGGTGGATGGGCGTTTGTTTAGGCAGACCCGCGTTCTATGGCGGAGGGTCTGCATACAGAGAGTTAGGCGTCTTACCTGTGTTCGTGCGCATGGACTACCAACAACTCGAGGCTTGGCTTGAGCGCTATGGTCAGGCTTGGAAGAAACGCGATTCCCAAGCCGCAGCAGCCTTGTTTGGTGAGGCGGCTGAGTACTATGAGAC